>NZ_CP058258.1:620000-1220000 GCF_013394695.1 Streptococcus sp. oral taxon 061
TGTTTCAAAAATTGCATCATTTTCTCACCAAGGATGATATCTTGATTGCTCAATGGGAAACTGACTTCCTCGGCAACTGCACGTAGGGTTGGATTGCCCTCGCGGATAATATCTTTCATATCGATTAAATGTGAAGCTTTTGTAATACGTTCTATAGCAGACATCTTCTCTCCTTCCTTCCATTACAATTCCATGATAACACAAAATAGTTGAGAAAGAAAGTCACAGAAGTTGCTAATAAAAGGAAATACCAATTTGTCTGTGGTATAATAAAGTAAGGAGACTTGCATTAAAAAGCAAGGAGAGAAAAGATGGAAAAACGCAGTAGTAGAAATCAAAAAGATCCTGTCTTAGGACTTGTCAGAAAATTTATTCGTTTTTTTAGAAACTATCGCCAATGGAGTAATAAAACCTTTGTTGTTGTGTTGTTGATTGTTGTTGCGATTTCGATGGCTTTGACTTTATTAGCTCAAGGAATTAAGGGAGTTCCATTAGTGAATAGTAGTGTAACTACAGTGAGTCAGAGTGCTGATTCTAAGGAGAAAACTACTGTAACGGAACAGGAAACAAGTGCTCGCATCATGGCAAATGGTGATTTGCTTTACCATGACATCATCTACATTTCAGCAAAAAAGGCAGACGGTACCTACGATTTTCATGAAAACTTTGAATACGTAAAGCCTTGGCTTAAGCAAGCTGACTTGGTCATTGGTGATTTTGAAGGAACTGTAAATAAAGATCACTATCTTGCAGGTTACCCCTTATTTAATGCACCTGGTGAAGTCATGGACGCTATAAAAGATGCAGGCTATCAAGTGCTAGACTTGGCTCATAATCATATCTTGGATTCTCAAATTGAGGGAGTAGTTTCAACCGCAGATGCGATTGAAAAAGCTGGAATGACACCAATCGGAGTCTACACTCATGAACCACGAGATAAAGCACCTATTGTCATCAAGGAAGTCAATGGGATTAAAGTTGCCCTTTTAGCTTATTCCTATGGTTTTAACGGAATTGAACAAAGCATTTCTCAAGAGGATTATAATCGCTATCTTTCAGACTTAGATGAAGATAAAATGAAGGCTGAAATTGAGCGAGCAGAGAAAGAGGCAGATATTACAATTATCATGCCTCAGATGGGAGTTGAGTATCAAATTGAGCCGACTGAGGAGCAAAAGAAACTTTACCATAAAATGATTGATTGGGGTGCTGATATTATCTTTGGTGGTCATCCTCACGTTGTTGAACCAGCTGAAACGGTTGAAAAAGAAGGTGATAAAAAGCTTATCATTTACTCTATGGGGAATTTCATCTCAAATCAACGGATTGAAACCATGCAGGATGTTGAAAATGCCAAGTGGACGGAACGTGGAGTTCTCATGGATGTGACCATTAAGAAGAAATCCGGTAAAACGACTATCGAAACTGCCCAAGCCCATCCAAGCTGGGTGAGTAGGACTCCAAAGGGAGGCTATTCTCCAGAAGGATACCCACTCTATCTTTACCAAACTTATATCCTGGAAGACTTTATTGAGGGTGGGAAATACCGTAGTCAGTTAGACGAGGCTACCAAGGAACGGATTGATACAGCCTATAAAGAAATGAATGAACATGTAGGTTTGAAGTGGTAGTGATTCGAATCTCAAGGAGACAAAATGGAAATTAAGATAGTAGCAACGGATATGGATGGTACTTTGTTAGATCCAAGAGGTCAACTAGACCTTCCTCGCTTAGAGAAAATTTTAGATAAGCTGGACCACCGTGGCGTTCGGTTTGTCATTGCGACTGGAAATGAAGTTCATCGTATGCGACAATTACTGGGACATCTAGCAGAAAGAGTCGTTCTGGTAGTTGCTAATGGTGCTCGGATATTCGAAAATAATGAATTGATTCAAGCACAAACTTGGGATGATGCCATGGTTGATAGGGCTTTAGCTCATTTTAAAGGTAGAGAATGTCAGGATCAGTTTGTCGTAACTGCGATGAATGGTGGTTTTGTAAAGAAAGGTACTGTTTTTACAGAACTTGATAAATTTATGACTCCAGAGATGATTGAGAAGCTCTATCAACGAATGAACTTTGTCGATGAATTTGACTCTAATCTCTTCGGTGGTGTTCTCAAGATGAGCATGGTAGTTGGTGAAGAGCGATTGGATTCGGTTTTACAGGAAATTAATGACCTATTTGATGGGCATGTGCGAGCTGTTTCCAGCGGTTATGGCTGTATTGATATCTTACAAGATGGGATTCATAAAGCGTGGGGGCTAGTAGAATTACTCAAACGTTGGAACTTAAAACCTGAACAAATCATGGCCTTCGGTGATAGTGAAAATGACATTGAAATGTTAGAGTTGGCAGGAATTTCATACGCTATGGAAAATGCAGAAGAGGCTGTTAAGAGAGTTGCGACAAAAGTAGCTCCAGCCAACAGTCAGGCGGGTGTTTACAAAGTTTTAGAGAACTGGCTAGAAAGAGGAGAATAACTTGGCAGTACAGCTATTAGAAAATTGGCTCTTAAAAGAGCAGGAGAAAATCCAAACCAAGTATCGTGAACTCAACCAGATTTCTGTAATTGAACCAGATATCATCTTTATTGGAGATTCTATTGTTGAGTATTATCCCTTGCAAGAATTACTAGGGACAACAAAGACCATTGTAAACCGAGGTATTCGAGGCTATCAAACTGGACTTTTACTAGATAACCTTGATGCCCACCTCTATGGTGATGCAGTGGATCAAATTGTGCTTTTGATTGGGACCAATGACATCGGGAAAGATGTTCCAATGAGTCAAGCATTAAAGAATCTTGAAAGTGTAATTCAAAGTATTTCTCGTGACTATCCGCTGTCACAGATTAAGCTAGTTTCTATTCTGCCAGTTCATCAAGGGGAAGAATACAAACAGACAGTTTATATTCGCACAAATGAGAAAATCAAGGCCTGGAACCAAGCCTATCAAGAGCTAGCTTCTGCATACATGCAGGTAGAATATGTATCTGTCTTTGAGAATCTACTAGATCAGGAAGGGCAACTCAAATCAGACCATACAACAGATGGGCTTCACCTTAGCGTTTCTGGCTATCAGGCTCTATCAGAAACCTTGAAAACTAGACTTTTCTAGACATCTACTTGCATTTTTGCTTTTTTAACCTAGATAAGGTATAATATCTTTATAGTCTTTTGGGGTCGTTACGGATTCGACAGGCATTATGAGGCATATTTTGCAACCCGTGTGGCGACGTAAACGCTCAGTTAAATATAACTGCAAAAAATAATACTTCTTACGCTCTAGCTGCCTAAAAACCAGCAGGCGTGACCCGATTCGGATTGCTCGTGTCTGATGACAGGTCTTATTATTAGCGAGATACGATCAAGCTTTGTCTAGCAGTTTGGTAAGAGATTTATAGACTCGCAGTTCCTAGGCTTGAGTTATGTGTCGAGGGACTGTTAAAACAATACATAACCTATGGTTGTAGACAAATATGTTAGCAGGTGTTTGGACGTGGGTTCGACTCCCACCGGCTCCATTGATAATTTACATTGTTTTGTAAATCTTTCTAAAACGTTGTTTTTACAACGTTTTTTATTTTATTCTTTGGTATTCTTTTGCAAAAAAAGAATACAACATTTTGTTGTATCCTAAATATTAAATCAAGTCCTGAATTTTCTTAAGTTTTTATCATATTTTCTGTTATAATTAAGGTGCCTTAAGAAAAATAATGAAAAAACTAAATGTTTTTCATATAGTTTTCATTTTTTGTGTTATAATTAAGGTGCCTTAAGAAAAATATTAAGGTGCCTTAAGAAAAATATTAAGGTGCCTTAAGAAAAATAATGAAAAAACTAAATGTTTTTCATATAGTTTTCATTGTTTTAATAGTTTAAAGTCAATCTTATTTTTCTCTAATAGAAAATAATGAAAAAGTAGGTTTAGAAAGAGGTAAGTATCTATGTCTTCTCATAAAAAAATGTCACTCTCTGAGATTAATCAATCTATCGATACTCCAAATAACAATCATTTCTGGCAAAATATAAAGGCCTTTTTAGGTCCGGGTGCTCTTGTCGCAGTTGGTTATATGGATCCAGGAAACTGGATTACCAGTGTAGTCGGTGGTGCTTCCTATAAGTATAGTCTCTTGTTTGTTATCTTGATTTCATCTCTCATTGCCATGCAACTTCAGCAGATGGCAGGAAAGCTTGGTATTGTAACCCAGATGGACCTGGCTCAAGCAACGGCTCATCATTCACCTAAATGGCTTCGTTATAGTCTATGGGTGATTTTAGAATTAGCCTTGATGGCGACAGATCTGGCAGAAGTTCTAGGTTCAGCGATTGCTCTCAATCTTCTCTTTAAGATTCCGATTATGATAGCCATCCTTTTGACGGTTCTAGATGTCTTTCTCTTATTGCTTTTGATGAAATTTGGCTTTAAGAAGATTGAAGCTATTGTGACAACACTGATTTTAACGATTTTAGCAATCTTTACTTATCTGGTAGCTTTGTCACATCCAAGCTTCCAAGGAATCGTTGAGGGTTATCTACCGAATGCAACCTTATTTGAAAGTCCTTTGCCAGGGCATGAAAGTCAATTAACCTTGGCGTTAGGTATCGTGGGTGCGACAGTGATGCCCCATAACCTCTATTTGCATTCTTCCTTGTCTCAAACTCGGAAAATCAATCACAAGGACAAGAATGATGTTCGAAAAGCCGTGCGCTTTATGACCTGGGATTCAAATCTTCAACTGTCCTTGGCCTTTATCGTTAACTCCCTTCTATTAATTCTCGGGGCGGCTCTCTTTTTCGGCCATGCATCCGAGATTTCTGCCTTCTCTCAAATGTATAATGCCTTGCAGGATTCTACTATTGCAGGAGCTATAGCTAGCTCAACCTTATCAACCTTGTTTGCCTTGGCTTTATTAGCCAGTGGTCAGAATTCGACAATTACGGGTACCTTGACTGGACAAATCGTTATGGAAGGTTTCTTGCATATGAGATTGCCTCAATGGTTCATTCGTTTGGCAACTCGTCTCTTTGCCTTGTTGCCTGTCATGATTGTAGCGGTTGTGTTTGGTCATCAGGAAAAAACCTTGGATCAGTTATTGGTTTATTCGCAGGTCTTTCTTTCAATCGCTCTTCCATTTTCAATCTTCCCTTTGATTTATCTAACTTCTAAGAAATCACTGATGGGCGAATTTACCAATGCTAAATGGAATACCATCCTTGGTTATATTGTTTCCATTATCTTAACAATTCTCAATGTGAAATTGTTATTTGAT
Organism: Streptococcus sp. oral taxon 061; assembly: GCF_013394695.1. Lineage (NCBI taxonomy): Bacteria > Bacillati > Bacillota > Bacilli > Lactobacillales > Streptococcaceae > Streptococcus > Streptococcus sp. oral taxon 061. Next base: position 625,276 of record NZ_CP058258.1, read on the forward strand.
ATTTTCTAAGAAATTCACCCGAGTTATAAAACAAGTATATAAGAAAAAAGATACCCAAGATTTCTTGGGTATCTTTTTTGAAACTAAACGGAAGACATGGGATTCGAACCCACGCACGCTTTAACACGCCTACCGCGTTTCCAACACGGCCTCTTAAGCCTCTTGAGTAATCTTCCATTGTTTACTAACCTAGTCTACCATAAAGCCTTCTTTCTTGCAAATTTATTTAAAGTTGAGGATCCAGTGATAGAAAATGAAAGAAATTGACAAAAAATGCTTGACTTTGATATTTTTTATGATAGAATGAATAATGTAATCGTTAACAGGAGGTGGGTTCGTGCTAAAAAGCGAGAGAAAAAAGTTGATTTTAGAAGAATTGAGTAAGCATAAAATCGTCTCTCTAGAGAAATTGGTAGGCTTGCTAGATACTTCAGAATCAACAGTTAGACGTGATTTAGATGAATTGGAGTCTGAAAATAAACTTCGTCGAGTGCATGGAGGAGCAGAGTTGCCTCACTCCTTGCAAGAAGAAGAAACCATTCAAGAAAAATCTGTCAAAAACCTTCAAGAGAAAAAGTTGATTGCTCAAAAAGCAGCTTCTCTCATCAAAGAAAAAGATGTTATCTTTGTGGATGCAGGAAGTACGACAGCCTTTCTCGTTAAAGAATTGGAGCGAAAAGACATTACAGTGGTAACCAATTCCATTCACCATGCGGTTCAATTAGTGGATAAGCAAATCCCAACAGTCATTATCGGTGGTGGAGTTAAAATGACAACAGATGCCAGTATCGGAGGAGTAGCTCTCAATCAGATTAACCAACTGCACTTTGATCGTGCCTTTATTGGAATGAATGGTGTAGATGAAGGTTACTTTACAACTCCAGATATGGAGGAGGGCGCCGTCAAGCGTGCTATCTTAGAAAATGCTAAACAGACATATGTTCTAGCAGATTCATCCAAGATTGGTCAGTCTTGTTTTGCTAAGGTAGCTCCTATAAAACGTGCTATTGTCATTACAAGCAAGGGTCACGAGCTCTTGCCAGCTATCAAAGAGAAAACGGAGGTAATAGAAGTATGATTTATACAGTCACACTCAATCCATCTATAGACTACATTGTCCGTTTGGACAAAGTGGAAGTTGGTAGTGTTAATCGTATGGATAGTGATGATAAGTTTGCTGGCGGTAAAGGTATCAATGTTAGCCGTGTCTTGAAGCGTTTGGATATTCCAAATACAGCGACAGGTTTCATCGGAGGCTTTACTGGAAAATTTATCACAGATACTTTAGCTGAAGAACAAATTGAAACGCAATTTGTCCAAGTGGCAGAAGATACGCGTATCAATGTCAAGATCAAAGCAGACCAAGAAACTGAAATCAATGGGACAGGTCCTAATGTTGAGCCCGAACAACTTGAAGAGTTAAAAGCCATTCTTTCAAATCTCACAGCAGAAGATACAGTAGTATTTGCTGGATCAAGTGCTAAAAACTTAGGCAATGTCATCTATAAGGATTTGATTGCCTTGACCCGTCAGACAGGCGCACAAGTAGTCTGTGACTTTGAAGGTCAGACCTTGATTGATAGTTTGGATTATCAACCACTTTTGGTCAAACCAAATAATCATGAACTGGGAGCTATCTTTGGAGTCAAGCTTGAAAGCCTTGATGAAATAGAAAAATACGCTCGAGAATTACTGGCTAAGGGTGCTCAAAACGTGATTATCTCTATGGCTGGTGATGGTGCCCTTCTGGTAACATCAGATGGAGCATACTTTGCTAAACCGATCAAGGGAACAGTTAAAAACTCAGTTGGGGCTGGTGACTCTATGGTTGCTGGATTTACCGGTGAGTTTGTAAAATCAAAAGACGCAGTGGAAGCCTTTAAATGGGGAGTGGCTTGTGGAACAGCAACTACATTTTCAGATGATTTAGCAACTGCAGCATTTATTAAAGAAACTTATGAAAAAGTTGAGGTAGAAAAAAGATGAAAATTCAAGATTTATTGAGAAAAGATGTCATGTTGCTTGATTTGCAAGCAACTGAAAAAACAGCAGCTATCGAAGAAATGATTCATAGCTTGGTTGAACACGGATACGTGACAGATTTTGAAACCTTTAAAGAAGGAATCTTAGCGCGTGAAGCTTTGACTTCTACAGGCTTGGGCGACGGTATCGCTATGCCACACAGCAAAAATGCTGCTGTAAAGGAAGCTACTGTTCTCTTTGCTAAGTCGAACAAGGGTGTTGATTACGAAAGTTTAGACGGACAAGCAACTGACCTCTTCTTTATGATTGCTGCTCCAGAAGGTGCCAATGATACTCACTTGGCTGCCTTGGCAGAATTGTCACAATATTTGATGAAAGACGGATTTGCTGATAAACTTCGTCAAGTAACATCAGCTGATCAAGTCATTGAACTCTTTGACCAAGCATCAGAAAAACCTCAAGAACCAGTTCAAGCTCTTGCAAATGAATCTGGTGACTTTATCGTAGCAGTTACAGCTTGTACAACAGGAATTGCCCACACATACATGGCCCAAGAAGCTCTTCAAAAAGTGGCTGCGGAAATGGGTGTTGGTATCAAGGTTGAAACCAACGGTGCAAGTGGTGTTGGCAACAAATTGACAGCAGAAGATATCCGCAATGCCAAAGCTGTTATCATCGCTGCAGATAAAGCAGTTGAGATGGATCGTTTTGATGGTAAACCATTGGTGAACCGTCCGGTTGCAGATGGTATTCGTAAGACAGAAGAGTTGATCAACTTGGCTCTTTCTGGTAATGCTGAAGTCTATCGTGCTGCTAATGGAGCGCAAGCTTCAACAGCATCTAATGAAAAACAAAGTCTAGGTGGTGCCTTCTACAAACACTTGATGAGTGGTGTATCACAAATGTTGCCATTCGTTATCGGTGGAGGTATCATGATTGCACTTGCTTTCTTGATTGATGGTGCTTTGGGTGTGCCACAGGATAGTCTTGGCAATCTCGGTTCCTACCATGAGCTAGCTTCCATGTTCATGAAAATTGGTGGTTCAGCCTTCGGTTTGATGCTTCCAGTATTTGCTGGATATGTTGCTTACTCAATCGCTGAAAAACCAGGTTTGGTAGCCGGTTTCGTAGCTGGTGCTATCGCTAAAGAAGGTTATGCCTTTGGTAAAATCCCTTACGCACAAGGTGGCGAAGCAACTTCAGCCCTTGCAGGGGTATCATCAGGTTTTCTTGGAGCCCTCGTAGGTGGATTTATCGCAGGTGCCTTGGTGCTCTTGGTTAAGAAATACGTGAAGGTTCCTCGCTCACTTGAAGGTGCTAAATCAATCCTTATTTTGCCACTTTTTGGAACAATCTTGACAGGCTTTGTCATGCTAGCTGTTAATATCCCAATGGCCGCAATCAACACTGGTATGAACAACTTCCTTGGTGGTCTTGAAGGTGGATCAGCTGTCCTTCTTGGAGTCGTTCTTGGAGGAATGATGGCTGTCGATATGGGTGGACCTGTCAATAAAGCAGCCTACGTCTTTGGTACTGGTACTCTTGCAGCAACAGTGGCAACAGGTGGTTCAGTAGCCATGGCAGCAGTTATGGCTGGAGGAATGGTTCCACCGCTTGCAATCTTTGTGGCAACACTTCTCTTCAAGAATAAATTTACCAAAGAAGAACGTAACTCTGGTTTGACGAACATCGTTATGGGCTTGTCATTCATCACTGAAGGTGCGATTCCATTTGGTGCAGCAGACCCAGCTCGTGCTATCCCAAGCTTCATCCTTGGTTCAGCGGTAGCAGGTGGACTCGTTGGTCTTGCAAATATCAAACTCATGGCTCCTCACGGAGGAATCTTCGTTATCGCCCTTACTTCAAATGCTCTTCTTTACCTTGTCTTTGTCTTGGTAGGAGCAATTGTCAGTGGTGTAGTTTACGGTTACCTTCGTAAACCATTAGAAAAATAATCACAAACACATTCAAATGACTGAACACGAAAGTGGGCAGTCATTTTTTTAACCTCTCGAAAAGTTCATGAAATATGATATAATAGAAGCATGGCAAACAAGAATACAACTAAAACAAGACGAAGACCGTCTAAAGCAGAATTGGAAAGAAAACAAGCGATTCAACGAATGCTGATTTCTTTAGCTTTGGCTATCTGTTTAATTTTTGCAGCTCTCAAATGGGGAGCTGTCGGAATCACTGTTTATAACCTGATTCGCTTACTCGTGGGAAGTTTAGCTTATCTAGCTATTTTCTCTCTCCTAATCTATCTATTTTTATTTAAGTGGATTCATAAACAAGAAGGCTTGTTAGCAGGTTTCTTCTTTATTTTTGCAGGCTTGCTCCTCATCTTTCAAGCTTATCTTGTCTGGAAGCTTAGCATGGCAAATGCTGTTTTTCAAGGAACGATTGGACAAATCTTTAAAGATTTAACTAGTTTTCAAGTAACAAGTTTTGCAGGAGGAGGCTTGTTAGGGGTAGGTCTCTATATTCCGGTAGCCTTTTTGTTCTCAAATATCGGTACCTATTTCATAGGGGCAATCTTAATCCTAATCGGAGCTCTTTTAATGAGTCCATGGTCTATCTATGATATTGCTGATTTTCTTTCAGCTCGATTTGCTATCTGGATGGAGCGCCGTGAACAGAAAAAACAAGAGCGCTTTATCAAGCGTGAGGAAGAAAAGGCACGAAGAGAAGCAGAAGAGCAAGCAAGACTTGAAAAAGAAAGAGAAGAGCAGGCTTTGCTTGACATGCAGCCTGTAGATATGGAAACTGGAGAAATCTTATCAGACCAACCACTGCAAGAATTTCCTCCACTTCCAGAGGAGGAATGGGTAGAACCTGAGATTATTCTCCCGCAAGCTGATTTTGATTACCCTGAAGAAGGAGACTATCCAGAGGAAGAAGTTTTCTCTGAAGAAGATGATGATGACGAAGAGGTAGAAGTAGATTTTTCTGCTAAAAAGGCATTGGAGTATAAGCTCCCAAGCTTGCAACTCTTTGCGCCAGATAAACCAAAAGATCAGTCAAAAGAAAAGAAAATTGTTCGAGAAAATATCAAAATTTTGGAAGAGACCTTCGCAAGTTTTGGTATTAAGGTAACAGTTGAGCGTGCTGAAATTGGTCCGTCGGTGACCAAGTATGAGGTTAAACCTGCAGTTGGTGTCCGTGTCAACCGTATTTCAAACCTAGCAGACGATTTAGCTTTGGCCTTGGCTGCTAAGGATGTCCGTATCGAAGCACCGATTCCTGGGAAATCCTTGGTAGGTATCGAAGTTCCTAACTCGGAAATTGCAACTGTATCCTTCCGTGAGCTTTGGGAACAATCTCAAACAAAACCTGAAAATCTTTTAGAAATTCCTCTTGGGAAAGCAGTCAATGGTACGGCTCGTAGTTTTGATTTGGCTAAAATGCCTCACTTGCTAGTTGCCGGTTCTACGGGTTCTGGTAAATCTGTTGCAGTTAATGGTATTATCGCTAGCATTCTCATGAAGGCTCGTCCAGATCAAGTCAAATTTATGATGGTTGATCCTAAAATGGTTGAGCTTTCAGTTTACAACGATATCCCTCATCTCTTGATTCCAGTTGTGACCAATCCTCGTAAGGCCAGCAAGGCCCTTCAAAAAGTCGTTGATGAGATGGAAAATCGCTATGAGCTTTTCGCCAAAATTGGAGTTCGAAATATTGCTGGTTTTAATGCTAAGGTTGAGGAATTTAATGCTCAGTCCGAATACAAACAAGTACCTCTACCTTTAATCGTCGTAATTGTGGATGAGTTGGCTGACCTCATGATGGTTGCCAGCAAGGAAGTAGAAGATGCTATTATCCGTCTCGGACAGAAGGCGCGTGCGGCTGGTATTCATATGATCCTTGCAACTCAGCGTCCTTCGGTTGATGTTATCTCTGGTTTGATTAAGGCAAATGTGCCGTCTCGTGTGGCTTTTGCAGTTTCTTCGGGAACAGATTCACGTACGATATTGGATGAAAATGGTGCTGAGAAATTACTCGGCCGAGGCGATATGCTCTTTAAGCCAATTGATGAAAACCATCCTGTTCGTCTCCAAGGTTCCTTTATTTCAGATGATGATGTTGAACGTATCGTAAACTTCATCAAGGCTCAAGCTGATGCTGATTATGATGAAAGCTTTGATCCGGGAGAAGTATCTGAGACAGAAGGTGATTTTGGTTCTAGCGATGATGCTGGAGATCCTCTCTTTGAAGAAGCAAAAGCTCTTGTCATCGAGACACAAAAAGCAAGTGCATCCATGATTCAACGCCGTCTTTCAGTTGGATTTAACCGTGCAACTCGATTGATGGAAGAGTTAGAGTTAGCAGGTGTTATTGGACCTGCTGAAGGAACAAAACCTCGAAAAGTATTGCAACAATAAATTGTTTGAAAATAGAATAAAAATTCAAGAAATTACCTTTCTAAAATCGGGAAAATCTACTCTAATTTTTCGAAGGTGATTTCTTTTTTTATGCCTATGATTATAGGTGTTCTTGTAGTAAAAAAACTTTCAGGTTGGTCCGAAAATAAGATTTTACTTTTACTAATTTTAACTAATATAGTATTGATTTTTAAACTAGTTTTTGATATATTAAAATGGCATAAGAAATATTTATATGTTTAAAAAATAAGCGAAAAAAATGAAGGGAGTTATTTTTTTAAAATAAATTGCAAACGCTTACTTTTTAAGCAGGAAGGAATAAAAAATAATGGATAAAAGGTTATTTGAAAAACGTTGTAAATATAGTATTCGGAAATTTTCATTAGGTGTTGCTTCTGTTATCATTGGTGCTACATTCTTCGGAACAAGTACCGTTTTAGCTGATACAGCACAGACTGGTTCTACCGCAAATATGCCAGCTGATTTAGCAGCAGCCCTAGCAAATGCAAAAGATGATAATGGGCATGACTTTGAAGCGCCGAAACCTGGAGAGGACCAAGGTTCTCCAGAAGTTACCGAAGGACCAAAGACTGAAGAAGAAATACTTGCGAAAGAAAAAGAAGCAGTAGTACCATCTGCAACTGAAACAACCGAAAGTGAACTCCCTAAAGATCTACGCGAAAAGTTGGATAAGGCTGAAGATAGTGGACATTCTGCTTCAAAAGATGATTTAGCAAAAGAAGATAAAAGTTTAGTTCCAGAAGATGTCGCTAAAACAAAAAACGGTGAATTGAATTACGGTGCGACTGTTGAAATTAAGAGCGATGCTGGGACTGGTAGTGGGATTGTTATCGGAGAAAATCTTGTTTTATCAGTATCTCATAACTTTATCAAGGATGTTCCGGATGGCAACAATCGTAAGGTAGCAGACAATATCGAAAGCGATAAAGATGTATATACAGTTTCTTATGAAGGTGCACCAGACGTTAAGTTTAGTAAAAATGATGTAAAACACTGGGATCGTGAAGGCTTCCTAAAAGGTTATAAGAATGACTTAGCCATTGTCAAACTTCGCAAACCTCTTGCAAATGCTCCAGTTGAAGTTTTAGATAAACCATCTACCATTAAGGTAGGAGATAAGGTACACGTCTTTGGTTATCCAAAAGGAAAGCTCGATCCAATCCTTAATACCACTGTCGAAGCTATTAACAATCATGGCGAAGGCGTTCGTGGAATTAGCTACCAAGGAAGTGAACCTGGTGCCAGTGGTGGCGGAATCTTCGATGAAAATGGGAAATTAATTGGTATTCACCAAAATGGTGTATCTGGTAAACGTAGTGGTGGTATCCTCTTCTCACCTGCACAGTTAGAGTGGATTCAAAACTATATCAAAGGTATTGAAACAACTAAACCAGCTGGTCTAGATGCACTTGATAAACAAGTTGAAGATAAAGAAGAAAAACCAAAAGAGGATAAACCTCAAGAAGAAAAACCAGCTGACAATAAGCCGGCAGAAAACAAACCAGCTGAGAACAAACCAGCTGAGAACAAACCAGCGGAAAACAAACCGGCTGAAACAAAAGAAGTTAAACCAGAATGGAAAACTGTTGATAAGAAGGAACAACAAGGAACAGTAGCAATTCGTGAAGAAAAAGGTGTTCGATACAATCAACTAGCTTCAACAGCTCAAAATGATAACGGCAAAAATCCAGCCTTGTTTGAAAAAGAAGGTTTGACAGTTGACGCTAATGGGAATGCTACAGTTGATTTGACCTTCAAAGAAGAGTCTGAAACAGGCAAGTCTCGCTTTGGTGTCTTCATGAAATTTAAAGACACAGATAATAACGTTTTTGTAGGGTATGACCAAGGCGGATGGTTCTGGGAATACAAGACAAATGGTAGCGGACTTTGGTATCAAGGCGAACGTGTCGCAGCACCAGTAAATGGTTCTGTTAACCATTTGACGATCAGTCTCAAATCGGACGGACAACTGAACGCAACCAACAATGATGTCAAGTTATTCGATACTCTTACCTTACCTTCTGCAGTTAATGACAAATTAAAAGATGAGAAGAAGATTGTTCTTAAAGCTGGAACATACAATAGTAGCGAAAGAACAATTGTAAACATTAAAACAGATGACCAAGAAGGCGTTAAAGCAGACAAAGAAGTTGCTGAAAAAGAAAAAGGCGATGAAGTTGATGATCGTAATGTGAAATACGATACAATTGAGTCTACTGTTTTGAAAGCAGTCATTGACCAAGCCTTCCCTCGTATTAAAGAATATGTCCTTAATGGCAACAAGCTTCCAGGTCAACTTCAACCAATTAATCAAGTTGTTATCAATAAGCATGCCGTAACTCCTGAAGTTACCTATAAAAAAGTAAATGCAACAACTGCTGAGTATGAAATGAAACTCCGTGATGAGGAAAATCTCATTAATGCAGATATGACTGTTCGTTTACAAGTAGTGGGCAATCAACTTCACTTTGATGTGACTAAGATTGTCAACCATAACCAAGTAACACCAGGACAGAAGATTGATGATGAACGTAAATTACTTTCTTCTATCAGCTTCTTAGGCAATGCCTTGGTATCTGTTTCAAGTGACCAACCTGGAGCTAAGTTTGATGGGGCAACCATGTCAAACAATACTCACGTAAGTGGTGACGACCATATCGAAGTAACCAATCCAATGAAAGAATTGGCCAAAGGTTACATGTATGGATTTGTTTCAACAGATAAACTTGCTGCTGGTGTATGGAGCAACTCACAAAACAGTTACGGTGGTGGTTCTTATGACTGGACACGTTTGACAGCCTACAAGAACACTATTGGTAATGCTAACTACGTTGAAATCCATAGTTCTGAATGGCAATGGGAAAAAGCACACAATGGTATTGTCTTCCCAGCATATACTAAGGAACTTCCAAGTGCTAAAGTTGTCATCACAGAAGATGCCAATGCTGATAATAAAGTAGACTGGCAAGATGGTGCGATTGCATACCGTAGCATCATGAACAACCCTCAAGGTTGGGAAAAAGTAAAAAATATCACTGCATACCGTATCGCTATGAACTTTGGTTCACAAGCACAGAACCCATTCCTGATGACCTTGGATGGTATCAAGAAGATTAACCTCCATACAGATGGTCTTGGGCAAGGTGTCCTCCTTAAAGGTTACGGTAGTGAAGGACATGACTCAGGTCACTTAAACTACGCGGATATCGGTAAACGTATCGGTGGTACGGAAGACTTTAAAGCTCTTATTGAAAAAGCTAAGAAATATGGTGCCCACCTAGGTATCCACGTTAACGCTTCAGAAACCTATCCTGAATCAAAATACTTCAATGAAAATATCCTTCGTAAAAATGCTGACGGTAGCTATAGCTATGGTTGGAACTGGCTTGACCAAGGTATCAATATTGATGCAGCCTATGATTTGGCTCATGGACGTATAGCGCGTTGGGAAGAGTTGAAGAAAGAGTTGGGTGAAGGCCTAGACTTCATCTATGTCGACGTTTGGGGTAACGGTCAATCAGGAGACAACGGTGCTTGGGCAACTCACGTTCTTGCAAAAGAAATCAACCAACAGGGTTGGCGTTTTGCAATTGAGTGGGGCCATGGTGGTGAGTATGACTCTACCTTCCATCACTGGGCTGCAGACTTGACTTATGGTGGCTATACCAATAAAGGTATTAACAGTGCCATTACTCGCTTTATCCGTAACCACCAAAAAGATGCTTGGGTTGGTGATTACAGAAGCTATGGAGGTGCGGCTAACTACCCACTTCTAGGTGGATATAGCATGAAAGACTTCGAAGGCTGGCAAGGTCGTAGTGACTACAATGGTTATGTAACCAACTTGTTTGCCCACGATGTTATGACTAAATACTTCCAACACTTCACTGTTAGCAAATGGGAAAATGGTAAACCAGTAACCATGACTGACAATGGTGGCACTTACAAGTGGACACCTGAGATGAAGGTTGAATTGGTCGATGAGGAAAACAACAAGGTAGTTGTTACTCGTAAATCTAATGATGTCAATAGCCCACAATACCGTGAACGAATTGTAACACTTAACGATCGTGTCATTCAAGATGGTTCAGCCTACTTGACTCCTTGGAACTGGGATGCCAATGGTAACAAGCTTACTGGTGACAAGGAAAAAATGTACTACTTCAATACTGAAAAAGGTGCAACAACTTGGACACTTCCTAGCGACTGGGCAAATGGTAAAGTTTACCTTTACAAACTAACAGACCAAGGTAAGACTGAAGAACAAGAAGTAGCTGTCAAAGATGGTAAGATTACACTCGATCTTCTAGCAAATCAACCTTATGTTCTTTATCGTTCTAAACAAACTAATCCTGAAATGTCATGGAGTGAAGGAATGCATATCTATGACCAAGGATTTAACAGTGAATCTTTAGACCATTGGAAGATTGAAGGTGACGCTTCTAAAGCAACAGTTGTCAAATCTCAAGGTGCAAACCAAATGCTCCGCATCCAAGGCAATAAAGAAAAAGTTAGTCTCACTCAAAAATTGACTGGCTTGAAGCCAAATACAAAATATGCAGTTTATGTCGGTGTTGATAATCGTAGTGATGCTAAAGCAAGCATTACTGTTAACACTGGTGAGAAAGAAGTGACAAACTACACGAACAAGTCACTTGCTCTTAACTATGTTAAAGCATACGCTCATAACACTCGTACTGACAATGCAACAGTTAATGATAGAAGTTACTTCCAAAACATGTATGCCTTCTTCACAACAGGTTCAGATGTATCAAATGTAACCTTGACCTTGAGTCGTGAAGCAGGAGATGAAGCAACTTACTTCGATGAAATCCGTACTTTCGAAAATGATTCAAACATGTACGGTGATGGTCATGATACTGCAAAAGGCGTCTTCAAACAAGACTTTGAAAATGTCGGACAAGGTATCTTCCCATTTGTCATCGGTGGAATCGAAGGTGTTGAAGATAACCGTACTCACTTGTCTGAAAAACATGGTCCATACACACAACGTGATTGGAATGGCAAGAAAGTTGACGACGTTATTGAAGGAAATTGGTCACTCAAGACAAACGGTCTTGTTAGCCGTCGTAACTTGGTTTACCAAACAATCCCACAAAACTTCCGCTTTGAAGCAGGTAAGACCTACCGTATCACATTTGACTACGAAGCTGGATCAGATAATACTTACGCATTTGTTGTAGGTAAGGGAGAATTCCAATCTGGTCGTCGTGGTAGCCAAGCAAGCGACCTCGAAATGCATGAATTACCAAACTCATGGACTGATTCTCAAAAAGCGAAACGTGCAACCTTCCTTGTGACAGGTGCTGAAACTGGCGATACTTGGGTAGGTATCTACTCTACAGGTAACGCAAGTAATACTCGTGGAGATTCTGGTGGTAATGCTAACTTCCGTGGTTACAATGATTTCATCATGGATAAACTTCAAATTGAAGAGATTGTCTTGACAGGTAAGATGATGATAGAAAATGCTGTCAAGAATTATCTTCCAACTGTAGCCATGACTAACTACACCAAAGAAAGTATGGATGCTTTAAAAGAAGCAGTCTTCAACCTCAGTCAAGCCGATGATGACATTAGTCTGGAAGAAGCTAAAGCAGAAATCGATAAGGTCAATGCTCTTAAAGATGCTTTAGTAATGAAGAAAGTAGCTCTTGTGGCAGATGACTTTGCAAGTCTTTCAGCTCCTGCTCAGGCTGGTGAAGGTCTTGAAAATGCCTTTGATGGCAACTTGTCTAGTCTATGGCATACATCATGGGGCGGAGGCGATGTTGGTAAACCAGCAACCATGGTCTTGAAAGAACCAACTGAAATTACAGGCTTCCGTTATGTTCCACGCGGTTCAGGTTCAAATGGTAACTTGAGAGATGTGACTCTTGTTGTTACTGATGAAACAGGTAAGGAGCATACCTTCAATGCAACTAATTGGGCTGATAATAACAAACCAAAAGATATCGACTTTGGTAAGACTATCAAAGCTAAGAAGATTGTCCTAACTGGAACAAGAACTTATGGAGATGGTGGTAATCAATATCAATCAGCTGCAGAATTGATCTTTGCTCGTCCTCAAGTTGCTGAAGCAGATCTTGACACAAGTGCATATGAAGCAGCCTTGGCTAAAGCTCAAAAATTGACTGATAAGAGCAATCAAGAAGAAGTGGCAAGTGTAGTTGCAAGCATGAAGTATGCAACAGATAACCACCTCTTAACAGATCGAATGGTGACATTCTTTGCAGAATATTTGGATCAGTTGAAGGATTCAACACCAACCCCAGATCCAGAACCAACTCCAGATCCGAAACCAACCCCAGATCCAGAACCAACTCCGGATCCAAAACCAACTCCAGATCCAGAACCAACTCCAGATCCAGAGCCAACTCCAGATCCAAAACCAACCCCAGATCCAGAGCCAACTCCAGATCCGAAACCAACTCCAGATCCAGAGCCAACTCCAGATCCGAAGCCAACCCCAGATCCAGAACCAACTCCAGATCCAGAACCAACTCCAGATCCAGAGCCAACCCCAACTCCAAAACCAACTCCAGAACCTGAAGTACTAACAAGTAAAGGAAATCAAGAACCACCAGTAGTTGAAATTCCTGAATTTACAGGTGGCGTTAATGCTGCAGAAGCAGCTGTTCATGAAATTCCAGAGTTCAAGGGCGGCGTTAATTGGGTTGAAGCGGACAAGAATGAGCTCCCAGAGTTCAAGGGCGGCGTTAATTGGGTTGAAGCGGACAAGAATGAGCTTCCAGAATTCAAGGGTGGAGCTAATTGGGTTGAAGCGGCTAAGAATGATGTTCCTGAGTATAAAGAGACATTAGCTGCAGGAGACAATCAGACAAGTCCAGTTGCAGAAAAACTTGATCAGAAACCAGCTCTTACACCAACACCTGCTATGCAAGCAACACAAAAAGAAGCAGATCAGCCTAAACTTCCTGAAACTGGTGAAGGCACAACTGAACACCTCTTCCTAGCTGGTCTTACATTAGCAATGTCTGCTCTATTTCTTCAAAAAAGAAAAGAAGATTAAAATATAATAGAGTTTTATACTATGAAAACTCAAACTCCTAACTTATTGTAATGGAGAAAACCAAACACCTAGAGAGGACCTCTTGGTCCTCCCTTTTTAAAAGGGGAATGATAACGCTTACCCAATTTAAGCGTGGGAAAGGAAATAAAGAAAATGGGAAAACATTTTTTTGAGAGACGGTGTCATTACAGTATACGTAAGTTTGCAATGGGCGCTGCTTCTGTCATGATTGGTGCAAGCATTTTTGGTGCTGGTATGGTTCAAGCAGCAGAAACAGAAGGGCCTGCAGAGACAGAAGGTACGGTGACACAGGTTCAGCCCCTGGATAAGTTACCAGCGGATATAGCAGCAGCTATTGAAAAAGCTGAATCAGCAAAACCAACTGATCCTACTGAAACGAATCCGACTGATGCGGAAGCTCAGCCTGAAAATACTGGAGAAGTATCTCCAAAACCAGCTGAAACTCCAGTTCCTAAGGAAGAAGCAACACCAAAACCAGCTGAAACTCCAAAAGAAGAAGCAGCACCAGTAGCTAAACCAGCAGAAAAACCAGTTACTAAAGATTTGGTTGAAACTCCAGATGTCAATCATCTAGAAAAAGCTACTGCAACAGCTTCAAACCATGAAGCCAACACACCATTTACAGCTGAGAAGGCAATTGATGGAAATCCAGATACTCGTTGGGCAACTGACCGTGATGTTGTGAAACCAACAATCGAATTTAAGCTTGAAAAGACAACCTTAATCAAGCATGTGGAAATCGATTGGGATCGTCGTGTTCGTGGCGAGCAAAATGATCCAAACATCAAATCTTGGAATCTCTATTATGCAGGTCAAGACGAGGTCAATGGATCAGGTCCTGGAGAATGGAAGTTGGCTCATCAACGAACAGGAACTCCGGTTCTAGATGAAAAAGTTGACTTAAAAGAAGCCGTTCAAGCTAAGTATCTTAAACTTGAAATTACAGATTATCAAGCCGGTACTATGCAATGGAAAAATGTGGGTATTCAAGAAATTCGTGCCTACTCAAATATTCCAGACACCAGCAAACCAACAGATATTCGTCAAGTTACAGAAATAGCGGTTGCTGAAGACGGAAAATCACTTGTATTACCTAAATTACCTGGTCAAGTTAGCTTGATTGGAAGCAATAAGCAAGGTGTTATCGACCTAAATAATAAAATCTACACACCGCTGACAGAACAACATGTCAAAGTGATGGTTCAACAAACGAATGATAACCATACCTTCACAAAAGAATTTGAAGTTGTCATTAAAGGCTTGCATGCGGATGAAGGTGTTGGAACCAAACCTGCAGTTGCCCCAGCAGTTCAACAATGGTACGGCACTGAAGGTAAAACTTCTATTACTTCTGAAACTGTCATTTCAGTAGGAGATTCAGGATTTGACAAGGAAGCTAAGTTCTACCAAACTGACCTTGAAAATCGTGGTTTGGAAGTCGCAACCGGTGATCAATCAGCTCAAAACCGAATTGAATTTAAAAAGGTTGAAGACAAGGGCTATGGTAAAGAAGGTTATGGTATCACCATTAAAGATGGAGTTATCACAGTAGAAGCAGCGACTAATGCAGGTGCATTTTACGCAACTCGTACTCTTCTTCAAATGGGAGAAAATGACCTACAGAACGGTGAAATCCGTGACTTCCCAAGCTTTAGCCACCGTGGTTTTATGCTAGACACAGGTCGTAAGTTTATTCCTTATGACACGCTTGTAGATATCATGCTAAATATGGCTTACTACAAGATGAATGACTTGCAGTTGCACCTTAATGATAACTATATCTTCCTAGAAAAACACTTGGAAGGAAAACATCTTAGTCAACAAGAGGAACTGGATTATGTTCTAAAAAATGCCAAGACAGGTTTCCGTGTGGAAACTGATGTTGTCGGAGAAAATGGTGAAAAATTAACATCAGACGAGCATTATACTAAGGAAGAAATGCAACAGATCATCAAATTGGCTAAAGCTTTGCATATCAACCTTGTTCCTGAGATTGACACACCAGGTCACGCTTTGTCCTTTGTTAAAGTTCGTCCAGACCTTATGTATAAAGGTAGTCTGAGCGATTATAGAGGTAAGCACAATGTAGAACGTGTTGCTATGTTGGACTTGGATAATAAGTACGAAGAAACTCTTGCTTTTGTTAAATCAGTCTATGATAAATTGCTCGATGGAGAAAATGCACCACTTCATGGTGTCTCAACAGTTCATATCGGAACTGATGAGTACTACGGCAGTAGAGAAAGCTATCGTCGCTACGTCAACGATATGATTCAGTACATCAAAGGAAAAGGTTATACACCTCGTATTTGGGGCTCACTTAGTGCTAAGCCTGGTACAACGCCAGTTGATTGGAATGGAGTAGAAGTTGATATCTGGAGTATTGGTTGGCAACGTCCAGCGGCTGCAATTGCTCAGGGTGCCAAGATTATCAATATCACAGATATTCCAACCTATAGTGTCCCAAGCGGAAGCAACAGTCAAGGTGGTTATGGCGATTATGCTAACTACGAAACTCAATACAATCGCTGGACACCAAATGACTTCTCAACAGGTGGAGGACCACGCTTAGAAGCATCTAATCCAAATATCATCGGTGGTGGTCATGCAGTTTGGAATGACAACATTGACCTCCATGAAACTGGTTTAACTTCATATGATATTTTTAAACGCTTCTTCAAGAGTATGCAATCAACTGCAGAACGCACTTGGGGTTCAGATCGTGCAGCTAAGACCTATGCAGACCGTATCCAACCAACAAGTGTTTATGCACCACGTTCAAATCCTGAAAAAACAATAGAAGATAGTGACCTATTCACAATTAAACCAGAAACTATCAAGGAATATCTTGCTAAGAATGTGAAGAAAACAGAAGCAGGTTTGAACTTCGAAAAAGATTCTAGCATCGAAGGCTTAGTAGGTGATGTTGGTCCTAGTCACGTTTTGAAATTGGATGTAACTGTTACAGGCGAAGGAGAACAAGTCTTCTCTACAAGTGGGGACAACCAACTTTATCTTGCGGACAAGGATGGCTATCTTGCTTATAAATTTGAACAATTCCATATTCAATTTGACAAGAAGCTAGAGAAGAATAAACGTTATCAAATCTCTGTTGTTACGAAACCACAAAAAACAGAAGTTTATGTAAACGGTGAAAAGGTTGAGCGTATTGCAAATCCAGCTCACCCTCGCTTGGCTCACAATAGCTTGGTACTTCCACTTGAAACAATCGGTGGTTTCCAAGGAATCTTGCATAGTGCAGAGTTGTCAAATGAAGCATTTGTAAACCCACGTTTGATTCCAACAGATCACTTCACAGTTTCTGCAACCAGTCAAGAAACTCCAGGAACGGATACAGAAGGCCCAGTTGAAAAAGCTTTCGACAATGATCCAAACACCTTCTGGCATTCTAAATGGACTGGACATCAAGCTCCATATACCGTTGCCATGAATTTGAACGCTCCTGAAAAAGTCAATGGTTTGACTTATCTTCCACGTCCAGGTGGTGGTAACGGAGTCGTGACCTCTTATGAAATCTATGCTCAAAAAGATGGTCAAATGGTTAAGGTTGCTTCAGGAACTTGGGAAAATAATACTAAAGAAAAAACTGTTAATTTTGCAGCAGTTGAAACTAATAAGGTAGAATTTAAAGTTCTGTCAGGTGTCGCAGGATTTGGTAGTGCCGCAGAAATTCAACTACTCAAGCCACTTTCTGATAGTGAATCAGAAGAGCCAGTTGCTCCAGAAAAACCAGTAACTCCTGAGAAACCAGTGACCCCAGAAAAACCAAAAGTTGAAGAAGTAAGTGATGGTACAACTGAACTTGCGGATAGCTTTGTAGCTACAAAACCAGCCAGTGATGATGCGATTGCTGCTGCAGCACAAAGTCAAGACTATCTCAAGAAAGAATACAAGGTATTCCCAACACCACAAAAAGTTACTTACGGTGAAGGTGTCACTAAACTTCAAAAACAAGTCAATCTTGTTATGGGAGACCATCTAGATATTTACACTCGCAACCGCTTGAAGAGTGTACTACAAGATCATCAAATCTCTTATACAAGTAGTCAAGCTGCAGTAGCAGGTGCTACAAATATCTATCTTGGTGTTCATGGTCAACATTCACAGGCTGAAAAAGAAATATCTGGTATTTCTCAAGGACTCTTTGATAAGATTGATGCTTATGCTTTGTCAATCAAGAACAATACAATCTCAATCGTCGGTAAAGATACAGATGCTGTCTTCTATGGATTGACGACTCTTAAACACATGCTTAATGAAAGTGAAGCTCCAGTTTTACGTAATGTAACTGTTGAAGACTACGCTGAAATTAAGAATCGTGGTTTTATCGAAGGTTACTATGGAAATCCATGGAGCAATGCTGATCGTGCTGAATTGATGCGCTATGGTGGTGACTTGAAGTTGACTCAATACTTCTTTGCTCCAAAAGACGATCCATACCACAACAAGAAATGGCGTGAACTTTATCCAGAAGAAAAATTAGCTGAAATCCGTGAATTGGCGCGTGTCGGAAACCAAAACAAGACTCGTTATGTTTGGACCATCCACCCATTCATGAACAACCGTATCCGTTTTGGTAACGATGCTGACTACCAAAAAGACCTTGAAACTATTAAGGCTAAATTCACTCAGTTGATGGATGTCGGTGTTCGTGAGTTCGGTATTTTGGCAGATGATGCTCCAAGTCCAGTTGGTGGCTACAATAGCTACAACCGCTTGATGAAGGACATGACAGACTGGTTGACTGAAAAACAAGCAACTTATGTTGGCCTTCGTAAGGAAATGATCTTCGTTCCAGGTCAATATTGGGGTAATGGTCGTGAAGATGAGTTGAAATCTCTAAATGAAAACCTTCCAACTTCAACTTCTATGACACTTACTGGTGGTAAGATTTGGGGTGAAGTATCAGAAAACTTCCTATCTAACCTTAAGAACAATCTGACTGCAGGTGGTAAGACCTACCGTCCAGTATCCCTATGGATTAACTGGCCATGTACAGATAACTCTAAACAACACTTAATCTTGGGTGGCGGTGAGAAATTCCTTCATCCAAATGTGGATCCTAGTCTCCTTTCAGGTATCATGTTGAACCCAATGCAACAATCTGAGCCTTCGAAGATTGCCCTCTTCTCTGCAGCTCAGTACGCATGGAAACAATGGAAATCTGAAGACGAGGCTAAGAAAGTAAATGATATTGCCTTCAACTTTGTTGAAACTGGTAAATTTACTGATAGTGAAACATCTGTTGCCTTCCGTGAACTTGGTAAACACATGATTAACCAAAATATGGATGGTCGTGTTGTGAAGTTAGAAGAGTCTGTTGAACTTGCACCGAAATTGGATGCCTTTATGGCTAAGCTAAAAGCAGGTCAGGATGTTAGCGCAGAGCGTGCAGAATTGCGTGCAGAATTTGCAAAACTGAAAGCAGCAGCTCAACTTTATAAAGCGTCTGGTGACGAAAAGATGCGTTCTCAAATCCATTACTGGTTGGATAACACTATTGACCAAATGGATGCTTTGAGTGCTTTCCTAGATGGATCAGAAGCTATTGAAAACAATGATTCTGCTAGACTTTGGGATAGCTACTACAAGGGCTTGAAGCTTTATGAACAGTCTCAAACTTATACTTTCCATTATGTAGACCATGATGAAAAAGCTGAGTTGGGTGTACAACATATCCGACCATTCTTGCTTGGCCTTCGTGAAGTATTGGCAACTGAAGTTCAAAAAGCCCTACACCCAGACCAAGTAATCAGCACCTTTATCACAAACCGTACAGGTGTAGAAGGTGGACTTGCTGAAGTCACTGATGGAGATTTAGGAACACATGCCCTTATCAAATCACCAAACAGTATCCAAACTGGTGATTACATTGGTTTGAAATTTAACAAGGCTGTTCCAATCCAAAACTTAACATTTGCAATGGGAACTCAAGCAAATCCACGCGATACCTTTAACAATGCTAAGGTTGAGTACCTCAATGAAAATGATGAGTGGGTAACACTTTCAGAACCAAGCTACACTGGTAATGAGCCTCTTCTTAAATTTGAAAACCTCAATATCAATGCTAAAGCTGTTCGCATGATTGCTACTTCAGATCGTGATAATACTTGGTTTGCTGTACGAGAAATTGCTGTTAACCGACCTGTTGAAGTAAGTCGTCCTAAACAGGCAACTACAGTGACTATCAGTCCAAATCTCATGTACAAGTACAATACGACAGTTGCTCAGATTACAGATGGTCGTGACAATACTGAAGCAATGCTTGCAAATGCTGATCGAACTGATACAACTCCAGTCGATGGTTGGGTTCAACTAGACTTGGGTGGAGTCAAACCTGTAACTAAGGTTCGCCTCGTTCAAGGTTCAGGAGATAAATTAGCAGAAGGTGTTCTTGAGTATTCTACAGATGGAAATTCATGGCAAGAATTGGATCGTTTGACTGGTGAACAAACCAAAGAAATTGAAACTCCAATTTCAGCTCGCTACATCCGTGTTCGTAACACCAAGAATATCAATCTATGGTGGCGTATCGCTGACTTCTCAGTTGAGACACGTGCTAGTAATAGCGAGATGACAGACACCAATGTTGAAAGTTTGAAATCAACTCCAGTATATGACAGTCTCGGTCGTTATGACATGCAAATTCCAAGTGGAACTAAGCTTCCAGCTCATAGCTACTTGGGTATGAAGCTAGACCGCCTACACCAAGCTGAAAGCATTCAGGCTATTGGTATTGGAAATCCAGCCCTTGACTTGGAATACTCTCCAAATGCACAAGAATGGTATCCAGCTAGCCAAGTAACTGATAAGTCCTTGGTACGTTATGCTCGTTTGGTCAATAAGACCGACCAAGAACAAGCAGTGACAGCGACATCTCTATTGGTTAAGACAAAAGAAGTCCAACCAACTAAACTGGATTCTACATCTATGGGAATCGATGCCCATTATGGTGCAAATGATGTTCGCAAGATCAAGAATTTGGATCAGTTGTTTGATGGTGTTTACAATAATTTTGTAGAGTTCTCTGACTATGCACGTAAAGATGGTCACATTACCTTGAAACTTGGTAGTGAACGTGAAATCAAGAAGATTAGAGCCTACATCCAAGACGGTACGAAGAACTATCTTCGCGATGGTAAGATTCAAGTAAGTCAAGATGGTAAGACATGGACAGATGTTGTGACAGTAGGTGATGGTGTTGCTAATGAAATGCGTGATGATTCATTGACAGATGGTTGGACACATGATTCTAAGATGCCTGGAAATCGCTACATCGAGGGTGAACTTGCAAGCCCAGTTAAAGCCAATTATCTACGTGTTCTCTTCACTGCTAATTACGATGCTCGTTTTGTTGGATTTACTGAGTTGGTTATCAATGATGGCGAATTTGTGAAACCTATCAACGACCCAACTGTTCAAGGAAATGGTGGGGAAAGTCGAGGAAATCTTTACACAAATCTTGTAGATGGCAAAGTCTTGACAAGCTATAAGGCTGAGAAAGACCAAGGTGAGCTGGTTTACCACTTGTCAGAACCAACAGATGCTAACCACATCCGACTTGTTTCTAGTCTGCCTCAAGGAGTAGCAGCGCGTCTACTTGCTCGCACTCTGAAAACAGACAGAGACGGTGCTTGGACAGATTTGGGAGCAATTACTTCAAGCTTCCAAACATTTGCGGTGAGAGATAAGGCTCCGTTACTTGATGTCAAACTCATTTGGGAAGGTGGCAAACCAGAGTTTTATGAAATGACGACATATTATCAAGAACTTTCAGAAGAACCTGAGCAACCAACTCCAAATCCAGAGCCAACTCCAGATCCAGAGCCAACTCCAGATCCAGAGCCAACTCCGAATCCAGAGCCAACTCCAGATCCAGAACCAACTCCAGATCCAAAACCAACCCCAGATCCAGAACCAACTCCAGATCCAAAACCAATCCCAGATCCAGAGCCAACTCCAGATCCAGAGCCAACTCCAAATCCAGAGCCAACTCCAGATCCAACCCCAACTCCAGATCCAGATCCAACCCCAGATCCAGAGCCAACTCCAGATCCAAAACCAACCCCAGATCCAGAGCCAACTCCAGATCCAAAACCAACTCCAGATCCAGAGCCAACTCCAGATCCAAAACCAACCCCAACTCCAGAACCTGAAGTACTAACAAGTAAGGGAGATCAAGAACCACCAGTAGTTGAAATTCCTGAATTTACAGGTGGCGTTAATGCTGCAGAAGCGGCTGTTCATGAAATCCCAGAGTTCAAGGGTGGCGTTAATTGGGTTGAAGCGGACAAGAATGAGCTCCCAGAATTCAAGGGTGGCGTTAACGCAGTTGAAGCTGCTAAGAATGAGGTTCCAGAATACAAAGAACCTGCTTCAAATCCAGCTACACCACTTGCGGATCACAAGCCAGCTCAAATTTCAACAAACCAAAAACAAGAACAACCACAGGCACCAGCAACTGAAGCAAAAGCTCAGCTTCCAGCAACTGGTGAGCAAGATTCAGTAGGTTTAGCTTTCCTAGCTAGTCTTGGATTGGTTCTTTCTGCAACCTTTATCAAAAAGGGGAAAGAAGACTAAGTACGAATCTTAATTCGATGCAGAATAACTTGTTTTAAAAAGAAAAACCAGGGACACTAGTTCCTGGTTTTTTGTGATTCGAAAGCATAGAAAACTGCAAATAAAAAACCAACGAAGTAACCGTTGGTATTGAAAAATGCTTAAGATGCTCCGTTATTAGCGCTAACTCCTGCTTCAGTAGTTGGAGTGTTTGAAGAAGAATCAGATTGCTCATTTTTTTGAGAATTGTTATCTGATTTTGTATCCTCCTTCTTGCTAGGAGTTTGAACCTCTTCTTTTTGAGTTGTTTCTTGATTGTTAGTTTGATTTTGTGCAGGGGTATTGGATTCAGAGGGAGCTTCCTTTTGAACTTCCTTGATAATAGTTGTTTGCGGATTTGTATCTTTTTTATCTTTTTCCTTATCAAAGGCATTCATAATCGTGATGCTAGCCGTAATCAAACCTAGAATACTAGCAATCGTCGCGATTGTTTTTTGAAAAACAGTGAATCCTTTTTTGATGTGTTCGGTCTTAGGCTTTGAACTTCTACGATAGTTAGACATAATTTCTCTCCTTTGTCATGATTCATTATACTCAAAATCTTTAAAAAAAACTTAAATGAACCTGAATTGCCTTTCTTGTCGCCTGAACTGTTTCGTGTTACAATAGAAGGAGTGATTTTAGAAAGCGTGAGAAACCATGATTTACTTTGATAATTCGGCTACGACCAAGCCCTATCCAGAAGCACTTGAAACCTATATGCAGGTGTCTGCAAAAATTATTGGAAATCCTTCTAGTCTTCATCGTTTAGGAGACCAGTCTACCAGAATTTTAGATGCATCTCGTCAGCAGATTGCAGATTTGATTGGCAAAAATAGTGAAGAAATCTTCTTTACATCTGGTGGTACTGAAGGGGATAACTGGGTTATCAAAGGAGTTGCATTTGAAAAAGCGCAATTTGGTAAACACATCATCGTGTCAGACATTGAGCACCCTGCAGTCAAGGAGTCAGCTCTCTGGCTTAAAACTCAAGGGTTTGAAGTGGATTTTGCACCTGTAGATGAAAAGGGATTTGTAGATGTAGCCGCTTTGGCAAATCTACTTCGTCCTGATACGACCTTGGTTTCCGTCATGGCAGTTAACAATGAAATAGGCTCTATCCAGCCTATTCAAGCTATCTCAGAACTATTAGCGGATAAGCCAACTGTCTCTTTCCACGTTGATGCGGTTCAGGCCTTGGCTAAGATTCCGACAGAAAAGTATTTGACAGACCGAGTGGATTTTGCGACCTTCTCTAGTCATAAATTCCACGGCGTTCGTGGTGTTGGCTTTGTCTATATCAAGTCTGGCAAGAAAATCACCCCCCTATTAACTGGTGGTGGCCAAGAGCGTGACTATCGTTCAACTACTGAGAATGTAGCAGGTATTGCAGCGACAGCCAAGGCCCTACGTTTGGCTATGGAAAATTTGGATTTGTTTACGAGCAAAACGAGTCAGATGAAGGCAGTCATCCGTCAAGCTCTACTCGAATATCCAGATATTTTTGTTTTCTCAGGTGAGGATGACTTTGCTCCTCATATTCTGACCTTTGGGATTAAGGGTGTCCGTGGTGAAGTCATTGTTCATGCATTTGAAGACTATGATATTTTCATTTCCACAACCTCTGCTTGCTCGTCCAAGGCAGGAAAACCTGCTGGTACCTTGATTGCTATGGGGGTTGAAAAAGATAAGGCCCAGTCAGCAGTCCGCCTCAGCCTAGACCTAGAAAATGACATGAGTCAAGTGGAGCAATTTTTGACTAAACTAAAATTAATTTACAATCAAACTAGAAAAGTAAGATAGGAGTATTCATGCAGTATTCAGAAATTATGATTCGCTACGGGGAACTGTCAACCAAAGGTAAAAACCGTATGCGTTTCATCAATAAACTACGTAATAATATCTCAGATGTTTTATCTATCTATCCTCAAGTCAAGGTAACTGCTGATCGCGACCGTGCCCATGCTTATCTTAATGGAGCCGACTATGCAACAGTAGCTGAGTCTCTCAAACAGGTTTTCGGGATTCAAAACTTTTCTCCAGTATATAAGGTTGAAAAGTCTGTCGAGGTTCTTAAATCTGCTGTCCAAGAGATTATGCAGGACATCTATAAGGAAGGCATGACCTTTAAGATCTCTAGCAAACGTAGTGATCACAACTTTGAACTGGATAGTCGTGAACTCAACCAAGTTCTTGGTGGTGCTGTTTTTGATGCCATTCCAAATGTACAAGCTCAGATGAAAAATCCTGACATTAACCTTCAAGTGGAAATTCGTGAGGAAGCAGCTTATCTTTCTTATGAGACCATTCGAGGAGCAGGTGGCTTGCCAGTTGGAACTTCTGGTAAAGGAATGCTCATGTTGTCAGGTGGGATTGACTCACCTGTTGCTGGATATCTAGCTCTAAAACGTGGAGTAGATATCGAGGCTGTTCACTTTGCGAGCCCACCGTACACCAGTCCAGGCGCCCTCAAGAAAGCGCAGGATTTGACCCGTAAATTGACTAAGTTCGGTGGAAATATCCAGTTTATCGAAGTGCCTTTCACTGAAATCCAAGAAGAGATTAAAGCTAAGGCCCCAGAAGCTTACCTCATGACTCTGACTCGCCGCTTTATGATGCGGATTACCGATCGTATCCGTGAAGTGCGAAATGGTTTGGTCATCATCAATGGTGAAAGTCTTGGTCAGGTAGCTAGCCAAACCCTCGAAAGCATGCAGGCTATCAATGCTGTGACCAATACACCAATTATCCGTCCAGTTGTGACCATGGATAAGTTGGAAATCATAGATATTGCTCAGGAAATTGATACCTTTGAAATTTCTATCCAACCTTTTGAAGACTGCTGTACGATTTTTGCGCCTGATCGTCCCAAAACAAATCCTAAAATTAAGAATGCTGAACAGTATGAAACACGTATGGATGTTGAAGGATTGGTTGAGCGAGCAGTGGCAGGAATTATGATTACTGAAATTACCCCTCAAGCTGAGAAAGATGCGGTTGATGAGTTAATTGATGACCTCCTTTAATCAGAAAAACCAGAGGAAAAAATAAAATAAGTAAAAAAAGTTAGTTTATTGTCCTAAATTTGGACGGAAACTGACTTTTTTTCTATTTTTATGATATAATTAGGTAAAATTTTGAATATAGAGAGTTTTCTGACAATGAATCAATCCTACTTTTACCTGAAAATGCGAGAGCATAAACTCAAGGTTCCATACACAGGCAAGGAGCGCCGTGTACGTGTTCTCCTCCCGAAAAACTACGAGAAAGACACGGATCGAACTTATCCGGTTGTCTATTTCCATGATGGTCAAAATGTCTTTTACAGTAAAGAATCCTATGTCGGTCATTCATGGAAGATCATTCCTACCATTAAACGTAATCCAGATATCAGCCGTATGATTGTAGTAGCTATTGACAATGATGGCCTAGGCCGTATGAACGAGTATGCGGCATGGAAATTCCAAGAGTCTAATATTCCCGGTCAACAGTTTGGTGGTAAGGGAGTCGAGTACGCTGAGTTTGTCATGGAAGTGGTCAAACCCTTTATCGATGAAAACTATCGTACAAAGTCTGATCGCAAGCACACTGCTATGGTTGGATCTTCTCTAGGTGGCAATATTACACAGTTTATTGGCTTGGAGTATCAAGACCAGATTGGCTGCTTGGGAGTGTTCTCATCAGCCAACTGGCTTCACCAAGAGGCCTTTGATCGCTATATGGAGCGAAAAAAACTATTACCTGATCAACGAGTCTTTATCTATGTCGGGACGGAAGAAGCAGATGACACGGATAAGACCCTTATGGCTGGTAATATTAAGCAGGCCTATATTGACTCTTCTCTTCGCTATTATCATGATTTGATAGCAGGAGGAGTTGAGTTGGAAAATCTCTCACTCAAGGTTCAAGCCGGGGCTATCCACCATGAAATTCCATGGGCAGAAAATCTTCCAGCTTGCTTACGCTTTTTTGCAGAAAATTGGTAAATAGTATAAAGGAGACAGGATATGCATATTGAACATCTTAGCCACTGGAGTGGTCATCTTAACCGTGAAATGTATGTCAATCGATACGGACATGGAGGCATCCCAGTTGTTGTCTTTGCTTCTTCAGGTGGTAGCCACAATGAATACTATGATTTTGGCATGATTAATGCTTGTGCATCCTTTATTGAAGAAGGTCGCGTGCAGTTCTTTACACTTTCAAGTGTAGATAGTGAGAGCTGGCTTGCGACTTGGAAAAATAGTCATGATCAAGCTGAGATGCACCGTGCCTATGAACGATATGTGATTGAAGAAGCTATTCCTTTTATCAAGCACAAGACAGGCTGGTTTGACGGTATGATGACAACAGGTTGCTCTATGGGAGCTTATCATGCACTTAACTTTTTCCTGCAGCATCCAGATGTCTTTACCAAGGTTATCGCCCTCAGTGGTGTCTATGATGCTCGTTTCTTTGTTGGAGATTACTACAACGATGATGCTATCTATCAAAATTCACCAGTAGACTATATCTGGAATCAAAATGATGGTTGGTTTATCGATCGTTACCGTCAGGCTGAGATTATTGTTTGTACTGGTCTAGGTGCTTGGGAACAGGATGGCCTGCCTTCTTACTACAAGTTAAAAGAAGCTTTTGACCAAAAACAAATTCCTGCCTGGTTTGCAGAATGGGGGCACGATGTTGCCCATGACTGGGAATGGTGGCGCAAACAAATGCCTTATTTCCTCGGTCATATGAGTCTATAAAAGGAGTTGCTTATGAATTATCTTGTAATTTCACCCTATTACCCACAAAATTTTCAGCAATTTAGTATTGAGCTAGCCAATAAAGGAATCACAGTTCTAGGGATTGGGCAAGAACCCTACGAACAACTAGATGAACCATTACGCAATAGCTTGACGGAGTACTTCCGAGTTGATAATCTTGAAAATATCGATGAGGTTAAACGAGCAGTTGCCTTTCTTTTCTATAAGCATGGTCCAATTGACCGCATTGAATCACACAATGAATACTGGCTAGAGTTGGATGCTGCCCTTCGTGAACAGTTCAATGTTTTTGGTGCCAAACCAGAAGATCTCAAGAAGACCAAGTTCAAGTCTGAGATGAAAAAACTCTTCCAAAAAGCTGGGGTACCAGTTGTTCCAGGTGCTGTCATTGAAACAGAAGCAGATGTTGATAAAGCTGTGAAAGAAATCGGACTTCCAATGATTGCCAAACCTGACAATGGAGTGGGAGCAGCTGCAACATTCAAGCTTGAAACAGCAGATGATGTCAATCACTTTAAGGCTGAATGGGACCACTCCACCGTTTATTTCTTTGAAAAATTTGTCACCTCTAGTGAGATCTGTACCTTCGATGGTTTGGTAGATAGAGATGGAAATATTGTTTTTTCTACGACCTTTGACTATGCGCATACACCTCTCGATCTCATGATCTATAAGATGGACAATTCCTACTATGTTCTCAAAGATATGGATCCAAAATTGCGTAATTATGGTGAGGCAATTGTCAAGGAATTTGGTATGAAGGAACGTTTCTTCCATATTGAGTTCTTCCGTGAGGGTGATGACTATATCGCTATTGAATACAATAACCGTCCAGCGGGTGGCTTCACAATTGATGTCTATAACTATGCCCATTCTTTTGACTTGTGTAAGGGCTATGCAGCGATCGTAGCAGGTGAACCATTCCCAGCTTCTCAATTCGAGCCCCTATACTGTTTGGCGACATCACGCCGTGCCAATGCAAATTATGTTTATTCAGAAGAAGATTTGCTGGCTAAATATGGAAACCAGTTCAAGGTCAAGAAAATTATGCCAGCAGCCTTTGCTGAATTGCAAGGAGACTATCTCTATATGCTTACGACACCAAGTCGTGAGGAAATGGAGCAGATGATTAAGGACTTTGGTCAGCGTCAGTAATAGGATATGAAGAGGCTGGGACAGAAATCGTAGCCTCTCAATTGTCTTTGGATTGTCGAGCAAGACGCAGTGGTTGAGTGGGCTCTACTACGCTGATTTCATCAGCTTTTACAGCCCTACTCAACTGTGCGGAGGTGGGACAACGAAATCGAATTCTAACGAATTACCGATTTCTGTCCCACTCTCTTTTTTAAAGCCCTAAATAAAAGCGTTTCCATAGGATTCTTTTAGAAAATCTGTTGCTAAAAGCCTTAAAAATTGATAGAATAGGGATTGTCAAAAAAATATTAAGGAGAATCTATCAATGGATTTCACATGGGCAGTCAAATATGCCACTGAATTTTTGGGAACAGCCATCTTGATTATCTTAGGTAATGGTGCAGTTGCCAACGTTGAACTTAAAGGTACGAAAGGTCACCAAAGTGGCTGGCTCGTTATCGCTGTTGGTTACGGTATGGGGGTTATGATCCCAGCTTTGATGTTTGGTAACGTTTCTGGTAACCACATCAACCCAGCCTTCACCCTTGGACTTGCAGTTAGCGGTCTCTTCCCTTGGTCACAAGTAGCCCAATACATCATCGCTCAAGTATTAGGAGCAATCTTTGGTCAAGCCTTGGTCGTTGCGACTCACCGTCCATACTACTTGAAGACAGAAAACCCAAACAACATCTTGGGTACTTTCTCAACAATTTCTAGTATCGACCACGGAACAAAAGAATCACGTTATGCAGCAACAGTTAACGGTTTTATCAACGAGTTCGTTGGTTCATTCGTTCTCTTCTTTGCAGCACTTGGTATGACAAAGAACTTCTTTGGTGCTGAGTTAGTTACAAAAGCTCAAGCATTGATTAATGAACAAGTGGCACAAGCGACTGCTCAAGGTCAAACAATTCCTCAAGAACAAGTGGCTACATATCTTGAACAAGCAAAAACTCAAGTGGCTCCATTCTTGTCACCGGGTCTTGGTATCGCGCACTTGGCACTTGGTTTCCTAGTAATGGCTTTGGTTACTTCACTTGGAGGACCTTCAGGACCTGGTTTGAACCCAGCTCGTGACTTTGGACCACGTCTTCTTCACGCAGTACTTCCTAAATCAATCCTTGGTGAACACAAGGGTGATTCAAAATGGTGGTATGCTTGGGTACCAGTAGTTGCACCGATTGCTGCTGGTATTGCAGCAGTAGCACTCTTCAAATTACTTTACATGTAATCATAAAAAAACTGGGAAACCCCCAGTTTTTTCTTTTTCTATAAACTTGGAACAAGATTTAGCAAATCAATGCTTAAATCGTCAGACTTTTTTCATTTTAAATCAAAAGATGTAAATATGGCAAAAATATGGTAAAATAGAGTATTAAGTAAACGTTAAAAAGGAATATTATGCGTAAAGAAATTGCACCTGAATTATACAATTACAATAAATTCCCTGGTCCTGAATTTCATCTATCTGGAGAAAAAGTTGAGGCTGAAGGTTTTTCCTTTAATTTGGTTGAAAATAGTAAGGACGCTTTTGATGCAACAGCTTTTACTCAACGCTTTTCGGAAGTTCTAAACAAGTATGATTATATTGTAGGAGACTGTAGCAATGAGCAGTTGCGCTTGCGAGGATTCTACAAGAATGAGCGAGCTGAAGAATCTTTGGAGAAAATCAGTCGTTTACAAGATTACCTACTTGAGTATTGTAGCTATGGATGTGCCTACTTTGTCTTAGAAAATGAGATTCCTAAACGAGCACCATTTGACCAAAAAATGCGCAAGAGAGAAGAAGAGAAAGACAACCGTAAAGGGAAGAAGTCTTCTCAAAATAGGAAAAGAAATCATACGGACAAGAGAAATAGACGTCGTCGTAAAGAACAGAAATCCCAGAATGAAGAAAAGGGACAACGTCATTTCGTTATCCGTCAGAAAGATTAGAGAATAAGGAGAAAAGATGAAACCGTCGATTTATAGTTTAACACGCCAAGGTATGCAAGAATGGGTCTTGGAACAGGGCGAAAAGAAATTCCGTGCCGACCAAATTTGGGAATGGCTTTACCGTAAACGTGTTCAGACATTTGAAGAAATGACCAACTTATCAAAGGATTTAATTGCCAAGCTCAATGATCAATTTGTAGTCAATCCTTTGAAACAACGCATCGTTCAAGAGTCAGCTGACGGGACAGTTAAATATCTCTTTGAATTGCCAGATGGGATGCTGATTGAGACAGTTCTAATGCGTCAACATTATGGTTTGTCAGTCTGTGTAACAACTCAAGTAGGATGCAATATCGGTTGTACCTTCTGTGCATCAGGTTTGATCAAGAAGCAACGTGACCTCAATAACGGGGAAATCGTTGCCCAGATTATGTTGGTTCAAAAATATTTTGACGAACGTGGACAAGATGAACGTGTTAGCCATATCGTTGTTATGGGGATTGGAGAACCATTTGACAACTACAATAACGTTTTGAACTTTATCCGTACCATCAATGACGATAAGGGGATGGCTATCGGTGCTCGCCATATTACTGTATCAACTTCAGGTTTGGCTCACAAAATCCGTGAGTTTGCTAATGAAGGTGTGCAGGTCAACCTTGCTGTTTCTCTTCATGCACCAAACAATGAACTTCGTTCAAGTATTATGAAGATTAACCGTGCCTTTCCAATCGAAAAACTCTTTGCTGCTATCGAGTATTATATTGAAACAACTAACCGTCGCGTAACTTTTGAATATATCATGCTAAATGAAGTGAATGATGGAGTTGAACAAGCACTTGAGTTGGCTGAATTGCTGAAAAATATCAAGAAATTGTCTTATGTCAACTTGATTCCTTACAACCCAGTTAGTGAGCATGATCAATATAGTCGTAGTCCCAAAGAGCGCGTGATGGCTTTCTATGATACCCTTAAGAAAAAAGGCATCAACTGTGTTGTTCGTCAGGAACACGGTACTGATATCGATGCAGCATGTGGACAATTGCGTTCAAATACCATGAAACGTGATCGCCAAAAAGCAGTAGCTGAAGTAAATCCATAAGATGAAACGAAAAAAATTATTAAGCTTGGGAGTCGTACTATACAGTCTTTGTATCGTCTGTTTTTGCTTTACTCCCCAGCCTCAACTTCCTACAGGAGTGGAAACTCCAGGTATTCAAACTTTTGGACGCCTGGTTTTTCTTTTGACCCCTTTTAACTCCCTTTGGAATCTGGGAGAAGTAACCAGCTTTTTACAGCTGTTTTGGATATTTTTACAAAATGCCTTAAATATCCTCTTGCTTTTCCCATTAATTTTCCAGCTTCTCTATCTTATACCTGCTCTAAGAAAAACGAAGAAAGTAATTTTGTTTAGCTTTTTATTGAGCTTGAGCATCGAGTGTACACAACTAGTTTTAGACTTTTTCTTTGATTTTAACCGGGTATTTGAGATTGATGATTTATGGACCAATACTTTGGGTGGCTACCTGGCTTGGGTCCTTTATAAACTACTACATAGAAACAAGATAAGGAATAAGAATGAGTATCTTAGAAGTTAAGAATTTGAGTCACGGTTTTGGAGACCGTGCGATTTTTGAAGACGTGTCTTTCCGTCTCCTCAAGGGTGAACACATCGGCTTAGTCGGTGCCAATGGTGAGGGGAAATCAACCTTTATGAGCATCGTGACTGGTAAAATGCTACCTGATGAAGGTAAGGTGGAATGGTCTAAATACGTGACAGCAGGTTACCTGGACCAGCATGCTGTGCTCAAAGAAGGTCAAACCGTACGTGATGTTCTTCGTACTGCCTTTGACGAATTATTCAAAGCCGAAGCTCGCATCAATGACCTTTACATGGAAATGGCAGAAGAAGGTGCAGATATCGAAGCTCTGATGGAAGAAGTTGGCGAACTTCAGGACCGTTTGGAAAGCCGTGACTTTTACACCTTGGATGCTAAGATTGACGAAGTCGCGCGTGCTCTTGGTGTCATGGATTATGGTATGGATACGGACGTAACCGCCTTGTCAGGTGGACAAAGAACCAAGGTTCTCTTAGCCAAACTCCTTCTTGAAAAGCCAGATATCTTGCTGCTTGACGAGCCTACTAACTATCTCGATGCCGAACATATTGACTGGCTCAAGCGCTATCTCCAAAACTATGAGAATGCCTTTGTTCTTATTTCGCATGATATTCCTTTCCTAAATGATGTGATCAATATCGTCTATCATGTAGAAAATCAACAGTTGACACGCTATTCAGGCGATTACTACCAGTTCCAAGAAGTCTATGCCATGAAGAAATCGCAACTGGAAGCAGCCTATGAGCGTCAACAGAAAGAAATTGCGGATCTCAAGGACTTTGTGGCTCGAAACAAAGCACGTGTTGCAACTCGTAACATGGCCATGTCTCGTCAGAAAAAATTGGACAAGATGGATATCATCGAACTTCAAAGTGAGAAACCAAAGCCATCCTTTGAATTCAAAACGGCTCGTACACCTGGACGCTTTATCTTCCAAGCCAAGGACTTGCAGATTGGGTATGACCGTCCCCTTACTAAACCATTAAATCTTACCTTTGAGCGCAATCAAAAGGTTGCCATCATTGGTGCTAACGGTATCGGGAAAACAACCCTCTTGAAGTCTCTTTTGGGGATTATTCCTCCAATTGCTGGGGAGGTTGAACGTGGGGACTATCTAGAACTCGGCTACTTTGAGCAAGAAGTGGAAGGTGGAAATCGCCAGACACCACTGGAAGCAGTTTGGAATGCCTTTCCGGCGCTCAATCAAGCAGAAGTCCGTGCAGCTCTTGCCCGCTGTGGTTTGACGACTAAACACATTGAAAGTCAGATTCAAGTCTTGTCAGGTGGAGAGCAAGCCAAGGTGCGTTTCTGTCTCTTGATGAACCGTGAGAACAATGTCCTTGTTCTTGACGAGCCAACCAACCACTTGGATGTGGATGCCAAGGACGAGCTCAAACGTGCTTTGAAAGAATACAAGGGTTCTATCCTCATGGTTTGTCACGAACCTGATTTTTATGAAGGCTGGATGGATCAAATCTGGGATTTCAATGAACTAACATAAATAGCCAAAAAAAGCCAAGTCTATGTGACTTGGTTTTTTACGAGGATTGCAACTAGTAGAAGTCATACTGCTATCTCCTAGTTTTTGTATCAAAAATAACTAATTGGTTTGATTTCCCACGATTTCATCCTCTTCAAAGTGTCCCACACCATCTTCAACAACAAATGGGCAAGTAACTTTCTTTTTTATTCCATTTTCATCATAGGAACAAGTGATGTTATAGATTCCATCGGAAAATGAATTTTTTGGTAAAGATAAGATTTTTTCCTTAAAGGCATCCACAGGACTAGCATTTTCTGCCTTTATATTCGAAAGGTCACAATCAATATCGAGAGTAAGACCCTTGTTTTTCATGAGATCTTTTGTTGTAATATTATAAAAGCCAGCTGCGTCAGAATCTCCTTTTTCCCGATTGCTGACAGCCTGCGCCATAATTGCCACATAGTAGTTTTCGATAGGATATTTTCCAAATTTAAAACTAGAAGTTATTGGTGTCGCAAAGAGTTTATCTATTTTTTCAGCAGTAGCATTTTTGATACTGTCTTCTTCTTGTTGGAAATTTGGCCTTTCTTTGTATACATCTAGTAAGAAACTGAATTCATCTTGTTTGACAGTAGTAAATAGTGCCTTTTCTTTGTCGTTAAGAAGTGTTTCAAGATCTGTTCCTGAAAGAAGAAAGAAATTTGATAAATGTTTTCCGCTCGTTCCATGAATTTGTGCAGTAGTAGTTTCTTTTAAAATAGTTCCATCTGATAATTTTTCTGTATATGTCAGCTTGTAGGCTGTTCCATAAAATGCTTCAATCTCTCTGTGTTTATCAACTACTTCAACCTTTCCTTTAAGCCCAAGTGATTGAAATTCTTCAGCGAAAGAAGGAGTAGTGTGTTTAGTAGTGTGTTTAATTGATGGAGAAGTGATTATAACTAGTGCTATGATAGTGAGAAAAATGATCATCCCCCCAAAGATAAAGCCAGCTATGGTAGCATTATCTTTTTCTTGCCCTAGCTTTATTGTCTGATAAATAGCAATCATGATAATGATAGAGTATACAATACTTGCGCAAACCAGTACGGGATAATTATCAATGTAATTAAGTGGAGCTCCCTTGAAACCTATTATTTGCATGAAAAATCCAATTGTAGCTAGGACTAACTGTATTGTAGAAGATTTTTGAATAAACGCATTATCTTCAAAGGAGGCTTTTAATTTTGAAATATCTCTAAACATAAAAATATTTCCTAGCACAATTGCCCCATATGAAAAGATAAGTTCTTTCCCCATGGATATAAAAGCAAAACCTCCGGAATCATAAGTAATCGAATAAGCATAATTAAAGATAAAGTATCCTATCATGATAAGACTGAGCCGAGCTACACTAATTTTATATGGTTTCATAGGAGAACCTCCTCGTTACTATTGACCAAATTATATCATATTTGAAACAAAAAAGAGAACGTTTACATAAAAGTGTAAATAAAAAAAGATAGGCCGAATGACCTATCTTTTTTTAATAGTTTAGATATTGTTCAATTTCGGATTTTTGGATTTCTTTACCGTAGTGACAAATCGGACAAGAAACGAAATAAGTTTTACCATAAGGAAAGAGTGGAATCCAATAAAGTGTAAACTTACGTCCATATTCCGTAATTTCCCAAGTATCAACATTGTTACAATGGCCACATTCGATAGTAGTCTGTGTATGTCCCAACACTTTTTGGTAACCTTTTGACCCCCAAAATAGAATCATTTTTACATCTCCTTATAATTAATGATGTTATTGTTTACTGAAATCGTAGTCTTTAACAATTTCGATACTATCGATAGTGATAGCAGTAGTTGGTTTGTCTTTTTCGTCTTTTTCAGCCTTGGCGATTTTATCGACTACGTCCATCCCATCGATCACTTGTCCAAAGACGGGGTGTTTCCCATCAAGAGTTGGATTTCCACCTTCTTTGTAGGCTTCGATAATTTTCTTAGGATAGCTACTTGTAGGAAGTTTAGATGAATAGTCTGTTGTACTTTGGTTAATGAAGAATTGGCTACCATTTGAATTTGGTTGACCAGTATTGGCCATAGATAGAGAACCACGGATATTATAGAGATATGGAGAAATTTCGTTTTTGAAACCTGTTCCCTTGTCCTTGGTTTTATCCTTATCATGCCAGATAGATTCACCACCTGTTCCATCTCCCTTAGGATCCCCAGTTTGTACCATAAAGCCGTCAATTACACGGTGGAAAGTCACACCATTGTAGTAACCTTCTTTAGCATGAGTAAGGAAGTTTTCGACCGCAAGTGGAGCTAACTTAGGAAAGAGTTTGATACGAATATCACCTTGACTTGTGTGAAGGATAGCTTCAGCCTCATCTTCAGCTACTTCCTTAGAAAGTTGAGGGAAGTTAGCATTTTCGTTTGTTAAGGCGTCTTTCAAATCTTTTTCTGCTTGGGCAGCAGCTTTCGAACTCTCTTCAGCAGCAATTTTAGAATCCACGTAATCATCACCACGAAGTGCACGTTGGATGCTTGTGCATCCACCAAGAGCAAAAGTTGAAATGAGTAGTAGTGTAGCTAATTTTTTCATATTAGTCCTTTCAAAAATCATTTTTACTATTGTACCGTAAAAGAAAGGGGATTTCAAATTTTCAATTAAGAATATTTATCTAACACATGTAACTTTATAGCTTTACTTACTCCATTTTGTTCATTAGAGTCAGTAACTGCTTTTGCACAAGTTTTGACATCTCTAGGAGCATTCCCCATGGCTATACCTAGCCCTGCGGTTTCAATCATGGGAATATCATTATAATTGTCACCGAGAGTCATAATTGAGGTAAGGGGAAGTTGATAGTAATTTGCTAATTCTAACAGAGCTTGTTTTTTGGATACTTGATTATGTGTAACTTCTAGATAGTTATCTTTAGAGAGATAGAAGTCGGTTTGAGGGAAATCTATTGAGGATAAGGTTTTTTGAAGTTTCTGTATGGTATCCGTATTATCTATCAGCAAAAGTTTATGAACAAGAGTTTTCTCGTCTCTTATAAAATCTGCTAAAGATGTAACTTTTGGACTTTCTCCAGTAATAGTTGCTTCGATTTCTACCCATTCATCAATAGTATTCACAAGCCAATCTTTTCCAGAATAAACATTTATAGAAACTGTCGGGAATTCTTTTTTCAAAAAGTCATGAAGTAAGAGCAATTCGCTTTTATCAATAGAATACTGACTTAGGATTTTATCTCCTAAACTGATGAGTGCTCCATTATAGCAGGCAATAGGAAAGTCGGTGATGCCAAGTTCTTTAGAAATTGGAGCTATACCGAGAGGAGATCTAGCAGAAGCTAGAACAAAAGGAATATTACATTGTTTTAAAAGTGGCATCAGTTCTATCAAATGAGAATCTAATTGGTGATTTTTATCCAGAATAGTGCCGTCAATATCACTCATAATTAATTTAATTCTTGACATATTTTGCTCCTTTTTAAAAGAGGATCGTTGTTCTACCATCTAAAGATTCTTGTATTTCTACATCAGGCTCTTTATCTGTAATCCAGTAATCAAAATCAGCTAGTTCAGAAAGTATAAAATGAGAGTGTTTGTTTATCTTTCCTGTTTCAGCTAGCAAAACACGAATAGCACTTGTTTTAAATGCTCTTTTTTTCATGAGAACATCTTCTTGATCCTCAAAGCTAACTTGCCCGTCTGAAAGACTAGCAGCGCCAAAAAATGCTACATCAAATCTAATTCCCTCTAAAGTATTGGATTCTTCTAGTGAATAATAAAAACGATTCTGTCTATGAAATTTTCCACCGAGAATATGAAAATCGACATTTTCATTATTTCCTAAGATAAGTGCGTTATCTAATGAATGACTGAAAATAGTAACTTTTTTATCTATAATTTTTGCTAACTCAAGTATAGTGGTTGAAACATCAAAGAATATCAGTTGTGAATCGGAAATGAGTTGGGTAGCTAAATGAGCAATTTTCGCTTTTTCTTTAGAAGACTGTTCTGCTCGACCTTGAAAACCAAGAATTACTTGTTTTTTTATTGGCAACAAACCTCCGTGAGTTCGTTGCGCTCGCTTTTCCTTTGCAAGAATGGAAAAATCTCTCCGGATAGTATCCTTGGATACTTGGAAATAGTCAACCATTTCTCTTGCCGATAGACTTCCTCTATCTTCTAAAAGTTTTATGATTTCTTCTAATCTTTGTGCTTGGTACATAGGAATTCCTCCTTTTTTTAATACTATACTCTTTTTATAAGTATTTGTCAATAATTGTAATGATTTGTAAGTATTTTAAAAAATTACAAAAAAATCAACCAGTATTGGTTGATTAAAGATTCTTTTTAGGATGGCGGTCAATGATTACTTGATGATCCTTGAGTGCCTGTTCTCCTTTGGGAGTTAGTTTATAGCAACGGATAGAGAAGCGGTTAGCTAATTCTTCTTCTGAAAAATGATCATGAAGTGCTTGATTCAATTCGGTGGCCTTCATCTTGGAGAGTCCAGTAACACCCTTCTTTTTAAGGATACTCTTTTTCATAGTAGCATTTAGATGGTAAAGCGAGTCAAAGGCGGTTTCGATAATAGCATATTCTTTTTCAACAAGCGTATCTAAATGTTTTGGGATATCAATGCCATAAGAATTACTATATTTTAAAAGAGTATATTTTCTAAGGATTTTTCTTTCGGCTTCAATTCCTAATGAATCAATGAATTTAATACTAGGTCTCGAAAAGAATTATGCTTCCTCTTTCTGTCTGAGTTCAAAGAGGTCTTCTACTTTCAGATTAAAAACTTGAGCAATTTTAAGAGCCATTTCCAGTGAAGGATTGTAACGGTTATTTTCCAAGTGCAGAATTGTCTCGCGTCGCATGCCGATAAGGTCGGCTAACTCCTGCTGGGTCATGCCTGTGGACTCACGAATTGATTTGAGATTAGTAATAATATTGCTTTCTTTGGCCATGCTTATCCTCTACGTTCTAAGATAACATAGACAACCGCAAAGATGCAAATTAAGGCAGCTATGCTAATAAATATTTGGCCCATGTAAAGAGTGAGAGACCCCATATACCCAATGATAACTGCTAGGATCATCAGTGCGCCTAGTATAAAAACAAACATCAAGCTAGCTGCCTTGGCTAAATTAGCATAAAAGCGTTCGTCCGGAGTTTCCTTGACATTTTTCAAACAGAAAAAACCAAATACAATCACTTCAATAACGAGGCCAATTCCCAAAATCCATTCTTTAATACCAGAACTTACGCTTGGGGTCGCAAGCCAAATCCCTACTGTATAAAAAATGCTAGCTGCAAAAATAAGTATCGAGTAAAGCTTTGCAGACAAGTCAAAAATAATCTTCCCCTTATCTTTCTGACTCTTATGAGGCCGTGGTTTCATATGTAGCCAGCTCCAAATAGCTATAATTTGACCTGACACTGAAATACCAACAATAACTAACTTGGGTTCCCAATTAAGATTAGAACCAAATAAAACAATAAAATCAATAAAGAGAGCTACGGCAATCATTGCAATGAGGCCACGCATTTTTTGACTTTTTTTCATGATAGACTCCTTTTTTTGTGTTATAAATATATAACATTTAAATGTTATGTTATAAATATATCACACTTAAATTTAGAAAGCAAGAATTTTATGTGTCAATGTGGCAATTATTTGAAAAAATTTTTTAATTAAAGACCTTGCTAGTCAAACAACTAAAGAATTCTTTGAAACAATGCATCGGATTTGGTTTGGATAGTTTTGTTAATAATATTTGATGATAAAGAATATTTGGAAAATCTAGATACTGTATGAAACTCTACTTTTTTATTAGGCTGTTATAAAGTCTATCAGAAAAAGCTTTGTAGGTGTAGAAGTTAATTTTTTCTTTCTAATTTATCCCTATTAGTCTAAAAAATTTAAAAATATTTAAAGTCTGTCAAGTTTTTTTCTTGACACCTCTCAGAAATCTGTTATAATAGAACATGTGCTAAATAGCTTAGCTATTTCACCGAAATAAAAAATAAAAGAAAAGAGATATTAAAAATGGCAGTAAAAATCCGTTTGACTCGTATGGGTTCTAAGAAAAAACCTTTCTACCGTATTAACGTAGCAGATTCACGTTCACCACGTGACGGACGTTTCATCGAAACAGTTGGAACTTACAACCCACTTGTTGAAGAAAATCAAGTAACTTTGAAAGAAGACCGTATTTTGGCATGGTTGGCTGACGGAGCTCAACCTTCAGATACAGTTCGCAACATCCTTTCAAAAGAAGGTGTATTGAAGAAATTCCACGATTCTAAATTCTCAAAATAAGTTTAAAGTAGGTTGACAGATGGATACGATTGAAAATCTCATTATTGCAATTGTGAAACCCTTGATTTCACAACCAGATGCCTTAACTATCAAGATTGAAGATACACCAGAATTTTTGGAATATCATTTGGATCTTGACCAGAGCGATGTGGGTCGTGTAATCGGTCGTAAGGGTCGCACTATTTCTGCGATAAGAACGATTGTCTACTCTGTCCCAACTGAAGACAAAAAAGTAAGAATCGTTATTGACGAAAAATAAGAAAAGCGGGACATAGTCTCGCTTTTTTTGCAAGGAGAAGGAATGAGAGATTTAACAGTTAGACAACTAGAGGAATACTTACTTGACCATTATCAACAATCTAGGACAGAAGAAGGACTCTTTATAAAACTAGTTGAAGAAGTTGGAGAAGTCGCTGAGGTTTTAAATGGACGTTCCGGTAGAAAAGAGGGTGTCCAAGATTCAAACGAGGAATTGGCAAAGGAGTTGGCAGATATCATTCACTATACAGTGGCAATTGCAGCTATCAACGATATTGACCTAACGAAGACCATTTTTGAAAAAGACAAGAAGGCAGCCATCAAGTATCAGCATGAACAAGATTTGGAAGGCTTTTTAGCAAGAAACCATCCATAGTTGCTCTTTTCTCCAACTTGTGAAAATCCCTATAACATGATAAAATAAAGGGAGAAACAGATACAGGAGATCAGATGAACTACTTTAATGTTGGGAAAATTGTCAATACCCAAGGCTTGCAAGGTGAGATGCGAGTCTTGTCTGTGACGGATTTTGCTGAAGAACGCTTTAAAAAAGGGGCAGAGCTTGCCTTATTTGATGAAAAAGATCAATTTGTGCGAACAGTGGTCATTGCAAGCCACCGTAAACATAAAAACTTCGATATCATCAAGTTTAAAGATATGTACCATATCAATGATATCGAAAAATATAAGGGGCACAGTCTGAAGGTTGCTGAGGAGAATCTCAATGACCTCGATGAAGGTGAGTTTTACTACCACGAGATTATCGGTTTAGAAGTCTATGAGGGAGATAACTTGATTGGAACCATCAAGGAAATCCTTCAGCCAGGCGCCAATGATGTCTGGGTAGTCAAACGAAAAGGCAAACGAGACTTACTCTTACCTTATATCCCGCCTGTAGTTCTCAATATAGATATTCCTAATAACCGTGTGGATGTTGAACTCTTAGAAGGGTTAGACGATGAAGATTGATATTTTAACTCTCTTTCCAGAAATGTTCACACCCTTAGAACATTCCATCGTTGGCAAGGCTCGTGAAAAAGGACTCTTAGATATCCACTATCATAATTTTCGTGACTACGCTGAAAAGGCCCGTCATGTGGATGATGAACCTTACGGAGGTGGTCAAGGGATGCTCCTTAGAGCCCAACCCATCTTTGACGCCTTTGATGCCATTGAAAAAAAGAACCCGCGCGTGATTCTCTTAGACCCTGCTGGGAAACAGTTCGATCAGGCTTACGCTGAGGATTTGGCGCAAGAAGAAGAGCTTATCTTCATCTGTGGTCACTACGAAGGCTATGATGAGCGTATTAAGACCTTGGTAACCGATGAGATATCTCTTGGAGATTATGTCTTGACTGGTGGAGAACTAGCAGCGATGACCATGATTGATGCGACTGTTCGCTTGATTCCAGAAGTTATTGGGAAGGAAGCAAGTCACCAAGAT
The DNA here is from genome assembly GCF_013394695.1 of Streptococcus sp. oral taxon 061. NCBI lineage: Bacteria > Bacillati > Bacillota > Bacilli > Lactobacillales > Streptococcaceae > Streptococcus > Streptococcus sp. oral taxon 061. The sequence continues at coordinate 666,338 of NZ_CP058258.1, forward strand.
GATAGCTTTTCATCAGGACTCTTGGAATATCCTCAGTACACAAGACCTTACGATTATCGTGGAATGCTAGTTCCAGATGTTCTTATGAGTGGACACCATGAAAACATACGTCAGTGGCGACTCTATGAGAGCCTCAAGAAAACCTACCAACGTAGACCTGATTTGCTGGACAACTATGAATTGACAGCAGAAGAAGAAAAAATGTTAGCAGAAATTAAAGAAAATAACAATTAAAAGGAGAAAACTATGCAAGTAATCAAACGTGATGGACAAGTCGCTGATTTTGATCCAGATAAAATCTACCAAGCTATCCTTAAGGCAGCTCAAACAGTCTATGTATTGACTGACGATTTGCGCCAAAACCTAGCCCAAGTCACTAAAAAGGTTGTATTGGATTTGGAAGAAGCAAAAGTAGAACGTGCAACTATCAGTATGATTCAATCAATGGTTGAGCATCGCTTACTAGGTGCAGGGTATATCACTATTGCAGAACACTATATCTCTTACCGTTTGCAACGTGATTTGGAGAGAAGTGGTTACGGCGACCACATTGCTGTTCACCTTCATTTTGAACAAATTCGCTAAGATAAAAAGAGTGAGATGATAGAAGCATCTCACTCTTTCTTAAATCTTCTTTTTTGAGCAGTTTGGATAGTAGAGGGAACGAAAGTTACTCTTCGAATATCCGACACTCGAATAATACGGCTAACGTTTTTTGCGAAATTTTTAACGATAATTTGTTGGCGCTCAGTATCATACTTGATAATATCGCCTGTAAAACTCGTTTCCGCAAAGATGATATGTACAGCCTTTTTTTGGGCTTGGGCTTCTTCAAGTCTAGCAATTAGGGGATCGCTTTTTTCAGGAATGGAATCTTCATGTCCATTGACAAAATCATGGACTTTTTGTACAGCCTGTTTTAATAAATCTTTCATTCCGGCCTCCCTTCTTTACATCATTATATAAAAATTTTATGAAATCTACAAGATTTTTCGAATAATCAATTGAGAACAAAAAGGAGAAGAACATGGCAGAATTTACATTTGAAATCGAAGAACACTTACTCACTCTATCTGAAAACGAAAAAGGATGGACCAAAGAAATCAATCGTGTCAGCTTTAATGGTGCACCAGCAAAGTTTGACATTCGAAGCTGGAGTCCCGACCACACCAAGATGGGGAAAGGAATTACCCTCTCAAATGAAGAATTTCAAATCATGGTGGATGCTTTTAAGAATCAATAAACTTTCATCTAAGATTCATTAAAAAGAGGCTAGGGAAATTCCCGGCCTCTTTTATTTGCTTGAAAAATAAGCTTGTGTACGAAGACGTTGGAGTAGTGGTCGGCTGATGAAGCTAATGGCTACAATTTTGGCAAGATCAGGTATGATAAAGGGAATAACACCGACAGCCAGTGCTTTATCAAAAGGCATTCCAGCTAAGAAGTGAAGACTGAGAATACCGCCGACAAAAACAAGTGAATCTCCCAAGAGATTTGCAAAGAAAATACGTAGGACACCACTATTGGTGTGAATGAGATAGGAAGCAAGCCCTGCATAGACAAGGTCGAACCAAAGATAACCAGCGCTTGGTCCAACTAAAACATGAAATCCAGCTCCACCGTTAGCAAAGACCGGAAGGCCAATAGCACCAAGTAAGAGATAGAGTCCGACAGAGAGAACAGCTTCCCTTGGTCTAAAAACAGTAGCGATGAGTCCAATAGCAAAGTTTTGCAGAGTGAAAGGAACTGGACCAATCGGCATACTAATTTGTGCTAATACTGCAATCAGTGCAGCCCCGATAGCTGGGATAGCGTAAATGTGTGCTTTTTTCAAAATAGTTAACCTCTTCTATAAATTATAGTAACTATTATACTGGATGAGACAAAATTGTCAACCTATTTTAAAATAAAAGGTTACAAATTTGTAACGGCCGATTTAAACAAAAAAGAGACCAAGAGGTCTCTTTGGGGGATTAACGCATAGTCACAAACTCTTCTGAACCAGTTGGATGGATAGCGACGGTTGCATCAAAGTCTGCTTTTGTAGCTCCCATCTTGATAGCAACTGCGAAACCTTGAATCATTTCATCGACGCCATAGCCGATACCATGAAGACCAACAACCTTTTCGTCTGCACCAGCTGTTACGAGCTTGAAGCGAGCTTCTTGACGGTGACTAGTAACTGCAGAATACATAGATGCAAATTTTGAAGTGTAGACTTTAACGTTTTCTTGGCCGTACTCTTTGATAGCTTCTTCCTCAGTCAGACCGACTGTTCCGATTGCTGGGTGTGAGAAAACTACAGTTGGAATAGTCGTGTAGTCCATTTTAGCATTGGTTTTACCGTTGAAAAGTCTTTCGGATAGGGTACGACCAGCCTTGATAGCAACGGGAGTTAGTTCCTTTTCACCTGTGACATCTCCAAGAGCGTAGATTCCGTCAACGACTGTGTTCTGGTATTCATCAACCTGGATAAAGCCGCGTTCATTGAGGGTGACACCAGCTTTTTCGAGTTGAAGTCCTTCAACATTTGGACGGCGACCAGTTGCCCAGATAACTTGACTGGCAGTATGAGTGCTGCCATCTTCGAAATGAATGGTAATACCTTGTTCAGTTTCTTCAAGTTTAGCTGGAACCTTATGGGTGTGGAGGTTTAATCCAGTATTTTCCATTTCTTGAACTAGACTCTCAACGATATAGCTATCAAATCCACGTAGTGGACGTTCACGACGTACAAAAAGGTCAGTCTTTACTCCAAGTGTATGGAGTACACCAGCTAGTTCGACGGCAATGTAACCAGCACCTAGAATAGCTACCGATTCAGGCAACTCTTCCCAGGCGAAGACATCATCTGAGCTACCACCTAGTTCAGCACCAGGAATAGCAGGGATATGAGGATGAGCTCCAGTCGCAATCACAATATGCTTAGCGCTGATCAATTCGCCATTAACACTGACAGTATGAGCATCAACGAACTCAGCACGTCCTTCAATTAAATCAACTCCGTTACGCTTAAAGCTTCCATCGTAAGACGAGCGAGCACGGTCAATGTAGGCTTCGCGATTCTTACGAAGTGTTGCAAAATTAAATTCGTTATTAGTGCTTGTGAAACCATAGTCAGGTCCATATTTGTGGATACTCTCTGCAATTTGGGCTCCATACCACATGATTTTTTTAGGGACACAGCCGAGGTTGACACAAGTGCCACCTAATTTCTTTTCCTCAATAACTGCAGCTTTAGCACCATGTTCGCCAGCACGATTCATGGTAGCAATTCCCCCGCTACCTCCACCAATGGCAATAATGTCATATTCTCTCATAAGAAAGCTCCTTTAGTTGTTTTCTAGTCATATTCTATCTTTTTTTGAAAGTCAATGCAAAAATCTGCTACGCTTAAATTTCTTAAGAAAATGCTTGCAAAAATAAAAAAGAAGTTGTATTATATAACTAACACAACAATAAAAGATTTGGCAATTATTTTTGGATGGTCGGAAAGCAATTGTCCATTTTTAGGACTTGTGCTATAATTTTAATATATGTTTATAAAAGAGGTATGGATATGAAAAAGAAGTCAAAAGCCAAGAAATGGCCTTTATTTACAGCTATCGGTGTTGCATCAGTTCTGGTAGTGGGAGCAGCTGCTGTTCTTCTATTGAGACAACCTAATCAAGCTGCAACACAAGACGAAACTGCAAAAGTCGTTCTTGCCAAAGAGGGATCAGTGGCTTCATCAGTTCTCTTATCTGGTACCGTAACAGCTCAAAAAGAACAATATGTTTATTATGATGCTAGTAAAGGTGACTTGGATGAGGTTTTGGTCTCTGTCGGAGATAAGGTAAGTGAAGGCCAAGCCCTTGTTAAGTATAGTAGTACAGAAGCTCAGGCTGCCTATGATGCTGCCAGTCGCGCAGTTGCGAAAGCTGATCGTCATATCAATGAATTGAATGAGGCACGAAATACTGCTGCAGCAACACCTGTACTCCCACAAGCAGGGATTGAAGGCGCTACGGACCAAACCCAAGCGCAATCATCTACATCAGCTACAGCTTCTATTGATTCACAAATCAGTGATGCCCGTGATGTTCGTGCAGACGCAGTGGCACAACTTGAAAAAGCCCAGGCTCAGTTGGATGCCTCTACAGTTTTGAGTACGGTAGAAGGTACAGTTGTTGAAGTCAATCGCAATGTTTCAAAATCTCCAACAGGAAATAGCCAAGTATTGGTGCATATCGTTAGTAACGACAACTTGCAGGTTAAGGGAGAACTTTCTGAGTATAACCTTGCCAATCTATCTGTAGGCCAAGAAGTTACCTTTACTTCAAAGGTTTACCCAGATAAAACTTGGAATGGTAAGATTAGCTATATTTCAAATTATCCAAAGAACAGTAGTGAAGCAAGCAGTAGCTTAGCTGGTTCAAACACAGGTTCTAAATACCCATATACGGTCGATGTAACTAGTGAAATTGGTGATCTGAAACAAGGTTTTACTGTCAGTGTTGAAGTGAAAAGCATGAGTAAAGCATTGCTTGTTCCTATTACAAGTATCGTCATGGAAGAAGATAAAAACTATGTTTGGATTCTTGATGAAAATCAAAAGGCCAAAAAAGTTGAAGTTGGATTGGGCAATGCAGATGCAGAAAATCAAGAAATCACATCTGGTCTGACAGATGGAGCAAAAGTCATCAGTAATCCGACAGCTTCCTTGCAAGAAGGAAAAGAGGTGAAGACTGATGAAGCAACTAATTAGCCTCAAAAATATCTGCCGAAGCTATCGAAATGGTGATCAAGAACTTCAAGTCCTTAAAGACATTAACCTAGAAGTCCATGAGGGAGAATTTGTGGCTATTATGGGACCATCTGGTTCTGGTAAGTCTACCCTCATGAATACAATTGGTATGTTAGATACACCTACAAGTGGTCAGTATTTTCTAGACGGAAAAGAAGTAGCTGGTTTGGGTGAAAAACAATTAGCCAAGGTTCGAAATCAAGAAATCGGCTTCGTCTTTCAACAATTCTTTCTCTTGTCCAAAATGAATGCTCTACAAAATGTAGAACTTCCCTTGATTTATGCAGGAGTTTCAGCTTCTAAACGTCGCAAACTAGCAGAAGAATATCTGGAAAAGGTTGAACTGACCGAGCGTAGCCATCACTTACCATCAGAATTATCGGGTGGTCAGAAGCAGAGAGTAGCCATAGCGCGTGCTCTCGTTAACAATCCTTCGATTATTTTGGCAGATGAACCAACTGGAGCTCTTGATACTAAAACTGGAAATCAAATCATGCAACTCTTGGTTGAATTAAACAAAGAAGGAAAAACCATCATTATGGTTACGCATGAGCCTGAAATTGCTGCCTATGCGAAACGTCAAATCGTCATCCGAGATGGTGTCATTTCGTCTGATAGTGGTATCGTAGAAAAGGAGGAAAACTAAGATGCAGAATCTGAAATTTGCCTTTTCATCTATCATGGCTCACAAGATGCGGTCCTTCCTGACCATGATTGGTATCATCATCGGTGTTTCCTCAGTTGTCGTTATCATGGCCTTGGGAGATTCCATGTCTCGTCAGGTCAATAAAAATTTGACCAAATCCCAGAAAAATATTCATGTCTTTTTCTCACCTACCAAGAGTACAGATGGTTCCTTCACCCAAAAACAATCTGCCCTGACCTTGTCTGGCGGACAAGAAGAAAATATTGTTGAACCACCAAAACCTCAAGAAGCTTGGGTCAAGGAAGCTGCTAAGCTCAAGGGAGTGGATAGCTACTATGTGACCAACTCAGCCAATGTGACCTTGACTTATAAGGATAAAAAGGTCGAACACGCTAACATGACCGGTGGGAATGTCACTTATATGGATGCGGTCGAAAATGAAATTATTGCAGGTCGTGGACTTAGAGCGCAAGATTATAAGGATTTCGCAAGTGTGATTATCCTAGATGAAGAACTAGCCAATAGCCTTTTTGGTTCAGCAAAAGATGCCCTCAACCAGATTGTTGAAGTAAATGAAATCAGTTACCGTGTTATTGGTGTTTATGCAAGTAAAGAAGCTAAGGCTGCAAAAACCTTTGGCGTTGGAGGGCTCCCGATTACGACTAATACATCTCTAGCGGTCAATTTTAACACAGATGAGATTTCAAATATTGTCTTTCGTGTCAATGATACTAGCTTGACCCAGACTTTAGGACCAGAGCTGGCTAGAAAAATGACAGAGATTGCAGGCCTCCAACAAGGGGAGTATCAGGTTGCCGATGCAACGGAAGCCTTCAACGAAGTTCAACAACTCTTTGGCTTCATAACAACGATTATTAGTGCTATTGCGGGGATTTCCCTTTTTGTCGGTGGTACTGGTGTTATGAACATTATGCTCGTCTCAGTGACAGAGCGTACCCGTGAGATTGGTCTACGTAAAGCGCTAGGAGCAACACGTGGGAATATTCTAGTTCAGTTCTTGATTGAATCTATGATTTTAACCATGTTAGGTGGCTTCATCGGTCTTCTGCTCGCTGCAGGGGTGACTATGCTTGCAGGTATTCTACTTCAAAACATGATTGCAGGAATCGAAGTTGGCGTATCCATTCCAATCGCCCTCTTTAGTCTAGCGGTCTCAGCTAGTATCGGTATGATCTTCGGTGTTCTACCAGCCAATAAAGCCTCTAAGCTGGATCCGATCGAAGCACTTCGCTATGAATAAGACAATCAACAGGAAAAACGAGATGGACGCTTGTCTATCTTGTTTTTTGTATGGATTTCTCTATCGAAAATCACTAAAAATGTGGTATAATGAAGTGTTAGAAAAACAGGTTTCATTAGCCTGGAAAGGAAATATTATGTCTGAAAAGAATTTTTATATTACAACACCGATTTACTATCCATCTGGTAAACTTCATATCGGTTCTGCCTACACAACTATCGCATGTGATGTCTTAGCTCGTTACAAACGTCTCATGGGCTACGATGTCTTTTATCTGACTGGTCTTGATGAGCATGGCCAGAAAATCCAACAGAAAGCTGAAGAAGCTGGGATTACACCTCAAGCCTATGTTGACGGTATGGCAGTTGGAGTTAAAGAACTCTGGAAATTATTGGATATCTCATATGATAAATTCATCCGTACAACTGATGACTACCATGAAAAAGTAGTAGCACAAGTCTTTGAACGCTTACTTGCTCAAGATGATATCTACTTGGGTGAATACTCTGGTTGGTATTCAGTTTCAGATGAAGAATTCTTTACAGAAAGTCAGCTTGCGGAAGTTTTCCGTGATGAGGCTGGAAATGTAACGGGCGGTATCGCTCCATCAGGACACGAAGTGGAATGGGTTTCAGAAGAGTCTTACTTCCTTCGCCTCAGCAAGTACCAAGATCGTTTGGTCGAATTTTTCAAATCACATCCTGACTTCATCACTCCTGATGGTCGTCTCAATGAAATGTTGCGTAACTTTATTGAGCCAGGTTTGGAAGATTTAGCAGTATCTCGTACAACCTTTACCTGGGGTGTACCAGTCCCATCAAATCCAAAACACGTTGTTTACGTTTGGTTTGATGCCCTTCTAAATTATGTGACAGCTCTTGGCTACGATCAAGAAGAACATGGCAACTTTGACAAGTTCTGGAATGGAACAGTCTTCCATATGGTCGGAAAAGACATCCTTCGTTTCCACTCAATTTACTGGCCAATCCTTCTCATGATGTTGGATATCAAATTGCCAGAACGTTTGATTGGGCACGGATGGTTTGTCATGAAAGACGGCAAGATGTCTAAGTCTAAAGGGAACGTTGTCTATCCTGAAATGTTGATAGAGCGTTTTGGTCTCGATCCACTTCGTTACTACCTCATGCGTAGCCTTCCAGTCGGTTCAGACGGAACCTTCACTCCAGAAGATTATGTAGGCCGTATCAACTATGAATTGGCAAACGACCTTGGAAACCTCCTCAACCGTACGGTTTCTATGATTAACAAGTACTTTGATGGACAAATCCCTGCCTATGTAGAAGGTGTAACTGAGTTTGACAATGCTCTTGCTCAAGTAGCAGAACAATCAATCGCTGACTACCATACCTACATGGAAGCAGTTGACTATCCACGTGCACTTGAAGCAGTCTGGACTCTTATCTCACGTACTAACAAATACATCGACGAGACAGCACCTTGGGTCTTAGCTAAGGATGAAGCGTACCGTGACCAATTGGCAAGTGTGATGAGCCACTTGGCAGCCAGCCTTCGTGTCGTAGCTCACTTGATTGAGCCATTTATGATGGAAACTAGTCGTGCAGTTTTGACTCAACTTGGTTTAGCAGAAGTTTCTAGCCTTGAAAACTTGAGCTTGGCTGATTTCCCTGCTGGTGTGACTGTTGTTGCCAAAGGAACACCAATCTTCCCACGTCTCGATATGGAAGAAGAAATCGCCTATATCAAGGAACAAATGGAAGGCAACAAACCAGCAGCCGAAAAAGAATGGAATCCAGATGAAGTCGAACTCAAGCTAAACAAGGATGAAATCAAGTTTGAAGACTTCGATAAGGTTGAAATTCGTGTTGCTGAAGTCAAAGAAGTTTCTAAAGTGGAAGGTTCTGACAAATTGCTTCAATTCCGCCTAGATGCTGGAGATGGTGAAGACCGTCAAATCCTCTCAGGAATTGCTAAGTACTATCCAAACGAACAAGAATTGGTCGGCAAGAAAGTCCAAATCGTTGCCAACCTCAAACCACGTAAAATGATGAAAAAATATGTTAGCCAAGGCATGATCCTCTCAGCTGAACATGATGGCAAATTAACCCTTCTCACAGTTGATCCAGCTGTACCAAACGGAAGTGTGATTGGATAAGATTTAAAAGGACCAGTTTGAACTGGTTCTTTTCTTTTGTATGACGATAGTTGATAAAAGAGTCATTCTCCTTTATAATGAAGAAAAGCGGAGGAAATTGCCATGAAATACATTCCATTTGGTCAAGAGAAAAAAGAACTATCCGAAATCGTCCTAGGCATGATGCGAATCAGTGACAAGTCGGTTAAGGAGGTTGAGGAGTTGGTTGAAACAGCCTTATCTGTCGGAATCAATGCCTTTGACTTGGCAGATATCTATGGTCGTGGACGTTGCGAAGAATTACTGGGTCAAGTGTTAAACAATCGTCCTGACTTGAGAGAAAAGATGTGGATTCAGTCTAAATGTGGCATTCGCATAGAAGAATTTACCTATTTTGATTTTTCAAAAGATTATATTTTAGAGTCAGTTAATGGGATTCTACAACGATTGCAGGTTGATTATCTAGATAGCTTGCTTCTCCATCGTCCAGATGCCTTGATGAAAGCTGACCAAGTGGCAGAAGCTTTTGATATTCTACAAAAATCAGGTAAAGTTCGAGACTTCGGTGTTTCCAACCAAAATCCCATGATGATGGAATTATTGAAGAAAGAGGTCAAACAACCTTTATCGATCAATCAATTACAGCTAAGCGCGGCTTTCACGCCAGGATTTGAATCAGGTTTCCATGTCAATATGGAAGGTGACAAGGCAGCTTTGCGTGATGGTAGCGTCTTTGAATACTGCAAACTAAACGACATGGTTATTCAGGCTTGGTCAGTCTTGCAGTTTGGCTATTTCAAGGGTAATTTTGTTGGAAAAGAGCAATTTCATAATCTAAATGAAGTTCTAAATCGACTAGCCTTAAAATACGGTGTAAGCCCATCGGCTATTGCTATCGCTTGGGTGTTACGCTATCCAGCTAAGATGCAGGCAGTAGTGGGAACAACTAACCCTAAACATTTGATAGAAGCCAGCCAAGCAAGTAATGTTAATCTAACTCGAAAAGAATGGTATGAGATATACCTAGCAGCAGGAAATGATTTGCCATAGAAATTAAAACGTAATCCATTCAAGAGCGAGGTTCTATCTCTCTCTTTTTGTTTTAAAAATTTATATAATTGTTTGAAAATACAAACTATAAATGATAAAATGGTATAAAATAACAATATAATAAATATTTTAATAAAATAGGAGCGTTAAAAATGAAAAAAATAGTTTTGACTTCTGTTGTTTTTCTCTCGTTGCTGACATCAGTTGGTTGCTCGAAACATAAGGAAGATGCAAAAATAACTGAACCTGTAACGACTGAACAGACCACGCAGGATAATACAAAATTGTACAAGGAAGCTGGTTTACTTACTTTTAGAAACGAAAAGCAGCTGGAACTTGGGGAACTCGATTCCAAATCTCGTGCAACCTATGCTCATATTCAATTGAAAGATAGTGATGAACCTAAAGAAAAGAGAGAAGCTAAATTAACCTTTGATCCAGTTGGATGGCATAACTATAAATTTTACTATGGTGATGGTACAAAAGAAGCTTGGCTGATGAATCGAGGTCATTTAGTTGGTTATCAATTTAGTGGACTTAATGATGAAGGTCGCAATTTAGTCCCTATGACAGCCTGGTTAAATACAGGTGCTTTTACTGGAACGGATGACAAAAATCAAAGTAGCATGCTCTATTATGAAAATGGACTTGATTCATGGCTTGCAAATCATCCAAACTATTACCTTGACTATAAGGTAACAGCTGTCTATAAGGATAATGAATTGATTCCGAGACAAATTATCTTACAGTACGTAGGAATTGATCAGGATGGTAAGTTACTTGAGATTAAATTAGGTAGCAGTAAGGAAAAAATTGATAAGTATTCCGTAACCCATGTTGCCTTAGATAATGTTTCAGAAAATGCTGAAATAAATTATGCGGATGGTACTGCAAAAAATACAGTTAAGTCAGCTGAAGAACGTGCAGCTGAACTTAAAGCAGCCGAGGAAAAAGCCAAGAAAGAAGCTGAAGAAAAAGAAGCACAAGAAAAAGCTAAAAAAGAAGCAGAAGAGAAGGCTAAAGAAGAACAGAAACAGCAGGAAACTCAAGCACCGGCACCAGCAGAAGAAGAATCACAAAATAGTAATACAGGTGGTTACTTTAGAGATAGAAAAGGAAGATGGCACCGACCAAATGGGAAATATGCCTCTAAAAAGGAAATCAGAGAAGCTGGTTTGCAGTGGTAATCTACTAAGACTTAAGAAATCATGAAAAATAATTGTCAAAAAACCGTTGAAAAACGGTTTTTTGTTATAATAAAACAAGAGAACTATTAAGGAGAAAAATATGACATTTGAAGAAATTTTACCAGGCTTAAAGGCAAAAAAGAAATATGTGCGTACTGGTTGGGGTGGAGCTGAGAACTATGTCCAGCTTTTTGATACCATCGAACAAAATGGAGTTGCTCTTGAAGTGACACCTTATTTCCTCATCAACGTTTCTGGTGAAGGGGAAGGTTTCTCTATGTGGAGTCCAACTCCTTGTGATGTCTTAGCGACAGACTGGGTGGAAGTTCATGACTAAACGCGTCTTAGTTACAGGTGTTAGCTCAGGGATTGGCCTGGCGCAAGCACGTCTCTTTTTAGAAAATGGTTATCAAGTTTACGGTGTGGATCAGGTTGAAAAACCTGACTTGCAAGGTAACTTTCACTTTTTACAACGTGATTTAACACTAGATTTAGAGCCTATTTTTGACTGGTGTCCTCAAGTTGATATTCTGTGTAATACTGCCGGAATTTTGGATGACTACAAACCCTTACTAGAACAAACAGCCCAAGAAATCCAAGAGATTTTTGAAATCAACTATGTAACACCTGTGGAGTTAACCCGCCATTATTTAACGCAAATGGTGGAGAATAAAAAAGGAATCATTATCAATATGTGCTCCATTGCTTCAAGTCTAGCAGGCGGTGGTGGGCATGCCTATACCTCGTCTAAACACGCCTTAGGTGGCTTTACCAAACAATTAGCTCTGGACTATGCTGAAGCTGGGATTCAGGTCTTTGGCATTGCTCCTGGTGCAGTTAAGACTGGTATGACAGCAGCTGACTTTGAGCCAGGTGGTCTGGCAGACTGGGTAGCCAGTGAAACACCTATCAAACGCTGGATTGAGCCAAGTGAAATAGCTGAAGTTAGCCTCTTCCTAGCAAGTGGGAAAGCAATCGCCATGCAAGGACAGATTCTGACTATTGATGGTGGTTGGTCTTTGAAGTAATATAGTTGATACTCAGTGAATATGTGGAGGTGAACTATGAAAAGAGATGAGTTTGGATTTGTCTTGCCCAATCTCTACTATCAGTTTTTATCAGAGTGGGAAGAGATTGACCCCTATGAAATTGGAGATACAGGTATCTGTTTGTATGCCAAGGAGGATCTAGAAGAGCGAAATGAGACTTATCAGATTGAGGAAGTAGAGCCAGATTACTTTATGATTGGACAGGAAGGAGATTTGGCTTACTTTATCAAGAAAAATTCTGATGATTGCATTTATGAAAATGATTTGGGAGCTTTAGGTTCCTTAGAAATGCAAAAAGTTGCTAAAAACGTCAATGACTTTATTGACAAGCTCTTGGAATAATGGCTGTAAAAAAGGAAGAGATTAATCATGTTTAGAGTGCTAGATTCAGATTCACCGATTTCAAAAGAAGACCTTTTGCAATTTGAGGAGATTATTGGGAAGAAATTGCCAAAAACTATGTTGGACTTTTATCTCAAGCACAATGGTGGTCAGCCCCAAGTAAGTGGTGTCCACGATGAACATCACCTCTTTCCCTTCAATTCCTTTAATTCACTTGAGGAAATGTGCCAATCTCTTACATGGTATGACGATGAGGCTGTGCCTGCAGGATTTAGGGCTACAGACCTTCTCCATTTCGCCTATGATCCTGGTTCTGGCAACTATGCACTTTCTCTAAGGTCAGAGGATTATGGCAAGGTGTATTTCTATGTTTTAGAAGAAAAAGCTGAGATCTATGGTCAATGGGCTTCTTTTGAGGAATTTTTGAACTCTTTTGTTGAAGAGTGAGATTAAAAAGGAGACGGGATGCGAAAACACCAAGAACTTTCACTAGAGCAGATAATCGAGCAGATGCGCGTGAACGAGTTGGCATCAGATGATTTTTGCCTCTATGGCAAGGAAGATGGAGAACTGGCACTGGAAAAGCTCTATTGGGTAGCAGATTATCCGGATGTAGTGGACGACTCTGATGTCTACCCAGCTGATGCATCGGAGCAACATCTCCAGCTAGTCTATTATGGAGAACAGTTTCTTGATGTTCTCACGGTTGCACTTGAAGAAAAACCAGAGGCTAGTCACCAAGACTTGGTTGATGCTTTAAATCATTACAATCGGTACGATAGCTTTATGACCTTTGAAAGCTAGTAAGCATACTAGATTTATGCAGTTTCATTGATAATTAACAAATACAACAAGGAGTTAAGAAATGATAGATTACGAAAACATAAATGAAAAAATTGCCCCTTTTAGCTTGCTTGTATATGATGAGGATCCTAAAAATGTTCGAGGGTCGCTCATTTATTACCCTGATGGAGAATACAGACAGGAAGTGTTTGACACTCGAGAAGAGGAGGGATTTGAAGGAAATGGCTACGATTGGGCATCCCTAGCTTTGGTATTTTTGGAGGAAAAAATGCCTGAATTAAGCGATGCTATAGACTTTGATCCTGAAGGAAGTATGTTTTGCGCCTATTCTTCCAAGGTGGACGCCTTGGCTAGATTTGCTCTTGGATTGAAAGAGTTTTGTGATGATATCGACACTATGAAAGACTTGTTTAGTCGAGCGGAGCTGGATTAATCTAACCTCCAAAAAAGTTTAGGAGTTAAAATAGAGACAGTTGATTAAATAGAACAATTAAAAGATGGAGCAGGACATGGTTGGGAAAGATGGGATTATCATAAAGGATGGCCAGATCATCCTAAACAGCGGTGAGAAGCTATCGATTGAAAATCTGATAGAGGAAGCAAGCAGGATTCGTTTTATTAGTAATCAGCACTTTAAGGATACAAGCATCGGAATATTAGAGAGTTCACGAGTCATATTTGAAAACTGTATCTTTGAGAATGTCGTTTTTGAAAACTGCGATTTAAGGGACATCGGCTTTAAAAATCATACAGTTATTCGAAACTGTACTTTCAAAAGCTGCAATTTAAAGGGAACATTATTTTATGACAGTCACATAATATCGTCTACCTTCCTTTCTTGTCAGATGAAGCGTCCTCTTTTAGAGAATGTCAGCGAGATGAGAGATTGTCTCTTTAAAAAGTGTAGGATGAACGATATTTTCTTTCCTCTACCAGAATTTCAGCAGAATAAAATTGTTGGAAAACTGTCTGAATGTACCTTTGGGTCGAAAACAAAGAAAGTAGAAAAGTTATATGCAGATCTATCAGAGGCTCATCTCAGTTTTGTCGAGTTTACAAGGTGTGATTTGACAGAGACCATTTGTCCCTCGGATCCAGATATTCTCTATATAAAAAACCTGAGTGAACGGTCAAAGAAGGCTCAGGAAAAAATAGCAACAATCCAAGATGATAGAAAAAGGCGAGCTCTTTCTATCTATACAGAGAGTTGGATGAATGAAAAGTATGTGGATTATTTGATGAGTTGCAAAGATTACAAATGGGCCTGGGATGATTATTTTGAGGATGTGTCTAGGTGTTTGGGACTTGAATGGAAGTAACTAGCTCTTGTTTGAAAAATGACTGAGATAGTTGCCAATAGGTAAGCAAGAAAAGGGAGATCGGATAGAGAAATGACAGTCAATATCGATGAATTAGTGAAGGAGCAAGGTTTTTGTGTGGTGCCTACAGATGAGAAACAATTTAGTCTGGATGAGGCCCGTTTTAACCTTTTGGCATATTTAGAGGATTATTCTAAAATGGGATTTTCTTTTGTCAAAGCAGGTAACGAACTAATCGAACTCAGGAGAGAGCAAGAGAGCTATAGACTTTTTGGTCAGTGTTTTTTAGGTGTAGTCGATAACAAGAGAAGCACTAAAAGATGGAGCAGGATATGGTTGAGAAAGAATGGCGTTTTTATTCATCAGAGGATGATAGGGATTGGGTGATTTTATCAGATCGTGATAGGGCTGAAACAAAAGAGGATATCCACTCTGTCAATCAGAAAGAAGCCGTTATGCGAATGTATCGAAGACCGGGGGACTTTATCTCAGTGTCTTTGTTATCCGCTTCTTATGAAATAGACGATGTAACAGGGAAACTTGGACATGAGCGCGATTTCTATTTAAAAATTGAATGCCTGCAAGATGGATGGGCCAGTGTCAGCTCTCAGGTCTATAAAAAAGAGGAAGCAGTAACCTTAGCAAGCCTCTTTATGGGACTCAGAAAAGATGCGGCTATCAAGCTTTGGAAGTTAAAAAAATTGGGTGAAAAGAACCTAGGAGATCGGATAGAGAAATGACAGTTACTATCGATGAATTGGTGAAGGAGAACGGTTTTTGTGTGGTGCCTACAGAGGAGAAACCATTTAGTCTGGATGAGGCCCGTTTTAACCTTTTGGCATATTTAGAGGATTATTCTAAAATGGGATTTTCTTTTGTCAAAGCAGGCGACGAACTAGTCGAACTAAGGAAAAATCAGGAGAGCTATAGACTTTTTGGTCAGTGTTTTTTAGGTGCCTTTGTAATTGGAGAAGAGAAGCAAGTCTTCTTACTTTTCAATCAAGAAGGAAGGGAAGTTTTTCAAGAATCGAAGGTTTATGTCAATTCTTCCTTGCATACTTTTGTTTCCTCTTATTCGCTCTTTCTATCAAGC
This sequence comes from Streptococcus sp. oral taxon 061, assembly GCF_013394695.1. NCBI lineage: Bacteria > Bacillati > Bacillota > Bacilli > Lactobacillales > Streptococcaceae > Streptococcus > Streptococcus sp. oral taxon 061. The sequence continues at coordinate 681,988 of NZ_CP058258.1, forward strand.
ATCTTCCTTTTGAAAGCAAAGTTTTATGAGATTGAGCAAGATGAAGCCGAAGAAATTGCAGCAAACTTGAAGAACCAAGTACTTGCCTTGGAAAAGCCCCTTGAACAAGAATTGCCTTTCTGGGAGCACATGGCTTATTTGATAGAAGACGATGGAATTGTTCTAAGAGATGATCTATGTCATATCTTAAATAAAGAGCAGTAGGAATAGAATTAAATTAATGATGGAGAAAAAATTGTCCCAGATAAAGATTCGTGAGTGGAATGAAAAGCCAAGAACAAAACTTCGATTTATTAAAATTGGTGATATTTTTTGCTATCAATTTTCGTAGGAAATGTTTGTATTTGGTCAAATCCTTGGAAAAGTGAAGGTTGGTCATGTCATTCAATTTTTCGATATCTTTCAAGCAAGTCCTATTATAACAGTTGAGGAGCTAAGTCGTGCTCAATTTATGGGTAAGCCCATCATTGTAGATTCCTACACCTTGTTTGATCGAAGTACAGTATGGTCTTGGCAGATAATTGGTCATCAAGCGGATTTTGATCCAAGCCATTTTAAGGATTTAGCCTTTAAGTGGGGAGATCCAAATGGTCTTCACTTTGGGAAGGTCTGGCTAGATGGTAGGCGGGAACCTAAGATTTTTTCTAGGGAAGAAGTTGAGGAGCTGGACTGGGAAGCCTGTGTCGGAAGTATAGTTTATAACAGAATATTGGAAGAAGAACTGGCAAGCAGATGAAATAAAGGAGTTTGAGATGGACTATATAGATGAATTAACTTCAGGACGTACGCCCTTGGTAAAAAAGGCAGCGAAAAAAATTTTAAAGGACAGACTAAAAGGATATGGACCATTCTTGCATCAGGCCTTGGAAGGGGAGATGGAAAAGCCTAAATCATGGGAATCACAAATGTACTTGCTCTACGCCATGGCCGCAACGGATTGCACAGAAGAAATCCCCTATCTCAAGTCATTGCTGCTGAGAGATATTCCAACCCCTGTAACCTATCGCTCTTTAGCAGTAGCGATTGCTTATCTAGAAAATTTAGAAACAGAGAACTTGTCTTTTGTTTATGAGTCCTTGGAATCGAATAATTTATTGCAAGCTGCAGGTGCTTGTGCAGCACTCTATCTTAGAAAGATTGTGCTGAAAGATGACGATTTTGAGAAGGTCATAACCTTTATCACCAAGGATGTTTATTTGGAAAATATAAGAGGAACAATCGCTCCGTTTATGTTCATTTTGGCTGCATCTTATCTATATCCAGAACAGAATCGCCAGAAAATTGTAGACTTTTCCCGTCAATTTAATGAAGTACATATAAATACGATCATTGAGGATGTATCCAAAGGAAAGGACGGCAGGAGGATTAGGCTATTCTAAGACCTACTTAAAGAGAGAAACAATAACTCTTAAAAAGAAGACTTATATTCATTTTTAAAAAGGAGTTCATACTGTGAAATGGTTTGAAAAAGCAGTGGGCAGAGAAAAGATTATTCATCTGTTTGATGGTGATTTGGACTTGAATAATGTATTTCTTGATACTGTGTTATTTTACGATTACAAATTAGATCTTGTCCTTTATTTATTTGATTTGCCAACTAATTTCCCTGAAAAGTGGCAGAAAAGTGCATTCAATGCCATAAAAATTAATTTAGAGTTTTTTAATTTAGATGAAATCCATTTTTATTCCAAGGGGATTCATAAGGTGAATGGACAACTGGAGTTGCTCTTTTTAGAGAATAAGGTTGAATTCAATTTTATAAACCAATATGATGTGATGTTATCGGGATCTTCTGATCTTGTTAGAATTGCTGAGATTACTCCTGTAAAGATTGATACTTAAAGATGTATTCCTAGCTTATTTGCAGAGATTCTGGATGATCAAACAATCCTCCATTACTTGGAGGGACACCGCGACTATGGGAAAAAGTGAAGAAAGACCACAAACATTAGACCTTGACCTAAGGCTAAATCTTTCTACAACAAAAAAACTACGAGACCACGAATATGAAGTTAGAGTATTTTGAATTAGATAAGCCCTATGTGGAAAATCAACAGAGGATTGAGGAGCTGATGGAGTCAGCTGGGCTAACTTATGAGGAAGCTAGAATTGAGGACTACCGACAGAATTGGAAAGGTCAGCGAAGAGCGTTCGTATATGAATCTAAATGTATGATCTCTATGGTAGAACGGCTTTTCAAACCAGTTATAACCCAGGATTGTTGGAAAATCATCGTAGAATGTGTAGATACGATTAGCAATCCAGCTATCATGAACCTCCTTGGCGTCTATACTGTTCAGGTCTTATTTGATTTTTCTAGCTATGAAAGCTCGAATCCATTGGAACAGAAAAAAATGCTCTTAGATGCCTTTCTAAAAGGGGTAAAGCGCGTGTTTCAGGAACTCTCTATTCCATGCTCCTTGATAGAGGATGTAGTCAATGAAATAGAGAAAAACAATTACGAAAATAGCTGGGAGTGGAAAATGAAGAAGGTCCAATCCACGACCTATTCCATTCAAGTGGAGCATCAGCTGGATAAAGTGGATTTGTTTTGGAAGATAGAGCACAAGGATAAAAGCATCCGCCAGTTGATTCAATCCTGCCCTACTCATGAGATGGACTATGGGGCTAAGCTTGGTAGACTGGAAACAAAAGGTAACTTCCTATATCTGCTGGATAAAGAGAATGAGGTTGTGAGCAAAATTTCTGTTTCAGAATGGTGGAGCAAGAACAATGAGTGACTTAAAAAAGAAATTATCTTTATTAAAAGTAGAAAAACGAATTAATCGGTTGAAGGGTATTAAGAATGTTCATTTTCTGACCGATAAACCTAAAGAAATTGCTTGGTATGCTGGGGAGTTGAATCCTATAGACTCTCCGATTCCTTGCCTTTATGAGTTTCCTATCGATCTTACTACTAAAGATCTAAGTAGGTTAATTCAAAGTCTTGGTGGCAATAGCAGTCGGTTTATCCTAGTTTTTTGGGAATTTTCACCGATTTATGTCTTGTTTCAAATGGAGTCTCTGGATGACTTTTTGCCCTCTTATTTTACTGAATTTTCTACTAAGGACCTGACGCTTTTCTTTCGAGACCAGGAAAAAGTACTGGATCTCCATTTAGCGGAGTATAAAGTAGAAGTGAGAGTCTTGGAGAATAAGGCTAAGAACCCGTAGATTCTATAATGTGAAAGCTTAACATTGAATTAGTTGATGAAAGCACCAAAGAGGAAAGAATGCCATTCTTGGAGAGACAAATGGTAAAGGAAGATTCTAATGTGTGAAAAAGAATATTATTATTATGGCAATAGCGAGTTTATGTCAGGCCTAGGAGTTATTTATACAGAGTTTACTGGTCAGCGTGCAAGTCGACAAATTAACGTTTTGAATGGGCACTCTTATGCTTCTTCTTGTCTACAGGATTATGTTCCAGAAGTAGGGTTTTTACTCTATGATGGTCGAAAAGATGAGTTGGATTTATCTGACTCCATCAAGATTAGTCAAGAGGAATTTGAACGAATTTGGGCTCAGGCTGTCGCTAGCGATCAGAATGATACGTAATCATCAGTTGAAAATAGCCAAATATAATCCCAAAAATGTGAGAGGAGTCTAATAATGATGTTCAATTTGTTGAAGGAATTTGTAGAAGTCTATCATAGAAACAAGGGCTTAGGAGAGCTTGTATTTACTAGTGACTGTCTCCATGTCGAAAAGCCAGATTTGTCTGGTCAATTGAAAGAGTTCTACCAACATTTGAGCTTTGAGGAAGAAGCTTATTTTAGAGGAGCTCCCTATGATCTTGCTCTAATTCCTCTCCCTCTATGTGAAGCTGCATCAGAAGGATGGCAGGATACTAGCTGGAAAGAGAGTTATGTGGTTTTTGCTCACATGATGGGGGATGAGCCAATTTTTTGTGATCTAACTAGCGAGCTTAGTCCTGTATTTGGCAAGATTCCTGGGAATTCCAAGCTCTATTGCTTAAGCCCCTCTTTATCTACTTTCTTGTCTACTTATAGTCAGATGAAAAAGCTAGAAATCACCAAGTTTGAGAATGACATCTACATTGATGAGGACTTGTCGGACTATAAAGAAGGTTTTCTAACAGGAATCATGGCTATTATCGAGGAGCAACTTCCTGAAGCCTATCGAAAAGACTTTATTGAATTTATGCTTGGCTAAAGCCAAAGATGAAGAGATGAGAAGCAAATGAAAATGAAGAATTTTTTAAAATGTTGTGAGGATCTGGTCATACAAGAAAGTGGGGCCTCAGCTTTTGAACTAGAAAAACTCAAAGCCAGACAGTTTCCTCAAGCTCACCTGGATTTGCTCTCCATGACCAATGGCTTGGAGTTTTATGGTGGCTATTATCGCTTGTTTGGGACGGATTCTACTCAAGCTATTACGCTAGATTCCTGGAATTCGGATGAGGTATGGAAAGACGTCTGGAGAGATTATGTATCAGACTACTATTTTTTTGGTATGTCTGCTATTGGAGATCAATTCGCTTATAGATTGAAGGATGGGAACATTCAAAGTCATCAAGTTTATTATTTAGATGGGATTACTATGGATGTTATCGAGATCTACGACAGTTTTGAAGCGTTTTTTGAGAGGGAATTTGTTCTGAAAGCCCAAGGTGGGATGGAATCTATTTTTGTGTCTGCTAGGGAGCGATTTGGAAATCTAGACCTCTCCAGAAGCTGTATTTATTCCCCTTCCTTAATGATTGTGAATGATCCAAGCGTTGAGAATCTCATGCTTTTACCGACAAAGGATGTCATGACTATCAATGGGGATTTGCTTGTTCAATTGTCTGATTCAGAGGAGTCTATTACGAAACTAGAGCAATATCTAGACGCTTCGGGTAGAGCCAGAGTCAAGGTCATTTTTGATCGAGATTGAGCAAGCAGGATATAGTTTATTTAGAAAAAATACTCTGAAGATTCGTGATTTTAACCTTTTGGCGACAAGCGATGATTTATTCTTCTAGTCAGGGTGTCATTGTAAAATGATTTAGGTTGAAAATAGAAAACGAAGCATGATATTCATAAAAAGAGGTGAATAATGACCAGTTTAGATAAATATTTAGAGATCATTAAAAAAGGATTTTCTGAAAGAGAGAATCTAATGGCAATGGAGCCTCTGCATTCTATTGAAGAGATTGCACCATTATTGGATGAAAAATTGACTTATAATGAGTTCATCGATATCAATCGCTTATTAAGACAAAAGTACATTGTCGAAAACCCAGAGGATATGCTGAAAGATGTAGATTTTAACCAGCTTACTTTACCTAGTAATACGAGGGTGATTTACTTGATGGGAAGTAAATCTGATGTGCTAGACTTTTCAAAATATGAACAAGTAGAAAAGATTTTATTAGTTGGGGCTAGAAAAGTAAGAAAGATCATCTTACCCCAGAATGATTGTGTGAAAGCTCTAGGGATATCTTCCATGACAAATTTGGAAACGATAGAGAACATTTCTTTTCATAAAGGCATGCGTTATCTGCACGTTGATTATGGTGTAAAGTTGCCAAACTTTTCTTTTATTAGAGATTTAAATCAGTTACTCTATCTTTCATTTACGGCAAATAAAAAATTACCAGAATTGGATTTTATCCAGCCCTCTAGTGAGCTTCGTTTTTTGGATTTTGTCGATACGTCTATTTTTAACTACGCAACAACAGTTAGCTACCTGAAGAGTCTGAAACATCTCCGATTTTTAACAACGGGAAGAACAAATCAAAAGCAAAGGGAACTTCTTAGAAGAGAGTTACCACATGTTTGCATGCGTGAGGGGTAAAAAATGCCTTTAATCCAGCTTTTTATGACCGATGTCTTCATAATAAACGAACCTTTAGTCCCGTTGTTTAAGCAGGAGGAAATATGAGCCATACGAATCTAGCAAAAGAAACCTTCCTCCAGTTTATGCAGGCCATGTATTCTTGGGAGAGAAAAGCCACTAGGAGCTTAAAAAACAAAGCTGATAAAGAGATGTTGAAGGATGAATTAGCTGCTATATTTGATCAGTTTTGTAGATCTAAAAAAACACTCAGAGCAAGGGAAGTGACTTTATCTGTCCGATTTCCATTTGAGTATAAATTAGAAACGCATCCCATCGTCGATGAAGAGTATGACGGGAATCAAACTTATTTGTATATTAAGGAGAATCGATCTGGTTTAGAAACTCTCTATCGTTTTCGAATGGTATTTCAAAAGGGGAAATGGTGGATTGATAAGAAAGAATGGCTTGATGATGGGAAGTGGATCAATTCTTCCTTGTGATATACTGAAGAATGTAGGAAGACAGGAAGAAATGTGTTTCAAAAGACAGTGGTAGTTTAAGTGTAAGTAATGAAATGTTAGAGGTCAATATGAATAAAACACTTTCAACTCAAAAAAGAAAAATAACAACCATTAGAAATCAAATACTGAAGGCGAGAGATTTTCACTTAGAAGCAGAAAACCTATCTAATACTGAAGCCATTTTAACAGCTCTAAAATCTGATAAGAAAAGCGTTAAAGTTAACTACGAAGAAAATGGTGAGGTAAGATCATACCTGTATGATCACTTAGATATGATTGATTCTATAAGTCCTTATCCTCTAGTCTCTAATTTTATAGAAAACAAGACATCTGAAACCTATCAATCTTTGCTAAATGGCTGTTTTTGTTCTGTAATGGCCGATATGGCTTCTGCTAAATACTTGGCTAAAGGGGGCTCAAACTTTGATACAGATATTTGTTTAAATATCTTATTTGCCCTTGCCTATTTGGATGATACTTATGTAGAGTTTTTAATTGATAAATTAGCCTATTTTAAAGAAGCCCAAGTTGAAAAAGGGAAAAAAATTATTTTCTTTTCAGCCAAGAGTTTATTGCCTTTAGTCGTTTTTCTTTATGGAAATGGTGAGGGTGCTCGACTTGCTAACCTACTGGAGAATGCTTGTGATGCCAAATATCAACCCTTGGACAAGAATCCTTATCAGAATGTGAATGATGCCTATAAACAGGTTATGGAAACTATTTTTTCAGAGGATGTGGCTATTTTTAGAGAAACAATTTTATCCATGTGTGATTATCATTTAGCGAACACCAAAGATAGTCATTTAGTAGATTTCAATACCTTACTTTGGCAATATTTCCCAATTGAAATCTTAGTTTTACTAAAAGAACGTCAGAAAAGAGGCCTCCCAATCGACGGGCTTAGCCATCCCTTGCTTGATGACTTTTTACCCTATTTCATGGATAACTTTCAGCTATCCGAGCAAAACAAGATGATTCTAGGAACGATCTTAGACTAGTTGTGTAGAATAGATGGAGACCGTCAATAACCCATGCAATCACAAGGAATTGTAGGAATCACCTATATCCATTTAGATTCCTAGGAAAATGCAATGAGGAACTCCCCACATTCTGTTAGAAATAGAGGTAATGAAATGAAAGAGGCCAAAGAACTCTTCGTAAAAAATGGCTTTTCGCGACTAAAGCGGACCCATAACTATTATAAAATTGATCATGATTTTTACACGGTCATCTATTTTCAACGAAAATCAGATGGTAGTGCCTATTTTGTGAATGTTGGGCTTCACCCCCTCTTTCTGGACGCGGGACTGTTAGAAGAAGTGGATTGTGCTTTACGGACGAGATTAGGTTCTATCGATTATAGAAATGGCATGGATCAAGCTGAATTGGAAAAGGCTGTCCAAGAGGCCATCGATTTTACTGCTCAGTATTCATCGTATTCAACCGTATTTTCAAGCATAGATCCCGAGAAGGATCTTGAGAAGGATTGGTTGTTAAAACAATTCTCTATCACCAAAGTGAACTTATGCAGATTGTATGTTGAGTATTATGATTCGATCGATTCTAAGAAGTTGGCTTTAGATTTTGCAAACTATGGCTTATCCATTACACCTAAGATTGCCTCTGTTCCTAAAAACTTCTTTAAAACCTATATTCGTTCGGGAGAAATAATCAAAACTACTTATTAGGGTGGAATGAAAGTGCGGATTTACTTCTCAATATCCTGACGAAAGAAACCGGTAGGAGAAAAGAAATGAAAAACTATTTACTGGACGAAGGGATATTTCAGTTTCAGTATCCTGAATCGTTTAAAAAAATGATTGAACTCAATTTAGTTGATTTTGATTGTTGGTATCTATTGGATTCAGAATGGGCGCTATCTCTGTACAAGGGATTGCAGGAAAGGTACCCAAGCAGAAAGTTGATTCCATTTGCTAAAAGAGGAGATTGTGATGATACAGCTTGTTTTGAAATAGGAAAGAGCAATAAGGTCCAACTCATTCATGATTTTGCTACCGAAGGATGGGAGCAACGGAAAGAGTTTAACGATTTTTTGGGAATGGGTAGAATATGCGGTAAAATGCATGATAGAGTATAACAAAGAGGATGGGATTGAATAATCACCAGCTCTTTTCTAGGGACGAAGGAACTCGTCCCTAATGATCTACAAGGTAAGGAGAACAAATGGAAACGATCACCCAATTATTAAATGAGATTGAAAAAAGTCTCCAACAGCTAGATCATCCTTGTGTAGATCATCTAAATCCGGGACTATCTTCTCTAAAAATCCAAGAATTGTTTGAGGAAATCCCATTGCAACCAAACCAAGACTTGCATGCCCTTTATGCTTGGAGAAACGGATCAAAAGATAGTGACGGAATCACACTCGGTGAGCTGGCATTTTTTCCTGGTTTCTATTTGATGTCTCTGGAAGAAAGTATCCAGACCTACTTGGAACTAAAAGAAACGGATGATTGGGAGAAGTCTTGGTTCCCAATTTTTGCTAGCGGAGGAGGAGATTTTTATGCCATGATCCTGGCTCCAGAAGCTCAGGGGAAAATACTTGGTTTTTATGTATTTGAAGAGGAGGCTCAGGTCGAATACCTGTCATTGAAATCTATGCTTGCAACCCTTAAAACGTGTTATGAGCAAGGTATCATTTTCCGGAATGAACAAGGCTACTTGGATATGGATTATAGAAAGCATGCTGAGGTAGCTCATGAGATAAATCCAGATGTGAAAGAACTAATCGAAGAGGTTGAAAATAATCTTGAGTTAGCAACCTACATCGGTCTTGTACCAAAAAAGAATAAGAAAACTCAAGCTAGCTATCTCGAATCGCTAAATCATCTGGCCTATTTACTTTATCTGGATGGTCAAGAGGAAATGGCTAAGAAATTATTAGATAGGATCATACAAGTTCCATTTGAAGGAAATTATAACACTTGGACTTTTGTTGATAGCGCTCTGGTTTTATTGGCCTATCTGGAAAGAGAAAAAGAAAATCAGGTACTCGTCTATAAAAAACTCCTTTTGTCTCCGTTAGAACAAGGGGAGGAATCCACTCAAAACATAAGAAGGAGAGTTCATCAGAGATTTTTGAATGGTGATAGCTTGGAGCAAAAGCTTGCAAAAATCGAGCAAGCTTCAAGTCCTGAATCGGAAATGGAACGCCGTCTACTATACTTGACAGATCTATTGAAGATTCATCTTTTTATTGTTGAGTCAACTTGTGAAGAGACAGATATTCAGGCAAAAATCGAAGAGAATATGGAGATACTGAAGAAGTATATCAAAGAGTATGAAATCTATAGCCTCTTTCCTTTTAAGGGATAAGGTGAGATAACAATCTTGGAGATTAAGAAAGAATAGAATATGGAAATCAAAAATCACTTTGGTGTATATGGAATCTGTCTTCAAGACGGGAAATTGCTTTGCATTGAGAAAACGAGAGGACCTTATCAGCATCGTTTTGATTTACCGGGTGGTAGTCAAGAACCAGGTGAGGGGCTGACAGAAACCCTCAAGAGAGAGGTTCTGGAGGAGACAGGCTATACGCTTAGCCGTTATTCAAATCCTAGGATGTATGATGTGCTGGTTCAAGAAGAAGGGCAAGACTTGGCAGTACATCATATCATGGCCTTTTATGATATCGTACTCGATTTCGAGAGCTCTCAACAATCCCTTCCTCAGGAGGTTCTTGATGGAAGAAATGATTCAGCAAATGCAATTTGGGTCCCTATTGAGCAGATGACCCAAGAAAATGCCTCGCCCATAGTGTTGAAGGTGAAGGCAGAGTTACGAGGATTTCCAGAATTAGAACTGACAAGCTATAAAAATTGGAAGGTAAAACATGCAAAATCAACTGGCTCTTAGTGGCGAAAAAATTGTTGAAAAAGTTTATCCCCATTTATTGCACCACGTCGGCTTGATTCGTGGGGAATACTTGTTGAGAGAACTAAACCAAAACATACTATTACCAAATTGTCAGCAATTTGTGAAAGATTATCTAGACACTATTTGCCATTTATACTCAGATGAAGAAGTCTGGTATCGCTTTTCAGAGTTAACAAATGCAGAAGCAAATAGTCTAGACGGGACAAAAGAGTATTTCGATGAACGCCACCCCTTATTTGGATATAGAGGGACTAGGCGTTTGTTGGCGTGTCCAGATGAATTTCAGGCTGAGACAAATGTTGTTACAGAAGTTTTTCAAACCAATCCCAATCTGTCTGTTATTTTTCCTTTTGTCAATGATGCCGAACAATTAAAACAAGCTATTACAGTATTGCGTCAGTATGGTTTTACCGGGAAAGTCGGCTCGATGATTGAATTACCATCAGCTTATTTCGACTTGGACAGGATATTGGAAACTGGTATTTCAAAGATTGTAGTGGGAATGAATGATTTGACTTCTTTTGTTTTTGCGACTGTGAGGAACAGTCAATGGCATGATATGGAAAGTCCCATTATGTTAGAAATGCTGAGACAGATGCAGGATAAAGCAAGGACGAAAAAGATAGATTTCGCCGTAGCAGGATATCTGAATGCTTTTTTCATACAAAAAATGAATCAAATGGATATCAAGTGCATTCTCCATTACAGCTCTATTCCAGAGATTTTTGATTTAGAAATTGACCATCCAGACCATCTTAAAAATATAAAAGAAGAAAGTAAAAAATTACAAAGGAGCAACCCATGACACCGAAAGAAATGTGGAATGCCTACAAGCAAATCAACCCCTCTATTGGAGATGAAATAGACGCCTGGGCCTTTGGAGTGGCCCCAGATCTTTTAGCGGAACTGGTCTTTACAGGCGAAAAAACAGCAACAGCCTCAGCTTACGACCTCTACGCACTAGAGGACGAACCTCTTCCCCAAGAAGGTACCTTTGACGTCATTTTAGACAGTCAAAATCAAGCTGTTTGCATCGTCGAAATTACAAAGGTTTCCGTTCAGCCTTTCCATCAGGTTTCAGCCGACCATGCCTATAAGGAAGGTGAAGGAGACAAATCCTTAGCTTATTGGCGTCAGGTTCATGAGGAGTTTTTCACGGAGTGGCTGGAGGAAGCAGGTCTGACGTTTACACCTGACAGCAAGGTGGTTTTAGAAGAATTTCGCAAGGTCTACCCTCTGTAGACTACTAGAAGGAAGAAAGTTTTGGAAATCACTGTCCAAAGCTTTTTTCTGACTTAAAATATGATAAAATAGGTATGTTTGAACTAGAGCATTCGCTCAGAAATTTAGAATAGGAGAATATGATGCAAGCAGTAGAACATTATATCGAAAAATTTGTTCCTGAACATTATGATTTGTTTTTAGACTTGAGTCGTGAGACCAAGACGTTTTCAGGAAAAGTAACCATTACTGGTCAAGCTAAAAGTGACCGTATTTCCCTTCACCAAAAAGACTTGGAAATTGCTTCAGTTGAAGTAGCAGGACAAGCTCGTCCATTTACAGTAGATAACGAAAACGAAGCCCTTCATATCGAACTTGCGCAAGCAGGTTCAGTTGAATTGGTTATCGCTTTTTCAGGTAAAATCACAGATAACATGACAGGAATCTACCCATCATACTATACAGTTGATGGTGTTAAGAAGGAAGTTTTGTCAACTCAGTTTGAAAGTCACTTTGCTCGTGAAGCCTTCCCATGTGTGGATGAGCCAGAAGCTAAAGCAACCTTTGACCTAGCACTTCGTTTTGACCAAGCAGAAGGTGAACTGGCCTTGTCAAACATGCCAGAAATCGATGTTGAAAACCGCAAAGAAACTGGCATCTGGAAGTTTGAGACAACACCTCGCATGTCTTCTTACTTGTTAGCTTTTGTGGCTGGTGATTTGCAAGGAATTACTGCTACAACTAAAAACGGTACTCTCGTTGGTGTCTACTCAACAAAAGCACACCCACTTTCGAATCTTGAGTTTTCACTAGATATCGCTGTTCGTTCTATCGAATTTTACGAAGATTACTACGGAGTCAAGTACCCAATCCCTCAATCTCTTCATATCGCCCTTCCTGACTTTTCAGCAGGTGCTATGGAAAACTGGGGTCTCGTAACCTACCGTGAAGTCTACTTGGTTGTGGATGAGAACTCAACCTTTGCTAGCCGTCAACAAGTAGCCCTCGTCATTGCCCATGAGCTCGCTCACCAATGGTTTGGTAATCTTGTAACTATGAAATGGTGGGATGACCTCTGGCTCAACGAAAGCTTCGCGAACATGATGGAATACGTCTGTGTGGATGCTATCGAGCCAAGCTGGAATATTTTTGAAGATTTCCAAACAAGTGGAGTGCCAGCCGCTCTTAAACGTGATGCGACAGATGGTGTTCAGTCTGTTCACGTCGAAGTCAAACACCCAGATGAAATCAATACGCTCTTTGATGGTGCTATCGTTTATGCCAAAGGAAGCCGTCTCATGCACATGCTTCGTCGTTGGTTAGGAGATGCTGATTTTGCTAAAGGCTTGCACGCTTACTTCGAAAAACACCAATACGGAAACACTATTGGTCGTGACCTTTGGAATGCTCTTGGTCAAGCATCAGGACGTGATGTAGCAGCCTTTATGGATTCTTGGTTGGAGCAACCTGGTTATCCAGTTTTGACTGTGAAGGTTGAAAATGATGTCTTGAAGATTTCACAAAAACAATTCTTCATCGGTGAGCACGAAGACAAGAACCGTCTCTGGGTAGTGCCACTGAACAGTAACTGGAAAGGATTACCAGATACTCTGGAAACTGAAAGTATCGAAATTCCTGGTTATGCTGCGCTTCTTGCTGAAAACAAAACAGCTCTTCGTCTTAACACAGAAAATACAGCTCACTACATTACAGACTATCAAGGTCAATTGCTGGATGCTATCCTTTCAGAATTAGTAGAACTTGATAATACAAGCAAACTTCAAATCGTTCAAGAACGTCGTTTGCTTGCTGAAGCTGGTCACATTTCATTTGCGGACTTACTTCCAGTTGTAGATCAATTGGCACAAGAAGAATCTTACCTAGTTGTTGCAGCAGTTTCTCAAGTTATTTCAGCTCTTGAACGCTTTATCGATGAAGGAACAGAAGCTGAGAAAGCCTTTAACAAGCTGGTTGCTAAATTGGCTCGTCACAACTATGACCGTCTTGGTTTCGAAGCTAAAGATGGAGAATCAGACGAGGATGAATTGGTTCGTCAATTAACCATTTCTATGATGATTCGTTCAAATGATGAAGAAGCTAGTCAAGTAGCAAGTCAAATCTTTGCAGCTCATAAAGAAAATCTTGCAGGACTTCCAGCAGCTATTCGCTCTCAAGTCCTCATCAATGAGATCAAACATCATGAGACTAAGTACTTGGTAGCAACTTATCTGGAACTATACACTCATGCAACAGATGCAGTTTTCAAACGTCAATTAGCAGCTTCGCTTGCTTATTCTACAGATGCAGAAAACATTCAAACTCTTCTTGCAACTTGGAAGGACAAATTTATCGTGAAACCACAAGACCTTTCAGCATGGTACCTCCAATTCCTTGGACACCAAGCTACCCAAGAAACTGTTTGGGTTTGGGCTCGTGAAAACTGGGATTGGATCAAGGCGGCCCTTGGTGGAGATATGAGTTTTGACAGCTTTGTCATCTTCCCATCACACATCTTTAAAACAGAACAACGTTTGGCAGAGTATAAGGCCTTCTTTGAACCACAACTTTCTGACCTCGCTCTTAGCCGTAACATCCGTATGGGTATCAAGGATATCGCGGCTCGCGTTGAATTGATTAAACGTGAGAAAGCAGCAGTTGAAGTAGTTGTTTCACAATATGGCAAGGCTTAAAATATTTAATTTTAAATAAATTATAAAAACTCAACTTTTTCCTAGAAAAACAAGGAAAGTTGAGTTTTTTTTAAGATATTTTTGTTATAATAAGCTTAATAAGGAGGAATTTTTGATGATCAAAATTCTATTAGTGGAAGATGACCTAGGCCTGTCAAATTCAGTCTTTGATTTTTTGGATGATTTTGCTGATGTCATGCAAGTTTTTGATGGAGAAGAAGGTCTTTATGAGGCTGAAAGTGGCGTATATGATTTGATTCTATTGGACTTGATGTTGCCTGAAAAAAATGGATTCCAAGTTTTAAAAGAATTGCGTGAAAAAGGTATTTCGACTCCTGTTCTGATCATGACAGCCAAGGAAAGTCTCGATGACAAAGGACATGGATTTGAACTTGGGGCAGACGATTATCTAACAAAACCCTTCTATTTGGAAGAGCTCAAAATGCGTATCCAAGCGCTTCTTAAACGTTCTGGCAAATTTAACGAAAATACTCTTTCTTATGGAGACTTGACGGTTAACCTCTCTACAAATGAGGTTAAGGTTCACGATACTTCTGTTGAGTTACTTGGTAAAGAATTTGAACTCTTGGTCTATTTCCTCCAAAACCAAAATGTTATCTTACCTAAGACACAGATTTTTGACCGTTTATGGGGATTTGATAGTGATACAACTATTTCCGTTGTAGAAGTTTATGTATCAAAAGTTCGTAAGAAATTAAAGGGAACAGCCTTTGCTGAAAATCTCCAAACCTTACGCAGTGTTGGGTATATTTTAAAACATGTTTAATAAATTTAAAAAGAATTGGTACGCAGAAGATTTCAGCTACTTTATCCGTAACTTTGGAGTATTTACTCTGATTTTCTCTGCTATGACCTTGATTATCTTGCAGGTTATGCACTCCAGCCTCTATACATCTGTAGATGAGAAACTTTTAGCGCTTAGCAATAATCCTCAGGATATCATTCAATTAGCGGTCAATCGTGCAACAGAAGATGTTAAGGATATAGATGGTGGAAATGTTACCTCAAATCCGGATAAAAGAGTCACAATTAGCTCCAATACGGAAGTTATTTTGCTGGATTCTAACCTCAATCAGTTAGTAACTGGCAATCGCTTCTTAGGTTTGGATAGAATAACCTTCAATAAAAAGGATTTAAACCATATTCGTCAGCTTCATATTGTCAATAGCTATGGTCAGGATGAGGTTTATCGTGTCGTCTTGACAGAAATGAAAATTGATTCTGTCTCAAGTAACATTAAGTATGCTGCTGTCCTAATCAATACCAGCCAGCTAGAACAAATCAGTCAAAATCACGAACAGTTAATCGTAGTGGTGATGGCAAGTTTTTGGATTCTATCTATCTTGGCTAGTCTCTACCTTGCTCGTGTCAGTGTTAAGCCCCTACTCGAAAGTATGCAAAAGCAGCAGAGCTTTGTGGAGAATGCTAGTCATGAATTACGGACTCCTTTAGCTGTTCTCCAAAATCGTTTGGAAACACTTTTTAGAAAACCAGAAGCGACTATTATGGAGTCTAGTGAGAGCATTGCTTCGAGTTTGGAAGAAGTTCGAAACATGAGATTCCTAACGACGAATTTGCTCAATTTAGCGCGTAGAGATGACGGGATTAAGCCGGAGCTTGGAGAAGTAGAGCCCGACTTCTTTAATACGATCTTTACCAACTATGAAATGATTGCATCTGAGAATGATCGTGTCTTTCGTTTCGAAAACCGTGTGCATCGAACCATTATTACAGATAAACTTCTCCTCAAGCAGTTGATGACCATTCTGTTTGACAATGCTGTCAAGTATACGGAAGAAGAAGGAGATATTTATTTTGAGATTTCAACGACAGAACGCAGTCTATATTTAACAGTAGCAGATAATGGAATCGGTATCTCTGCAGCAGATAAAAAGAAAATCTTTGACCGATTTTATCGTGTTGATAAGGCACGTACACGTCAAAAGGGAGGTTTTGGTCTTGGTTTGTCATTAGCCAAGCAAATCGTTGATGCCCTTAAGGGAAGCATCAGTGTGAAAGATAACAAACCTAATGGAACAGTTTTTGAAGTCAAAATAGCTATCTCAACGCCATCAAAACGAAAGAATAAATAAAAAAACCTTCGATTCATCGAAGGTTTTTATTTGAATTTTTTCTTAATAAAAGTACGCTGGAATTGCAATGCTACAAGACTAAGACCGATAGACAAAGCAAATGATAAGACAGTGTTTACTTTTAGTGATAAGAACAAAAAGCTAAAAATCGCTAAAAAGACGCAGAAGCAAGCGATGTTTACAAAAAATAGAACTTCCTTTACACTAGCGACAGAAGCATTTTCTGGAACATAATCTTGAAACTGAGCAGTTTTTATACTTTCTTGTTCAAACTCATACGGGTGCAATTTTCTAGCGGGCATATTTCTCTCCTTAACAGTACATTACTATTTTATCATTTTTTTAAGAGAGAATTATTACAGGATTGTTACAAATTACATAAAATCTGTTTTCAAGGACAAAGTCGGTTTTCTTGACATGCCTTAGGGAAAATGATAGGATGGGTGAACCGTTTAAACTTTATTATTTTTCTCTTATTTTAAACGAGGGGAAGTTTGATGGTTAAAACGAATAAAAATCATACACAGATGCAAATAAATTCAATTTTGAAGTAAGGACAGGATTCTTTTAAATTGATTCTAGTTGTTCATGACGAGATAGTTTTCTATCTTTAGTGCTATGGTGAAGAGGAGATTTGTTCCCTCGACAACAGAATACTTAAAGGAGATTGGCATGTATCTTGCTATCAAAGAAATTTTACAGAATAAACTGCGATACAGTTTAATTCTGACTACCATTTTTCTCATTGCTTTTATGGTCTTTTTTATGACTAGTTTGGCTTTAGGACTCGTTCGAAATAATAGGGCTGCTATCGATAATTGGCAAGCAACAGGAGTTGTGCTATCCGATTATGCAAATGACAATTTGACTGCATCCTTTATACCTGAAAAAGACTACAAGGATAAGGTTTCTGAGGATGCTGTTCCCCTAAGCTATATGTTTGCTGTAACAAACCTTGTTGATAGTAGTGACAAGATTAATGTCTCTATTTTCGGTCAAGAGTGGGACAGTTTTATATCTCCGGCCTTGATTGAAGGTCATTACCCAGAAAATGACCAAGAAGTTGTAGTGGATCAGTCTTTTGAAAATTATGGCATCAAACTTGGGGACGCAATTCAACTCAACGGGAGTGAAACAAGTTTTAAGATTGTAGGTTTGACCAAAGGAAATAAATTTTTCACAGAACCTGTTGTCTTTACGAGCTTAACAACGTATTGGAATTTACAAGGAACGACAAAAGCCAATCGTTCTATCTCTGCATTGGTATTGCAAAATGATGTAGAAGTGACTGGTGATGGCTTGAAGCAGATTTCTATTCAAAAAATGATTTCAAAAATTCCTGGTTATACCCCTCAGGTCAATGTATTCTCAGGAATGATTCTAGCAATGATCGTTATAACGGGTCTGATTGTAGGGATTTTTATTTATATCATTACCATTCAAAAATTAGGTCTCTATGGTATTATGCGAGCACAAGGGATTCAGATAAAATCTATCGTTTGGTCCCTTTTCTGTCAGATTTTTCTTTTATCTGCTTTGGGTATCGGATTGGCCTTAGTAGCCATTTGGGCTGTCATCTTAGTCTTACCTGCAACCTTCTTTTTCTACCCTAGTTGGTTGGCATACTTTGTGTTAAGCCTGGTCATCTGCTTGATGGCTCTTCTAGGTGGCGTCATTTCGCTTCCTCGTCTGCTAAAAGTAGATCCAATTACAGCCATTGCAGAATGATAAGGAGAATGATATGACGACATTAATTGAAATGATTCAAGTGACAAAAACATATGGCGAAGGCAATATGAAAGTTACAGCTCTCCATGAGACCAATTTTCAGCTAAACGCTGGTGAGTTTGTAGCCATTGTGGGGCCTTCTGGGTCGGGCAAAACAACCTTTTTAACGACTCTAGGCCAACTACAGGAAGCTTCAAGTGGCAAGATTCTGGTAAAGGGAAAAGAGACTGGAAACCTAACCGAAAAAGAAAAAACAGATTTGCGCTTTAGTGAATTTGGCTTTATCCTCCAGGCTTCAAATCTGATTCCCTTTTTAACGGTTAAGGAACAATTAGATTTAATTGACCGTTTGGATAAAAAGAAATCTATAAAAAGTAACCGACAAGAGTTGTTCAGTTTATTGGATTTGGAAAAGGTTCAAAATCACTATCCCAAAGCTCTCTCTGGTGGAGAACGCCAACGAGCTGCAATTGCTAGAGCCCTTTATAATAATCCTAGTATCGTGCTTGCAGATGAGCCGACAGCTAGCTTGGATACACAACGTGCTTATCAAGTGACGGATATGTTGGCTTCAATTGCTCATGAGCAAGGCAGGGGAGTTGTCATGATTACGCACGATACTCGCTTGCTAGATAAGGTTGACCGTATTTATGTTATGAATGACGGACGACTAGTTGAAAAGACACAAGCATAAAACGAAAAAGTGAACTGTTATTGATACGGTTCACTTTTTTTAAAATTTCGCATCATAATACACACTTTTCTATATAGCTGATTTTTTGGAAATGTGGTATAATTTTCTCTATGGAAAAGATTATCATTACAGCAACTGCTGAAAGTATTGAACAAGTAAAACAGCTACTTGAAGCTGGTGTCGACCGCATTTATGTCGGTGAGAAAGATTTTGGTCTTCGTTTGCCAACTACCTTTAGTCATGAAGAATTGCGCGAAATCGCAAAAATCGTTCATGATGCAGGTAAGGAATTAATCGTTGCGGTTAATGCTCTTATGCACCAAGACATGATGGACCGTATCAAGCCATTCTTGGACTTTTTAGAAGAAATCAAAACGGACTATATAACTGTTGGAGACGCAGGTGTCTTTTACGTTGTCAACCGTGACGGCTATTCTTTCAAAACCATTTATGATGCGTCAACCATGGTCACTAGCAGTCGTCAGATTAATTTCTGGGGACAAAAAGCAGGAGCGTCAGAAGCAGTTTTGGCGCGTGAAATCCCATCTGCAGAACTTTTCAAAATGCCTGAAATTTTAGAAATTCCTGCTGAAGTCTTGGTATACGGTGCTAGTGTTATCCACCATTCGAAGCGTCCGCTCTTGCAAAACTACTACAATTTCACACAGATTGATGATGAAAAATCTCGTCAACGTGACTTGTTCTTGGCTGAGCCAAGTGACCCAGAGAGCCATTATTCTATTTTTGAAGACAATCATGGAACTCATATCTTTGCGAATAATGACCTTGATTTGATGACCAAGTTGACTGAGTTGGTAGAACATGGCTTCACTCATTGGAAGCTTGAAGGTCTTTATACACCTGGCCAAAATTTTGTAGAAATTGCCAAACTCTTTGTCCAAGCGCGTAACTTGATTCAAGATGGCAAGTTTACACATGACCAAGCCTTCTTGCTCGATGAAGAAGTTCGTAAGCTTCATCCTAAAAATCGTTTCCTTGATACTGGATTTTACGACTACGACCCTGATATGGTTAAATAAGCATCAAAAACCCGAAATAAAATGTTCGGGTTTTTCTAATATTTGGATGAATTTGAAGCCTATTCATGATATAATAGAAGTAGCTCTATTTGGAGGTATATAAGTGGAAAATCTGAAAAAAATGGCAGGGATTAAGGCTGCTGAGTTCGTCAAAGATGGTATGGTTGTCGGACTTGGAACAGGCTCAACTGCCTACTATTTCGTAGAAGAGATAGGTCGTCGGATCAAGGAAGAAGGCTTGCAGATTACAGCTGTAACGACTTCTAGTGTGACCAGCAAGCAGGCAGAAGGACTCAATATTCCTCTTAAGTCTATTGACCAAGTGGACTTTGTTGACCTGACAGTCGATGGTGCGGATGAAGTAGATAGTCAGTTTAATGGCATCAAAGGTGGTGGAGGTGCGCTTCTAATGGAAAAGGTCGTCGCAACTCCATCCAAAGAATATATCTGGGTTGTTGATGAGAGCAAACTAGTTGAGAAACTCGGAGCCTTTAAACTTCCAGTAGAGGTAGTTCAATACGGTGCCGAACAAGTCTTTCGTCGATTTGAGCGAGCTGGCTATAAACCTAGCTTCCGTGAAAAGGATGGCCAACGTTTTGTGACGGATATGCAGAACTTTATCATTGATTTAGACTTGAAAGTGATTGAAGATCCAATTGCTCTTGGGCAAGAATTGGACCACGTCGTTGGTGTCGTTGAGCACGGTTTGTTCAACCAGATGGTTGATAAGGTCATCGTGGCTGGACAAAATGGCCTTCAGATTTTAACTTCAACAAAAGCAAAATAATTAAAACAATAAGGAGACACACTATGCCAAAATTTAATCGTATTCATTTGGTAGTATTAGATTCTGTAGGAATCGGTGCAGCACCAGATGCTAATAACTTTGTCAATGCTGGTGTTCCTGATGGTGCATCAGACACGCTTGGACACATTTCAAAATCAGTAGGTTTAAATGTACCAAATATGGCAAAACTTGGTCTTGGGAACATTCCTCGCGAGACACCATTGAAGACAGTTCCAGCTGAGAGCAATCCAACTGGTTACGCGACTAAGTTAGAAGAAGTTTCTCTCGGGAAAGATACCATGACCGGTCACTGGGAAATCATGGGGCTTAATATCACTGAACCTTTTGATACTTTCTGGAATGGATTCCCTGAAGAAATTATTACAAAGATTGAAGAATTTTCAGGACGTAAGGTTATTCGTGAAGCCAACAAACCATACTCAGGAACAGCTGTCATCGATGACTTTGGACCACGCCAAATGGAAACTGGCGAGTTGATTATCTATACATCAGCTGACCCAGTTCTTCAAATCGCAGCCCACGAAGACATTATTCCTTTGGATGAACTCTACCGTATCTGTGAATACGCTCGTTCCATTACGTTGGAACGTCCAGCTCTTCTTGGACGTATTATCGCTCGTCCATATGTTGGGGAGCCAGGAAACTTCACACGTACATCTAACCGTCGTGATTTGGCTGTTTCACCATTTGCGCCAACTGTTTTGGACAAATTGAATGAAGCTGGTATTGATACTTATGCGGTTGGTAAGATTAACGATATCTTTAACGGTGCTGGTATCAACAATGATATGGGCCATAATAAATCAAACAGCCATGGTATTGATAATTTGATTAAAGCAATGAAATCTGAAGATTTCAAAGAAGGCTTCTCATTCACAAACTTGGTAGACTTCGATGCTCTTTATGGACACCGTCGTGATCCACACGGCTATCGTGATTGCTTGCATGAGTTTGATGAGCGCTTGCCAGAAATCATGGCAGCAATGAGAGAAGATGATCTTCTTTTGATTACTGCTGACCATGGGAACGATCCAACCTATGCTGGTACAGACCATACTCGTGAATACATCCCACTTTTGGCATACAGTCCAGCCTTCAAAGGAAATGGTTTACTTCCAGTTGGACACTTCGCCGATATATCAGCAACAATTGCGGATAACTTTGGCGTTGAAACTGCCATGATTGGTGAAAGTTTCTTAGATAAATTAGTTTAAGATGATTCGTTACGCTCTACTTGTTAGAGGCATTAATGTCGGTGGAAAGAACAAGGTGGTCATGGCTCAGCTGCGTCAAGAATTGACGGAGTTGGGATTAGAGAGTGTTGAAAGCTACATCAATAGTGGCAATATTTTCTTTGATAGCAGTAAGGCTAGAACTCTCTTAGTTGAGAGTCTGCAGGGCTTCTTCGGAGTGCATTATCCATTTATCCAAAATTTTTCCTTATTGTCTCAAAAAGACTATGAAGAGGAATTTAGAAATCTTCCTGATTGGTGGTTCCAAGAAATGGCTCGAAAGGATGTACTCTTTTACACTGAGGGCTTGGATAGGAAATTTGTAGAAGAGAAGTTGCTCGAGTTGAAGCTAGGAGAAGAAGTTCTCCATTTTGGGAAACTAGGAATCTTTTGGGGCAAATTGTCAGAAGAAACCTACTCTAAAACAGCCTATCACAAACAACTACTGAAGTTGCCTTTCTATGGCAATATTACCATTCGTAACGCTAATACCTTTGACAAAATTGGTCATTTTTTAAAACAATAAGAAGGAGATAGATAATGACATTATTAGCAAAAATCAATGAAACAGCTGCTTTCTTGAAAGAAAAGGGAGTTGAAGCACCTGAGTTTGGTTTAATCCTTGGATCAGGACTTGGAGAACTGGCAGAAGAAATCGAAAATCCAGTTGTTGTAGACTACGCTGAAATTCCAAACTGGGGTCGTTCAACAGTTGTTGGACACGCTGGAAAATTGGTGTACGGTGAACTTGCTGGACGTAAGGTTTTGGCTCTTCAAGGACGTTTCCACTTCTACGAAGGAAATCCTCTTGAGGTCGTTACCTTCCCAGTTCGTGTTATGAAAGTCTTGGGATGTGAAGGTGTGATTGTAACCAACGCTGCCGGTGGTATCGGATTTGGTCCAGGTACTTTGATGGCTATCACTGACCACATCAACATGACTGGTCAAAACCCATTGATTGGTGAAAACTTGGATGACTTCGGTCCACGTTTCCCTGATATGTCAAAAGCTTACACTCCAGAATATCGTGCTACAGCACATGCAGTTGCTGAAAAACTTGGTGTTAAACTTGACGATGGTGTTTATATCGGTGTAACAGGTCCAACTTACGAAACTCCAGCTGAAATTCGTGCGTATAAGACACTTGGTGCAGATGCTGTCGGGATGTCAACAGTTCCTGAAGTCATCATTGCAGCTCACTCTGGCCTAAAAGTCCTTGGTATCTCATGCATTACTAACTTTGCTGCAGGTTTCCAAGAAGAACTCAACCACGAAGAAGTCGTAGAAGTGACAGAACGAGTTAAGGGCGACTTCAAAGGCTTGCTTAAAGCTATTCTTGCTGAATTGTAATCAACATTAATAAAAGAAAGGTAGGGCGTGTGTTCAGATTTGAACACGAGCGGAAAGCTTTTCTACAAACAAAAAATGAAAGGATGGGTAAGCCGTATTCGCTGAACTAAATACTGTTTACTCTCCTCTAAATCATAAAAATTAAGAAAGAAAGGAATTGAACCCACCCTAAAAGCAGTGGGAAAAAGATAGTTGGTCTAGCGAGCATCGCTCACTGCGCCCAACTCCTATTTTCCCTTCGCTTTTTGACGGGTTTGGTATCTTATATTATGTCTATCCATATTGCTGCTAAGCAGGGTGAAATTGCTGATAAAATTCTTCTTCCAGGAGATCCTCTTCGTGCCAAGTTTATTGCTGAGAATTTTCTTGAAGATGCTGTTTGCTTTAACGAAGTCCGTAACATGTTTGGTTACACTGGAACTTACAAGGGCCATCGTGTATCTGTCATGGGAACAGGGATGGGAATGCCATCAATCTCCATCTATGCGCGTGAGTTAATTGTTGACTACGGTGTGAAGAAATTGATCCGTGTGGGAACGGCTGGATCTTTGAATGAGGATGTTCACGTCCGTGAATTGGTCTTGGCTCAAGCAGCTGCAACTAACTCAAACATCATCCGCAACGATTGGCCTCAATACGATTTCCCACAAATTGCAAGTTTTGACTTGCTAGATAAGGCTTACCATATTGCTAAAGACCTTGGCATGACTACACATGTCGGCAATGTCTTGTCATCAGATGTTTTCTACTCAAACTACTTTGAAAAGAACATCGAGCTTGGAAAATGGGGAGTCAAGGCTGTGGAAATGGAAGCAGCAGCTCTTTACTATTTGGCAGCTCAACACCATGTTGATGCTCTTGCCATTATGACGATTTCTGACAGCTTGGTTAACCCAGAAGAAGACACTACAGCTGAAGAACGCCAAAACACCTTCACTGATATGATGAAGGTTGGTCTAGAGACTTTAATTGCAGAATAAAAGAAAACACAAAAAAGGAAGATTTTCATCCAGAAAATCTTCCTTTTTTAGTCATTCAGTCCATACTATGACCTAAATGAATGTTGCTCTATCGTCTATTTTTTAAGAGATTGTAAGAAATAATCAATCTCTGCTTGAGAATGGAGAATATGCATCTTTTCAGGGTAGGTATCACTTAATTTTTGGTATCTTACCTTAGCATTTTTTGTTCGTCCATCCCAGAGAATCCAGCGGATAAATTCCCAGTTAAACTGTTCAGGACAACCGTCTGCCATACTTTCTCTAACTTTTCCTCTGTATTGTAGATAGCGTTTTAAGGCTCTTGCTAAACAATTCCAAGCTGAAAAGTTTAGAAAGATAATCTGGTCAGCTTGCTCCATTCTTTCCTCATAGCAACACCAGCTATAGTTACCGTCAATAACCCAATCCTCATTTTCAGTAAGGAATGTCGCCATCTCCTTTAACATCCAATCGCGATCACTGTCTACCCAACCAGGCTGAAATTGCAATCGGTCCATATGAAGTTTGGGAATGGAGTAGTGGCTGGAAAGTTTTTCAGCCAAAGTAGATTTACCTGATCCTGAATATCCTATAATAGCAATTTTCATGATAACCTCCAGAAAAATGTGTACAAAAAAAGCTCCGAAGAGCTCATTTTGTATGCAGTTAAAGATTAACCAAGTTTAGCTGCAAGACGTGCTTTATCACGGTTAGCTTTATTCTTGTGGATCAAACCTTTAGTTTCTGCTTTATCGATGGCTGAGCTAGCAGCACGGTAAAGTTCTTCAGATGGGTTTGCTTCAAAAGCTTTGATAGCAGTACGCATAGCTGATTTTTGAGCTGAGTTCTTTTCGTTTTGTTTAACGTTCAATTCAGCGCGTTTGATAGCTGATTTAATGTTTGCCAATGTTCTTACCTCCATATTTACTAACTATACCATTATATCTGAAAACTATTATTTTGACAAGGGGAAATCACTTTTTTAAATAAATTTCATCAATTTCATGATTTTTAGATTTATGAAGAATGACTTCAGCCCGATTTCTAGTCGGTTCAATATAGTTTTGTAGATTGGTTAAATTAATACTAGTCCAAACCTGATGAGCAAAATCTTTGACTTCACTGATTGGTTGTTGGGTGAAGCGATAGTAATAGTTGCTTGGATCATCTTGTGCAAAACTGAGGAGTTTTAAGAAACGGTCCAAATACCAACTCTCGATATCCTCAACTGCAGCATCTACGTAGATTGAAAAATCAAAGAAGTCTGTAATATAAAGACGGCTGTTATGAGGGGTTTGAAAGACGTTGATACCCTCTACGATTACAAAATCCGCTGCTTGAACTCTTTGTGTTTTATCAGGTACGATATCATAGATTTCGTGAGAATAAACAGGAATGTCAACATCTTGCCCGTTTTTAAGTTGGTCAAGAAAATTAAGTAGAGCTTCCATATCATAGCTCTCGGGGAAACCTTTTCTATTTAGAATGTTGCGCTCGTTTAAGATGCTATTAGGATAGAGAAAACCATCAGTCGTAACTAATTCAACACTTGCTTCTGGGAAAATACGAGAAAGCAGAATTTGTAAGAGTCGACTAGTAGTTGACTTTCCGACTGCTACACTACCTGAAATCCCGATAATGAATGGCTGATTTTTACTCTCCCTTTGGAGAAAAATCCCTTTTGAAAAGGCTAGATCTTCTTTGGATCGTTTGTAGATTTGAATAAGGTGAGCCAGCGGTAGATAAATATCTGTTACATCTTGGAGACTGATCTGGTCATTGAAACTCTTAATAGAATCTAATTCCTCCTCGGTTAAAGGAGGTGTTGTCTTACGATGTAATGATTGCCAAGTTCCTCGGCTGATTTTTTCATAATGTAAAAATTCGTTGGTCATAAAATTTCCTCGTTTGATATCTCAGTATACCATAATTTACAGAGAAAGACATCTGAATCATTTGAGAAAAAGCGCTTTCTTTGTTAAAATATAAGTAGTATAGCAATCAAAAGAGGTGATGTTATGAGACTAGTAGTGAGTGATAAATTTATAAAACTGACTAGCTTACTGGTTGTGATTCTGTGGTTATCTCCGACTTTGATTGAGTTTACTGTGAGTTTAGGAAGTCAAACCTATAGTTGGTCTGCCTTTGTCTTGTTATTCTTGCTACCAATTATTGGTTTTATTTACTTGATTCTCGCCATTTTAACAAGAAAATGGTGGCTTTTCTTGTTTGGTCTAGCCTGTATTTTTTCCTTTGCTATCACTATGGCATTGGGTTCTTACTTGCTTGGCCCCTAAGGGATTAGGCAACTTATACTATTTTTTAATAAATCGATGCCAAAGAAAAGCCTTTGTTGTCATGTGAACGATTTACAATTAACTTATTTATGTGGTAAAATGAAACTATGAGTAAAATGTATTATGCAGAAAATCCAGATGCGGCCCATGATGTTCATGAGCTAAGAGTGGAACTACTTGGAGAAAAGATGACTTTTTTGACGGATGCAGGTGTCTTTAGCAAAAAAATGATTGATTTTGGAAGTCAGTTATTGCTAAGATGTCTCGATGTTGAAAAAGGTGAAAAAATTCTGGATGTTGGTTGTGGCTATGGTCCTATTGGCTTGTCTTTAGTCAAGGCATATGGTGTACAAGCGACTATGGTGGATATCAATAATCGTGCCCTAGATTTAGCCCAGCAAAATGCAGTAAAAAACAATGTTCAAGCGACGATCTTCCAGTCCAATATTTATGAGCAAGTAGAAGGACAATTTGACCATGTTATTTCGAATCCGCCCATTCGTGCTGGTAAGCAAGTAGTCCACGAAATTATCGAGAAGAGTATTGACTATCTCGTAGATGGTGGTGATCTGACCATCGTTATTCAAAAAAAACAAGGAGCTCCCAGTGCCAAAAACAAGATGGAAGAAGTATTTGGCAACTGCGAGGTTGTAAAAAAAGATAAGGGATATTATATCCTTAGAAGTGTGAAAGAATGAGAGCAGTAGATCTAATCCAGAAAAAAAGAGACGGCCAAGAACTCAGCTCTAGTGAAATCCAATGGCTGATTGAAGGCTATGTTGCAGGAACAGTTCCTGACTACCAGATGTCTGCCTTTGCTATGGCTGTTTATTTTAAAGGCATGACCACTAGAGAGATTTCTGACTTGACCATGAATATGGTGAAGACAGGTCAGGAATTTGACTTATCTGCTATTCAAGGTATCAAGGTTGATAAACATTCTACAGGCGGAGTCGGTGACAAGGTTACCTTGATTTTAGCTCCCTTAGTCGCTAGTTTTGGTGTTCCAGTAGCTAAAATGAGTGGTCGAGGTCTGGGGCACACCGGAGGGACTATCGATAAATTAGAATCTATCAAAGGGTTTCAAGTAGAGCGAAGTCAGGATGATTTTATCAAACAGGTTCAGGATATCGGGGTTTCAGTTATTGGTCAATCTGACCAACTAGTCAAAGCGGATAAGTTACTCTATGCACTGCGAGATGTGACTGCGACAGTTGATACGATTCCCTTGATTGCTAGTTCTGTCATGAGTAAAAAAATTGCAGCTGGAGCCGATGCTATTTTGCTGGATGTTACTGTCGGTGAAGGTGCCTTTATGAAGACAGTTGATGAGGCGCGTGAATTGGCTCAAACCATGGTGAACCTTGGTAAGGCTGTTGGCCGTAAGACAGTAGCAGTCATTACGGATATGAGTCAACCTTTGGGACGTGCCATTGGGAACCGCTTGGAAATTCTAGAAGCACTAGAAATTCTTCAAGGTAAAGGACGCGAGGATATCAGCCACTTTATCTGTGAGTTAGCCCAGATTATGCTATCTTTGGCAAATGTTGAAAAAACAGTCGAGGAAGTAAGGCAACATCTTGAAAATGGTCAGGCACTTAAGAAGTTTGAAGAGATGGTCCTCGCTCAAGGTGGAGATTTAGAAAATCTTTATCGACCTGTAACAGTTGATTATACAGTTGATATTCCTGCTCAAGAGGATGGTATTATCGTAGAACTTCCAGCCATGGAGTTTGGTCTTTTCGCCATGAGATTAGGTGCTGGTCGTGCGATTAAATCAGACCAACTTGACTATGAAACAGGGATTGTTTTCGAGAAGAAAGTTGGAGATTCGGTCAAAAAAGGTGAAATTGTCGCAAAAGTATATGCAAATGGCAAAATTTCTCCGGAACTAGTTACAGATTTCCAAAAATATGTTAAAATTAAAATAAGTGATGAAGCGATAAAAACGCGTGAAATCATTGAAATTATCTCCTGATTTAAGGAAAATCCGAAATGAAATTAAATAAATACATTGATCATACACTTTTGAAGCAAGATGCGACCGAGCAACAAATCGATCGTTTGCTATCTGAAGCAAGAGAGTACGATTTTGCCAGTGTTTGTGTGAATCCTTGCTGGGTTTCTCATGCAAAAGCTGGTCTAACAGATACTGATGTCAAGGTTTGTACAGTTGTAGGTTTTCCTCTTGGAGCTACAACTTCAGCTGTCAAAGCCTATGAAACCAAAGAAGCCATCCAAAATGGTGCTGACGAAATTGATATGGTTATCAATGTTGGCGCACTTAAATCAGGAAATGCTGCATTAGTTGAAGAGGATATTTGTGCTGTTGTTGAAGCAAGCGGAGACAAACTCGTTAAGGTTATTATTGAAGCTTGTTTGTTAACGGATGAAGAAAAAGTTCTGGCTTGCCAACTTGCTCAAAAAGCTGGTGCAGACTTTGTTAAGACTTCTACAGGCTTCTCAACAGGTGGGGCGACTTTGCTAGATGTTCAGTTAATGCGTCAGACAGTTGGACCTTATATGGGTGTTAAGGCTGCTGGTGGAGCTCGTTCTTATGCAGATGCAGTTGCCTTTGTTGAAGCGGGGGCTACACGTATCGGGACATCTTCTGGTGTAGCAATCTTAAAAGGAGAGTTAGCTGATGGCGACTACTGAGTTGATTGATTTAGCGATTGAAACTAGTAAGAAAGCTTATGTTCCCTACTCACATTTTCCGATTGGCGCTGTTTTGGTAGCCAAGGACGGAAGTATCTATACAGGGGTTAACATTGAAAATGCTAGCTACCCCTTGACCAACTGTGGCGAAAGAACTGCAATCTTTAAGGCGGTTTCTGAAGGACAACGAGACTTTTCAGAATTGATTGTTTATGGTCAAACTGAAAAACCAATTTCGCCTTGCGGTGCTTGTCGCCAAGTCATGGTCGAATTTTTTAAACCAGATCTAAAGGTGACTCTAGTCGCCAAAGATAAAACGACGGTCGAGATGACGGTCGGGGAATTACTTCCATATTCTTTTACAGACTTGCATTAGTCTGTGTCACTCATTCAGTGACAAGGGTCCTAGTGACCTATTTATCTATACTTGCAACTTAGTTGCGCATCTTATTTAGGAGGTTCAGTAATGAACAAGAAACAATGGCTAGGCCTTGGTCTAGTTGCGGTAGCAGCATTTGGACTTGCTGCATGTGCTAATCGCTCTTCTCGTAACGCGGCTTCATCTTCTTCTGATGTGAAGACTAAAGCAGCTATCGTTACAGATACTGGTGGTGTTGATGATAAATCATTTAACCAATCAGCTTGGGAAGGTCTTCAAGCTTGGGGTAAAGAACACAACCTTTCAAAAGACAATGGTTACACTTACTTCCAATCAACAAGTGAAGCTGACTACGCAAACAACTTGCAACAAGCAGCTGGAAACTACAACTTAATTTATGGTATTGGTTTTGCGCTTAAAAATGCAGTTGCTGATGCTGCTAAAGAACATACAGACTTAAACTATGTTCTGATTGATGATGTCATTAAAGATCAAAAAAATGTTGTAAGTGCTACTTTTGCTGACAATGAAGCAGCTTACCTTGCAGGTGTTGCCGCAGCTAAAACTACTAAGACAAAACAAGTTGGTTTTGTAGGTGGTATGGAATCTGAAGTTATTTCTCGTTTCGCAGCTGGTTTCAAAGCTGGTGTTGAGTCAGTTGACCCATCTATCAAAGTTCAAGTAGACTACGCTGGTTCATTTGGTGATGCTGCTAAAGGTAAAACAATCGCTGCAGCTCAATACGCTGCAGGTGCAGACGTTATCTACCAAGCAGCTGGTGGTACTGGTGCAGGTGTTTTCTCAGAAGCTAAATCTTTGAATGAAAGCAAAAATGAAGACGAAAAAGTTTGGGTTATCGGTGTAGACCGTGACCAAGTAGATGAAGGTAAATATACTTCTAAAGATGGTAAAGAAGCTAACTTTGTACTTGCTTCTACTTTGAAACAAGTTGGTACAGCTGTAAAAGACCTTGCCAACAAAGCTGAAAAAGGGGAATTCCCTGGTGGTCAAGTTATCGTTTACTCATTGAAGGATAAAGGTGTGGACTTGGCAGTGACAAACCTTTCTGAAGAAGGTAAAAAAGCTGTTGAAGATGCAAAAGCTAAAATCCTTGATGGTAGCGTAAAAGTTCCTGAAAAATAATTGAAGGAAGTCATTTCTTAGGAAGCGGCCTTGGGCCGCTTCTTTAAGAATTGAGACAAATGGTTTTGTCTCAATAGAGCTTGCTAAGTTTCTTTAGCAGGTTTTATTGAAACAAAATAAAACTCTGAAAGGAAGAGCGCATGGCACACGAAAATGTCATTGAGATGCGTGAAATTACCAAGGTTTTTGGCGAATTTGTCGCTAACGACAAGATTAACCTCGAACTGCGCAAAGGTGAAATTCATGCACTTTTAGGAGAAAATGGAGCTGGGAAGTCCACTCTTATGAATATGCTGGCAGGGCTTCTAGAACCAACTAGTGGTGAAATTGTGGTCAACGGTCAAGCTGTGAAACTAGACTCGCCATCAAAAGCCGCTAGCCTAGGAATTGGAATGGTTCACCAGCACTTTATGTTGGTAGAGGCATTTACAGTCGCTGAAAATATCATTTTGGGAAGTGAAATGACCAAAAATGGTGTTCTAGATATTGCTCGAGCAACCCGAGAAATTAATGAATTATCTGAACGCTATGGATTAGCGGTAGATCCGTCTGCCAAAGTAGCAGATATCTCTGTCGGTGCTCAACAACGTGTTGAAATCCTGAAGACACTTTATCGTGGTGCTGATATTCTCATCTTTGACGAACCTACTGCCGTATTAACGCCGTCAGAAATTGATGAGTTGATGGCTATCATGAAAAACTTGGTCAAAGAAGGCAAATCCATTATCTTGATTACCCACAAGTTGGATGAAATTCGTGCGGTATCTGACCGTGTTACTGTTATCCGTCGTGGGAAATCTATTGAAACAGTTGAGATTGCTGGTGCAACCAATGCTGATCTTGCTGAGATGATGGTGGGACGTTCTGTTTCCTTCAAAACTGCTAAAGAAGCATCACATCCAAAAGAAGTTGTTCTTTCTATTAAAGACTTGGTTGTAAATGAAAACCGTGGTGTTCCTGCTGTTAAAAATCTTTCACTCGATGTTCGAGCTGGTGAGATTGTCGGAATTGCAGGGATTGATGGCAATGGTCAGTCAGAATTAATCCAAGCAATCACAGGTCTTCGTAAAATTGAATCAGGTAGTGTGGAATTGAAAGGTCAATCCATCGTAGGTTTACACCCTCGCCAAATCACAGAAATGAGTGTTGGTCACGTTCCTGAAGACCGTCACCGTGATGGTTTGGTCTTGGAAATGATGATTTCTGAGAACATTGCTCTTCAAACCTACTATAAGGAACCTCTTAGCAAGAAGGGAATCTTAAACTATTCCAACATCATTAACTATGCGAAAAGACTAATGCAGGAGTTCGATGTGCGTGCTGCTAGTGAAATTGTTCCAGCCTCAGCTCTTTCTGGAGGAAATCAACAAAAAGCAATTATCGCTCGTGAAGTTGATCGAAATCCTGATCTCCTCATCGTCAGCCAACCAACTCGTGGTTTGGACGTCGGTGCCATTGAGTACATTCACAAACGCTTGATTCAAGAACGTGATAATGGAAAAGCTGTCCTTGTAGTCAGCTTTGAACTAGATGAGATTCTAAATGTCTCTGATAGAATTGCTGTTATCCATGATGGTAAGATTCAAGGGATTGTAACGCCAGAAACAACCAACAAGCAAGAGCTTGGAGTCTTGATGGCTGGTGGTGAATTGGAAAAGGAGAAGAGTGATGTCTAAAAAGTTACAACAAATTTCGGTTCCCTTGATTTCTGTTATTTTAGGAATTCTACTCGGAGCCATCGTCATGTGGATTTTCGGTTACGATGCAATCTGGGGCTATGAAGAATTATTCTACACAGCCTTTGGTAGTGTTCGTGGAATCGGTGAAATCTTCCGTGCCATGGGACCTTTAATTCTGATTGCCCTTGGATTTGCAGTTGCAAGTCGTGCTGGTTTCTTTAACGTCGGACTTCCAGGACAAGCTCTCGCAGGCTGGGTTATGAGTGGCTGGTTCGCTCTTTCTTTCCCGGATTTACCACGACCATTGATGATTCTGGCAACGATTGTAATCGCCTTAGTTGCGGGAGGAATCGTTGGTGCCATTCCAGGTATTTTAAGAGCCTACCTTGGGACATCTGAGGTTATCGTAACCATTATGATGAACTACATAGTTCTTTATGTGGGAAATGCCTTTATTCACCACTTCCCTAAAGAAATTATGCAAAGTACAGACTCATCTATCCGAGTAAGTGCAAACGCAACTTATCAAACACCATGGCTTGCTGAGTTAACAGGAAACTCTCGTATGAATATTGGGATTTTCTTTGCTATCATAGCAGTTGCAGTTATTTGGTTCTTGCTTAAGAAGACAACTCTTGGTTTTGAAATCCGTGCAGTTGGTCTCAATCCAAATGCTTCTGAATATGCAGGTATTTCAGCCAAACGCACCATTATTCTATCAATGATTATTTCTGGAGCCCTTGCAGGACTTGGTGGAGCAGTAGAAGGACTTGGTACCTTCCAAAACGTATACGTTCAAGGTTCATCATTGGCAGTTGGATTTAATGGTATGGCGGTAAGTCTGCTTGCTTCAAACTCACCAGTTGGAATTCTATTTGCAGCCTTCCTTTTCAGTGTTCTTCAAGTAGGTGCTCCGGGTATGAATGCTGCACAAGTACCATCTGAGCTTGTAAGTATCGTTACAGCCTCAATTATCTTCTTTGTCAGCGTTCACTATATCATCGAACGCTTTGTCAAACCAAGAAAACAACTTAAAGGAGGTAAATAAGGATGTCGATTACAACAATGTTAACCCTTATGGTTTCTTCAATGTTGATTTACTCAGCACCACTTATTTTCACAAGTATCGGAGGAGTATTCTCCGAACGTGGTGGGGTTGTTAACGTTGGTCTTGAAGGAATCATGGTCATGGGTGCCTTTTCTGGAGTTGTTTTTAACCTTGAATTTGCACAAGATTTGGGAGCATTAACTCCTTGGTTGGCTCTTCTAGTTGGTGGATTGGTTGGAGCAATCTTCTCGCTCATTCACGCGGTGGCTACAGTTCATTTCCGTGCTGACCATGTTGTCAGTGGTACCGTACTTAATTTGATGGCTCCAGCCTTGGCAGTCTTCTTGGTGAAGGTGCTTTATAATAAGGGACAAACGGATAACTTAACGCAAACTTTTGGGCGTTTTGACTTCCCGGTATTGGCTAATATCCCAGTTATCGGAGATATCTTCTTTAAGTCAACAAGTTTACTTGGTTATCTAGCAATTGCCTTCTCATTCTTAGCATGGTTTATCCTCTTTAAGACTCGCTTTGGACTTCGTCTTCGTTCAGTTGGTGAACACCCACAAGCAGCAGATACTTTGGGGATTAATGTCTACAAGATGAGATATCTGGGAGTTGTGATTTCAGGCTTCCTTGGAGGAATCGGTGGAGCTATTTACGCTCAGTCAATCTCCGTCAACTTCTCAGTTACAACTATCGTAGGACCTGGATTTATCGCTCTTGCAGCCATGATCTTTGGTAAATGGAATCCTGTTGGTGCTATGCTTTCAAGTCTTTTCTTTGGGCTATCACAAAGTTTGGCAGTTATCGGTTCTCAACTTCCTTTCTTACAAGGAGTTCCAGCCGTTTACTTACAAATCGCACCATATCTTTTGACCATTGTCGTCCTCGCTGCCTTCTTTGGTAAAGCTGTTGCACCGAAGGCAGATGGTATCAACTATATCAAATCTAAATAAACAAAAAAGCGTCAGTTGAAACTGACGTTTTATTTTTTTGGTTCTTGGTGTGTTATGTTAAGTCCCCAAGGAATGAGATTTTCTGTTTTATTTTGGATCCGTTTGATATTGTCCTTGTGTCGCACAATCACTAGACTGGCAAGACCAATAATAATTAAAGTAAAAAGTAGGTCATAACTACTCAAGATAAATCCAAAGAGAGGAAATAGAAGGACTCCAATAATCGCAGCAATAGCAGCTGAAATACTCGAGAGAGAAATCATACTTCCAAGATAAAGGATTCCAAAGAAAATGACTGCAAGGTAGAGGCAAAAGAGAGGAGCAAATCCAAAAATAACTCCTGCGCTGGTAGCGACAGCCTTGCCACCCTTGAATTTGGCAAAGATTGGGAAGGTGTGGCCAATGACTGCTAAAAGCCCAAAGACGATTGGTGAAACTCCCTGCACATGGAAGATTAGTGGAAGTAGAGTGGATAGAGTACCTTTAAAGAAATCAATTACAAAGGTTGCCATTCCAGCTTTTTTGCCTAAGATTCGGAAGGTATTGGTCGTCCCAGTATTACCAGACCCATGTTCTCTTAGATTGATGTTAAAGAAGACTTGTCCAATCCACAGTCCTGAAGGGATTGAACCTAATAAATAAGCTAAAATTAATAATACTATTGTCATCATGTATCTATTATACCATGAAATAGGAGAGAAACGAAACTGAATCTGTTTACTAGCTGTGACATCTGATACTTTATCAAAGTTGATAAGTTTATCATGAGTACCATTTTTATTCAAAAATAAAGGTTAAAGTTTTAAAAATTCATGAAAATTTCTGAAAAACTTGATTTTGTGTTTATTTATGCTATAATAGGAACAATTATTTTTAGGAGGTGGAATATGTCTTACTTATTTGAGATATTGCCAAGTTTATTGAGCGGTGCAACAATGACTCTACAAGTTTTTGCACTGGTCTTACTTTTTTCAATCCCTTTAGGCATTTTGGTTGCTTTTTGCTTACAGGTGCATTGGAAACCCCTCCATTACATGATTGACATCTATATCTGGGTGATGCGTGGAACACCCTTGCTCTTGCAGTTAGTCTTTATCTACTATGTTCTGCCAAGTATCGGAATTCGACTAGATCGTGTGCCAGCAGCAATTATTGCCTTCACGCTTAATTATGCAGCCTATTTTGCAGAAATATTCCGTGGAGGGATTGCAACGATTCCTCAGGGGCAATATGAAGCAGCTAAGGTTTTGAAATTCAAACCTATCGATACTGTCCGCTATATCATTTTGCCACAGGTGACCAAGATTGTCTTACCAAGTGTATTTAACGAAGTAATGAGTTTGGTTAAGGATACTTCTTTGGTTTATGCACTCGGTATTTCAGATTTAATCCTAGCCAGTCGAACTGCGGCCAATCGAGATGCTAGCTTGATTCCGATGTTTTTAGCAGGTGCTATCTATCTTCTGATGATTGGTATCGTTACAATCCTAGCTAAAAAACTTGAGAAGAAGTTCAGCTACTATAGATAGGAGGTTAACCATGTTAGAGTTAAGAAATATCAGCAAAAAATTTGGAAAAAAAGAAATTTTATCCAATTTTAGTTTAACAATTCCTGAAAAGCAGATTTTGGCCATCGTTGGACCTTCTGGTGGTGGGAAGACTACCTTGCTTAGAATGTTGGCTGGACTTGAGACCATTGATTCAGGTGAGATTTTTTATAATGGAGAATCCCTACCTTTGGATGAACTTGAAAAGTGTCACTTGTTAGGTTTTGTTTTTCAAGATTTTCAGCTGTTTCCGCACCTTTCCGTTATGGAGAACTTGATTTTGTCGCCAATAAAGACTATGGGTATGTCTGAATCAGATGCTAAGAAGAAGGCGGTAGAATTACTAACTCGTCTAGGTCTTGAAGCACACGCTGATGCTTATCCATACTCCTTATCTGGTGGTCAGAAGCAACGTGTTGCCTTAGCACGTGCAATGATGATAGATCCAGAAGTGATTGGGTATGACGAACCAACTTCGGCTCTTGATCCAGAGTTGCGTCTCGAAGTTGAAAAACTGATTTTACAAAATCGAGAATTAGGCATGACTCAAATTGTCGTAACCCACGATCTCCAGTTTGCAGAGAATATTGCTGATCAGATTCTCAAAGTAGAGCCTAAGTAGGAGGTGTCTATGAATCGAAAGAAAATCAGCCTTGTTTTAGTATTCTTTCTGGTTTTTTTCCTGGTAGGATGCACACAAAAAGTTAGTGATCCCAAAGTCGATAATTGGGATAAATACCAACAACAAGGAACAATAACCATCGGATTTGACAATACCTTTGTTCCTATGGGGTTTGAAGAAAAGAATGGGCAATATGCTGGATTTGATATTGATTTAGCCCAAGCCGTTTCTGAGAAACTTGGGTTCAAGGTCCAGTTTCAACCCATCGATTGGGATATGAAGGAAACCGAACTTCAAAATGGCACCATTGATGCGATCTGGAATGGATATTCAGCGACTGATGAACGCCGTGAAAAGGTAGCTTTTACCATTCCTTACATGGAAAATCAGCAAGTTCTCGTCTCTAAAAAATCGCAAAATATCCAATCAGTGTCTGATATGGCAGGTAAGATTTTGGGTGCTCAGGCAGGTTCTTCGGGTTATCTGTACTTTGAAGCGCAACCTGACCTTTTGAAAAATATCGTAAAAGATCAAAAAGCCAACCAATATCAAAGTTTTAATGAAGCCTTGATTGACTTGCAAAATGATCGGATTGATGCCCTTCTAATTGACCGTGTTTATGCCAACTATTATCTTAAAACTGAAGGAATTTTAGACCAGTATGAGATTTTCCCAGCTGGTTTTGAGAGTGAATCCTTTGCAGTTGGAGTAAGACCAGCTGATAAGACCTTGTTAGCAAATTTGAATAAAGCTTTTGTCGAGCTCTATCAAGAAGGAAAATTCCAAGAAATCAGCCAGAAATGGT
Organism: Streptococcus sp. oral taxon 061; assembly: GCF_013394695.1. Classification (NCBI taxonomy): domain Bacteria; kingdom Bacillati; phylum Bacillota; class Bacilli; order Lactobacillales; family Streptococcaceae; genus Streptococcus; species Streptococcus sp. oral taxon 061. Next base: position 719,184 of record NZ_CP058258.1, read on the forward strand.
TTGGCGAAGATGTGGCTACAAGCCAAATTAAAGGAAAAGAAAACTAAGATGTATATCTTAGTTTCTTTTTTAGTAGAGACAGGTGATGATTTTGCTAAAAAGTACTTGGGAATAGGCTTTTTAGCTAGAAAAACTTTGCAAAATCCTTAGAAAACCTGTAAAATAGAAAAGATGAACAAATAGGAGGTTCCTTGTGTCAAAAAAGGAAATCAATATTAACAATTATAATGATGACGCCATCCAGGTGCTAGAAGGGTTGGATGCGGTCCGTAAACGTCCAGGGATGTATATCGGATCGACAGACGGTGCTGGACTCCATCACCTAGTCTGGGAAATCGTGGATAATGCGGTTGACGAAGCCTTGTCTGGATTTGGTGATCGCATTGATGTAACCATTAATAAGGATGGGAGTTTAACGGTTCAAGACCACGGACGTGGGATGCCAACGGGAATGCACGCTATGGGGATTCCAACAGTAGAGGTGATTTTTACCATCCTTCATGCCGGAGGAAAATTCGGTCAGGGAGGATACAAGACTTCTGGTGGTCTTCACGGAGTTGGTTCTTCTGTTGTCAATGCCCTCTCTAGCTGGCTTGAAGTAGAAATTACACGTGATGGTGCTGTTTATAAACAACGCTTTGAAAATGGTGGGAAGCCCGTAACAACTCTTGAAAAGGTTGGGACAGCACCAAAATCTAAGACAGGTACCAAAGTGACCTTTATGCCGGATGCTAGTATCTTTTCTACGACTGACTTTAAATACAATACCATTTCAGAGCGTCTCAATGAGTCAGCCTTTCTCTTAAAAAATGTAACCTTGTCATTTACAGACAAGCGAACAGACGAAGCGATCGAGTTCCATTATGAGAACGGGGTGCAGGACTTTGTTTCCTACCTCAACGAAGATAAGGAAACCTTGACGCCTGTCCTATACTTTGAAGGCGAAGACAATGGTTTCCAAGTAGAAGTAGCCCTCCAGTATAATGATGGATTTTCAGATAACATCTTGTCCTTTGTTAATAATGTCCGTACCAAAGACGGTGGAACGCATGAGACAGGACTTAAGTCAGCCATTACCAAGGTTATGAATGACTATGCCCGTAAGACAGGGCTTCTCAAAGAAAAAGATAAAAATCTTGAAGGGTCAGACTATCGTGAGGGGCTAGCGGCTGTTCTTTCTATCCTAGTTCCTGAAGAACATTTGCAGTTTGAGGGTCAGACTAAGGACAAACTAGGTAGTCCCCTTGCTCGTCCTGTTGTAGATGGAATTGTGGCTGATAAGTTGACCTTCTTCCTCATGGAAAATGGAGAATTAGCTTCAAATCTGATTCGTAAAGCTATCAAGGCTCGTGATGCCCGAGAAGCAGCACGTAAGGCGCGTGATGAGAGCCGAAATGGCAAGAAGAATAAGAAAGACAAGGGCTTGCTTTCAGGTAAATTAACGCCAGCCCAGTCTAAGAATCCAGCTAAGAACGAACTTTATCTGGTCGAGGGGGACTCTGCCGGTGGTTCTGCCAAACAAGGTCGTGACCGCAAGTTCCAGGCTATCTTGCCTCTTCGTGGTAAGGTGATCAATACAGCCAAGGCTAAGATGGCAGATATCCTCAAAAATGAAGAAATCAACACCATGATTTATACCATTGGTGCTGGTGTGGGGGCAGACTTCTCTCTTGAAGATGCCAACTATGATAAGATCATTATCATGACCGATGCGGATACCGACGGTGCCCACATTCAAACTCTTCTCTTAACCTTCTTTTATCGCTATATGCGTCCACTAGTCGAAGCTGGACATGTCTATATCGCCCTTCCTCCACTTTACAAGATGTCTAAAGGTAAAGGCAAGAAAGAAGAAGTGGCCTATGCTTGGACGGATGGTGAACTAGAGGAACTACGTAAGGAGTTCGGTAAAGGTGCTACTCTTCAACGCTATAAAGGTCTTGGTGAAATGAATGCAGACCAACTCTGGGAAACAACCATGAACCCAGAAACTCGTACCCTCATCCGTGTTACGATTGAAGACCTAGCCCGCGCTGAACGTCGCGTCAATGTCCTCATGGGTGACAAGGTTGAACCACGGCGTAAGTGGATTGAAGACAATGTCAAGTTTACGCTGGAAGAAGCGACTGTGTTTTAAAAACTGTCAAGAAATACAAATGGAGGACAAGATATGTCTGAAAATCTAAGTGAAGAGCAAGTTAAAGAAACTCTTGAAAGTGGCTATGCGCAATCTGAGGTCCTATTAAACGATAAAGATGAATTAGATGATTTTTTGTACCGTTTGGAGCAAAAAATTAAAGAGATGCCATTGGTTGGTAAGAAATTTACAATGATCCCAGTCATGATTTCTTTAGTGAAAAATTATGTTCAAGGAAAATATACCACGGTTCCTTATGGGACTATTTTAGCTGTTTTAAGCGCACTTCTTTATTTCCTTTCCCCAATTGACATTATTCCAGATTTTATTCCGTTAGCAGGCTACTTGGATGATATGGCTGTTGTAGGACTTTGTATGAATATGGTCAAAATAGACATTGAAACCTATGATAAATGGCGTCAGTCTCAAGGATTGATCTGAAAAATCGTCTATATTTCTTAATTTTAGCTCTCTAAAAGAGGTATACATCATGATAAGTTTATTCTATCATACTCCTTTTCTTGCGATAGTTTTAGCTATAGGTGCAGTTATGTTTATAACAGCTAAACAAGGAAAACCTGAGAAAATTCGCTTTCTTGAATTTTTACTATTAACCATAGTAACCGCCTGTGTCTTTTTATTTGATAATCCTTTTAGATCCAATCCTTATGCAGGTTTGCTATTCTATACTTTTGACATTTTTATTTTCACACCAGCTAGCTTAGCTTTTGGATTCACAGCTATTTATAAGAGCAATAAACATCTCAAACATTATCCTAGTAGTTACTCAAAACTTCTTAGGCTAAATGCCTGGTTTTTAGAAATATTTTCAGTTATTAATTTCCTATTTTTAATGCTGACGGAAGAAATGGGAATTATGTTGCTGCTACCTTTTTTTGGATTTAGTTCTATCATTCAATTTATAGTCGGAGAGCTTGAAAGAAAAAGAGTTCAGAAGCTTCTTCAGCAAAGAAATGAAGATGCTGTTATTCAGAACCTAGAGACCACTGAGGAAGAACCACATGAGAACTGACCAGGAAATACTTGAACTAATTTTAGAAACAGCTAAAAAGTTACAGGTTGATGCTGTGGCGCTATCTGGTTCACGTACTGATACAAAAGCACCAAAAGATGAGTTTCAGGATTACGACGTAGTCTATGTTGTGGACGACTTAGATAATCTGACAAATGACCTTTCTTGGTTGGACCAGTTTGGCAAGCGCATCATTGAGCAGCATAACGTACTTGACCATCGCCATCTGTATCTCATGCTTTTCGAAGATGGTAATCGCATTGATCTAACCCTCTGTCCTAAAGAATACATTCAAGAGTGGGTATCTAGCGAAGCTGATTATACAGTTTTAGTAGACGAGAAGGGCTTGTTCGAGTCCTATTCTCCCAGTCCTCAGCGTTTCTGGACAAGCCCAGCTAGTGAGACGGATTATGAAAAAACTTGTAATGAATTTTGGTGGGTGTCAGCCTACGTGGTCAAAGGAATTTGTCGTAAGCAAGTCAGTTATGCAACTGACCATCTCTACGGTATTTGTCAACAAGAACTCTTGAAAATCTTAGCTTGGCAGGTGGCAAGTGATAGAGAAGCAGTCGACATCGGTAAAATCTACAAGTATCTCTTTAACTACTTGACTACTGAGAAGGAGAAGGAATTCTCTGCTCTTCTTGATTTCTCAAGTTTAGACAAAATCACTCAGTCTTTATTTGCTACCATGCAACTTTTCCATCAAGAAGCTCAAAGTCTTGCTCAAAAGATGGGATTTAAGTATGAAAAAGAAGTGGCTGATAAGATGATTGAGTATGCTGAGGAAAAACTTCTAAATCACTAAGAAAATAAAGAACACAATTCAACACTTTAAACTACAGAGAGGATAGTTTGGTTATATAAAGTAACTGAAATCCCTTTCTATAAAATCTACTCTACATTCTTTGAAAGGAGTTGAACACGCCCTAAATGCTGTGTGAAAAAGATAAATTCTCTTGAGAGCATCGCTCCCTGCAAGAATTTCCTATTTTCACTTTGCATTTTACGGGCTTTGTATCCTATATGAGTAATATCCAAAACATGTCCTTGGAGGACATCATGGGAGAGCGCTTTGGTCGCTACTCCAAATACATCATTCAAGACCGGGCTTTGCCAGACATTAGGGATGGATTGAAGCCGGTTCAACGCCGTATTCTTTATTCGATGAATAAGGATGGCAATACTTTTGATAAGAGCTACCGTAAGTCGGCCAAGTCAGTCGGGAACATCATGGGTAATTTCCACCCACACGGGGATTCTTCTATCTATGATGCCATGGTCCGTATGTCTCAGGACTGGAAAAACCGTGAGATTCTAGTTGAAATGCACGGGAATAACGGTTCTATGGACGGAGATCCACCTGCGGCTATGCGTTATACGGAAGCTCGTTTATCAGAGATTGCAGGCTACCTTCTTCAAGATATCGAGAAAAAGACAGTTCCTTTTGCTTGGAACTTTGATGATACTGAAAAAGAGCCAACAGTCTTGCCAGCGGCTTTTCCAAACCTTTTAGTCAATGGTTCAACTGGAATTTCGGCTGGTTATGCCACAGATATTCCACCGCATAATTTGGCCGAAGTTATTGAAGCTACGGTTTATATGATTGATCACCCGACTGCTAAGGTTGAAAAGCTCATGGAATTCTTGCCTGGGCCAGATTTCCCTACTGGTGCCATTATCCAAGGTCGTGATGAAATCAAAAAGGCCTATGAAACTGGTAAAGGGCGCGTGGTTGTTCGTTCTAAGACAGAAATTGAGAAGCTTAAAGGTGGTAAGGAACAAATCGTTATCACTGAGATTCCTTATGAAATCAATAAAGCTAACTTGGTCAAGAAAATCGATGAAGTTCGTGTCAATAACAAGGTAGCAGGTATCGCTGAGGTTCGTGATGAGTCTGACCGTGACGGTCTTCGTATTGCTATTGAACTTAAGAAAGATGCGAACACGGAACTTGTTCTCAACTACCTTTTCAAGTATACTGACTTACAAATCAACTACAACTTCAACATGGTTGCGATTGACAATTTCACCCCTCGTCAGGTTGGAATTGTGCCAATATTGTCTAGCTATATTGCTCACCGTCGTGAAGTTATCTTGGCGCGTTCTCGCTTTGACAAGGAAAAGGCTGAAAAACGTCTCCATATCGTGGAAGGTTTGATTCGCGTTATCTCGATTTTGGATGAAGTTATTGCCCTTATCCGTGCTTCTGAGAATAAGGCTGATGCCAAGGAAAACCTCAAGGTCAGCTATGAATTTACCGAAGAACAGGCTGAAGCTATCGTTACCTTGCAACTTTATCGTTTAACGAATACTGACGTGGTTGTCTTGCAAGAAGAAGAAGCAGAACTTCGTGAGAAGATTGCTATGCTTGCGGCTATCATCGGTGACGAACGAACTATGTACAATCTCATGAAGAAAGAACTTCGTGAGGTCAAGAAGAAATTTGCGACTCCACGTTTGAGTACTTTAGAAGATACAGCAAAAGTCATCGAGATTGATACAGCTAGTCTAATCGCTGAAGAAGATACTTACGTCAGCGTGACTAGGGCAGGTTACATCAAGCGTACTAGTCCTCGTTCTTTCGCAGCTTCGACCTTAGAAGAAATTGGCAAACGGGATGATGACCGATTGCTATTCGTCCAATCTGTCAAAACAACTCAACATCTCTTGATATTTACAACCCTAGGAAATGTCATCTACCGCCCTATCCATGAATTAGCAGATATTCGTTGGAAGGATATCGGGGAACACTTGAGCCAAACAATTACAAACTTTGAAACCAATGAAGAAGTGCTCTATGTTGAAGTTGTGGATCAGTTTGAGGATGCGACAACCTACTTTGCAGCGACTCGCCTTGGACAAATCAAACGTGTAGAACGTAAAGAATTCTCTCCATGGAGAACCTACCGTTCTAAATCTGTTAAGTTCGCTAAGTTGAAAGACGATAGTGACCAAATTGTAGCTGTTGCACCAATCAAGCTTGATGATGTTTTATTGATTAGTAAAAATGGTTATGCCCTTAGATTTAATATCGAAGAGGTTCCAGTTGTTGGAGCCAAGGCTGCAGGTGTTAAAGCTATGAATCTGAAAGCAGATGATGAGCTTCAATCTGCCTTTATCTGCAATACTTCATCCTTCTATCTGTTAACGCAACGTGGAAGTTTGAAACGTGTTTCAACAGAGGAAATTCCAGCAACCAGTCGTGCTAAGCGTGGTCTTCAGGTTCTGAGAGAATTGAAGAACAAGCCACATCGTGTCTTCTTGGCTGGAGCGGTTTCAGAACAAGGATTTATCGGAGATCTCTTTAGTACAGAAGTAGAAGATGGCGAACAAACTCTTGTCATTCAATCAAATAATGGAACGATTTACGAAGCAATCCTACAAGATTTGAATCTATCAGAGCGTACAAGTAATGGAAGCTTTATCTCAGATACTATTTCTGATGAAGAAGTTTACGATGCTTATCTCAAAGAAGTCTTTAAAGAAGATAAAGAAAATTAAAAATCAGTCCTAGTGACTGATTTTTTATAAGCAAAATTTTCAGAAAATTACAAATAATACTTGAATTTTTAGGAGAATAGTGTAGAATAGAACACAAAGCTTGATTAGAATAAAGGAGAAATGGATGACAGTTACAATCGATTGGGAAAATCTCGGTTTTTCCTATATGAAACTACCTTATCGTTATATCGCTTATTTTAAAGATGGACAATGGACACAAGGAGAATTAACCGAGGACTCAACTCTTCACATTTCAGAATCATCTCCAAGTCTTCACTATGGACAACAAGCATTTGAAGGATTAAAAGCTTATCGTACCAAGGATGGCAGTATTCAACTCTTTCGTCCAGATGAAAATGCCAAACGTCTGCAACGCACCTGTGATCGTCTCTTGATGCCACAAGTTCCAACAGAAATGTTTGTAGAAGCATGTAAAGCAGTTGTTCGTGCCAATGAGGAATACGTACCACCTTATGGAACTGGTGGAACTCTCTACCTCCGTCCACTTTTGATTGGTGTTGGAGATATCATTGGGGTAAAACCAGCTGAGGAGTATATTTTTACGATCTTTGCCATGCCAGTTGGAAATTACTTTAAAGGTGGTTTGATTCCAACAAACTTCTTGATTCAAGACGAGTATGACCGTGCTGCACCAAATGGGACAGGAGCTGCCAAGGTCGGTGGGAACTATGCAGCTAGTCTTTTGCCAGGAAAAGTGGCTAAATCCCGTCATTTCTCAGATGTTATTTATCTTGACCCATCAACCCACACCAAGATTGAAGAAGTAGGCTCGGCTAACTTCTTTGGGATTACAGCTGATAATGAGTTTGTAACGCCATTGAGTCCATCAATCTTGCCATCGATTACCAAGTACTCATTACTTTACTTGGCAGAGCATCGATTGGGCTTGAAACCTGTTGAGGGAGATGTACCAATTGATAGTCTGGATCGATTTGTAGAAGCAGGTGCCTGTGGTACTGCAGCCGTAATTTCACCTATTGGGGGAATCCAACACGGTGATGACTTCCATGTTTTCTACAGTGAAACAGAGGTTGGTCCAGTGACTCGTAAACTATACGATGAATTGACAGGTATCCAATTTGGTGACATTGAAGCACCAGAAGGCTGGATTGTAAAAGTAGATTAAAAATTATTAAAGGAGATCTTTATGAAAACGAAAAAGTGGATGTTAACAGCAGGAGTTGTCCTGAGTACAGCAGTTCTTCTTGTGGCTTGTGGTAAAGCTGACAAGGAAGCAGACGCACCTACAACCTTCTCTTATGTCTATGGTGTAGACCCATCATCTTTGGACTACAGTATCGCAACTCGTACTTCAACAACAGATATCATTGGTAACGTTGTTGATGGTTTGTTGGAAAATGACGAATACGGAAATTTGGTTCCATCTCTAGCTGAGGATTGGAGCGTCTCACAAGACGGTTTGACTTATACTTATAAACTTCGAAAAGGGGTTAAATGGTATACTTCAGAGGGTGAAGAATACGCTGAAGTAACTGCACATGACTTTGTTACTGGGTTGAAACACGTAGCAGATGGCAAATCAGACGGTGTCACTCTTATTCAAAACTCCATCAAGGGCTTGAATGAATATATGACTGGTGAGACTAACGACTTCTCAACAGTTGGGGTTAAGGCGTTGGACGATTACACAGTCCAGTATACTCTTAATGCACCTGAAAGTTTCTGGAATTCAAAAGTAACTTCAGCAACTATGTTGCCGGTAAACGAGGAATTCCTCAAAGCTTCTGGTAAGAACTACGGAGCAGTAAGTCCATCTGGTATTCTTTATAACGGTCCATATATCTTGAAGACATTGACTTCAAAATCGTTAATCGAATACGAAAAGAATCCAAATTATTGGGATAAAGAAAAGGTTAAAATTGAGAAAGTAAAATTGACCTATTATGATGGTTCTGACCAAGAATCATTGATCCGTAGCTTCTCTTCAGGTGTTTATACAACAGCTCGTATCTTCCCAAGTAGTTCAAACTTTGCTTCTACTTTAGAGCAATACGGAGATAAAATCACATACAGTCCACAGGATTCAACTAGTTACTACTTTACCTTTAACGTAAACCGTCAATCTTATAATAAGACTGCGAAGACAAGTGAAGAACAGAAAACTTCTACAAAAGAAGCAATGTTGAACAAGGACTTCCGTCAAGCAATCAACTTTGCCTTCAACCGTCATTCATATGCTGCACAGCTTAACGGTGAAGATGGTGCGGATAAGATTATTCGTAACAGCCTAGTTCCAGATAACTTTGTACAATCTGGTGGTAAAAACTTTGGTGATATTGCTCAAGCAGAATTGGTCAACTATGGAGACCAATGGAAAGGTGTTGAACTTGTAGACGGAAAAGATACTATCTATAATCCTGATAAAGCCAAAGCTTCATTTGAAAAAGCTAAGAAAGAATTGGAAGCAAAAGGTGTAACCTTCCCAATTCACTTGGATGTTCCAGTTGAGCAAACAGATACAATTGCAGTTCAACAAAGCAATTCCTTTAAACAATCAATTGAGTCAACTCTTGGTTCTGAAAATGTCGTGATTGACGTCCTTCAGATGACTGACAATGAAAAGGAAAGTATTACATCACAAGCACGTGTTCCTGCTCAGAAAGACTATGACTTGAATAGTACTGGTTGGGCTCCAAGCTATCAAGACCCAGCAAGTTATCTAAATATCATGGATCCTAAGACTGGTTCTGCTATGAAACACCTTGGTATTACGAAAGGTAAAGACAAGGAAGTAGTAGCTCAACTTGGTCTGTACGAATACAAGAAACTCTTGGATGATGCGGTTTCTGAGACAAATGACTTGGACAAGAGATATGAAAAATATGCCAAAGCGCAAGCATGGCTCACTGATAGTTCTCTCTTGATGCCAACAGCTTCATCAGGTGGTTCACCAGTTGTTAGCAACATCGTTCCTTTCTCTAAACCATACTCACAAGTAGGTATTAAGGGTGACCCATATATCTTCAAGGGTATGAAATTGCAAAAAGAGATTGTATCTGCTAAAGAATATCAAGCAGCTCTTGAAAAATGGCAAAAAGAAAAATTGGAATCAAATAATAAATACCAAAAAGAATTAGAAAGTCATGTCAAATAAAACAGACTAGTACTTTGGGGATAAAGGGGCCTATATGGAATGGATTAAACTAATAGGGATAGTTATCATTGTGATTGGTTTTATCTATAAATTAGATACCATAGCAACGGTAGTCTTAGCTAGTTTAGTTACAGCTCTAGTTTCTGGAGTTTCTCTTGTTGAGTTCTTGGAAATTTTGGGAAAAGAATTTAGTAATCAACGAGTTCTTACGATTTTTATGGTGACTTTGCCACTGGTAGGTTTATCTGAAATTTTTGGCCTCAAGCAACGTTCGATTGACTTGATTCAAAGGATAAAGGGGCTGACCGTAGGAAGTTTTTATACCGTTTATTTCTTTTTTCGGGAACTTGACAGCTTCTTTGCCATTCGTATCGGAGGACATCCGCAGTTTGTAAGACCCTTGGTTCAACCCATGGGACAGGCAGCAGCAGAGTCACAATTAGGTAGAAAATTAACAGAGCAGGAAAGCGAAGCGCTAAAAGCGCGTGCAGCAGCAAATGATAATTTTGCAAATTTCTTTGCTCAGAATACTTTCGTTGGTGCAGGTGGTGTCCTCTTAGTTGGGGGCACTCTGGACCAATTGGGTTATGAAAGTAATTATGCAGGGATCGCTTCGGCTTCTTTTATTGTTGCAGGAGTTGCCTTGCTTGTGGTAGGGCTGTACAATTACTTATTTGATAGAAAATTGCTAGCGAATAAGCTTAGTAAAGGAAAAGAAGAATGACCGAACTAGCAAGACAGTTATTAGAGTTAACCTATATTGTGATTGGTTGTCAATTTCTTCATACGGCCTATTGTAGCTATAAAGACAAAACAAACCCAGTTCGATATGGAACAGCTGGGTTTTGGGCTTTATTGGGAATCAGTTTTATTGGTGGTTCCTATTTACCATCGTTCTTGATTGGTGTTATTGTAGTGTTATTGGCCCTACTAACTCTCTTTAAAAAGGTTCGTATCGGAACCTTACCGACTCTGGATGAAGTCAAGGCAAATATTGAAGCTAAACGGTTGAAGAATAAAATTTTTATTCCGGTCATGCTGATGGCTTTGATCGCTTTGGTATTAGCAAAAATAATTCCTGAATTTAGTAAGATTGCTATCAGCCTTGCAGCATTTTTCGCAACCCTGTCTCTCCTTTTGATTACTAAGAGTTCTCCTAAGAGCTTGTTAGTAGAAAACAATCGTATGGTTCAGCAAGTCTCAACTAGTGGGATTGTTCCTCAACTTTTAGGAGCTTTAGGGGCTATTTTTACTGTAGCTGGAGTTGGAGACTTGATTTCTCACTTGATAAGTGGTCTAGTACCTTCGGGTAGTCGTTTTATGGGAGTAGTAGCTTATGTCATTGGGATGGTTCTATTCTCCATGATAATGGGTAATGTCTTTGCTGCTTTCACTGTTATTACTGTCGGGATTGGTGTTCCCTTTGTATTTTCCTTGGGAGCTGATCCAATTGTAGCAGCTGCTCTAGCAATGACGGCAGGGTGCTGTGGAACCTTATTGTCTCCTATGGCATCTAACTTCAATGCATTACCGGCAGCACTTTTGGAGATGAAAGATCCAAATGGTGTCATCAAAGCGCAAGTAGGAGTTGCTATTATCATGATTATCATCCACGTATTTTTGATGTACTATTTGGCGTTTTAGCAAAGGAAATAAAATGAAAATATTAGTTACAGGTTTTGATCCTTTCGGTGGTGAAAAGGTCAATCCAGCTCTGGAGGCAGTTAAATCATTACCGTCTGTAATTCATGGAGCGGAGATACGCTGGGTAGAGATTCCAACAGTCTTTTATAAATCAGCAGAGGTTTTAGAAGCAGAAATTGTCCGTTATCAACCAGATGTGGTACTCTGCATCGGACAAGCAGGAGGTAGAGCTAGTTTAACTCCTGAACGAGTTGCCATCAATCAAGATGATGCAAGGATTCCAGATAACCAAGGAAATCAACCGATTGATACACCTATTCGCCTAGATGGAGAAGCTGCTTATTTTAGTACACTCCCTATCAAAGCAATGGTACAAGCCATAAAAGAGGAAGGACTACCAGCTTCAGTATCCAATTCAGCAGGAACCTTTGTTTGCAACCATTTGATGTATCAGGTTCTCTATTTAGCGGATAAGAAATTTCCCAATATGAGAGCAGGTTTTATGCATATTCCCTATATGACCGAACAAGTGGTAAATAAGCCTAATACTGCATCCATGTGCTTAAGAGATATTGTCCGAGGTATCGAAGCTGCGATTGCTGCTATCGTAGACCATAAAGATAAAGATTTGAAGTTGGTCGGAGGGGCGACTCATTAATGATTCAATTTTCAAATTAAAAAATTTTCTATTTTATTCATTGAACTCTCTATCAAGATAAGCTTTATAGAGAGTTTTTTCTTGCTAGATTAGGGAATTTCTTGTAAAATAGAAAAAGTGAAAAGAGGTATGGTATGAGTAAAAAAGATAAAAAAATTGAGATTCAATTGTCAGATGCTAAAGTAGCAGTTGGAAAAGATAACTACGATGGTTATACCTTAATGATTGGTAAAAAGTTAATCGGTGAAATTGCCGAACTAGACAACCAATTTGCAATCATAAAGAATGGAAATGTCGATAGTTTTTACAAGAATCTTGAAAAAGCTGTGGAAATATTGATTGAGAACTATAATTTAGCAAAATAATGCTTGTTTTTTGCAAATTTTCATGATATAATAGTTTTCGTTGATTATTGGAGAGATAGCGAAGAGGCTAAACGCGGCGGACTGTAAATCCGCTCCTTCGGGTTCGGGGGTTCGAATCCCTCTCTCTCCATATCACCATTGGGGTATAGCCAAGCGGTAAGGCAAGGGACTTTGACTCCCTCATGCGTTGGTTCGAATCCAGCTACCCCAGTTCTTAGGTAATAAATTCAAGATAAAAAGAAAAATATCTTAGGGTATTTTATTTTTATAATTGAAGGACGTTCGAGATGTTCTTGTCGTTGCGGGTGCTTAGGAAAAAAATTATAAGTATGTCAAGTTAAAAAACTTGATTGTTGGAGGATTTTTTAGATGAATGAATTTGAAGATTTGCTAAATAGCGTTAGCCAAGTTGAACCTGGTGATGTTGTTAGTGCTGAAGTATTGACAGTTGATGCTAATCAAGCTAACGTTGCAATCTCAGGAACTGGTGTTGAAGGTGTCTTGACTCTTCGCGAATTGACAAACGATCGCGATGCAGATATCAATGACTTTGTAAAAGTAGGTGAAGTATTTGACGTTCTTGTACTTCGTCAAGTAGTTGGTAAAGATACTGATACAGTAACATACCTTGTATCTAAAAAACGCCTTGAAGCTCGCAAAGCATGGGACAAACTTGTAGGTCGCGAAGAAGAAGTTGTTACAGTTAAAGGAACTCGCGCTGTTAAAGGTGGACTTTCTGTAGAATTTGAAGGTTTGCGTGGATTTATCCCAGCTTCAATGTTGGATACTCGTTTCGTACGTAACACTGAGCGTTTTGTAGGTCAAGAATTTGAAGCTAAAATCAAAGAAGTTGACCCTAAAGAAAACCGCTTTATCCTTTCACGTCGTGAAGTTGTAGAAGCAGCTACTGCAGCAGCTCGTGCTGAAGTATTCGGTAAATTGGCTGCTGGTGATGTAGTAACTGGTAAAGTTGCTCGTATCACAAGCTTCGGTGCTTTCATCGACCTTGGTGGTGTTGATGGATTGGTTCACTTGACTGAATTGTCACACGAACGTAACGTTTCACCTAAATCAGTTGTAACTGTTGGTGAAGAAGTTGAAGTGAAAATCCTTGATCTTAACGAAGAAGAAGGACGTGTATCACTTTCACTTAAAGCAACAACACCTGGACCATGGGATGGCGTTGAGCAAAAATTGGCTAAAGGTGACGTTGTAGAAGGAACAGTTAAACGTTTGACTGACTTCGGTGCATTTGTTGAAGTATTGCCAGGTATCGATGGACTTGTTCACGTATCACAAATTTCACACAAACGTATTGAAAATCCAAAAGAAGCTCTTACAGTTGGTCAAGAAGTTACTGTTAAAGTTCTTGATGTTAACGCTGACGCAGAACGCGTTTCACTTTCTATCAAGGCTCTTGAAGAGCGTCCAGCTCAAGAAGAAGGACAAAACGAAGAAAAACGTGCTCCACGTCCACGTCGTCCAAAACGTCAAGAAAAACGTGACTTTGAACTTCCAGAAACACAAACTGGATTCTCAATGGCTGACTTGTTCGGAGACATCGAACTTTAATCAATCAGATTTAATTACAAATCCTTTGTTGTTAAAACAAGGGATTTTTCTTTTTTCAACTAGTATTTTTTGATATAATGGATTTATGTTATATTCCGAAAAAGAATCAATTTATCAAATGGTCAATGCTCAGCTCACGGCACTTTTAGAAGGTGAGACCAATGTGTTGGCTAATCTATCAAATGCCAGTGCTCTCTTAAAAATGAACTTTCCTCGTACTGTCTTTGCAGGTTTCTATTTATATGACGGAAATGAGCTTATTTTAGGGCCTTTTCAAGGTGGAGTTTCATGTGTTAGAATCCCACTTGGAAAAGGAGTTTGTGGAGAGTCTGCGGCTAGCCGTCAAACGGTTATCGTTGGTGATGTGAAGACCTATCCCAACTATATTTCTTGTGATAGTAGTGCTCGTAGTGAGATTGTTCTTCCAATGGTAAAAGATGGACAGCTTCTCGGAGTATTAGACTTAGATTCATCTTATGTAGATGATTATAATCACATTGATCAACAGTATTTAGAAGAGTTTGTTACCATTTTGTTAGAAAAAACAGAATGGACATTTTCAATGTTTGAGGAGAAAGCATAATGTATCAGGCGCTTTATCGAAAGTATAGAAGTCAAAATTTTTCACAGCTAGTGGGCCAGGAAGTTATTGCTCGAACCCTTAAACAGGCTGTGGAACAAGATAAAATCAGTCATGCCTACCTATTTTCAGGTCCTCGTGGAACAGGTAAAACCAGTGTAGCCAAAATATTTGCCAAGGCTATGAACTGCCCTAATCAAGTAGGGGGAGAACCTTGTAATAACTGTTATATCTGTCAAGCGGTAACGGAAGGAAGTTTAGAAGATGTAATCGAAATGGACGCGGCTTCTAACAATGGGGTTGATGAAATTCGTGATATTCGTGACAAGTCAACTTACGCTCCAAGTATAGCTCAGTATAAGGTCTATATCATTGACGAGGTTCATATGCTTTCAACAGGTGCCTTTAACGCACTTTTGAAAACACTGGAAGAACCTACTCCCAATGTCGTTTTTATTCTGGCAACGACAGAACTTCATAAAATTCCTGCAACTATCTTGTCTCGTGTTCAACGCTTCGAGTTTAAGTCTATTAAGACGCAGGATATTCGTGATCATATCTTCCAGATTTTGGAGAAGGAAGGGATTGATTACGAAACAGAAGCTGTTGAAATTATTGCTCGACGAGCTGAAGGTGGTATGCGGGACGCCTTATCTATCTTAGACCAGGCATTAAGCTTAACACAGGAAACTACTCTTACTACAGCAGTTTCTGAGGAAATCACTGGGACCATTAGTTTAAGTGCTTTAGACGATTATGTTGCTTCTTTAGCACAAAAGAATGTAACAGCTGCCTTAGAAAATCTGGACTTAATCTTTGAGAATGGGAAGAGCATGACACGTTTTGTAGTCGATTTACTACAATACCTACGTGATATCTTAATTGTTCAAGCAGGTGGAGAAAATACTCACCATAGTGATGTATTTGAGAGAAACTTAGAACTTCCGCAGGATGTCTTGTTTGAGATGATTAGTCTTGCTACTAAAAGTCTAGCTGATATTAAGGCTAGCCTACAGCCTAAAATTTATGCCGAAATGATGACTATTCGTTTAGCAGAAATTGATTCTCAACCAGAACTTTCAGGTGAAGTGGCTGAGGAATTGTCTTCTCTTCGAGAAGAAGTTGCACGATTGAAACAAGCTCTTGCCAATGTTGGTTCTAATCCTAAACAAACTGCTTCTATACCAAGTCGTCCGACTAACAGTAATTCAATCTATCGTGTAGATAGAAACAAGGTGCAGTCTATTCTTCAAGAAGCAGTAGAAAATCCAGACTTAGCTCGTCAAAATCTAATTCGTCTTCAGAATGCTTGGGGTGAAGTTATTGAGAGCTTATCTGGACCAGACAAGGCACTTTTAGCTGGTTCCCAACCAGTTGCAGCAAATGAACATCATGCGATTTTAGCTTTTGAGTCTAACTTCAATGCTGGTCAAACTATGAAACGAGACAATCTCAACACCATGTTTGGCAATATTCTTAGTCGAGCAGCAGGATTTTCACCAGAGATTCTCGCTATTTCTATGGAAGAGTGGAAGGAAGTTCGAGCTGCATTTTCAAGCAGAGCTAAAGGTACTCAAGAACAAGTCAATAAGGAAGAAACTGAAGAGTCCGTACTTCCTCAAGGTTTTGAATTTTTAGCAGATAAAGTGACCATAGCAGAAGACTAAAAGGAAATTGTGGTAAAAGACTATGAACAGACAACAATTCATTGTCATGGCCTTATTTACTGCTGCTGAGACTTATTTCTTTAATGAATCCATCATGGAGCAACGGTATATCGTGGCCTTGCTTTGGGCTATTTTGATCCTGAGAAATTTTCGCGTGAGTTATATCATGGGTAAAATTGTGAGCGCTATAGATGATCATTTTCAAGGGAAGAAGTAGCTCCTAGCTTCTGGACAAAATCAAAGCCTTTTAGGCTTTTTTTTGTTATACTATTAAGGTATATTTATTGACATTTTACCGTGTTTTTCTAGGGATTTAAAAAGGTTAAATTTCAGGTAAATACAGTAAAAAGGATGAAAAGAAAGGAACAATCATGTCAGTATTAGAGATCAAAGATCTTCATGTCGAAATTGAAGGAAAAGAAATTTTAAAAGGGGTCAATCTGACTATTAAAACAGGAGAAATTGCAGCTATCATGGGACCAAATGGTACCGGTAAGTCGACTCTTTCAGCTGCTATTATGGGGAATCCAAACTATGAAGTCACTAAAGGTGAAGTCTTGTTTGACGGTGTAAATATCCTTGAATTGGAAGTGGACGAGCGTGCTCGCATGGGACTCTTCCTTGCCATGCAATACCCATCAGAAATTCCTGGGATTACCAATGCTGAGTTTCTTCGTGCAGCCATGAATGCTGGTAAAGAAGATGACGAAAAAATTTCAGTTCGCGAGTTCATCACTAAATTGGATGAAAAAATGGAATTGCTCAACATGAAAGAAGAAATGGCTGAGCGTTACCTTAACGAAGGATTCTCTGGTGGTGAGAAAAAACGTAATGAAATTCTACAACTCTTGATGTTGGAACCAACTTTTGCCCTCTTAGATGAGATCGACTCTGGTCTTGATATTGATGCCCTTAAAGTTGTCTCTAAAGGTGTGAATGCTATGCGTGGTGAAAGTTTTGGTGCTATGATCATTACTCACTACCAACGTCTTTTGAACTATATCACACCAGATGTGGTACACGTTATGATGGAAGGTCGTGTTGTTCTTTCTGGTGGTCCAGAATTAGCTGCGCGCTTGGAACGTGAAGGATACGCGAAACTAGCTGAAGAACTTGGCTATGACTACAAGGAAGAATTGTAAATCCCTCGTATCTTTTAGGAGAAGTAAATGACTAAAGAAACTATTAAACTTTTTTCAGAAATGCACGCTGAACCAAGCTGGTTGTCAGACCTCCGTCAAAAAGCTTTTGATAAGATCGAGAGTTTGGAATTGCCAGTCATCGAGCGTGTAAAATTTCACCGTTGGAATCTTGGTGATGGAATTATTACAGAAAGTGAACCGTCAGCAAATATCCCTGATTTCACTGCTTTAGATAATCACTTGAAATTGGTGCAGGTTGGAACTCAAACTGTTTTCGAACAAATTCCAGTTGAGTTGGCTGAACAAGGAGTGGTCTTCACAGACTTCCATTCAGCTTTAGAAGAAATTCCAGAACTCGTAGAAGAATTTTTCATGTCATCTGTTAAGTACGACGATGACAAATTGGCAGCCTACCACACAGCTTACTTTAATAGTGGCGCTGTTCTCTACATCCCTGATAATGTTGAGATTGCTGAACCAATCGAAGGGATTTTCTATCAAGATAGCGATAGCGATGTACCATTTAACAAGCACATCCTCATTATCGCTGGTAAGAACAGTAAGATTAGCTACCTTGAGCGTCTGGAGTCACGTGGAGAAGGTAGTGCTAAGGCAACTGCCAATATCACAGTAGAAGTCATTGCACGTTCAGGCGCACAAGTGAAGTTTGCAGCGATTGACCGTCTAGGCGAAAATGTTACAGCCTACATTAGCCGCCGTGGGAAATTGGGCAACGATGCAAGTATTGACTGGGCTATCGGTGTCATGAACGAAGGAAATGTTGTTGCAGACTTTGATAGTGACTTGATTGGAAATGGTAGCCATGCAGACCTTAAGGTTGTTGCTCTTTCAAGTGGCCGTCAGGTTCAAGGGATTGATACTCGAGTGACTAACTATGGTTGCAACTCTATCGGTAATATCCTGCAACATGGGGTTATCCTTGAAAAAGCAA
The DNA here is from genome assembly GCF_013394695.1 of Streptococcus sp. oral taxon 061. Taxonomy (NCBI): domain Bacteria; kingdom Bacillati; phylum Bacillota; class Bacilli; order Lactobacillales; family Streptococcaceae; genus Streptococcus; species Streptococcus sp. oral taxon 061. The sequence goes on from NZ_CP058258.1 coordinate 737,574, forward strand.
CCTTGACATTTAACGGTATCGGACACATCATTAAGGGTGCCAAGGGAGCAGATGCCCAACAAGAAAGCCGTGTTCTCATGCTTTCGGACCAAGCTCGTTCAGATGCTAACCCAATTCTTTTGATTGACGAAAATGATGTTACTGCAGGACACGCAGCTTCTATCGGTCAAGTTGATCCAGAAGACATGTACTACCTCATGAGTCGTGGATTGGACAAGGCGACTGCGGAACGCTTGGTTGTACGTGGTTTCCTTGGATCCGTTATCGTTGAGATCCCTGTCAAGGAAGTTCGTGATGAAATGATTGCGACGATCGAAGAAAAATTGTCAAAACGCTAAGGGGAAGCCTATGTTAGATGCAGAAGTGATTCGCAAGGATTTTCCGATTTTAGACCAGATTGTCAATGACGAACCTCTGGTTTATCTGGATAATGCCGCGACGACACAAAAACCACTAGCAGTTCTGGAAGCCATTAACCGCTACTATAAGCAGGATAATGCCAATGTTCATCGTGGGGTTCATACTTTGGCAGAGCGGGCGACAGCATCTTATGAAGCTGCTCGTGAAACTATTCGCAAGTTCATTAATGCTAAGTCGACAAAAGAAGTGCTCTTTACCAGAGGAACGACAACTAGTCTCAACTGGGTGGCACGCTTCGCTGAGGAAGTCTTGACTGAGGGAGACCAGGTCTTGATTTCAGTCATGGAACACCATTCCAATATTATTCCATGGCAGGAAGCTTGCCGAAAGACTGGGGCAGAGCTTGTTTATGTCTATCTCAAAGATGGAGCTCTAGATATGGATGACTTGCGTTCTAAATTGACTGACAAAGTTAAATTTGTTTCACTAGCTCACGCATCAAACGTTCTTGGAGTGGTCAATCCTATCAAAGAAATCACGCAAATGGCTCATAAAGTTGGAGCTATTATGGTTGTAGATGGTGCTCAGTCTACACCTCATATGAAGATTGATGTTCAGGACTTGGATGTAGACTTCTTTGCATTTTCAGGTCACAAGATGGCTGGTCCGACTGGTATTGGTGTTCTTTACGGTAAAGAAAAATATCTGGAACAAATGTCACCAGTTGAATTTGGTGGTGAGATGATTGATTTTGTCTATGAGCAATCTGCTAGTTGGAAGGAATTGCCTTGGAAATTCGAGGCTGGAACTCCTAATATGGCAGGTGCTATTGGACTTGCTGCAGCAGTTGATTATCTCGAAAATATCGGTATGGATGCGATTGAAGCCCATGAACAGGAATTGATTTCATACGTCTTTCCAAAATTGCAGGCAATTGAAGGTTTGACTATCTATGGTTCGCAAGATTTGGCTCAGCGTTCAGGTGTTATTGCCTTTAACCTAGGTGACCTTCATCCTCACGACCTCGCGACTGCTCTGGATTATGAAGGAGTAGCGGTTCGTGCCGGTCATCATTGCGCTCAACCTTTGCTCCAGTATTTAGAAGTTCCAGCAACAGCTCGTGCAAGTTTTTATATCTACAATACCAAGGCAGATTGCGACAAGTTAGTCGATGCTTTACAAAAGACAAAGGAGTTTTTCAATGGCACTTTCTAAACTAGATAGCCTTTATATGGCAGTGGTAGCGGATCATTCGAAAAATCCCCATCACCAAGGTAGGTTGGAAGATGCTGAACAAATCAGTCTTAACAATCCAACCTGTGGTGATGTCATTAATCTCTCTGTCAAGTTTGATGCAGATGATTGTTTGGAAGATATCGCTTTTCTAAACTCTGGTTGTACGATTTCAACTGCCTCTGCTAGTATGATGACAGATGCAGTCTTAGGAAAGACCAAGCAAGAAATCTTAGAGCTTGCAACCATCTTTTCTGAAATGGTTCAAGGTCAAAAGGATGAGCGTCAAGATCAACTTGGAGATGCAGCTTTCTTATCAGGAGTTGCTAAATTCCCTCAACGAATTAAATGCGCAACCCTAGCTTGGAATGCCCTTAAAAAAACAATTGAAGACCAAGAAAACAAATAAGACAAGCTTTCTTTGTCTTATAAATCACTAGAAATAAAGAATGAAAGAAAGGATATTATGGCTGAAGAAAGAGTAGAACCAAAACCAATTGATCTTGGTGAATATAAATTTGGTTTCCATGACGATGTAGAGCCTGTCCTATCGACAGGAAAAGGATTGAATGAAGATGTCATTCGTGAACTATCAGCTGCTAAGGGTGAGCCTGAGTGGATGTTAGAATTTCGATTGAAATCTTACGAAACCTTTAAAAAAATGCCTATGCAAACTTGGGGAGCAGACTTGTCAGAAATTGACTTTGATGACTTGATCTACTACCAAAAACCATCTGATAAACCAGCCCGTTCTTGGGATGACGTTCCTGAAAAGATTAAGGAAACCTTTGAACGTATCGGGATCCCAGAAGCTGAACGTGCTTATCTAGCTGGAGCTTCTGCCCAGTATGAGTCAGAAGTAGTTTACCATAACATGAAGGAAGAATTTGAGAAGTTAGGCATTATCTTTACAGATACAGATTCTGCCCTCAAGGAATACCCAGACTTGTTTAAACAATACTTCGCTAAGTTAGTCCCTCCAACAGATAACAAGTTGGCAGCCCTTAACTCAGCAGTATGGTCAGGAGGAACCTTTATTTATGTTCCTAAAGGTGTGAAAGTTGATATTCCCCTTCAAACCTACTTCCGTATCAACAACGAAAATACTGGTCAGTTTGAACGTACCTTGATTATCGTTGATGAAGGAGCAAGTGTCCACTATGTAGAAGGGTGTACAGCGCCAACTTATTCAAGTAACAGTTTGCATGCTGCCATTGTAGAAATCTTTGCCTTGGACGGAGCTTACATGCGTTATACAACCATCCAAAACTGGTCTGATAACGTCTATAACTTGGTTACAAAACGCGCTAAGGCTCAAAAAGATGCGACTGTTGAGTGGATTGATGGAAACTTAGGGGCCAAAACAACCATGAAATACCCATCTGTTTACCTTGATGGAGAAGGAGCACGTGGTACCATGCTTTCGATTGCCTTTGCCAATGCTGGTCAACACCAGGATACTGGTGCCAAGATGATCCACAATGCACCACATACAAGTTCATCAATCGTGTCTAAATCCATCGCCAAAGGCGGAGGGAAGGTTGACTATCGTGGACAAGTAACCTTTAACAAGAACTCTAAGAAATCTGTTTCTCACATCGAGTGTGATACCATTATCATGGATGATTTGTCAGCGTCAGATACCATTCCATTTAACGAAATTCATAACTCACAAGTTGCTTTGGAGCACGAAGCCAAAGTTTCTAAGATTTCAGAAGAACAACTCTATTACCTTATGAGTCGTGGCTTGTCAGAGACTGAAGCAACTGAGATGATTGTCATGGGATTTGTAGAGCCCTTCACCAAAGAACTTCCAATGGAGTATGCAGTTGAGCTTAACCGCTTGATTAGCTATGAAATGGAAGGGTCAGTTGGATAAAACCCAAAAGGAGAAGCAAATGGGATTCTTAAAGCGATTGTTTGGAACGATTGAAAAAGTGAATAAGGGAGAAGCACCGATTGAAGAGTTGGATCAGGCATTTGTTTTTGATCTTGAAGCAGAAGCTGATGATTATTGGAGACAAATGGAAGAAAATCTCCTTATAAACGCTGTCAAGGCTGTTGGTGGTCCAGAGGCAGTAGAACGTGCTTTTGTTCTTACCAATTTTAAGAAAAATCAAGAAACCTTTGAGCTCTTTTATCAGGTAGATGGTCAATTACTTTCATGGAGAGAGATGGACGCAAGTATTGTCGATAAAATCAACAATCAACTTCTTCCACAAGCATCAGAAGTTGCCCAAGCAGTAAATGAGAATTATGAAGAGGCAAATGTACCGGTAATCGACTACGCTATGCTTCAATTTGAAACTGCAACCATGGCTTGGTTTGGACGGAAACTTACAACAGCTTCTCCTGAAGCCAAATTGACTTTTGAAGAATTGGTATCTGGTTGGCGCGCTATTTTGGAACAAGAAATTCCAAATCGTCCATTAGATAGTGACCGTCCGTTTCCATACTACGAAGTATAATAACTGTTGAATTTTAACTATAAGTAAAAACTGAACAAATATTAGATTTGTTCAGTTTTTTTATGATAGTATCTTATAAATATTCACAAATTCCATTTTTTATGGTAAAATAAAACAATTATTGTTAGTGGAGATGAATTATGAATATTTTTAGAACCAAAGACGTAAGTCTAGGTAAAACAGAGATGCATCGTCATCTGAAATTATGGGATTTAATTCTCTTGGGGATTGGTGCCATGGTGGGAACAGGTATCTTTACCATTACAGGAACAGCCGCAGCTACATTAGCAGGTCCAGCCCTTGTTGTTTCTATCGTTATCTCAGCTATCTGTGTTTCCTTATCAGCGCTCTTTTTTGCGGAATTTGCTTCTCGTGTACCAGCAACTGGTGGGGTGTATAGTTATTTATATGTGGTTTTGGGAGAATTTCCAGCTTGGATAGCTGGTTGGCTAACCATTATGGAATTTATGACAGCAGTCTCTGGTGTAGCTTCAGGTTGGGCTGCCTATTTTAAAGGTTTGCTTAGTCATTACGGAATTTCCTTGCCACAAGCCTTGAATGGAACTTTTAATCCTGAGCATAGTACTTATATTGATCTTTTGCCAATTTTAGTGATTATGCTTGTTACTGCAGTCGTCCTCATGAATTCGAAAACTGCTCTTCGTTTTAATTCGATTCTTGTTGTTTTAAAATTTTCTGCTCTTGCCTTATTTATCTTAGTTGGAATTTGGTATATCAAACCTGAGAACTGGTCCAATTTTGTTCCATTTGGTTTTGGTCAGATTTATGGTGGAAGCACAGGGATTATGGCAGGTGCTTCGCTCATGTTCTTTGGATTCTTAGGTTTTGAGTCCATTTCTATGGCAGTTGATGAAATTCAAAGTCCACAAAAGAATATTCCACGTGGGATTGTTTTATCCTTGATGATCGTAACCATCCTTTATGCCATGGTTACCTTGATATTAACTGGTATCGTTCACTATAGTAAGCTCAATGTTGATGATGCAGTGGCTTTTGCTCTGAGAAGTATCGGTATTGGTTGGGCAGCTAATTATGTTTCACTCGTTGCGATTTTTACCTTGATTACGGTATGTATTTCAATGACCTATGCCTTGTCACGAATGATTTATAGCTTGGCTCGTGATGGCCTCTTGCCTCAGAGTTTCAAACAAGTAACCAAGACCAGTCGAGTACCTAAGAATGCGACCATTTTAACAGGTCTTGTTTCAGCGATTGCAGCGGGAATTTTCCCACTGGCAAGTATCGCAGCCTTTCTCAATATCTGTACCTTGGCTTATCTTATTTTATTAGCCTATGGGATTATCAAGCTAAGAAAAGACAAGGGAGAACCTAAAGAGAGAGAATTTAAAACGCCTTTGGTTCCTTTTCTACCAATCTTATCGATTCTGATTTGTCTATCATTCATGCTTCAGTATTCCCTTGAAACATGGATGGCATTTGGCCTTGCTTTATTAATAGGAGTTATTATTTACTTTGTTTATGGATATAATCATTCGACTGTAGCTGAAAATGAATAGAGAAAAAATCGCGAGAAATCGCGATTTTTTTATAATTTTTCATTTACAAATCGAACGAAACGATTCCACCATACTTTTAAGAAAAAGGCTTTTTCAACATTTTTTTCAGCAACCATATCAAAGGTTGGATTATCAGTAGTAATATAACCTTGACCAACTAAGTCTTTGTCTTCATAAGTCAGATGACCAACCACTGTACCTGCCTCAAGTGGTGCAGCATGCTCAGTTCTATCAGGTGTGTAAGTAATAGATGACTGTGCGCGACTACCGAGACGTTGGACAATTTTTATATCTTCTTTAGCGACTGCTGTAACAGTATCTTGCTTTCCGTCATAAATTGGAGATTTACTATCTTGATAGCTTTCTCCTTGGTTGACGATTGTTTGAAGAGCAAAATTGGATGAGATATAATCTAAAAGAGCTGAAGTTGCTGTGAAACGAGCGTAAGGGTTGGTATCTTGGTTGTCAGCGTTAAGGACAACAGTAATGATACGCATGCCTTTTTCAACAGTTGTACCGACAAAGGATGCTCCTGCTTTATCAGTTGTTCCAGTCTTAAGACCATCAATACCACCACGATAAGCAGGCATTCCTTCTAACATATAGTTAGTAGAAGTAATGGTCATTCCTGCGAAAGTAGATGAAGGTTTCTTGGTAATTTCTAGGACCTGAGGATATTTGAGAATCAGATTACGAGCTACAACAGCAACATCGTAAGCACTCAATTTGTTTTCATCGTCTTTCTTAGAACCTGGATAGATATTATCTCCAAGAGTTTCATTATTTAGACCAGTTGAATTGACGACGGTAGCATCTTGAATTCCCCATTCAAGAAGTTTGGCTTTCATCATATCTACAAAGTCTTTTTCCGATCCAGCAACCTTTTCTGCTAACGCGATAGCTGCACTATTGGCACTAGTTACCAATGTTGCTTCTAACAACTCTTCAACAGTATAGTTACGAGCTTCCATAGGAACGTTACTTGCCGCAGAATTGGTTGTCAACTGGTAGGGATAATCTGAAATTTCTACCGGAGTAGAAAGAGTGATTTTACCTTGTTCTAGGGCCTCATAGACCAAGTAAACAGTTAGCAACTTACTGATAGAGGCAATTTCTACAGGTTGAGTAGCATCTTTTTCATATAAAATCTTACCAGTATTAGCTTCAACAGCGATGGCGTGTTTTGCAGCAACATCAAAATCCTTAGCAAAAACAGTAGTAGCCGAACCAAATGAAATAAGTGTTAGGAATGTTAAAAATAATTTCTTCATAGTAATTGTATTCTATCATAAAGACAAAAAATATTCTTGTTTTTATAATGTAGGTTATCAATCTTTTTCGAAATATGGTAAAATAGGAAAAAGAGGAGGTGGCTTATGTTTCGGAGAAATAAATTATTCTTCTGGACCACTGAGATATTATTAATAACCCTTATTTTCTACCTATGGAGAGAAATGGGTGCCATTATTACACCATTTGTAAGTGTCATAAATACAATCATGATTCCCTTCTTATTAGGAGGATTTCTGTATTACCTAACCAACCCAATTGTTATCTTTTTAGAGAAAGAGTGTAAAATCAACCGAATTATCGGGATTTTGTTGACACTTTTTGTTCTCTTTGGTTCTCTGGTGATAGGTGTAGTATATCTCTTACCGATTTTGATTAATCAGTTGAGTAGTTTGATTAATTCTAGCCAAGGTATTTATGGTCGACTCCAAGATTTAGTAATAGAATTATCAAAATATCCTGCTTTCCAAGAGCTAGATATTCAACAAACAATCCGACAATTAAATCTTTCTTACATCGATATTTTACAGAATATCTTAAATAGTGTAACAAACAGTGTTGGAAGTGTTCTTTCAGCTTTGGTTAGCACTGTTTTAATTATTATTATGACACCGGTTTTCTTGATTTATTTCCTTTTAGATGGTCATAAATTCTTACCGATGCTAGAGAGAACGATTTTAAAACGAGACAAACTTAATATATCTGGTTTAATAACAAACTTGAATGCGACGATTTCCCGTTACATAAGTGGAGTATCAATCGATGCATTCATTATCGGGTGTTTGGCTTTTATCGGTTATAGTGTGATTGGCTTAAAATATGCATTAGTTTTTGCTATTTTCTCAGGTTTAGCGAATCTGATTCCTTATGTTGGACCAAGTATTGGATTAATCCCGATGATTATTTCAAATCTGTTTACGGATCCTCAAAAGATGATAATAGCAGTTATCTATATGCTGATTATCCAACAAGTAGATGGGAATATCCTATACCCTCGAATTGTGGGTGGTGTCATGAAGGTTCATCCGATTACAATTCTCGTCCTATTATTGTTGTCAAGTAATATCTACGGTGTCGTTGGTATGATTGTTGCCGTTCCTACCTACTCGATTCTCAAAGAAATATCCAAATTCCTAGTTCGACTTTATGAAAAACATAAAGAAGTACAAGAAAAATAAAGATTTTCAAAAAGAAACAGATTCATCTGTTTCTTTTTTTATCTTTTATCAATAAATCGAGTACCGAGAAGAAGAATAAGAATAATTCACAAAATCTTTGTAAAACACTTGCAATTTAGCTAAAATTTGATAAAATAGTAAGGAAAGTTAGACTGTATTGCCTACTGTCTATCTATAAAATATATTTTATTGGAGGCTTTTACTCAAATGGCAAAAGAAAAATACGATCGTAGTAAACCACACGTTAACATTGGTACTATCGGACACGTTGACCACGGTAAAACTACCCTAACTGCAGCTATCACAACTGTTTTGGCACGTCGCTTGCCTTCAGCAGTTAACCAACCTAAAGACTATGCGTCTATCGATGCTGCTCCAGAAGAACGCGAACGCGGTATCACTATCAACACTGCGCACGTTGAGTACGAAACTGAAAAACGTCACTACGCTCACATCGACGCTCCAGGACACGCGGACTACGTTAAAAACATGATCACTGGTGCCGCTCAAATGGACGGAGCTATCCTTGTAGTAGCTTCAACTGACGGACCAATGCCACAAACTCGTGAGCACATCCTTCTTTCACGTCAGGTTGGTGTTAAACACCTTATCGTCTTCATGAACAAGATCGACTTGGTTGACGACGAAGAATTGCTTGAATTGGTTGAAATGGAAATCCGTGACCTTCTTTCAGAATACGACTTCCCAGGTGACGATCTTCCAGTTATCCAAGGTTCAGCTCTTAAAGCTCTTGAAGGTGACTCTAAATACGAAGACATCATCATGGAATTGATGAACACTGTTGATGAGTACATTCCAGAACCAGAACGTGACACTGACAAACCATTGCTTCTTCCAGTCGAAGACGTATTCTCAATCACTGGACGTGGTACAGTTGCTTCAGGACGTATCGACCGTGGTACTGTTCGTGTCAACGACGAAATCGAAATCGTTGGTATCAAAGAAGAAACTTCAAAAGCAGTTGTTACTGGTGTTGAAATGTTCCGTAAACAACTTGACGAAGGTCTTGCAGGAGATAACGTAGGTGTCCTTCTTCGTGGTGTTCAACGTGACGAAATCGAACGTGGACAAGTTATCGCTAAACCAGGTTCAATCAACCCACACACTAAATTCAAAGGTGAAGTTTACATCCTTACTAAAGAAGAAGGTGGACGTCACACTCCATTCTTCAACAACTACCGCCCACAATTCTACTTCCGTACTACTGACGTTACAGGTTCAATCGAACTTCCAGCAGGTACTGAAATGGTAATGCCAGGTGATAACGTGACAATCGACGTTGAGTTGATCCACCCAATCGCCGTAGAACAAGGTACTACATTCTCTATCCGTGAGGGTGGACGTACTGTTGGTTCAGGTATGGTTACAGAAATCGAAGCTTAATTCGATTTAGTTCCCAGAAGAACAATTATTTAAGTCAGACATTAAAAGAATCTTGCTATGCAAGGTTCTTTTTTTCTAGCTATACGAAGGCAAAATAAGACAGTATGGTAGTTGATTACGAATATAGAAACTTAATTAAATAATTATCTACTTTATTAACGAATGTATATCCTAGTTTTTCAGAATAAATTTTTATTAGGTTAAAAAGCTTTTCACAAATGCCTCTTTTTTTGATAAAATAGAAGGAAGAAAAAAAGAAATGAGTTCGTCATGTCAAAAGGATTTTTAGTCTCTCTAGAGGGGCCAGAGGGAGCTGGGAAAACGAGTGTGCTTGAAGCTATCCTTCCTGTGTTAGAAGAAAAAAATATTGAGGTTTTAACAACACGTGAACCAGGTGGAGTATTGATTGGTGAGAAGATTCGAGAAGTTATTTTAGATCCTAGTCATACTCAAATGGATGCCAAGACAGAGCTTCTACTCTATATTGCTAGTCGTAGACAACACCTAGTGGAAAAGGTCTTACCAGCACTTGCAGCAGGGAAACTGGTCATCATGGATCGTTTTATTGATAGTTCCGTTGCTTATCAAGGTTTTGGTCGTGGTTTAGATATTGAAGCTATTGATTGGCTCAATCAATTTGCTACTGATGGTCTTAAACCAGATTTGACACTTTATTTTGATATTGAAGTGGAGAAGGGGCTTGAACGAATCGCGGCAAACAGTGATCGTGAAGTCAACCGTTTGGACTTGGAAGGCTTAGACTTGCACAGAAAAGTTCGTCAAGGATATCTTTCCCTTCTTGAAAAAGAAGGTGAACGCATTGCTAAAATCGATGCCAGTTTACCACTAGATCAAGTGATTGAGAATACTAAGAAAGTCTTATTTGACAGAATGGGGCTGCAAGAATGAATCAAGAGCAATTAAAGGCTTGTCAACCACAACAATTTGAACGTTTTGTTCATATCTTAGAACAAAAACAGCTCAATCATGCCTATCTCTTTTCAGGTTTTTTTGGAAGTATGGAGATGGCTTTATTTCTGTCTAAGAGTTTGTTTTGTACTGAAAAACAGGGGGTCTTACCCTGCGAGTCTTGTCGAAATTGTAAGTTGATTGATCAAGACGAATTTCCCGATGTCACAGTTATTCGTCCGATTAATCAGATTATAAAAACGGAGAGAATTAGAGAACTAGTTAGTCAGTTTTCGCAATCAGGGATTGAAAATCAACGTCAGGTTTTTATCATTGAACAAGCTGAAAAAATGCATGTTAACGCAGCTAATTCACTACTTAAGGTTATTGAGGAACCTCAGAGTGAAATCTATATTTTCTTTTTAACCAATGATCAAGAGCAGATTTTACAAACTATCCGAAGTCGGACACAAATTTTCCAATTTAAGAAGCATGTTGAAAGCCTTAGGAATCAACTTGAACAAGCAGGATTGGTCAAAAATAAAGCAAGGCTTTTAGCTGAGTTTAGCCAATCGCAAGCAGAAGCTGAAAAACTGACAAATCAAACAAGTTTTTGGACTCTAGTTGAAGAAAGTGAACGATTTTATTCTTGGTTAGATGCTGGGAAAAAGGAATCTTATTTACAGGTCGCAAAATTAGCTAGTTTAGCAGATGACAAAGAAAAACAAGACCAAGTCTTTAGAATTTTAGAAGTATTAGCAGGTCAAGAGATTCAAAAAAATGCAGCACGTACAATCTTGCAAAACCTTCTCGAAGCTAGAAAAATGTGGAAGGCAAATGTGTCTTTCCAGAATTCTTTGGAATACCTAGTTTTACAATAAAATGAACATGAAAACAGAAAAAGAAAGGGCTGTTCATGAACAAGAAAGAATTATTTGATGCCTTAGATGATTTTTCTCAACAGTTGTTGGCAACCTTGGCAGATGTCGAAGCTATCAAAAAAGATCTCAAGAGTGTTGTAGAAGAGAATACAGCTCTTCGTTTAGAGAACGATAAATTGAGAGAGCGCTTGAATGAGGAAGAAGAAACAGCTCCAACTAAGACCAAGCATGTTAGAGAAAACGTGAGCCGAATCTATGACGACGGTTTTCATGTGTGTCGCGATTTTTACGGTCAACGTCGTGAACAAGATGCAGAATGTATGTTTTGTGATGAATTGTTGTTTAGGGAGTAAGCATGCAGATTCAAAAAAGTTTTAAAGGTCAGTCACCTTATGGTAAGTTATATCTTGTCGCAACTCCAATTGGAAATTTAGAGGATATGACCTTTCGTGCTATTCAAACTTTAAAAGAAGTGGACTGGATTGCTGCTGAGGATACTCGTAATACTGGTCTATTGCTTAAGCATTTCGATATTTCAACCAAACAAATCAGTTTTCATGAGCACAATGCCAAGGAAAAGATTCCTGATTTGATTGATTTGTTGAAACAAGGACAAAATATCGCTCAGGTATCGGATGCAGGTCTACCTAGCATTTCTGACCCAGGTCATGATTTGGTCAAGGCGGCAATTGAAGAGGATATTGCGGTTGTCACAGTTCCAGGTGCTAGCGCAGGAATTTCTGCCTTGATTGCCAGTGGTTTAGCACCCCAACCTCATATTTTTTATGGATTTTTACCTCGAAAATCGGGACAACAAAAGCAATTTTTCGAATCAAAAAAAGATTATCCAGAAACCCAGATTTTCTATGAATCGCCTCACCGTGTGTCTGATACGTTGGAAAATTTGTTAGCAGTTTATGGTAATCGTTCAGTGGTTCTAGTTCGAGAATTGACTAAGATTTATGAAGAATACCAACGGGGGAAAATCACTGAGTTGCTTGAAAGTATCTCTGAAACACCGCTCAAGGGTGAGTGCCTTCTCATCGTAGAAGGTGCTAGTCAAGAAGTAGAAGATAAGGATGAAGAAGATTTATTCTCTGAAATACAAAATCGTATCCAACAAGGTGTTAAGAAAAATCAAGCCATTAAGGAAGTCGCTAAAATTTATCAGTGGAATAAAAGCCAGCTCTACGCAGCATATCATGAATGGGAAGAGAATCAATCGGATGACTAAACAGGGAAGTTTGCCTTCTTCCCTTTTTTTGTTATACTAGTAAAAGAAAAATTAGAAAGATTTGTGGGTGTCAAACAGTCAAGTAGCTTGTTTTGATATGAACTTAGGTTCCACCCAAAGAGGTATTAGTGTCATGTCTCAATCTTATATCAATGTTATCGGTGCTGGTTTAGCAGGTTCTGAAGCAGCTTACCAAATCGCAGAGCGTGGTATTCCGGTTAAACTCTATGAAATGCGTGGTGTCAAATCAACACCTCAGCATAAAACAGATAATTTTGCAGAATTAGTGTGTTCCAACTCATTACGAGGGGATGCTCTTACAAATGCTGTTGGGCTCCTCAAGGAAGAAATGCGTCGCCTAGGTTCTATTATCTTGGAATCAGCAGAAGCAACCCGTGTTCCTGCAGGTGGAGCGCTTGCGGTTGATCGTGATGGTTTCTCTCAAATGGTCACTGAAAAAATTGCTAATCATCCATTGATTGAAGTGGTACGCGATGAAATTACAGAATTGCCAACAGATGCTATTACAGTTGTAGCAACTGGTCCCTTGACTAGTGATGCCCTTGCTGAGAAAATTCATGCACTCAATGGAGGAGATGGTTTTTATTTCTACGATGCTGCAGCGCCCATTGTGGATGTCAATACAATCGATATGAACAAGGTTTATCTCAAATCTCGATATGATAAGGGAGAAGCGGCCTACCTTAATGCTCCAATGACCAAACAAGAGTTTATGGATTTCCATGAAGCCTTAGTTAATGCAGAAGAAGCTCCGTTGAATTCTTTTGAAAAAGAAAAATATTTTGAAGGGTGTATGCCCATTGAAGTCATGGCCAAACGTGGCATCAAAACTATGCTCTATGGTCCTATGAAACCAGTTGGTCTAGAATATCCAGAAGATTACAAGGGACCTCGTGATGGAGACTTTAAAACTCCTTATGCAGTCGTTCAGCTTCGTCAGGATAATGCGGCTGGAAGTCTCTACAATATCGTGGGATTCCAGACTCACCTCAAATGGGGAGAGCAGAAGCGTGTCTTCCAAATGATTCCAGGTCTTGAAAACGCCGAGTTTGTCCGTTATGGCGTTATGCACCGCAATTCCTACATGGACTCTCCAAATCTCCTTGAGCAGACTTATCGTTCTAAGAAACAGCCAAATCTTTTCTTCGCTGGGCAAATGACAGGTGTGGAAGGATATGTTGAATCAGCAGCTTCAGGGTTAGTAGCAGGTATTAACGCAGCTCGTCTTTTCAAGGGAGAAAGCGAAGCTATTTTCCCAGAGACAACTGCAATCGGAAGTTTAGCTCATTATATCACCCATGCTGATAGCAAACACTTCCAACCTATGAATGTCAACTTCGGTATTATCAAGGAATTAGAAGGTGAACGAATCCGTGATAAAAAGACTCGTTATGAGAAAATCGCGGAACGTGCCTTGTCTGATTTAGAGAAATTTTTATCTGTCTAATTTTTTTGAAAGAATCGCTCATGATACTATAAAAATCTTTCAAATTGTGATAAAATAGGTAGGATGAAAAAAGGAGAGAGAAAATGGTAGAACCTAAGTATAAACGTATCTTAATCAAGCTATCTGGTGAAGCCCTTGCTGGCGAACGTGGTGTCGGGATTGATATCAAAACTGTTCAAAGTATGGCCCAAGAAATCAAGGAAGTTCACGAGCTAGGAATTGAAATTGCCTTGGTTATCGGTGGTGGAAACCTTTGGCGTGGAGAACCTGCAGCAGAAGCTGGTATGGATCGTGTTCAAGCGGATTACACTGGAATGCTTGGGACAGTCATGAATGCTCTTGTGATGGCAGATTCATTGCAACAAGTAGGGGTTGATACTCGCGTACAAACAGCTATTGCCATGCAACAAGTAGCGGAGCCTTATATTCGTGGACGTGCCCTTCGCCACCTTGAAAAAGGACGTATCGTTATCTTTGGTGCAGGAATTGGTTCACCTTACTTCTCTACAGATACAACAGCAGCTCTTCGTGCAGCTGAAATTGAAGCAGACGCTATTTTGATGGCTAAGAATGGTGTAGACGGTGTCTACAATGCTGATCCTAAGAAAGATAAAACTGCTGTTAAATTTGAAGAATTGACTCACCGTGATGTCATTAATAAAGGACTCCGTATCATGGATTCAACAGCTTCAACTCTATCTATGGATAACGATATTGACTTGGTAGTCTTTAATATGAACCAACCTGGTAATATCAAACGTGTTGTATTTGGTGAAAATATCGGAACAACTGTTTCAAATAATATCGAAGAAAAGGAATAAGAAAAATTATGGCTAACGCAATTGTAGAAAAAGCTAAAGAGAGAATGACTCAATCTCACCACTCACTTGCTCGTGAATTTGGTGGTATCCGTGCAGGTCGTGCTAACGCTAGCTTGCTTGACCGTATTACTGTTGAATACTATGGTGTCGAAACACCTCTTAACCAAATCGCTTCTATCACAATTCCTGAAGCGCGTGTTTTGTTGGTAACACCATTTGATAAATCTTCATTGAAGGATATCGAGCGTGCTTTGAACGCTTCAGACCTTGGTATTACACCAGCTAACGATGGTTCTGTTATTCGCTTGGTTATCCCAGCTCTTACAGAAGAAACTCGTCGCGATCTCGCTAAAGAAGTGAAAAAAGTTGGTGAAAATGCTAAAGTAGCTATCCGTAATATCCGTCGTGATGCTATGGATGAAGCTAAGAAACAAGAAAAAGCTAAAGAAATCACTGAAGATGAATTGAAGACTCTTGAAAAAGATATTCAAAAAGCGACAGACGATGCTGTTAAACACATCGACGAGATGACTGCCAATAAAGAAAAAGAAATCTTGGAAGTCTAAGAAATAAACAGAAAAACTCAGTTGGCATTGCTGGCTGAGTTTTATTCGAAAGAAGGAAACATGAATACAAATCTTGCAAGTTTTATCGTTGGACTTATCATCGATGAAAATGACCGTTTTTACTTTGTTCAAAAGGATGGTCAAACATACGCTCTTGCTAAGGAAGAAGGTCAGCATGCGGTTGGTGATACGGTCAAAGGTTTTGCTTACACAGATATGAAGCAAAAATTACGCTTGACAACTCAAGAAGTGACTGCAACTCAGGATCAATTTGGCTGGGGTACAGTAACAGAGGTTCGTAAGGATTTGGGTGTTTTTGTTGATACAGGACTTCCTGACAAGGAAATCGTTGTGTCACTTGATATCCTGCCTGAACTGAAAGAGCTCTGGCCTAAGAAGGGCGATAAACTTTATGTTCGTCTAGAAGTAGACAAGAAAGACCGTATCTGGGGAGTTTTGGCTTATCAGGAAGACTTCCAACGTTTAGCACGTCCAGCATACAACAACATGCAAAATCAGAACTGGCCAGCAATCGTTTATCGTCTTAAGTTATCAGGAACTTTTGTCTACCTACCAGAAAACAACATGCTTGGATTTATCCATCCAAGTGAGCGCTATGCAGAGCCACGTTTGGGGCAAGTGTTAGATGCGCGTGTCATTGGTTTCCGTGAAGTTGACCGAACTCTTAATCTGTCACTAAAACCTCGCTCTTTTGAAATGTTAGAAAATGATGCACAAATGATTCTGACATATTTGGAAAGCAATGGTGGATTTATGACCTTAAATGACAAATCATCACCAGATGACATTAAAGCAACATTTGGTATTTCGAAAGGTCAATTTAAAAAAGCACTTGGTGGTTTGATGAAGGCTGGTAAAATTAAACAAGACCAGTTTGGTACCGAATTAATTTAGGGAGGCTTATGAGAAAATCATTTTATACTTGGCTCATGACAGAACGAAATCCTAAAAGTAATAGTCCCAAAGCGATTTTAGCGGATCTTGCCTTTGAGGAGTCAGCCTTCCCAAAACATACGGATGATTTCGATCAGGTGAGTCGATTTTTAGAAGAACATGCCAGTTTTTCCTTTAATATGGGAGACTTCGATCGCATCTGGCAGGAATATTTAGAACATTAAAAAGGGTTAAGGTGTTAAGGATAGCAATTTCTAAATGCCTTTGCTATAATAAAAAGAAATTAAAGAGTTAGAGAGGTTCTTTATTTGAAGGAACATTCAATAGACATTCAGTTAAGTCATCCAGATGACCTGTTTCATCTTTTTGGTTCCAATGAACGCCATCTTCGCTTGATGGAAGATGAGTTAGATGTTATCATCCATGCTCGTACAGAGATTGTACAAGTCTTGGGAGAGGAGTCTTCTTGTGAAGAAGCACGGCAAGTAATTCAAGCCTTGATGGTCTTGGTTAATCGTGGCATGACTGTCGGAACTCCGGATGTGGTGACAGCCATCAATATGGTTAGAAACAATGAAATCGATAAGTTTGTTGCCCTCTATGAAGAAGAGATTATCAAAGACAATACTGGTAAGCCGATTCGGGTCAAGACACTGGGACAAAAACTTTATGTTGATAGTGTTAAGAATCATGATGTTACCTTTGGGATTGGGCCAGCTGGTACGGGTAAAACATTCCTAGCAGTGACCTTGGCTGTTACAGCTCTTAAACGTGGTCAAGTCAAGCGTATTATCCTGACTCGTCCAGCGGTAGAAGCTGGAGAAAGCCTAGGATTTCTACCTGGTGATTTGAAAGAAAAGGTGGATCCTTATCTTCGACCAGTCTATGATGCTTTATATCAGATCTTAGGGAAAGACCAAACAACTCGTCTCATGGAGAGAGAAATTATTGAGATTGCGCCTTTGGCCTACATGCGTGGACGTACTCTGGATGATGCCTTTGTCATTTTGGATGAAGCGCAAAATACAACCATCATGCAGATGAAGATGTTTTTGACTCGTCTTGGATTTAATTCAAAAATGATTGTCAATGGCGATATTAGCCAGATTGACCTACCTCGGAACGTCAAGTCAGGTCTGATTGATGCCCAGGAAAAACTTAAGAACATTCACCAGATTGACTTCGTTCATTTTTCAGCCAAGGATGTGGTTCGCCATCCAGTCGTTGCTCAGATTATTAGAGCCTATGAACCTCGACCTGCCAAAGCTGAAGAAAATCAAGAAGAAACAGAATAAAGAAAAAGAGCAGTTGAAAAACTGCTCTTATTTTTTTTGAATTTCTTATTAAACAAGCTCACTAATAGGTGTATAGTCACGTTCTAAACCTTCAGCAACTGGTTGACTAGTCAATTGACCTTGGTAAGTTGTAACCCCTTCACGCAAACCAGCATCTTCAAGGATTGCTTTCTTAAATCCTTTTCCTGCCAAGGCTTCGATATATGGAAGAGTCACATTTGTAAGGGCGATAGTAGAAGTACGAGCAACTGCTCCAGGAATGTTGGCAACCGCATAGTGAAGGACACCGTGTTTTTCATAGACAGGCTCATCATGGGTTGTCACACGGTCAGCTGTTGCAATAACACCACCTTGGTCTACAGCAACGTCCACGATAACAGAACCAGGACGCATTTGTTGAACCATGTCATCTGTCACTAATTTTGGAGCTTTAGCACCAGGAATCAATACTGCACCGATAACAACGTCTGCTTCACGCACACTTACTTCAATATTAAATGGGTTAGACATCAAAGTTTGGATTTGGTGACCAAAGACATCTTCAAGTACAGAAAGGCGCTTAGCGCTGATATCAAGAATAGTTACTTGAGCTCCCAAACCAAGAGCGATACGAGCTGCGTGTGTACCAACGACACCACCACCGATAATGGTTACTTTTCCTTTTGGTACACCTGGGACACCACCCAATAGAACTCCAGAACCACCAGCTTGTTTCGTCAAGAAGTGAGCTCCGATTTGGACAGCCATTCGACCTGCAACCTCACTCATTGGAACCAATAGAGGAAGTTGACCTTCAGTATCGCGTACAGTTTCATAAGCAACACCAGTTGTTTTAGCTGCAAGCATAGCATCAGCTAATTCTGGAGCAGCTGCCATATGCAAGTAGGTGAAAAGAAGTAAGTCTTCACGCAAGAATTGATATTCACTAGCAAGTGGCTCTTTTACTTTAACAACTAACTCTGCAGCCCAAGCTTCAGCAGCTGTTGCTACAATCTCAGCTCCTTGCTTTTCATAGTCCGCATCAGCAAAACCAGATCCAAGTCCCGCATTTGTTTCGATGAGGACACGGTGACCACGACCAACAAGACTCTGTACACCAGCAGGTGTCAAAGCCACACGATTTTCATTATTTTTAATTTCCTTTGGAATTCCAATTAACATAAAGATAACTCACTTTCTATCAGACAGTTTCAGTTTTATATCACATTTTTTGAGTTTTTTGTGATGATTTTATTGTATATGAAACCGTTTTAAATTGCAAGAAAAATTTGTAAACTTATTTCTTTTATGTTATTCTTTTACCAACCTATTTTAGGAGGTACAATCATGGAATCACTATTTATCAAACTAGCGAAGTATCCAATTATCGAAACAGAACGTTTAGTACTTAGACCAGTAACACTTGATGATGCAGAAGCTATGTTTGAGTATGCTTCAAATAAAGAAAATACACGCTATACTTTTCCAACCAATCAAAGTTTAGAGGAAACCAAGAATAATATTGCCCAGTTTTATCTAGCCAATCCCTTGGGGCGATGGGGAATTGAACTAAAAAGTACTGGAGAGTTTATCGGAACCATTGACCTGCACAAGATGGACACTGTTCTTAAGAAGGCAGCCATTGGTTATATTATCCATCAAAAATATTGGAATCAAGGTTTAACAACGGAAGCCAATCGTGCCGTGATTGAACTGGCTTTTGAAAAGATTGGAATGAATAAGTTGACCGCCCTTCATGATAAGGACAATCCTGCGTCAGGAAAGGTCATGGAGAAATCAGGCATGCGCTTTTCTCACGAAGAACCATATGCTCGTATGGACCAGCATGAAAAAGGTCGTATCGTGACGAGAGTGCATTATATCTTAACCAAGGAAGATTATTTTGCAAATAAGTAAGCAGTTGAAAAGATTTTTCAGCTGTTTTTTCTTTCTCTTACGAATAAGCTAAGAGAGGAGAAAATATGGAAGAACTTATTGAGAAAATCAAAGAATACAAAATCATTGTCATCTGCGCTAGTTTGGGTTTGGTCTTAGGTGGATTTTTCCTCCTAAAACCAGTCGCTCAAACGCCTGCTAAGGAGAGTAATTTGCAGACTGAAGTTACAATTGTTTCAAAGGATTCGACGGATGAAAATGAAGATAAAAATCAGAAAGAAGAAGTGGTAGAGCAAGATCTAATTACTGTCGATGTCAAAGGGGCTGTTAAATCGCCAGGGATTTACGATTTGCCAGTTGGAAGTCGTATCAATGATGCTGTTCAAAAAGCTGGTGGACTGACAGATAATGCTGATAGTAAGTCTATCAATCTTGCCCAGAGAATTAGTGACGAAGCACTGGTCTATGTTCCGACCAAGGAAGAAGCTACCAGTCAAGAATCACAATCAAATACCTCTAACAACAAGGAAAGTAAGAAAGTCAATCTCAATAAAGCCAGTGTAGAGGAACTTAAACAAGTCAAAGGTTTAGGTGCGAAACGTGCGCAAGATATTATTGACCATCGTGAGTCTAACGGTAAGTTCAAGTCAGTTGATGATCTCAAAAAGGTTTCTGGTATTGGTGCAAAAACGATAGAAAAGTTAAAAGAGTATGTCACAGTGGATTAATCGTTTTCCCATCCCAAAAATCTATCTTAGTTTTCTTTTGCTATGGCTCTACTATGCAATTTTTTCAGCAAGTGTATTAGCACTTTTGGGATTTGTCTTTTTACTGATCTGCCTGTTTTTTCAATTTCCATGGAAGACTGTAGTCAAAGTCCTATTGGTTTGCAGCCTATTTGGGAGTTGGTTTGTATTTCAAAAATGGCAGCAAGAAGAAGCGAGTCAACATCTAGTCAACACGGTTGATACAGTTCGAATCTTGCCTGATACCATCAAGGTTAATGGTGATAGCTTGACTTTTCGTGGCAAGGCTGATGGTAGACTCTTTCAGATCTATTATAAACTCCAGTCGGAAGCTGAAAAGGAAAAATTTCAAGAGTTGTCTGAACTACATGAAATGGTTGTGAAAGGCAAGCTAGCTAGTCCTCAAGGTGCCAGTAATTTTGCTGGTTTTGATTATCGAAACTATCTCAAAACGCAAGGAATTTATCAGACCTTAACTATATCCGAAATTGTTGAGCTAAAGCAAACAAGTAGTTGGGATATCGGAGAAAATCTATCAAGCTTGAGGAGAAAATCAGTTGTCTGGATAAAAAGGAAATTTCCCGATCCCATGCGCAACTACATGACCGGTCTATTATTGGGGCATTTGGACACAGATTTTGAGGAAATGAATGAACTTTATTCCAGCCTAGGGATTATTCATCTTTTTGCTTTGTCTGGAATGCAGGTAGGCTTTTTCATGGATGCTTTCAAGAAGTTACTTCTGCGTTTGGGTTTGACGCAAGAGAAGTTCAAATGGTTAGCCTATCCATTGTCATTGGTCTATGCAGGTTTGACAGGATTTTCAGCTTCAGTTATTCGTAGTCTTCTACAAAAGCTATTGGCTCAGCATGGCTTTAAGTCACTAGATAATTTTGCTTTGACGATTCTTATTCTATTTCTTATCATGCCGAACTTTTTCTTAACAGCTGGAGGGGTTCTATCCTGTGCCTATGCTTTTATACTGACCATGACAGGTGAAGAAATAGAAGGAATAAGAGGGTTGGTTAGAGAGAGTTGCATTATTTCCTTGGGAATTCTGCCAATTTTATCATTTTATTTTTCAGAATTTCAACCGTGGTCCATTCTCTTGACATTTGTCTTTTCATTCTTATTTGATATGGTCCTGTTACCGCTCTTATCGATTCTCTTCTGTCTGTCATTTATATATCCCATCACCCAGTTCAACTATCTCTTTGAATGGCTTGAAAACATCATTCGCTATATTTCTCAGCTATCTACGAGGCCTCTTGTTTTCGGTCAGCCGAGTCTTTGGATTTTAATCCTTCTTTTGATTACTTTAGCTCTCATCTACGATTATCGAAAGAATTTGAAAAAAATATCTATGCTTGTCATAGTTGCTATCTCACTCTTTTTAGTAACCAAACATCCACTGGAGAATGAAATCACAGTCCTAGATATGGAACAGGGGAGGAGCATTTTCCTAAGAGACATGACAGGAAAGACCATACTACTGGATGTCGGAGAAAAATCTGAACGTGACAAGAAAGAAGCCTGGCAGGAGAGGATTTCCTCTAGCAATGCCGAACGGAGTTTAATCCCTTATCTAAAAAGTCGAGGAGTTGCAAAGATTGATCAGCTTGTGCTAACGACTAGTGATACTAAGCAGTTAGATCATGTGTTAGAAATCAGTAAAGCCTTCGAGCTTGAAGAGATTCTAGTAAGTGAAGAAACTTTATCTAAAAGAGAATTTATGGATAAATTAAAGGAAAGTAACTTGAAAGTACGTCCTATTAAAACAGGAGAGCAGTTGTTTATTTTTGGGAGTGGTTTGGAAGTAATCACTAGCCAAAATAGCGATAAAAAGGATTCAATGGTCTTGTATGGAAAGCTACTAAATCAAACTTTTCTAGTCACTGGAAATATAGAGGAGAAGCTCTTAACCAAGTCCTATCCAAAACTCCAAGCAGATGTAGTGATAACTCATCAGGAAACAGCTAAGAAAAAGAATAATGTTGAAGTCTTCAAAAACTTACAACCTAAAATTACGGTCATTTCGGTAGGCAAGAAGAAAACATACAAAGAAAAATATGGAGATAGTAACCAAGAACTTGGGGATTCGATTTACAAAACGGACCAAAAGGGAGGCATTCGTTTTAAAGGGTGGAGTACTTGGCAAATAGAAACAGTTCGCTGAACTTAGCTTTTTAAGAAAATTAAAATTGTCTAAACAATCAATCAAAACTTGATTTTAGAACCTTTTTGCTATAAAATGGTAAAGATTAGTGTCAAACTTTTATATTGCAAATAGGAGAAAACATGACAAAAACTTTGAAACGTCCTGAGGTTTTATCACCTGCAGGAACACTTGAAAAACTAAAAGTAGCTGTCCAATACGGAGCGGATGCTGTCTTTATCGGTGGTCAGGCCTATGGTCTTCGTAGCCGTGCAGGGAACTTTACTTTCGAACAAATGGAAGAAGGAGTACAGTTCGCAGCTAAATATGGTGCTAAGGTTTATGTAGCTGCTAATATGGTTATGCACGAAGGAAATGAAGAAGGCGCTGGTGAGTGGTTCCGTAAGCTACGTGACATTGGTATTGCAGCGGTTATCGTGTCTGATCCAGCCTTGATCATGATTGCAGCAACAGAAGCACCAGGACTTGAAATCCACCTTTCAACACAAGCAAGTGCGACCAACTATGAAACTCTAGAATTCTGGAAAGAACTTGGATTGACTCGTGTCGTGTTGGCGCGTGAGGTTTCTATGGAAGAATTGGCAAAAATCCGCAAACGTACAGACGTTGAGATTGAAGCTTTTGTACATGGAGCTATGTGTATCTCATATTCTGGCCGTTGTACCCTTTCTAACCACATGAGTATGCGTGATGCCAACCGTGGTGGATGTTCACAATCTTGCCGTTGGAAATATGACCTTTACGATATGCCCTTCGGTAAGGAACGTAAGAGTCTTAAGGGAGAAATTCCTGAAGAATTCTCCATGTCAGCCGTTGATATGTCTATGATTGACCATATCCCTGATATGATTGAAAATGGTGTGGATAGTTTGAAGATTGAGGGCCGTATGAAGTCCATCCACTATGTTTCAACAGTAACAAACTGCTACAAGGCTGCTGTTGATGCCTATCTTGAGAGTCCTGAAAAGTTTGAAGCTATTAAGCAAGACTTGATTGATGAAATGTGGAAGGTTGCCCAACGTGAGTTGGCTACAGGTTTCTACTACGGAACACCATCTGAAAATGAGCAACTTTTCGGAGCTCGTCGTAAGATTCCAGAATACAAGTTTGTTGCTGAAGTAGTGGCTTATGATGATGCTACACAAACAGCAACTATTCGTCAACGGAATGTTATCAATGAAGGTGACCAAGTTGAATTCTATGGTCCAGGTTTCCGTCATTTTGAAACTTATATTGAAGACCTTCATGATGCTAAAGGAAATAAAATCGACCGTGCACCAAACCCAATGGAACTTTTGACCATCAAGGTTCCTCAACCAGTACAAGCTGGCGATATGGTCCGTGCTTTGAAAGAAGGTCTGATTAATCTATACAAAGAAGATGGAACAAGCGTCACAGTTCGTGCCTAGATAAGGAAAAAGAATGGTTCAAGCTCAGGGCTTACTAGTAGATCATGAAAGCAGATGTGTTCATTACCATAGTGATAAGGATATCGTAGCCTTACAGTGCTATGAGTGTAAGAAATACTATGCCTGTTATCAGTGTCATAATGAACTGGAGTCGCACATATTTTCTCCCTATCCTTTAAATCTGAAAAAGGATAGACCTATCTTATGTGGATCCTGTGGGGAAACACTAACGTATGAGGAGTATACAGAGACGGGCACTTGTCCATACTGTGAAGCTCTCTTTAATCCAGCTTGTCAAAATCATCACTCATATTATTTTAAATAAGAAATAGCAAATCCGAGTTGTAAAACTCGGATTTTTGTTTTCAGAAAACATAGAAAGATAGTGAGAGGTTCGTGAAAGGTTCGTGAAAAGGGAATAAAATTTTCTATATAATTGTCTTGAAAATCGTAAAATTGGAAATAAATGATTCAAAACGCTTCCATTCCTAGTAAAAAGTTGACAAAAGCAAATTTTAGGACTAAACTAGGGAGGTAAATTTAATTTAAAAAAGGAGAATTCGTCATGAATTTAACATTTTTCGGACTTTGTCTTGCCTGTATGGGTGTATCTCTTGCAGAAGGATTTTTGATGAACGGTTTGTTCAAATCTGCAGCACGCCAACCAGATATCATCCCACAATTGCGTAGTTTGATGATCATGGGGATTGCCTTTATCGAAGGAACATTCTTTGTAACCTTGGCGATGTCATTTGTCATTAAATAGACAACTCTATTTAGAAATGGAGGTGTCAAACCATGGAAGAAAGTTTGAATCCAACCGTTAATATTGGACCAATATCCTTTGATTTGACCCTGCTTGCCATGTCTCTTGTAACTGTTTTGATGGTTTTTGCCTTTGTCTACTGGGCAAGTCGTGAAATGACCATCCGTCCCAAGGGCAAACAAAATGCTCTTGAGATGATTTATGACTTTGTGATTGGTTTTACCAAACCAAACATTGGAGAATCATACATTAAGGATTATTCCTTGTTTCTGTTTTCTCTATTTCTGTTTATCTTGGTTGCCAACAATATTGGCTTAATGGCAAAAGTACAAACAACGAACGGTTATAACTTGTGGACTTCCCCAACAGCTAACCTTGGATACGATTTATCCCTCTCATTATTGATCACTTTGATCGCCCATGTAGAAGGAGTTCGTCGTAGAGGCGTTAAAGAATATTTGAGAGCATTTGTTACACCTGGCTTTATGACTCCGATGAACATTTTAGAAGAGTTCACCAATTTTGCTTCCTTGGCGATTCGGATCTACGGAAATATTTTTGCCGGTGAGGTCTTAGCTGGATTGCTATTGACCTTGTCACAAAATGCTTTGTATTGGTATCCTTTTGCCTTTATCGCAAACATGTTATGGACAGCTTTTTCAATTTTCATTTCATGTATTCAGGCTTATGTATTTACCATGTTGTCATCAATGTACATTGGTAAAAAAATAAATGAAGGGGAAGAGTAAGTAGAGGAGGATTAGAAGATGGATTTAACTATTAGTACCATTATCGGTGACTTTATTCTGATCGCTGGTTCCTTCCTTTTATTGATCTTTTTAGTGAAGAAATATGCTTGGGGAAATATTACCAGTGTCTTAGATGAACGTGCTGAAAAGATTTCTTCAGATATTGATGGTGCCGAGGGAGCCCGTAAAAAGGCTGAGGAACTTGCTAGCAAACGCGAAGCTGAGTTAGCAGGAAGCCGTACCGAAGCTAAAACTATTATCGAGAATGCAAAGGAAACAGCTGAGAAAAGTAAAGCTGATATTTTGGCCGAAGCTAAACTTGAAGCAGGGCGCTTAAAAGAAAAAGCCAACCAAGAAATTGCTCAAAATAAAGCTGAAGCTTTACAAAGCGTTAAGGGAGATGTAGCTGATTTAACAATTAGTCTAGCTGGAAAAATCATCTCTCAAAACCTTGACAGTCAGGCCCATAAAGAACTCATTGATCAGTATATCGATCAGCTAGGAGAAGCTTAATGGACAAAAAGACTCTAAAGGTAATTGAAAAATACAGCATGCCTTTTGTCCAATTAGTGATTGAAAAAGGAGAAGAAGATTCTATTTTTTCAGACTTGTCTCAAATCAAGCAAGTAGCTGAAGAAACAGGCTTACCTTCTTTTTTAGCTCAGGTGGCAGTAGATGAGTCGGATAAAGAAAAAACGGTTCGTTTTTTCCAGGACTCTGTGTCACCTTTAGTACAAAACTTTATCGAGGTTCTACTTTACAATCACAGATCAAACCTGTTTTATGATGTGATTGTAGATTGCTTGAATCGTCTTGAAAAAGAAACCAATCGTTTTGAAGTGACTATTTTGTCTGCACATACTTTGACTGATGAACAGAAAGAACGACTAGTTCCTCTAATCGAGAAAAAGATGTCTCTAAAAGTTCGTAGCATTAAGGAAAAAATCGACGATAGTTTAATCGGTGGTTTTGTTATTTTTGCCAATCACAAGACAATTGATGTGAGTATTAAGCAACAACTTAAAGTTGTTAAGGAAAATTTGAAATAGAAAGTGGTGTTCTTTTGGCAATTAACGCACAAGAAATCAGCGCTTTAATTAAGCAACAAATTGAAAATTTCAAACCCAATTTTGATGTGACTGAAACAGGTGTTGTAACCTACATCGGTGACGGGATTGCGCGTGCACATGGACTCGAAAACGCCATGAGCGGTGAGCTGTTGATTTTTGAAAATGGCTCTTATGGTATGGCGCAAAACTTGGAATCAACAGACGTCGGTATTATCATCCTTGGGGACTTTACAGATATTCGTGAAGGCGATACAATTCGTCGTACAGGGAAAATCATGGAAGTTCCAGTTGGTGATAGCTTGATTGGACGTGTTGTCGATCCACTTGGTCGTCCTGTAGACGGACTTGGTCCAATCAACACAGATAAAACTCGTCCAGTTGAAGCACCAGCTCCTGGTGTTATGCAACGTAAGTCTGTATCAGAACCATTGCAAACTGGTTTGAAAGCTATTGACGCCCTTGTTCCAATCGGTCGTGGCCAACGTGAGTTGATCATCGGTGACCGTCAAACAGGGAAAACAACTATCGCTATTGACGCTATCTTGAACCAAAAAGGTCAAGATATGATCTGTATCTATGTAGCGATTGGACAAAAAGAATCAACAGTTCGTACACAAGTAGAAACACTTCGTCAGTACGGTGCCTTGGATTACACAATCGTTGTGACAGCCTCAGCTTCACAACCTTCACCATTGCTTTTCCTTGCACCTTATGCAGGGGTTGCTATGGCGGAAGAGTTCATGTACCAAGGGAAGCATGTGTTGATCGTTTATGATGACTTATCTAAACAAGCGGTAGCTTATCGTGAACTTTCTCTCTTGCTTCGTCGTCCTCCAGGTCGTGAAGCCTTCCCAGGGGATGTCTTCTACCTTCATAGCCGTCTACTTGAGCGTTCTGCTAAGGTTTCAGATGAGCTTGGTGGTGGATCTATCACGGCTCTTCCATTTATCGAGACCCAAGCTGGAGATATCTCAGCTTATATCGCCACAAACGTAATCTCTATTACGGATGGACAAATCTTCCTAAGTGATAGTCTCTTTAATGCGGGTATTCGTCCGGCTATTGATGCAGGTTCTTCTGTATCTCGTGTTGGTGGTTCTGCTCAGATTAAAGCCATGAAGAAGGTTGCTGGTACTCTTCGTATCGACCTTGCTTCATACCGAGAGTTGGAAGCCTTCACCAAATTTGGTTCAGACTTGGATGCAGCTACACAGGCTAAATTGAACCGTGGTCGTCGTACTGTAGAAGTATTGAAACAACCAGTTCATAAACCATTACCTGTTGAGAAACAAGTAACCATTCTGTATGCCTTGACTCATGGATTCTTGGATACAATATCAGTTGATGATATTGTTCGTTTCGAGGAAGAGTTTCATGCCTTCTTTGATGCCCAACATCCTGAGATTTTGGCAACTATTCGTGAAACAAAAGACTTGCCAGAAGAAGTAGTCTTGGATGCTGCGATTACCGAGTTTCTCAATCAATCCAGCTTCCAATAAGAATAGAGGTGTCAGATGGCAGTATCTCTAAATGATATTAAAACAAAAATCGCCTCAACGAAAAATACTAGTCAAATTACTAACGCCATGCAGATGGTTTCTGCAGCTAAGTTAGGTCGTTCTGAAGAAGCTGCACGCAACTTCCAGATTTATGCTCAAAAAGTCCGTAAACTCCTTACAGATATCCTTCACGGTGATGGTGCTGGCGGATCAACGAATCCAATGTTGATTAGTCGCCCTGTCAAAAAAACAGGCTATATCGTCATTACATCTGACCGTGGTCTTGTTGGAGGATATAACTCTTCAATCTTGAAGGCTGTCATGGAACTGCAACAAGAATACCATCCTTCAGGTGATGATTTTGAAGTCATCTGTATCGGTGGTATGGGAGCAGACTTCTTTAAAGCTCGTGGTATTCAGCCAATTTATGAATTGCGTGGTCTAGCCAGTCAACCAAGCTTCGATGAAGTTCATAAGATTATTTCAAAAACCATTGAAATGTATCAAAATGAACTTTTCGATGAGCTCTATGTTTGTTACAACCACCACGTGAATACACTGACAAGTCAAATGCGTGTTGAGCAGATGCTTCCAATTGTCGACTTGGACCCAAATGAAGCAGATGATAACTACAGCTTGACTTTTGAGCTTGAGACAAGTCGTGAAGAAATCTTGGATCAACTATTGCCACAGTTTGCAGAAAGTATGATTTACGGTGCTATTATTGATGCCAAAACAGCAGAAAATGCTGCTGGGATGACAGCTATGCAGACAGCAACAGATAATGCTAAAAAAGTTATCAATGATTTGACTATCCAGTATAACCGTGCCAGACAGGCGGCGATTACACAAGAAATTACAGAAATCGTAGCAGGAGCTAGTGCTTTGGAATAGAGCATCTTGCTCAGAGAAATGAACTTAGGACCTAGTCATACTAGGAACCGATAGTATCTTATACAGAATAGGAGAAGTAGATGAGTTCAGGTAAAATTGCTCAGGTTATCGGTCCCGTTGTAGACGTCATGTTTGCAGCAGGTGAGGAACTACCAGAGATTAATAATGCACTTGTCGTCTACAAAAATGACGAAAGAAAAACAAAAATCGTCCTTGAAGTAGCCTTAGAGTTGGGAGATGGTATGGTTCGTACCATCGCTATGGAATCAACTGATGGCTTGACCCGTGGTTTGGAAGTATTGGACACAGGTCGTCCAATCTCAGTACCAGTTGGGAAAGAAACTCTAGGACGTGTCTTCAACGTTTTGGGAGATACCATTGACTTGGAAGCTCCTTTTGGTGAAGATGCAGAGCGTCAGCCAATTCATAAAAAAGCACCAACTTTTGATGAATTGTCAACCTCTTCAGAAATTCTAGAAACAGGGATCAAGGTTATCGACCTTCTTGCCCCTTACCTTAAAGGTGGTAAGGTCGGGCTCTTCGGTGGTGCCGGAGTTGGTAAAACCGTATTGATCCAAGAATTGATTCACAACATTGCCCAAGAACACGGTGGGATCTCAGTATTTACTGGTGTTGGGGAACGTACTCGTGAAGGGAACGACCTCTACTGGGAAATGAAAGAATCAGGCGTTATCGAAAAAACAGCCATGGTATTTGGTCAGATGAATGAGCCACCAGGAGCACGTATGCGTGTTGCCCTTACTGGTTTGACAATCGCTGAATACTTCCGTGATGTAGAAGGTCAAGACGTTCTTCTCTTCATTGACAATATTTTCCGTTTCACACAAGCTGGTTCAGAAGTATCTGCCCTTTTGGGTCGTATGCCATCAGCCGTTGGTTATCAGCCAACCCTTGCAACAGAAATGGGTCAATTGCAAGAACGTATCACTTCAACTAAGAAGGGTTCTGTAACCTCTATCCAGGCCATCTATGTGCCAGCGGATGACTATACTGACCCAGCGCCAGCAACAGCTTTTGCTCACTTGGATTCAACAACCAACTTGGAGCGTAAATTGGTACAATTGGGTATCTACCCTGCCGTTGACCCTCTTGCTTCAAGTTCACGTGCTTTGGCACCTGAAATCGTTGGAGAAGAGCACTATGCAGTAGCTGCAGAAGTGAAACGTGTGCTTCAACGTTACCATGAGTTGCAAGATATCATCGCTATCCTTGGTATGGATGAACTTTCTGATGAAGAAAAGACTTTGGTTGCTCGTGCACGCCGTATTCAGTTCTTCTTGTCACAAAACTTCAACGTTGCGGAACAGTTTACTGGTCAACCAGGATCTTATGTTCCAGTAGCTGAAACAGTTCGTGGCTTCAAGGAAATTCTTGACGGTAAACACGATCACCTTCCAGAAGATGCCTTCCGTGGAGTAGGTTCAATCGAAGATGTTATTGCTAAGGCTGAAAAAATGGGATTTTAAGAGGTGATCTATGGCACATTTAACTGTCCAGATCGTGACACCAGATGGCCTCGTCTATGATCACCATGCCAGCTTTGTATCGGTACGAACTCTGGATGGTGAGATGGGGATCTTGCCACGACATGAAAATATGATTGCGGTTCTAGCAGTTGATGAAGTAAAGGTTAAACGCATCGATGATGATACTCATGTGAACTGGATTGCAGTAAACGGAGGAATCATTGAGATTGCTAATAATGTCATTACCATTATTGCTGACTCAGCTGAACGTGCGCGCGATATTGATGTTAGTCGTGCAGAACGTGCTAAACTTCGTGCAGAACGTGAAATCGAAGAAGCACAAGACAAACACTTAATCGACCAAGAGCGCCGTGCTAAAATTGCATTGCAACGTGCTATTAACCGTATTAATGTCGGAAATAAATTATAAAATATAAAAGAACTTGATCTTTATTCAAGTTCTTTTTTTTATTAGTTATGAAAACTAATGCAGACCGCTTCAGGTACATGAAATTCATTAGAAAGTTCAGCCAGTCTACCAGTTTCAGGATTGCGCTTAAAGACTGTCGCATTATCAGAATCCTGGTGAACAGCGATGAGGAACTCCTGGTCAGGTGATAAATCAAAATCACGTGGATTTTTCCCATGCGTTGGAACAATCTCTAATAACTCCAAGCTACCATCTGCTAAAACGCTATAGACAGCAATAGAATCATGTCCTCGGTTAGAAGCGTAGAGGAATTTACCATCTTTTGAGAGACGAATAGCGGCAGTTCCATTGAAACCATCATAGTCATCTGGTAAGGTTGAAATGACCTGCATTTGTTCAAATTCTCCGACACCATCGTAAATCAATACTTCAATCGTACTATTGAGTTCACAAATGAGATAAGCAATCTTGTAGTGGTGGTGGAAAACAAGGTGGCGAGCTCCAGCACCAGGATTAGAATTGTAGCTTGCTAATTTCTTTAATTGTCCTTCTGGACTGACATCGTAGGTAGTAACTTGGTCAGTACCTAAGTCACAAGTTACTAAATATTGGTCTGGTGTTAAATCTGTGTAGTGTACGTGAGGAGAAGTTTGGTTTTCATGTGGACCATGGCCGGTATGTTGGTCAATATCAGCTAATTCAAGACTGCCATCTTCTTTTCGTTTATAGACTAGCACTTGTCCTTTATGGTAGTTTGCGCCATAGACTAGACTACGCTTCTCATCAACTGCAACGTAACAGTGAGGAGCACCTTCTTCAACGACATGATTAAGGAGACTACCATCAGTCTTGTATGCTGCGATACCACCTTTACCATCATGGCTTCCTACAGTGTATAAATGTTGGTCTTGATCAAAGGCCAAATAGGTTGGACTTGGTTCTGCTGCAAAGAGTTTTAAATTTGCTAGCTTGCCTGTCTCAGTATCAAAATCTGCCTTGTAAATCCCTTGGGAAATACGGCGTGTATAAGTTCCAAAATAGACTGTTTCTTTCATATTCATACCTCTAAAAAAATATACTTCAATTATAACATAAAAAGGTCTACTAGATGAAAATTCTAATTCATAAAACGGTCCTGGACTCTTGCCAAAAAGCTAAATTTATCCTTTTTTAAAACACTATAAAAACCCCTTATTTTTCTTAAAACATGGTATAATGTTAGGACAAAGGAAAGGAAGAAAAAATGGAACAAAAAGAGAAACACTTTACCTTATCTTGGTTTTTTAAATGGTTTTTAGATAATAAGGCTGTTACTGTATTTTTGGTGGCCTTGTTACTAGGTCTGAATATTTTTATTCTCAGTAAAATCAGCTTTTTATTTATCCCTGTTATAGACTTTTTATCAGTAGTCATGTTGCCGGTTATTTTATCGGGACTACTTTTCTACCTCTTGAATCCACTAGTAGATCTGATGGAGAAGTACAAGATTAACCGCGTCTTAGCCATTAGTATTATCTTCGTCATTATTGCCGTACTCTTGATTATTGGTCTAGCTGTTGCAATTCCAAACCTTCAACGTCAAGTAGTAATTTTTGCGCAAAATGTCCCAAGTTATCTCGAAGATGCTGATAGAGTTATTGATGACCTTGTAACCAAGCGTTTGCCAGATGACTTTAGACCTCAACTGGAACAGGTTTTAGCGCAATTTTCAACTCAGGCAACTGCATGGGCAAGTAATATTTCTTCTAAAGCTGTCAACTGGGTGAGTGCTCTTATTAGTGGAACGTCACAAGTGATTGTTGCTCTAATTATCATGCCATTTATGCTCTTTTACCTCCTTCGAGACGGTAAAGGGCTAAGAGACTATATCACTCAGTTTTTACCAAATAAATTAAGAGAACCAGTAGGTAAGGTTCTATCAGATGTGAACCAACAACTTGCTAATTACGTTAGAGGACAAATTACAGTCGCTGTAATCGTAGCTATCATGTTTATTATCTTCTTTAAGATAATTGGGCTTCGATATGCAGTAGCGCTCGGTGTTACTGCAGGTGTATTGAACCTTGTGCCTTATCTTGGAAGCTTCCTTGCTATGCTTCCAGCCCTTGTGTTGGGTCTCATTGCAGGTCCTGTCATGCTCTTAAAAGTTATTATCGTCTTTATTGTTGAGCAAACCATTGAAGGACGCTTTGTATCACCATTGATTTTAGGAAGCCAATTGAATATTCACCCAATCACAATTCTTTTTGTTCTATTAACTTCAGGATCCATGTTTGGTATTTGGGGTGTATTGCTAGGTATTCCAATCTACGCTTCTGCAAAAGTAGTGATCTCAGCTATTTTTGATTGGTACAAAGAAATTAGTGGACTTTATGAACCAGTAGAGGAGACTAATCGTGAACAATAGTCAACAAATGCTCGAGGCTTTAGAACAACAAGATTTGCCCAAAGCAGATTCCTATTTTCAAAAAGCAATAGAGGAAGATTCAGATGAAGTTCTTCTTGAACTTGCTGCATATCTCGAAGGGATTGGTTTCTATCCACAGGCAGCACAAATCTATGAGAAACTAGCACCGAAATTTCCAGAAGTCTACATCAATCTAGCTGCAATTGCTGGTGAGGATGGATTGATTGAGGAAGCCTTTGATTATTTAGAGAATATTGGTCCTGAAAGCGAATGGTATGTATCAGCTCTTGCCTTAAAAGCTGATTTATATCAGATGGAAGGACTGACTGATGTTGCGCGTGAGAAGCTCTTAGAAGCTCGTAGCTACTCTAATGATCCTCTCTTGATATTTGGACTAGCAGAATTAGATAGCGAGTTAGGAAACGATTTAGAGGCTATTCAGGGCTATGCCCAATTAGATAATCGTGCTATCTATGATCAAACTGGAATTTCGACTTATCAGAGAATTGGTCTTGCTTATGCAAGACTTGGAAAGTTCGAATCTGCTATTGAGTTTCTAGAAAAAGCCTTAGAGTTAGAATATGATGACCAAACAGCCTATGAACTTGCCAGTCTCTATTTTGATCAAGAGGACTACCAAAAAGCAGTCTTATACTTTAAACAAATAGACACCATTTCCCCAGATTTTGAAGGATATGAGTACGGCTATAGCCAAGCCCTTCATAAAGAACACCAGACAGAAGAAGCTCTGAAAATAGCGCAACAAGGATTATCAAAAAATCCTTTTGAAACCCGTCTCTTACTCCTTGCATCTCAGTTATCTTACGAGTTACACCAACCTGAACAAGCAGAAGCTTATCTACTACAAGCTCAAGAGAATGCTGATGACCAGGAAGAAATTTTATTGCGCTTAGCGACTATGTATCAGGAACAAGAAAGATACGAGGATATTCTCGCTTTAGCAGTCCATGAGCCTGAGAATCTCTTGACTAAATGGATGATTGCGAGAAGTTACCAAGAGACTGAGAAATTGGATGCAGCCTATGAACTCTATAAGGACCTTGCAACAGAACTCAAGGACAATCCTGAGTTTTTGGAGCAGTATATTTATTTATTAAGAGAACTAGGTAAGTTAGAAGAGGCAAAAACATATATACTAGCTTATCTTCACTTAGTACCAGACGATATGCAGATGCAGGAATTATATAATCATTTAATGTAAGATATCCATAATAATCGCCTGAAAAGGGGCGGTTATTTTTTATAAACTTTTTTAAAAATAATTAGGGAATAAGCCCTTAAAATAAATAGATATTGTATGAATTTTTGATAATTTTTTGATATAATTGATATAGTTAAGTTGAATAATTAAAATTCATGAAATAGAAAGATTTGAAATATGACAAAAGTAAAAATTGTAACGGACTCTTCTGTTACTATTGAACCAGAAGTAGTCAAAGAATTCGATATTACTGTCGTTCCACTATCAGTAATGATTGATAGTGTCCTTTATTCGGATGCAGATCTTGAAGAAGGAGAATTTCTTCGCTTGATGAAAGCTAGTAAAAATCTTCCTAAGACTAGTCAACCACCAGTTGGACTCTTTGCAGAGATTTTTGAAGACTTGGGCAAGGATGGTAGTCAGATTTTGGCAATCCATATGTCTCACGCTTTATCAGGAACAGTAGAAGCGGCTCGTCAAGGTGCAAGTCTATCAACAGCAGATGTCACTGTTATAGATAGTTCATTTACGGATCAGGCCTTGAAGTTCCAAGTTGTAGAAGCTGCTAAACTAGCTCAAGAAGGGAAAGACCTTGAAACTATTCTAGCCCATGTAGAGGACGTAAAAAAGAACACAGAACTCTACATCGGTGTGTCTACTTTGGAAAATCTTGTAAAAGGTGGTCGCATTGGTCGTGTTACAGGTTTACTGAGCTCCCTTCTTAATATTCGAGTTGTTATGCAAATGAAGGACCATGAACTTCAACCGATTGTGAAGGGACGTGGTGCCAAAACCTTTAAGAAATGGTTGGATGAGTTAGTAGCCACTCTAGCAGATAGATCAGTAGCTGAGATTGGTATTTCTTATGCAGGTACAAATGAATGGGCAAATGAGATGAAAGCTGTTCTACAACCTTATGTTGAGAAGCCGATTTCAGTCCTTGAAACGGGCTCAATTATCCAAACTCACACCGGAGAAAACGCCTGGGCAATCTTAATTCGATATAATTCCTAAAAAAATTGAGAAAAATCAATAAAAACGTGTTTTTGACTTGACCTAAAAGGAAATTTAGGTTATGATTATAAGTGTTAATTAGAAATAATTTTGGAGGATTCATTAACATGGCAAACAAACAAGATTTGATCGCTAAAGTAGCAGAAGCTACAGAATTGACTAAGAAAGATTCAGCAGCAGCAGTTGACGCTGTATTCGCAGCTGTAACTGAATTCCTTTCAGCTGGTGAAAAAGTTCAATTGATCGGTTTTGGTAACTTCGAAGTTCGTAAACGTGCAGCTCGTAAAGGTCGCAACCCACAAACTGGTAAAGAAATCAAAATCAAAGCTTCTAAAGTTCCAGCATTCAAAGCTGGTAAAGCTCTTAAAGAAGCAGTTAAATAATGATTTTATAAAAAGCCCGTCATATCAAGCATTTGAGCTTGCGTGACAGGCTTTTTTTGTGTATAAAGAAAAAAAGTAGCAGGAGATATTAGAATTGAACGTTTAGTAGCTTGTATTAAAAAATTTTCAATGATTACTAGAAGTGAAAGAAAGAAAAAAACAACTCCGAATCGGAGTTGTTTTCGTTCAACCTTATGCAAGTGATGCGGTTGATTATTTGAGACCGTATTTTTTGTTGAAACGATCCACGCGTCCATCTGCTTGAGTGAACTTTTGACGTCCAGTGTAGAATGGGTGTGAGTCTGATGAAATTTCCACACGGATCAATGGGTAAGTTTCGCCTTCGAACTCAACTGTTTCGCTAGAGCGTTTTGTTGAACCGCTAAGGAATTTGTAACCAGTAGTTGTGTCCATGAAGACAACTGGGCGATATTCTGGATGGATATCTTTTTTCATTTTGCAATATTTCCTTTCTGCCATGGTCTCTTTGCGAGCCATAGATTGTTACCATACTAGTCTATCAGATTATCAGAAGTTTGGCAAGACTTTTTATCTATTTTTCAGTAAGTTTTTCAATTTTTGGTAGATGAGCTCATTCTCTTCTAAACTATAAGAATTTGCTCCGCTAGCAAGAGGGTGCCCACCGCCATCATGTTCTTTTGCAACACCATTGATAGGGACAAATTTACTACGTAGACGTACACGATAGTGACCGTCTGCTTGTTCCACAAAGATTCCCCAAAGGCTAACAGTATCGATACGACCTGGAGCCCCAACGATAGCAGCTGTTTCAGCATCAGTAACGTCGTATTTCTTCAAGATTTCTTGAGTAAGAATGACACGAGCAGCTCCATTTTCATCAACCTCTAAGTGATCATAGACATAACCTTGGAGTTTGGCGATTTTAAAGCTCATAGTATCCATTTTACGTGTCAATTCGGCGTAGTCAAAGTTGTGTTCTCTGAGTTGACTTGCTACTCGAAGTGTTCGTACAGAAGTAGACGGATAAAGGAAACGGCCTGTGTCGCCAATAATTCCAGCACAGAGCATTTTTGCAGCATAGTCGGATAATTCAAGATTAGTCGCTTCAGCAAAGAGCGCAATCATCTCACTGGCACTGCTAGAGTTGGTATCTACCCAAACAAGATCTCCATAGACTTCGTCATTTGGATGGTGGTCAATCTTAATAATAGTCTCAGCCTTAGTGTATCGTTTATCATCAATACGTGCAGTGTTTGCTGTGTCACAGATAATCGCAAGTGCACCTTGATAGTCTGTGTCATCTACTTGATCCATTTCAGCTAACCAAGTTAAGGTTGGTTCGTTAAAACCCACGGCTTTGATAGTTTTTTCAGGAAAATGATGCTCAAGCAATGCTTTTAATCCTACCTGGCTTCCTAAGGCGTCTGGATCTGGTTTCATATGACGGTGAATAATAATAGTATCGTATGCTTTAATTTTTTCTAAAATTTGGTGACAAATTTCCATAATGAACCTCAATTCTTTCTCATTTCATTGTAGCACAAGAATTTTTATTTTTAAAATGAAAAATCTGTGATATAATGGAGGAAGATTAATTGAGGAGGACCTTATGGCATTAGCAAAAATTGTATTTGCCAGTATGACCGGTAATACTGAAGAAATCGCAGATATTGTAGCAGATAAATTAAGAGAATGTGGTTTAGATGTCGATGTTGATGAGTGTACAACAGTTGATGCTTCTGACTTTTTAGAAGCAGACATCGCCATTGTGGCAACTTATACTTATGGTGATGGAGAATTACCAGACGAAATGATGGACTTCTACGAAGACCTAGCAGACCTCAACTTGAGCGGTAAAATCTATGGTGTAGTCGGATCAGGTGATACTTTCTACGATGAATTCTGTAAAGCTGTTGATGACTTCGACCGAGTATTTATCGCTACTGGAGCTGAAAAGGGTTCAGAGTGCGTCAAAGTAGACCTATCTGCAGAAGAAGAAGATATTGAACGTTTGGAGCAATTCGCAGAAGAATTAGCTGCTAAAGTTGGATAATATAATGTTGCACTGATTGGGTAAGTCAGTGCAGTTTTTATTAACCAGGATTAGGATTTTACTAGCCTATTTAGTGCTTTTTTGGTACAATAATTCAAATAAAAAGGAGACTCAATGGATTTAGATATTATTAGACAAGAAATTGATCAAATTGATGACCAAATCGTAAGACTCTTAGAAGAAAGAATGCATCTAGTTGAGGGTGTAGTTGCTTATAAAAAGTCTACAGGAAAACCAATCTTGGATACTAAAAGAGAAGAAGCCATTTTTGAGAAAGTCAGAAATCGCGTCAGCAATAAAAAATACGAAGAAACGATTGTTGTAACTTTTTCAGACATTCTCAAACGTTCACGTGATTATCAGGATAAAACAATCAAATGAAAAAAGAAAAATTTTACCCTTTAGGAATCTTTCTAGCTGGTATGCTGGGAGGAATTATGCGTTTTCAGATTTCGAGATGGTTGCCATCTAGTCCAGACTTCCCTTGGGGAACACTAGTAGTCAACTATTTTGGGATTTTCTGCTTAGTCTATCTTGTGAAAGGTTATCTGGTTTCTAAAGGAAGTAGTAAAGGTGTCGTTCTAGCGCTTGGAACTGGGTTCTGTGGTGGATTAACGACATTTTCTAGTCTTATACTAGACGCTGTGAAAATGCTGGACACAGGACGATACATTAGCTTGCTTGTGTACCTAGTTTTAAGTGTCGGCGGAGGACTTTTATTGGCCTATTGTCTAGGGAGGAAGAAATGGTAGTATTTTATCTAGCACTTGCTTGTGGACTAGGTGCCCTTGTGCGTTATTTCTTTTCTCGCTATAATCAAAGGTCAATAATGCCACTAGGAACTCTTATTGCCAATCTAATCGGTTGTTTTTTGATCGGTTTATTCTACAATCATGTGGAGTCTAAAGAAGTCTATCTTATTCTTGCAACTGGTTTTTGTGGTGGCTTGACCACGTTTTCAACCTTGAATGATGAACTCCAAAGACTGCTCAATGACAAGAAGACATTTTATAGTTATTTACTTGTGACTTACTTGGGTGGTTTGCTTGCGATTTTTTTGGGAATTTTGCTTTAAATTTCTTTACTTTTTCTAGGAAATTTGATAAACTGTATCTTGTGTGTAATGGACGCACAAAAATACAGTTTATCCGCTGAGGAAGTTTCCTCAAGATTGACAAAGATAGGAGAATAAAATGAATCCATTAATCCAAAGCTTGACTGAAGGTCAACTTCGTACAGATATCCCTTCATTCCGTCCTGGTGACACTGTTCGTGTACACGCGAAAGTTGTCGAAGGTAACCGTGAACGTATCCAGATTTTTGAAGGTGTTGTTATTGCACGTAAAGGTGCTGGCATCTCAGAAAACTACACAGTTCGTAAAATCTCTAACGGTGTAGGTGTTGAACGTATCTTCCCAATCCACACTCCACGTGTTGAAAAGATCGAAGTTGTTCGTTACGGTAAAGTACGTCGTGCGAAATTGTACTACTTGCGTGCTCTTCAAGGTAAGGCAGCTCGTATCAAAGAAATCCGTCGTTAATTCGATGAACAAAAACTCTGCTCATACGGCAGGGTTTTTCTCTAGCTCCCTTAGTTCAATGGATATAACAACTCCCTCCTAAGGAGTAGTTGCAGGTTCGATTCCTGTAGGGGGCAGAACTAGAAATAAAAACACTGGATAACCAGTGTTTTTTTGTTTGAGATGATGAAGAAATATCGTCAATTGGGGCTAGTAAAAAATAGTAAAATATTCCAGATTTAGCATATAATGGTTTGATTTTTTAGGAGCGAAGGAGTAAAATATAGTTAATATAATGAATGGTTAGGAGTTTTATTATGAATGGTTTAGTTTTAGGATTGGATATTGGTATTGCTTCAGTAGGTGTAGGTATTCTAAAAAAAGAAACTGGTGAGATTGTACATTCGAATTCTCGACTTTTTCCAGCTGCAACAGCTGACAATAATGTTGAAAGAAGGGGCTTTAGAGGTGGGAGAAGATTAACTCGTCGAAAAAAACATCGTAGTGTTCGGCTTCATGATTTATTTGAAGACTTTGGTTTGTTAACTGATTTTTCTAAGGTGTCCATTAATCTAAATCCTTATCAATTTCGTGTACAAGGGTTGGATAATCAATTAACTAATGAAGAGTTGTTTATTGCTTTAAAGAATATTGTTAAGAGACGTGGCATTAGCTATTTGGATGATGCTTCTGAGGATGGCGGTACAGTATCGTCTGATTACGGTAAGGCAGTTGAAGAAAATAGAAAATTACTTGCTGAACAAACCCCTGGTCAAATCCAACTAAATCGCTTCGAAAAATATGGTCAGGTTAGAGGGGATTTCACTGTTATGGAAAATGGTGAAAAACGCCGTTTGATAAATGTGTTTTCAACTTCTGCTTATAGAATAGAAGCTGAAAGAATTCTTAGAAAACAGCAAGAATTCAATAAAAAGATTACAGATGGGTTTATAGAGGATTATCTAACAATTCTCACGGGAAAGAGAAAATACTACCATGGGCCGGGTAATGAAAAGTCACGGACCGATTATGGACGTTTTAGAGCAGATGGAACTACCCTAGATAATATTTTTGGTGTTTTAATTGGTAAATGCACATTTTATCCTGATGAATATCGTGCTTCAAAAGCTTCCTATACTGCTCAAGAGTTTAACTTACTAAATGATTTAAATAATTTAACAGTTCCAACA
This sequence comes from Streptococcus sp. oral taxon 061, assembly GCF_013394695.1. NCBI lineage: Bacteria > Bacillati > Bacillota > Bacilli > Lactobacillales > Streptococcaceae > Streptococcus > Streptococcus sp. oral taxon 061. The sequence goes on from NZ_CP058258.1 coordinate 778,006, forward strand.
GAAACCAAAAAATTGAATGAGGAACAAAAGAAGATAATTGTCGAGTATGCGAAGACAGCTAAAACATTAGGAGCTTCAACACTATTGAAGTACATCGCTAAATTAATTGGTGCTTCAGTTGATCAGATACATGGATATCGCATTGATTCTAATAAAAAACCTGAGATGCATATTTTTGAAACCTATCGGAAAATGCAATCATTAGAAACAATCAGGGTGGAAGAATTACATAGAAAGGTCTTAGATGAGCTTGCCCATATTCTAACTTTGAATACTGAGAGGGAGGGGATAGAAGAAGCAATTAACGCGAATCTAAAAGATACATTTAGTCAGGATCAAGTACTTGAATTGGTTCAATTTAGAAAAAATAATAGCAGTCTATTTAGTAAGGGATGGCATAATTTTTCTCTAAAACTCATGATGGAGTTGATTCCAGAATTGTATGAGACTTCGGAAGAACAAATGACAATTCTTACTCGATTAGGAAAACAAAAATCTAAAGAGACATCAAAACGAACCAAGTATATTGATGAAAAAGAATTAACAGAAGAAATCTATAACCCTGTCGTAGCAAAATCTGTCAGACAAGCTATAAAGATTATCAATGAAGCAACTAAAAAATATGGTATCTTTGATAATATCGTTATTGAAATGGCACGTGAAAATAATGAAGAAGATGCAAAGAAAGAGTATATCAAACGTCAAAAAGCAAATATAGACGAGAAGAATGCAGCTATGGAAAAAGCGGCTTTCCAATACAATGGGAAAAAAGAATTACCAGATGACGTTTTTCATGGACATAAGGAATTGGCTACTAAGATTCGTTTATGGCACCAACAGGGTGAAAAGTGTCTTTATACTGGGAAGAATATTCCAATTGCAGATTTAATTCAAAATCAATATAAGTACGAAATCGATCATATTTTACCTTTGTCTCTTTCTTTTGATGATAGTTTATCTAATAAAGTCTTGGTACTAGCTACATCAAACCAAGAAAAAGGACAACGTACACCGTTTCAGGCTTTAGATAGTATGGATGATGCATGGTCATACAGAGAGTTCAAAACATATGTAAAAGATTTAAAATTACTGAACAATAAGAAGAAAGATTATCTTTTAACGGAAGAAGACATTAGTAAGATTGAGGTGAAACAGAAGTTTATCGAACGAAATTTAGTAGATACTCGGTATTCTTCTCGAGTTGTTCTAAATGCACTGCAGGATTTTTATAAGGAGCATCAATTCGATACAACTATTTCAGTGGTACGTGGACAATTTACTTCACAGCTTAGAAGAAAGTGGGGACTTGAAAAATCTCGTGATACCTATCACCATCATGCTGTAGATGCTTTGATTATCGCTGCATCTAGCCAATTAAGATTATGGAAAAAGCTTAATAATTCTTTGATCTCTTATAAGGAAGAACAATTCGTGGACTTAGAAACAGGAGAAATTATTGCATTAAGTGATGATGAATACAAAGAGTTAGTATTCAAAGCTCCATATGATCATTTTGTTGATACATTGAAGTCCAAGAAATTTGAAGATACCATACTATTCTCATATCAAGTAGATTCAAAATATAACCGCAAAATTTCAGATGCAACCATTTATGCAACAAGAAAAGCGAAATTAGATAATGATAAATCTGAAGAAACTTATGTTCTAGGTAAGATTAAAGATATATATAGTCAATCGGGATATGATGTATTCATTAAAATTTACAACAAAGATAAAAGTAGATTCTTAATGTATCACAAAGATCCACAAACATTTGAGAAGGTAATTGAAGAGATTTTAAGAACCTATCCTTCTAAAGAATTGAACGATAAGAATAAAGAAGTTCCTTGCAATCCTTTTGAGAAATATAGACAAGAAAATGGACCAATCAGAAAATATAGTAGAAAAGGTAATGGTCCGGAAATTAAAAGTCTGAAATATTATGATAAGAATATTCCAGAATCATTTATTAATATAACTCCTTCTAATAGTAAAAATAAAGTAATCCTACGTCAATTAAATCCTTGGCGAACAGATGTCTATTTTAATCATCAGACGGAGAAGTATGAGTTACTTGGATTAAAATATGCAGATCTACAATTTGAAAAGAAGACTGGTAATTATTCTATAACTATTGATAAATATAATGAAATTAAAGAAAAAGAAGGAGTTAGCAAGCAATCAGAATTTAAATTTACATTATATAAAAATGACTTACTTTTGATTAAAGATACCAAAAATAATGAGAAACAAATTTTTAGGTTTTTATCGAGAACAATGCCTAATCAAAAAAACTATGTAGAATTGAAGCCTTACGATAAAGCTAAATTTGATGGAAATCAAGAGTTGATGACAATTTTTGGGAATGTTGCTAAAGGGGGACAATGTATGAAAGGATTGAACAAGTCAGATATTTCCATTTTTAAAGTTAAAACAGATGTTTTGGGGAATAAACATTTCATCAAAAAAGAGGGTGAAGAACCAAAACTCAAATTTTAAAAAAATATTTTTAAAAAAAGAGTTGCAAACGCTTTTACAATGTATTATAATAGTAACTGTAAGGGACGCCTTACACAGTTACTTAAATCTTGCAGAAGCTACAAAGATAAGGCTTCATGCCGAATTCAACACCCTGTCATTTATGGCGGGGTGTTTTCGTTTTGTAAAGAGGATATAAATAATGACTTGGAGAATTGTACATGTTTGTCAGAGCGAGAAAATGCAATTAAAATTAGATAATCTTTTAATAAAGAAAATGGGTCAAGACTATGTTATCCCACTGAGTGATATTTCTATTATTGTAGCAGAGGGAGGAGAAACAGTTGTAACTCTAAGGTTGTTAAGTGCCTTAAGTAAGTATAATATTGCTTTAATTGTCTGTGATAATGAGCATTTACCAACAGGGATTTACCATTCACAAAATGGCCATTTTAGAGCCTATAAAAAGTTACAGGAACAATTATTGTGGACGCAGGAGCAAAAAGATAAATTATGGCAAATAGTGACCTACTTCAAAATAAATAATCAGCAAGATGTTCTCTCGATGTTTGAGAAAAATATTGATTGTATTCAGCTATTGGCAGATTATAAAGATCATATTGAATTTGGAGATAAAACCAATCGCGAAGGACACGCTGCAAAAGTTTATTTCAATGAATTATTTGGAAAGAAATTCGTTCGTCTTACCCAACAGGAAACTGATGTTATTAATGCAGGCCTAAATTATGGCTATGCGATTATGAGAGCGCAGATGGCGCGTATTATTTCTGGGTATGGGCTAAATCCCTTAATCGGAATTTTTCATAAAAACGAATATAATCAATTTAATTTAGTAGACGATTTAATGGAACCTTTTAGGCAGATTATTGATGTTTGGGTTTACCAAAATCTACGGGATGAAGAATATTTAAAATATGAGTTCAGATTAGCCTTAACTGATACACTGAATGCAAAAATTCGTTATGGAAAAGAAACTTGTTCTGTAACGGTAGCAATGGATAAATATGTTAAGGGGTTTTTAAAATGTATTTCGGATAAGGATACGAGTAAATTCTACTGTCCGATCGTTTCTAGTGTAGAATGGAGCTGAAGTAATGAGGTATGAAGCATTGAGGTTATTGTGTTTTTTTGATCTTCCTATGGATACGAATCAAGAAAAAAGAATCTATCGTAATTTTCGGAAAGATTTAATTGCTAATGGTTTTGAAATGTTGCAGTTTTCAGTTTATTATAGAACATGTCCAAATCGAAGTTTTGCTAGTAAATTCTATAAAAAATTAAGCCAAAGTAATTTACCTAGTGGGAATGTCCGTTTATTAGCAGTAACTGAGAAACAATTCTCTGAAATGATTTTGATCATTGGTGGGAAAACAAAACAAGAAGAAGTGGTCAGCGATAATAAGTTGGTAGTTATATGAAAATGAATATCAGTCATCCATACAAGGACAATATTACATTGAGTTTTGGACAATTTACTCAAGTTGTTGGCCAAGATCAACAATTAAAGTACTATATTTGGCAAATCCTGTTATGGTATTTTGGAGGAAAAAAATATAGTGAAGAAGACTTAGTCCTATTCGAACAAAATGAACCTAAAATCTTAATAGACGATACGGTGGTTTCCCGTTCGGAATTCAGGGTGATCCAACTATCGAATATTAATGATCTAATCGAGCAGATGGAGTATAAAAAAGGAACGATAGCTTATGATTATCTAAAGAAAAAGATTAATACAGTGGAGATGATGGAGCAAATTGAAAATATCAATGATCATCTAGATAGGATTTCCTTGCTGTTGAATCAGAATTTGAATCTACAACTAGATGGTATTAATTATCATACAGAAGCGAAATATTTTAATGCAGACCAATTGATCCAAAAAAATTTTCTACCCTATTTTGGACAGAACGATAAAAATATATCCTTTGAATTTGTTGATAATAAGACAAAGTTTTTATTATTTCTTTCGATGTTGCAAGTAGTGATTACTGATCAATCTGAAAAGGTATTGCTTGTTCTCCGAAATATGGATGATTATTTATCTTATAAGGAATTTGTTGGGTGTTGCGAACAATTAGAACGATTAACCAATAATCATAGCAACCTGTTGTACACAATCTCTTTTCCTTCAAATGAAGGTTATCTTCATGTCACGAAAGAAGTACTGGAGGAGATTAATATTGTTTCAGATTTCGTTGAACATTTTTATTCGTTAGAATTTATGTACGAACGTTTTACTAATAAATATCCAATAAATCAAATACCTAATAAACAAGAGTTTTTATCATCTTTAAGGAAGATTGGACCTTATTTATTTAGTTCTGACATTCTTCATATGAGTTTATCAATTGAGGATCAAGTAGCATTGAGATTATTAAACAATTTGTACCAGTATGAAATGAAAATAAAATTCCGTATTGAACCAGTCAACACAATGTTATTGAAGTATTTAGAAGAATAGTATTGACTAGTTAAGTCTAAGACTTTATAATGGTTTTGAGCTACAAAAACCAAAATTGACGAATTTGAGGTTTTTGTACTCTCAAGATTTAAGTAACTGTACAACTACAAATTCCATATTCTACCTCCTTTCCCAGTTTTTGTACTCTCAAGATTTAAGTAACTGTACAACCGCAATTGGACAAGTATCTCTTATCCGTGGGTTTTTGTACTCTCAAGATTTAAGTAACTGTACAACTACCGCAGATTTAGCACGAGTAAGCGCACCGTTTTTGTACTCTCAAGATTTAAGTAACTGTACAACCTGAAATGAGTACAGGCTTAGAATTTTTTATGTTTTTGTACTCTCAAGATTTAAGTAACTGTACAACCTTATTGATTACAACAGACGAGCGTTTCACGTTTTTGTACTCTCAAGATTTAAGTAACTGTACAACTGAAGAGGAGTCAAGTGTTTATACTAGCAAGTTTTTGTACTCTCAAGATTTAAGTAACTGTACAACTGTCTTGCTGGGCCAGAGTATCTAGCAATAGTTTTTGTACTCTCAAGATTTAAGTAACTGTACAACCATTGACTACTTGGAACGCTCTTACACCGTGTTTTTGTACTCTCAAGATTTAAGTAACTGTACAACTTATTATCATTTGTAGTCCATGCACGCATGTTTTTGTACTCTCAAGATTTAAGTAACTGTACAACCTGAAGCACCAGAAGAAATAGTTGCAATCGTTTTTGTACTCTCAAGATTTAAGTAACTGTACAACCTTATTATGAAGTGTCCGATTCCCTGTATAGTTTTTGTACTCTCAAGATTTAAGTAACTGTACAACACTGCTGTATTATCTAACGGTCTGCAAATAGTTTTTGTACTCTCAAGATTTAAGTAACTGTACAACGACTTCTATCTTGAGATTTGAAATAGCAGCGTTTTTGTACTCTCAAGATTTAAGTAACTGTACAACAAAGTCAGTCGTAAAAATCATTAGAGATTTGTTTTTGTACTCTCAAGATTTAAGTAACTGTACAACTCTTATCAGTCCAACAGCACAGATTATGATGTTTTTGTACTCTCAAGATTTAAGTAACTGTACAACAAATGGGATTAAACCTATATAAAATTGACGGTTTTTGTACTCTCAAGATTTAAGTAACTGTACAACAAATACTTGAAATTGAGTTTTAACATTGTAAAAACCGCTCAGTAGAGCGGTTTTTATGTAATCGTATTTTTTACAAGACCCAAGTACGGATAGCATGGGCTACACCAGATTCATCATTTGATTTAGTGATGTATTTGGCGATTTTTTTGAGTTCGGGGTTTCCGTTTTCCATAACAACGGGGTTACCAACGACTTCTAGCATAGCACGGTCATTTTCTTCATCCCCGATAGCCATAGTCTCATCTTTTGTTAATCCTAGTTTTTCAGCCAGATGTGTAATAGCTGAGCCTTTGTCTACACCTTTTTTGAGAAGTTCTAGGTAGAAAGGGGCAGATTTGTTGATAGAGTAGCGCTCGTAAAATTCTGCTGGAATCTTTTCAATAGCAGCATCGAGAATTTCTGGTTCGTCGATAAACATACATTTGACGATTTCTTTATCAGCCATCTCTTCAGGTGTACGATAAAAAATTGGCATGCTGACGAGGGTTGATTCGTGTACGGTGTATTTTCCGATATCACGATTGGCTGTATAGATACCATCCTTGGTAATAGCATGCATGTGGACTCCCAGTTTACGACTGAGAAATTCCATATCTAGATAGTCCTCGTAAGTTAAGGATTCGCTGATAATCTCATGGCCATTAGCAGTTTCTTGGACAAGGGCACCGTTGAAGGTCACAACATAGTCCCCTTCGTCTCTCAATTGCAATTCGTTAAGAAGTTTAGCAACACCTGCAATAGGGCGTCCTGTTGCAATGACAACCTTGACTCCAGCTGCTTTGGCATCTTGGATAGCTTCAAAAACTTCGGGAGTAATCTCTTTTTTGCTATTAACTAGGGTACCATCGATATCGACGGCGATTAGTTTTATACTCATAAATTTCCTCTATTATTTCTTATCTGGGGTAAAATGATCATTCTCAATCAAATGTGAAAATTGTTGAATGATAGTAGTGAAAATACTGTTTTGCTTAAGCATTTCTTTAGGGAAGTAGAAGCGGTTGTCACCATGACGGCTTCCTGCAAGAGATTGAACGATAGGAGATAGGCTAGAAAGCTCAGCCAGCTCACCATTCTTTTGGACAATCTCAATTTGTGTTCTAGGATTTTCAGACTCTGGTCGATAAATATCGTAAGGAAGGTCAAAATTCTTGTGGATAGCAGTATAGTAGTTGGGGTCAAAACCAATTTCTTCTACGAAATTCCGCATGATTTCAAGCTGATCTTGGTTGTTCTCAGAAAAAGTAATAGATTTAAAGACCTTACGGTTGATAAAACGTTGCGAAAGATCGGCTAGAATTTTATCTGTACTAGTCATCCAGAGTTGGAAATAGGTATTCATAACCCCGTCGTCAAGTGCAAGATAGTCAGACAAGCTAACGTTTTTCTCAAAAAATGGTAGTAGATGGGGTGATGTAAGGGCAAAGAAGTCCTTATTTTCAGGATAGAGCTCCTTGGCACGTTTCAAAAGATTTTGCAGAAGAACCTCCATAGCTCGTGTGGCTGGGTGGAAATATACCTGCATATACATCTGGTAACGACTGAGGACATAATCCTCGATAGCGTGCATCCCATTACGCTGAAAGGCGATTCCATTTTCAACAGGACGAATAACACGAAGGATACGAGTCAGATCAAACTGGCCATAAAAAGCACCGGTAAAGTAGGAGTCGCGAAGGAGATAGTCCATGCGGTCCGCATCAATCTGACTAGAAATCAGTTGAACGACCTGTTTGTTGGGATAAGTGTGGTCGATAACACTGGCTACCTTCTTAGGAAAGTCAGGAGCGACCTGCAAAAGAACCTGGTGAATCTCTGTTTCAGGGTTTTGGATTATTTCCTGAGTAATTGCCTCATGGTCAGTATCAAAAAGATTTTCAAAAGTATGCGAATAGGCACCATGTCCAAGGTCATGTAGAAGGGCTGCAGTCATGGTTAAGAGGGATTCATTCGAATTCCACTCCTCAGGATATTTCTCCTCAAATATCTCAGTGATTTGACGGGCAATTTCGTAGACACCCAAACAGTGAGAAAAACGACTATGCTCTCCACCATGGAAAGTATAGCTAGATGTCCCTAACTGTTTGATGCGACGAAGTCGTTGAAATTCTTTGGTATTGATCAAGTCGTAAATGACCTGATTGTTAACGTGGATATAGTTGTGAACAGGGTCACGAAATACTTTTTCATTCATAAGACCATTATAGCAAATTCCGTGGCTTTTTGGTAAAATAGTAGGGATAAGTGAGAAGAAAGAGGAACTCTTGTGAAGATTAGAATGAGAAATACTATCCAGTTCGATGAACAATTGGAAGTAATCGACCAACTTTATGATGTAGAACTACGTGAAAAGGGAGATTTTTCTTATCTCCTTTTCTACAATGAAGAGCAAGAAAAAGTTGTGATTAAGTTTCAAGAAGAAGAGCTCGTCATGACGCGCTTCTCAAATCCCAAGACTATCATGCGTTTTCTGAAGGATTCCGATAGTTTAGCCTATATTCCAACACCTATGGGTATGCAGGAGTTTATCATTCAAACCAGCCACTATGAAGTTGGTGAAGAGAAGATTGAACTAGCCTATAAATTGCAAAACAAAGAAGGAGTTCCATTTGCGGACTACCGTTTAGAAATTACTTGGGGATAAGAATAAGGTTGGCGAAAGCCAACCTTATTTGATATAGAGTTCTTGATTTTTTAAGACGATCTCCCGTACACTTGCAAATTTCTTCAGCTTTTTGAGGTCTTCTGGATGTGTCACGAGGGTAATAACATAGCCTTCTTTGCCCATACGTCCAGTACGTCCAGCGCGGTGAGTGTAAGTTTCCATATCTCTAGGGATATCAAAGTTAACCACACATTCCAAGCTATCGATGTCGATACCACGAGCTAGAAGGTCTGTCGCAAGAAGTAGAGTCAGTTGATTATCTTTGAACTTTTCTAAGATAACTTTTCTAAATTTAACGTTGACATCGCTCGCAAGCGAAACAGCTAAAATATCACGATACTGCAATTTTTCCTCAGCGCTTCCAAGGTCTGACAAACTGTTAAAGAAGACGAGTCCACGGAAGTCATCGACATGTGCTAGTTTCCGAAGCATATCTACTCGGTGACGTTGGTCTACTTGCATGTAAAAGTGTTGGATGTTGTCCAACTTTTGATCAGAGAGGTCAATGGTGCGCGTGTTAGCTGCAATCTTATCTTGGTCAAACTTTGTAGTCGCACTCATATAGATGAGTTGGTGGTCACGAGGAGCGTAGTGGGTAATCTTTTCGACAAAATGGATCTGAGAATCGTCTAGCAACTGGTCAAATTCATCAAGAATAATAGTCTCCACATTCATCATCTTGATTTTTTTCAATTTGATGAGTTCAAAGATACGCCCAGGTGTTCCAATTAAAATTTCCGGCCCTTTTTTCAGGCGTTCAATCTGACGTTTTTGGCTCGAACCTGATAGAAATAGCTGAGCCGTTAGACCAATGGCCTCACCCCACGTTTTAGTGACATCGAAAATTTGTCCAGCAAGTTCGGTATTAGGTGCCAAAATTAATAGTTGTTGGGATTTTTTCTTTTGGAGTTTAAGTAAACTAGGTAGGAGATAGGCTAAAGTCTTTCCTGTTCCGGTTGGACTAACTCCGAGGAGTGATTCTCCTTCTAGAATAGGATTAAACAGTTGTTCTTGAATGGGAGTGAATTCTTGGAAACCTAGTTGGTCAATCAATTTTTGCCATTCGTTTGGTAGTTTCGTTTTCATTTTTCTGCCTCAAATCTAATGCCAGCATCTTGTCGCATGGTATAAAGTACTTGATGAACATCTGTTGCATCGGTAAGCCATCGCTGATAGAGAGTCTGGTCTGGTTGGTTAATCATATGTGCAAAAGCAGCGACTTCCTCTGTCATAGTGTGAGGTGCCTGCTGGATAGGAAGTTGAAGTTCATTTCCTTGATGGTCTATAAAAACAGCTGATTGGATATGCTCGATTGTATTAAGTGTCAAGGTTCCATCAGTAGTATAAATCTCACAAGGAAGATTAGAAGTGATATTCTTTCCTGCTTTGATATGCACTTGATAGTCAGGATAGGAGAGGATACCGTCTCCGTTTAGATCAATACTGTTGTCTAGTTGCTGAGCTTGATAGGTTGCACGATTTGGCTTTCCAAATAAGCGAATAGCAGCGTAAAGCGGATAAATTCCTAAATCCATAAGCGCACCACCAGCAAAACGATCTGAGAAAACATTTGGTGTCTGTCCAGCAAGGAGATCAGGCATTTTTGAAGAGTACTTTGCGTAATTGAGGTCGGCCCCTAAAATATGTTTGTCTGCAAGAAAGTCTTTAATTGTGGCAAAAGCATCTTCATGGTAGTTACGTGCCGCTTCAAAGATAAAACATTGATGCTCCTTGGCTGTTTGAACTAAATCCTGCCATTCATGTGGTTGGGTAACAGCTGGTTTTTCAAGGATGACATGTTTTCCAGCAGATAAAACCATCTTTGCCTGACTATAATGCAATGAGTTCGGACTAGCGATATAAACCACTTCGAATGAATCATTAAAGAAATCATTTAGCTGATCAAATAGCTTAACGCCTTGATACTGTTCAACAAACTTTTCTGCGGTTTCTATTTTTCTAGAATAGACTGCACTCAGTTGAAATTTCCCGCTAGTATGGGCAGCCTCTAGAAAATGATGGCTGATTGAACTAGTTCCTATGATACCAAGTTTTAGCATAGTTACTCCTTTTCCACAAGTAATGATTGATTTCATTATATCATAGAAAGAGCCAACTCGTTACCTTGAGATAATTCTTTTGCTTTGATACTTCGAAATTTCTAGAAAAAATGGTACAATAGTTACAGTAAATTTAGGAGTTTAGTATGAGATTATTACCTATGAGAAAAATTTCTCGTCATTCAAAAAGATTGGCGCTTTTTTTGACTTTTTGTGCAGGCTATGTAGATGCCTATACATTTATTGTAAGAGGGAATACCTTAGTCGCTGGGCAAACGGGGAATGTTGTATTTCTATCAGTCGGAATCGTTCAGAGAAATTTGGCTGATGCTGAAATAAAGATATTGACACTTTTATCTTTCATGTTAGGCGTTTTTTTGCTTACGATTTACAAGGAAAAACTTCGCATTGTTAAAAAACCCATTCTATCACTTGTTCCATTAGCTATTTTATCATTGATAATCGGCTTTATTCCATTGAGTGTTGATAATTTGTTTATTGTTCCTCCTCTGGCTTTTTGTATGGGTCTCGTTACAACAGCTTTTGGAGAGGTTTCTGGAATTGCCTATAACAATGCCTTTATGACGGGAAATATTAAGCGAACTATGTTGGCTTTTGGTGAATACTTCCGGACCAAGCATACAGCCTTTTTGATGGAAGGATTGATTTTTGTGAGCCTACTTGTTAGTTTCATTCTAGGAGTAGTATTTTCAGCTTACTTAACGATTATCTTCAACGAAAAAACAATTTTAGGTGTCCCTATCATGATGAGTATTTTTTATCTAAGTATGGTTTTATCTTCTTTGCAAAAAAAAGTCTAATAAAAGGCTGAATTTTGAGTGAAAATACTTGTCAAAAAATCGGAATCATGCTATACTTGTAGAGTTGACTATGCACATTCCTGTGCAACCGCACGAACATCGTCGCTTGATATTCAAGTATAAGTGGTTCGTCCCACGATGCTAGGCGAGTCTTCACAAAAATTCGGGGAAACCCCAAAAAATCATAGGAGGTGCATGATGAGCACATACGCAATTATCAAAACTGGCGGAAAACAAGTTAAAGTTGAAGTTGGTCAAGCAGTTTACGTTGAAAAATTGAACGTTGAAGCTGGTCAAGAAGTTACTTTTAACGAAGTTGTTCTTGTTGGTGGTGAAAACACTGTTGTCGGAACTCCACTTGTTGCTGGAGCTACTGTTGTTGGAACTGTTGAAAAACAAGGAAAACAAAAGAAAGTTGTTACTTACAAGTACAAACCTAAAAAAGGTAGCCACCGTAAACAAGGTCACCGTCAACCATATACTAAAGTTGTCATCAACGCAATCAACGCTTAATTTTAAGGAGAACACATGATACAAGCAGTCTTTGAGAGAGCCGAAGATGGCGAGCTGAGGAGTGCGGAGATTACTGGACACGCCGAGAGTGGCGAATACGGCCTAGATGTCGTGTGTGCATCGGTTTCTACGCTTGCCATTAACTTTATCAATTCCATTGAGAAATTTGCAGGCTATGAACCAATCTTAGAATTAAACGAAGATGAAGGTGGCTATCTGATGGTTGAAATTCCAAAAGATCTTCCTTCTCACCAGAGAGAAATGACACAATTATTCTTTGAATCATTTTTCTTAGGTATGGCAAACTTGTCGGAGAACTCTTCTGAGTTCGTCCAAACCAGAGTTATCACAGAAAACTAACACGGAGGAAAACATTATGTTAAAAATGACTCTTAACAACTTGCAACTTTTCGCCCACAAAAAAGGTGGAGGTTCTACATCAAACGGACGTGATTCACAAGCGAAACGTCTTGGAGCTAAAGCAGCTGATGGACAAACTGTAACAGGTGGATCAATCCTTTACCGTCAACGTGGTACACACATCTATCCAGGTGTAAACGTTGGACGTGGTGGAGACGATACTTTGTTCGCTAAAGTTGAAGGCGTAGTACGTTTCGAACGTAAAGGTCGCGATAAGAAACAAGTTTCTGTTTACCCAATCGCAAAATAAAAAGGTCTAGTGAACCTTTTTATCCCGAGCCTTGAAATAAAAAGGCGAGGTTGCTAAATAAGCATTAAATAAGGCTTTCCGAGTTTTCGGGAAGCTTTTTTTATAAATAAAAAGCAGTGATAGACGAACTGATAAAATTTAACCTAAAACTAGTAGAAATTACTTGAGAGATTAGCAATATATTTCATTTATACTGATAGATAATAAGAAAGAAATATGGTATAATATAGGGTAAGACCTTATGAATAAATAGTGAAAGAGTATATAGTAACTAATGAAAAAAATTGTCATTAACGGTGGACGCCCATTAAAGGGTGAGATTACCATTAGCGGAGCAAAAAATAGTGTAGTAGCTCTGATTCCAGCTATTATTTTGTCAGATGATGTAGTTATTTTGGATTGTGTTCCAGATATCTCTGATGTCGCTAGTTTGGTTGATATTATGGAAATTATGGGTGCTAGTGTTAAGCGCTATGATGACGTTTTAGAAATTGATCCTCGTGGTGTTCAGAATAAACCAATGCCATATGGTAAGATCAATAGTCTTCGAGCATCCTATTATTTCTACGGTAGTCTTCTTGGTCGTTTCGGTGAAGCAACAGTTGGTTTACCTGGTGGATGTGACTTGGGTCCTCGTCCGATTGATTTGCACTTAAAAGCCTTTGAAGCTATGGGAGCAAAGACAACATACGAGGGAGATAATATGAATCTCTCAACTAATGGTTCAAAGTTACAAGGCGCAAGTATTTATATGGATACTGTCAGTGTCGGAGCAACTATTAATACGATGCTTGCAGCAGTAAAAGCTAAAGGACGTACAGTCATTGAAAATGCTGCTCGAGAGCCTGAAATTATTGATGTAGCTACTTTGTTAAATAATATGGGAGCTCATATTCGTGGTGCAGGTACGGATATGATTACTATTGATGGTGTTGAGTCCCTACATGGCACGCGCCATCAAGTTATTCCAGACCGTATCGAAGCTGGTACTTATATTTCTTTGGCGGCTGCGGTAGGTAAAGGGATTCGTATCAATAATGTACTTTACGAGCATCTTGAAGGCTTTATTGCTAAGCTTGAAGAGATGGGAGTTCACATGACTGTTTCTGAAGATAGTATCTTTGTTGAAGAGCAAAAAAATCTAAAAGCTGTTAATATCAAGACTGCTCCATATCCAGGATTTGCTACAGACCTTCAACAACCGATTACCCCTCTTTTGTTGAAAGCTGAAGGACGAGGAACACTGATTGATACCATTTATGAAAAACGTGTCAACCACGTCTTCGAATTAGCTAAAATGAATGCAGATATTAGTACCACGAATGATCACATTATCTATAAAGGTGGGAATCCTCTACATGGTGCAAGCGTAAGAGCTACAGACTTACGTGCAGGTGCAGCTTTGGTTATTGCTGGTCTAATGGCTGAAGGTAGAACAGAGATTACCAGTGTTGAGTTTATTTTACGAGGATACTCAAATATCATTGAGAAATTACGTAAGCTTGGAGCAGATATTGAGCTAATCGAAGATTAGCAATTCGAGGATAACAATGAATATCTGGACAAAATTAGCAATGTATTCTTTCTATGAGACGGAACGTTTGTATTTCCGTCCATTCTTTTTTACAGATGTAGATGACTTTCATCAGTTAGCATCAGACCCTGAAAATCTTCAATTTATTTTTCCTACGCAAGCTAGTATTGAAGAAAGTCAATATGCTCTTGCTAACTACTTTATGAAATCACCTTTGGGTATTTGGGCCATTTGTGATAAAAAAACAGAAAAAATGATTGGAGCAATTAAGTTTGAAAAACTGGACGAAATTAGAAAAGAAGCAGAGATTGGCTATTTTTTGAGGAAAGATTTTTGGTCTCAGGGATATATGACTGAAGCTGTTAGCAAATTGCGGGATTTATCCATGACAGAATTTGACTTAAAGCAACTATTTATTGTAACGCATCTGGAAAATAGCGCCAGTCAAAAAGTTGCGCAAAAATCAGGCTTTGTTCTATCTCGTCGTTTTAAAGGTAGTGACCGCTATACTCGTAAGATGCGGGATTATCTAGAATTTCGCTATACAAAAGGAGAGCTAAATGAGTAAACACCAAGAGATTTTAGCTTATTTAGAAGAATTACCAGTCGGAAAACGGGTTAGCGTTCGGAGTATTTCCAATCGCTTGGGAGTTAGTGATGGTACGGCTTATCGTGCTATCAAAGAGGCTGAAAATAGAGGTTTAGTTGAAACACGTCCTAGAAGTGGGACTGTTCGAGTAAAGTCAAAAAAAGTTGCTATTGAAAGATTGACCTTTGCAGAAATCGCAGAGGTCACTGGTTCGGAAGTTTTAGCTGGTCAAGCTGGTTTAGATAGAGAATTCAGTAAATTCTCCATTGGAGCCATGACAGAAAAGAATATTCTTTCTTATCTTCATGATGGCGGTCTACTTATTGTCGGTGACAGAACACGGATTCAATTATTGGCACTTGAAAATGAAAATGCAGTCCTGGTAACCGGTGGATTTGAAGTTCATAAAGATGTTTTGAATGCTGCTGATAAGAAAAATATTCCAGTATTACGTAGTAAACATGATACATTTACCATTGCAACCATGATTAACCGAGCTTTGTCAAATGTTCAAATCAAAACCGATATTTTAACAGTTGAAAAGATTTATCGTACTAGTCATGAATATGGTTTTTTACAGGAAACAGATACTGTAAAGGATTATTTAGACTTGGTTCGAAAAAATAGATATAGTCGTTTCCCTGTTATCAATCAGCATAAGGTTGTTGTGGGCGTTGTAACCATGCGAGATGCTGGAGATAAATCACCAGGTACAACCATTGATAAGGTTATGACAAGAACAGTCTATATGACAGGCTTAGCAACAAATATTGCTAACGTGAGCCAGAGAATGATTGCAGAAGATTTTGAAATGGTACCCGTTGTGAGGAGCAATCAAACCTTGCTAGGTGTCATTACTAGACGGGATGTCATGGAAAAAATGAGTCGTTCTCAGGTTTCAGCACTCCCAACATTTTCAGAGCAGATTGGCCAGAAATTATCTTATCATCATGATGAGGTTGTCATTACAGTTGAACCGTTTATGCTTGAGAAAAATGGTGTCCTTGCAAATGGTGTCCTTGCAGAAATCTTAACCCATATGACTCAGGACTTGGTCGTTAATAGTGGGCGTAACCTGATCATTGAACAGATGTTGATTTACTTTTTACAGGCTGTTCAGATCGATGATATCTTGCGAATTCAGGCTAGAATTATTCATCATACGAGAAGGTCAGCCATTATTGACTATGACATTTATATCAATCATCAAATCGTATCAAAAGCAAATGTTACTGTAAAAATTAATTAAAACTAGGAGAAAACATGATTACATTAAAATCAGCTAGAGAAATCGAAGCAATGGATAAGGCTGGCGATTTTCTTGCCAGTATTCACATCGGTTTGCGTGACATCATCAAACCAGGCGTAGATATGTGGGAAGTAGAAGAATATGTGCGTCGTCGTTGTAAAGAAGAAAATTTCCTTCCACTACAAATCGGTGTTGATGGGGCAATAATGGATTATCCTTATGCCACTTGCTGTTCACTCAATGACGAAGTAGCCCATGCTTTTCCACGCCACTATATTTTGAAGGAAGGCGATTTGCTGAAGGTTGATATGGTCCTTGGTGGGCCAATCGCTAAGTCTGACCTCAATGTTTCTAAACTCAATTTTAACAAGGTTGAGCAGATGAAAAAATATACTCAAAACTTTACGGGCGGCTTGGCTGATTCTTGTTGGGCATACGCTGTTGGCAAACCGTCAGAAGAAGTTAAAAACTTAATGGACGTGACCAAAGAAGCTATGTACATCGGTATTGAAAAAGCTGTTGTAGGGAACCGTATTGGTGATATTGGAGCTGCCATTCAGGAATATGCTGAAAGTCGTGGTTATGGTGTTGTACGTGATCTTGTAGGACACGGTGTTGGGCCAACCATGCATGAAGAACCAATGGTTCCTAATTATGGTGTAGCTGGTCGTGGTCTCCGTCTTCGTGAAGGTATGGTTTTGACAATCGAACCTATGATTAATACAGGTGATTGGGAAATCGATACAGATATGAAAACAGGATGGGCTCACAAAACTATCGATGGTGGACTATCATGTCAGTACGAGCATCAGTTTGTTATTACTAAAGATGGACCTGTAATCTTGACAAGTCAAGGTGAAGAAGGAACTTATTAAACAAAAAAGGGAGCTGAGCTCCTTTTTTAATTCGTTAAAGTTGAAATTAAATTTGCGTAGCAGATATCTTACAAACGTTTTCTTTTATAGTAAAATAAAAGATGACTATATGAAAGAAGGTTCTTAATTGGAAAGTATTATATTTTTTATCTCTGTGTTTTTAGCTGGTGTCTTGTCATTCTTTTCGCCCTGCATTTTTCCCTTGTTACCAGTCTATGCAGGTGTTTTATTAGATGATCAAGAACAGTCAAAAACATTTCGTTTTTTAGGTAAAGAGGTTGCCTGGTCAGGATTAATTCGGACACTCTGTTTTATCGCAGGTATCTCTCTGATTTTCTTTATTCTAGGGTTTGGAGCAGGATTTCTCGGAAACTTACTCTATGCTGATTGGTTCCGTTATGTTATGGGTGGTATTATTATCATACTAGGCTTACATCAGATGGAAATCCTTCATTTACGAAAACTAGAGTTCCAAAAAACAGTAACATTTAATCAAAAACAGTCTAGTAAATATCTATCAGCCTTTTTATTAGGTATCAGCTTTAGCTTTGGTTGGACTCCATGTATTGGTCCAGTTTTAAGTTCTGTTTTAGCACTGGCTGCCTCGGGAGGAAATGGAGCTCTTCAGGGGGCCTTATTAACCCTTATCTATACTCTCGGAATGGCGCTTCCATTTTTAGTATTGGCCTTAGCATCAGGTCTTATTATGCCCTATTTTAGTAAAATCAAATCTCACCTCCTCTTATTGAAGAGAATTGGTGGTTTACTGATTATCCTCATGGGAATTTTATTAATGTTGGGACAGTTAAATGTCTTATCAGGAATATTAGGATAAAAGGAGTTATCTATGAAAAAAATAATCTATTTTGGACTTAGTTTCTTATCTATCTTTCTTTTGATTGCTTGTGGTAAGCAAGGGAAGGAATCAAGTCAGCAAACTCAAACGAGTCAAACACAACAGCAAGCAACTGTTAAACAGGTGGCTGTAGGAGCCGAAGCACCGGATTTTACGCTACAATCTATGGATGGAAAAGAAGTCAAGCTATCTGATTTTAAAGGTAAAAAAGTTTATCTAAAATTCTGGGCCTCTTGGTGCGGACCTTGTAAAAAGAGTATGCCTGAACTAATGGAACTAGCTGCAAAAGAAGATCGTGATTTTGAAATTTTATCTGTTATTGCACCAGGTCTTCAAGGCGAAAAAACCATAGACCAATTTCCAAAATGGTTTGAGGAGCAGGGCTATAAGGATATACCAGTCTTATATGACACTAAGGGAACAACCTTCCAAGCCTATCAGATTCGAAGTATCCCAACTGAATACCTAATTGATTCAAATGGTAAAATTGCTAAGATTCAATTAGGTGCAATTAGTAATGCAGATGCGGAAGCAGCTTTTGCTCAGATGGATTAACGAAATAAAAAATGTCTAGACTTAACTGTCTAGACATTTTTTTAAAAATCTAATTTAATTAGTTTTTAGAAGCAGCTTGGAATTCAGGGTTTTTCCATGCTTCGTCAATAATTTCTTGCAATTCACGAGCAGAAGCTTGCATTTTTTGTGTTTCAGCGTCGTTCAATGGGATGTTAACTGGGCGAACGATACCATGTGCACCAACGATAGCTGGTTGACCGATAAAGACGTTTTCAACTCCGTATTGTCCTTCTTGGAAGACTGAAAGTGGAAGTACGGCATTTTCATCATCAAGGATAGCTTTTGTGATACGAGCAAGAGCAACTGCGATACCGTAGTATGTAGCACCTTTTTTGTTGATGATTGAGTAAGCAGCGTCACGAACTGAGATGAAGAGTTCAACAAGGTCAGCTTCATTTAAGTCGCGGTTAGCTTGCAACCATTGCTCCAATTTAACACCGGCAACGTTAGCGTGTGACCAAACGGCAAATTCTGAGTCACCGTGCTCACCCATGATGTAGGCGTGAACTGAACGAGCATCAACGCCAATAGTTTCAGCAAGCGCTTGACGGAAACGAGCTGAGTCAAGTGAAGTACCTGAACCGATAACACGTTCTTTAGGGAATCCTGAGAATTTCCAAGTTGAGTAAGTCAAAATGTCAACTGGGTTAGCAGCAACAAGGAAGATACCGTCAAAACCAGACGCAACAACTTGTTCAACGATTGATTTGTTGATAGCAAGGTTTTTACCAACAAGGTCAAGACGAGTTTCACCTGGTTTTTGTGGAGCACCAGCAGTGATAACTACAAGGTCCGCATCCGCACAGTCTTCATACTTAGCAGCATAAATTTTCTTAGGCGAAGTAAAAGCAAGCGCGTGGCTAAGGTCTTCAGCATCACCAACTGCTTTTTCAAACAATTGAGGAATTTCAATGATACCAAGTTCTTGAGCAATACCTTGGTTAACAAGAGCGAAAGCGTAAGAAGAACCTACGGCACCGTCACCAACGAGGATAACTTTTTTGTGTTGTTTAGTAACTGTCATTTGTCTAAACATCTCCTTTGTTTTATTCAGGGGGATTCCCCATTTGATTTCATTCTATCACTTTTGCTAAGCTTTGTCACGGATATACCTTCGGGATAAATATGTAAACGTTTTACACGTGTTGTTAGACTGTAAAATAGTCCAAACTATGGTATAATATATCTAGTTACTAATAGTGAAATGAGGCATTTTTTAATGCAAGATAAAAATCTAGTGAATGTCAATCTGACAAAGGAGATGAAGACTAGCTTTATCGACTACGCCATGAGTGTAATCGTATCGCGTGCTCTTCCTGATGTTCGTGATGGGTTGAAACCTGTTCATCGTCGTATTTTGTACGGAATGAATGAATTAGGAGTTACGCCTGATAAACCTCATAAGAAATCTGCCCGTATTACAGGGGACGTAATGGGTAAATACCACCCACACGGGGATTCATCTATCTATGAAGCTATGGTTCGTATGGCTCAATGGTGGAGCTACCGCTACATGCTTGTAGATGGGCACGGTAACTTTGGTTCTATGGACGGTGATGGCGCTGCCGCGCAACGTTATACTGAAGCACGTATGAGTAAGATTGCTCTTGAAATGCTTCGCGATATCAATAAAAATACCGTTGACTTTGTTGATAACTATGATGCCAATGAACGAGAACCTGTTGTTTTACCAGCTCGTTTTCCAAATCTTTTGGTCAATGGTGCCACAGGTATTGCCGTTGGTATGGCGACCAATATTCCACCTCATAATTTGGGTGAAACCATTGATGCTGTTAAACTCGTCATGGATAATCCTGAAGTTACAACTAAAGATTTGATGGAAGTTTTGCCTGGTCCAGACTTCCCAACTGGTGCCCTAGTTATGGGGAAATCAGGTATTCATAAGGCTTACGAGACTGGTAAAGGATCTATTGTTCTACGTTCTCGTACGGAAATTGAAGAAACTAAAACAGGTCGCGAACGTATCGTTGTTACTGAATTCCCATATATGGTCAACAAAACCAAAGTACATGAACATATTGTGCGTCTGGTTCAAGAGAAACGTATCGATGGAATTACTGCTGTTCGTGATGAATCTAACCGTGAAGGTGTTCGCTTTGTTATTGAAGTTAGACGCGACGCATCAGCTAATGTTATTTTGAACAACTTATTCAAGATGACTCAGATGCAGACTAGCTTTGGTTTTAACATGCTTGCTATCCAAAATGGTGTTCCAAAGATTTTATCGCTTCGCCAAATCTTGGATGCATACATTGAGCACCAAAAAGAAGTTGTGACTCGTCGTACTCAATTTGATAAAGAGAAAGCCGAAGCACGCGCACATATCTTGGAAGGTTTGCTGATTGCACTAGACCACATCGACGAAGTTATTCGTATTATCCGTGCCAGTGAAACTGATGAAGAGGCTCAAGCAGAATTGATGAGCAAGTTCAAGCTTTCTGAACGTCAAAGTCAAGCAATCCTAGACATGCGTCTCCGTCGTTTGACAGGTTTGGAACGTGATAAGATTCAGTCAGAGTATGACGAATTGATTGCTTTGATTGCTGATTTAACTGATATTCTTGCAAAACCAGAACGCGTAGCACAAATCATCAAAGAAGAATTGGATGAAGTCAAACGGAAGTTTGGAGATAAACGCCGTACTGAGTTGATGGTTGGTGAAGTCTTGACACTTGAAGATGAAGACTTGATTGAAGAGTCTGATGTTCTCATCACTTTATCAAATAAAGGCTACATTAAACGTTTGGACCAAGACGAGTTTACTGCCCAAAAACGTGGTGGACGTGGTGTTCAAGGTACTGGTGTTAAGGATGATGACTTTGTCAGGGAGTTGGTTTCTACCAGCACCCATGATCACTTGCTCTTCTTTACCAACAAAGGTCGTGTCTATCGTTTGAAAGGTTATGAAATCCCAGAATATGGTCGTACAGCCAAGGGATTACCTGTAGTGAACCTCTTGAAACTGGATGAGGGAGAAAGTATCCAAACCATTATTAACGTCGAATCAGAACGAAGTGATGATGCATACATCTTCTTTACGACTCGAGCAGGTATTGTTAAGAGAACTAGCGTAAAAGAATTTGCTAACATTCGTCAAAATGGTCTAAAAGCCTTGAATTTGAAAGATGAGGACGAATTGATTAATGTTCTTCTGACTCAAGAAGATACTGATATCATCATTGGTACTAAATTGGGATATGCAGTTCGTTTCAATCAATCATCCGTTCGTAGCATGAGTCGTAGTGCTACAGGTGTTAAAGGAGTAAATCTTCGTGAAGGTGATGCTGTAGTTGGTGCTAGAGTGATTACCGATCAAGATGAAGTTCTTATCATTACTGAAAAAGGATACGGTAAGCGTACAGTTGCCACTGAATATCCAACTAAAGGTCGTGCTGGTAAAGGTATGAAGACTGCTAATATTACAGATAAGAATGGTCATCTTGCTGGTCTTCTAACAGTAAAAGGCGACGAAGATTTGATGGTTATCACAGATACCGGTGTCATGATTCGTACAAATGTTGCCAATATTTCTAAGACTGGACGTTCAACTATGGGAGTTAAGGTTATGCGTCTAGATGAGAACGCTAAGATTGTAACCTTTACAACAGTTGCGGCAGCTGAGAAAGAAGAAGTTGGGGCAGAAAACGAAACAGAAAGTGAAGAATAATGTCTCAAAAAAGAACTAAGAGTAAAAAAAATAAACGTAAGAATCTGCTGATTAATATTTTAGCTGGCTTTCTAATCCTTTTGTCTCTAGCATTGATTTTTAACTCGAAGATACGTGATGTAATTATGATTTGGAATACCAATAAATATCAAGTAAGTCAGGTTTCAAAAGAGGAAATTGAGGAAAATAAAACTGCTACTGGAAATTTTGATTTTGACTCTGTAAAATCCTTATCTTCAGAGGCAGTACTTTCTGCTCAATGGAGTTCCCAGCAACTTCCAGTAATTGGTGGTATTTCTATCCCAGAACTTGAAATGAACTTGCCTATTTTTAAGGGGCTGGATAATGTGAACCTTTTCTATGGTGCTGGAACCATGAAAGCTGATCAGGTTATGGGACAGGGAAATTATTCGTTAGCAAGTCACCGTATTTTCACTGGTAAAGATGCAGATCAGAAGCTATTTTCACCCTTAGCACGAGCTACTAATGGAATGTTCATTTATCTAACTGATAAAGAAAAGGTTTATAAATATGAAATTGTAGAAGTTAATAAGGTGACTCCAGATCGAATCGATGTTATAGAAGACCGAGATGGGGTTGACGAGTTGACTTTAGTAACCTGTGAAGATGCTAATGCTACAGAACGGATTATTGTTAAAGCAAATTTGAAAGAAGTTAAAAACTATTTAGAAGCTTCCCCAGAAATATTGCAATCATTTAATAAACCATATAAACAATTTTATGAATAGTAGAAGAGGTTGGGACAAAAGAGCCCGACCTCATTTTTTATTAGCAATCAAACTTTGACGCGGTAGCTGATTGAACTTTTTGTTCGTCTTTTAGACTCCAAAAAACTCCTAATCATCCTCGCGGGGCTGGGACTACGAAATCGAGACTTTGTCTATCGATTTCTGTCCCACCGCCTTTTCTTGTCAATTTCAGAAAATAGATTAGGTAAAGACTTTTCAATTCTTTTAAAAAGTAGTATAATGTTTCTATTATAGAAATTTTTAGAAAATTCAAAAAGAGGTTTGTTATGGGATACACAGTTGCTGTTGTCGGCGCTACAGGTGCCGTTGGTGCTCAAATGATCAAAATGTTGGAAGAATCAACCCTTCCAATTGATAAGATTCGTTACCTTGCGTCTGCACGTTCTGCAGGAAAGGTCTTGCAATTCAAAGGTCAAGATGTGACCATTGAAGAAACAACAGAAGATGCATTTGAAGGGGTTGATATTGCGCTCTTCTCAGCTGGTGGTTCAACTTCTGCAAAATACGCACCTTATGCTGTTAAAGCAGGTGCTGTCGTTGTAGATAACACTTCTTACTTCCGTCAAAATCCTGATGTACCTTTGGTAGTACCTGAAGTGAACGCCCACGCTCTTGATGCTCACAACGGAATCATCTCTTGTCCAAACTGTTCAACTATTCAAATGATGGTTGCTCTTGAGCCTGTTCGTCAAAAATGGGGTTTGGACCGTATCATTGTATCAACTTATCAAGCAGTTTCAGGTGCTGGTATGGGAGCTATTCTTGAAACCCAACGTGAGCTTCGTGAAGTCTTAAATGATGGAGTTAACCCACGTGATGTTAAAGCAGAAATCTTACCTTCAGGTGGAGATAAGAAACACTATCCAATCGCCTTCAACGCTCTTCCGCAAATTGATGTCTTCACAGATAATGACTACACATACGAAGAAATGAAGATGACAAACGAGACTAAGAAAATTATGGAAGACGATAGCATTGCTGTTTCAGCAACTTGTGTGCGGATTCCAGTCTTGTCAGCTCACTCAGAGTCAGTCTACATTGAAACAAAAGAAGTGGCTCCAATCGATGAAGTCAAGGCTGCGATTGCTGCCTTTCCAGGTGCAGTTCTTGAAGACGATGTGGCTCACCAAATCTATCCTCAAGCAGTCAATGCTGTCGGTTCACGTGATACATTTGTCGGACGTATCCGTAAAGACTTGGATGCTGAAAAAGGGATCCATATGTGGGTTGTTTCCGATAACCTTCTCAAGGGTGCTGCTTGGAACTCGGTTCAAATTGCAGAAACCCTTCATGAACGTGGTTTAGTACACCCAACAGCTGAGTTGAAGTTTGAATTGAAATAGGGAGCAAAACAGAAATCAGTAACTCGAAGAGTTTGATTTCTTCCTCTTATTTTACGAACAGAACAGGAGGCAAAGGCAAGTATGCCCCAGCCTCTTTCTTATATAGAGAAAGGTTTTTTCTATGTCTTATCAAGATTTAAAAGATTGTAAAATTATCACTGCTTTTATTACTCCTTTTCATGAAGATGGCTCTATCAATTTCGATGCGATTCCAAAATTAATTGAACATTTGTTGGCACATCATACAGATGGTATTCTCCTAGCAGGAACAACTGCTGAGAGTCCGACTCTTACTCACGATGAGGAGTTGCAGTTGTTTGCAGCTGTTCAGAAGGTTGTTAATGGACGTGTTCCTTTAATCGCTGGTGTTGGTACTAATGATACACGAGACTCTATTGAGTTTGTCAAAGAAGTAGCAGAATTTGGAGGCTTTGCGGCTGGCCTCGCAATTGTTCCCTACTACAATAAACCATCTCAAGAAGGAATGTATCAACACTTTAAAGCTATTGCAGACGCCTCTAATTTACCCATTATTATCTATAATATTCCAGGTCGTGTAGTAGTTGAATTGACTCCGGAAACCATGCTTCGCTTAGCGGAACATCCAAATATCATCGGAGTTAAAGAATGTACCAGCCTTGCAAATATGGCCTATTTGATTGAGCACAAACCAGAAGAATTCTTGATATATACTGGAGAAGACGGAGACGCCTTCCATGCTATGAACTTGGGTGCTGACGGGGTTATCTCTGTTGCTTCTCATACCAATGGTGATGAAATGTATGAAATGTTCACTGCGATTGAAGAAAGTGATATGAAGAAAGCGGCAGCTATTCAACGTAAATTTATTCCCAAGGTTAATGCTCTCTTCTCATACCCAAGTCCTGCACCTGTTAAGGCAGTCCTCAACTATATGGGATTTGAAGCTGGTCCAACGCGCCTCCCATTGGTTCCTGCGCCTGAAGAGGATGCTAAACGCATTATCAAGGTTGTTATTGACGGAGACTACGAAGCAACTAAAGCGACTGTCACTGGAGTTCTTCGACCTGATTACTAATATAACTAAGATAAATAGAAACTTCCTAACAAGTAAAATTGTTGGGAGTTTTTTTCTTTTTCTACGAATAGATAAATAGAGAGAGAAAAAGGAGTCGATCATGAAAATTAAGATTGATAATTTCGAGATTTATAAGTTAAAGCAAGCAGGTTTAAGTAATCAGCAGGTTCTGAAAGTACTTCAATACGGAGAAATTTATGATCAGGAATTGAGTTTAGAGACAATTGCTGAAGCCTCAGAGTGTCGTAATCCAGTAGTTTTTATGGAGCGATATCATAAACTGACTTTTGAAAGCATGGAACGATTAAAGAAAGATTTTGAAAAGTTCCCATCATTTTCGATTCTGGATGATGTTTATCCCATTTCGCTTAGTGAAATTTACGATGCACCTGTATTGCTTTTTTATAAAGGAGATTTAAATCTCTTAAAATTACCAAAGATAGCAGTTGTAGGGAGTCGCTCTTGTAGTCAAACCGGAACCAAATCAGTCCGGAAAGTCATCGAAGAACTGGAGAATGAATTAGTTGTGGTGAGCGGACTTGCTAGAGGAATTGACACAGCAGCCCATATGTCAATTCTTCAAACTGGTGGCAAAACGATTGCAGTGATTGGTACTGGTTTAGACGTCTATTATCCTCGTTCAAATAAACGTCTTCAAGAATACATTGGAGACAATCATTTAATACTAAGTGAGTACGGACCAGGGGAAGAACCCTTGAAATTTCATTTTCCTGCCAGAAATCGCATTATTGCAGGATTGTGTCGAGGAGTTATCGTTGCAGAAGCTAAAATGAGATCTGGTAGCTTAATCACTTGTGAGCGTGCTATGGAGGAAGGTAGAGATGTCTTTTCGATTCCAGGTTCCATTTTAGATGGACGCTCAGACGGCTGTCATCATTTGATCCAAGAAGGAGCAAAACTAGCAACATGTGGGCAGGATATTCTCGCTGAGTTTGAGTTTTAGACATAGAATCATTTCATTTAGCAAACTTTTCTTCTATTGTATGGGTGTTAAGTCTTGACAGGTTTTTAAAAATGGTTTACACTTTATAAAGTTTAATTACTTTGAAAAGGTGTGATACTGTGGCTACGGCAACAAAGAAGAAAAAATCAACAGTTAAAAAAAATCTAGTAATCGTGGAGTCGCCTGCAAAGGCTAAAACGATTGAAAAATATCTGGGTAGAAATTATAAGGTTTTAGCCAGTGTTGGTCATATTCGTGATTTGAAAAAATCCAGTATGTCAGTCGATGTGGAAAATAATTACGAACCTCAATACATCAATATTCGTGGGAAAGGTCCTCTGATCAATGACTTGAAAAAAGAAGCTAAGAAAGCCGATAAAGTCTTTCTTGCAAGTGACCCGGACCGTGAAGGAGAAGCTATTTCTTGGCATTTAGCGCATATTTTAAATCTTGACGAGAATGATACCAACCGTGTTGTTTTCAACGAGATTACCAAAGATGCAGTGAAAAATGCCTTTAAAGAACCTCGTAAAATCAATATGGATTTGGTCGATGCCCAACAAGCCCGTCGTGTTTTGGACCGTTTAGTAGGGTATTCAATTTCTCCAATCTTGTGGAAAAAAGTAAAAAAAGGTTTATCGGCAGGACGTGTGCAGTCTGTCGCTTTAAAGCTAATCATTGATCGCGAAGATGAAATCAATGCCTTCCAACCAGAAGAATATTGGACGATTGATGGTGTCTTTAAAAAAGGTACCAAGCAATTCCAAGCTTCTTTTTATGGAATGAATGGCAAGAAGATGAAGTTGACTACTAATGATGAAGTCAAAAAAGTTTTATCTCATTTGAACAGCAAGGATTTTACAGTTGATCAAGTAGATAAAAAGGAAAGAAAGCGCAATGCTCCTCTTCCATATACAACGTCTTCTATGCAGATGGATGCTGCTAACAAGATAAATTTCCGTACTCGCAAGACTATGATGGTTGCTCAGCAACTCTATGAAGGAATCAATATTGGTACAGGTGTCCAAGGTCTGATTACCTATATGCGTACGGATTCTACTCGTATCAGTCCAGTTGCTCAGAATGAAGCTGCTAGCTACATCAATGAACGTTTTGGTAGTAAGTATTCTAAACATGGTAGCAAGGTGAAAAATGCCTCTGGCGCTCAAGACGCCCACGAAGCTATTCGTCCTTCAAGTGTCTTTAATACTCCTGAAAAAATTGCTAAGTATTTGGATAAAGACCAGCTTAAACTTTATACCCTTATCTGGAACCGTTTTGTAGCGAGTCAAATGACGGGTGCTATCTTTGATACCATGGCTGTTAAACTTTCGCAAAATGGTGTTCAATTTGCAGCAAATGGTAGTCAGGTTAAGTTTGATGGTTATTTAGCCATTTACAACGATTCTGATAAGAATAAGATGCTACCAGATATGGAAGTAGGAGATGTGGTCAAACAGGTCAATAGCAAACCTGAACAACATTTCACACAACCGCCTGCACGATATTCAGAAGCAACACTGATTAAAACCTTGGAAGAAAACGGAGTTGGACGTCCATCTACCTATGCTCCAACCATTGAAACAATCCAAAAACGTTACTATGTAAGACTTGCATCTAAACGCTTTGAACCAACTGATCTAGGTCAAGTTGTTAACAAGCTGATTGTCGAATACTTCCCTGACATTGTAAATGTGAAATTTACCGCTGAAATGGAAGGTAAACTGGACGATGTTGAGGTCGGAAAAGAAGAGTGGCAACGGGTTATTGATGAATTTTACAAACCATTCTCTAAAGAGGTTGCAAAAGCTGAAGCAGAGATGGAAAAAATTCAAATCAAGGATGAGCCAGCTGGATTTGACTGTGAAGTTTGTGGCAGTCCTATGGTGATTAAGATTGGACGCTTCGGTAAGTTTTACGCATGTAGCAATTTCCCTGATTGCCGACATACACAAGCCATTGTAAAAGAAGTTGGTGTTAAATGTCCAAATTGTCATCAAGGGCAAATCATCGAACGCAAAACCAAACGTAATCGTATTTTCTATGGATGCAATCGTTATCCAGAATGTGAGTTTACCTCTTGGGATAAACCTGTTGGACGTGATTGTCCTAAATGTGGTCACTTCCTCATGGAGAAAAAAATCCGTGGTGGAGGGAAACAGATCGTATGTAGCAATGGTGACTACGAAGAAGAAAAGATTAAATAAAAATAATTAGGGCTGAAATGATAATTTCAGCTCTTTTTAATTTAAACTTGACAGATTTTATCTTTTTATGCTTAACTAGAAGAAGATTATTCTTACTTAGGAGTAGATATGCGCATTATTTATCTTAGCATTGGATTCATTTCATTAGCTTTGGCTATCGTTGGAGTTGCCTTGCCACTATTACCGACAACACCCTTTCTCTTGTTGTCAATAGCTTGTTTTTCAAAATCTTCTAAACGTTTTGAAGATTGGCTCTATCATACCAAGCTTTATCAAACCTATGTTGCGGACTTTAGAGAAACCAAGTCCATTGCGCGTGAACGCAAGAAAAAAATCATTGTTTCGATTTATATCTTAATGGGAATTTCGATTTATTTCGCTCCGCTTCTGCCAGTAAAAATTGCTTTAGGATGTTTAACAATATTTATAACCTATTATCTCTTTAAGGTGATTCCAGATAAAGAATAGCTAAAAAAGTAATGATTTTCCTTGATAAAAAGTAGGGGTTACTTAAAACAATATGATATAATAATATCAAATAAATCGTCAAGGAGAATCAAATGATTTACGAATTTTGTGCTGAAAATGTAACCTTGCTTGAAAAAGCTATGCAGGCAGGAGCTCGCCGTATCGAGCTCTGTGACAATCTAGCAGTTGGTGGAACAACTCCAAGCTACGGAGTGACCAAGGCAGCTGTGGAACTGGCTGCCGACTACGATACGACCATTATGACTATGATTCGACCACGTGGTGGTGATTTTGTCTACAATGACCTCGAGATTGCTATTATGCTCGAGGATATTCGTCTAACTGCTCAGGCAGGAAGCCAAGGCGTTGTCTTTGGTGCATTGACTGCTGATAAGAAGTTGGACAAGGCCAATCTTGAAAAATTGATTGCTGCATCTAAAGGTATGGAAATTGTTTTCCATATGGCTTTTGATGAATTGAGCGACCAAGATCAGTTGGAAGCCATTGATTGGCTAAGCCAAGCTGGAGTGACACGCATCCTGACTCGTGCTGGTGTATCTGGCGACTCGTTAGAGAAACGCTTTGCTCACTATCACAAAATTTTAGAACACGCTGCAGGAAAGATTGAAATTTTACCTGGTGGAGGGATTGACATGGACAACCGTCAAATCTTTATTGACCAACTGGGCGTGACACAATTACATGGAACTAAGGTTGTCTTTTAAAAAATAGAAAGGAACTGCTAGCTTTTGGTAGCAGTTTTCGCTTATGTTTGAAATTTTTAAAGCCTATCAATTTAATAGTAAAAAGTCTAAAGAGTATGGATTTATAGAAAATCAAGGTGTATGGACTTATAGTTCGACTATCTTGCAGGGAGATTTTCTCATGATGGTTACAGTTGAGGATGGGGACTTAAGTTTTCAAGTTTATGACCAAGAAACTGGTGACCTCTATCCTCAAGTTCATATGGAAAGTATGAGAGGTACTTTTGTCGGAAGCATTCGAGAGGCTTGTTTAGAAGTTCTTTATGGCATTCGAAAGGCTTGTTTTGAGGTACAGGAATTTCTCTGTCCTCAGACAAAAAGAATCTTGACTCGTGTTCAAGAAAAGTATGAGAATCAATTAGAATACTTATGGGAAAAATCACCTGATACGGCGGTTTTGCGTCATGAAGATAATCAGAAGTGGTATGCGGTTCTAATGAAGATTTCCTGGGAAAAACTAGATAAAACTCAAGAAGGGCTAGTAGAAGTCGTTAATCTTAAGCATGATCAAGTAGCTGATTTATTAGTAGAAAAAGGCATTTACCCAGCTTTTCATATGAATAAGCGCTATTGGATAAGTCTTCCACTTGATGATACTCTAACTGACGAAAAGGTGCATGAATTATTTGATAGAAGTTACTTTTTGACTTCTAAGAAATGAAGGTAGCTATTTGATTTTTTAAATACGTTCAATTCGCAAAATATTCTTTATTGAAGAAATTTTCAGAAAATATTGGATTTTTTCTTGACAAGTAATTTTTCCTATGCTAGAATACTAAACAAGACATCAAACAAAGGAGAAAGCCAAACATGAAAACAGCTAAGTTTAATCAATTTGCTTTGTTGTTGAGGTACTCGGACTAGTGCAATAGCATTAGTCCTGTTTGGCTTACCAAGCGGGAGTAAATCAACATCTCGCTTGGAACTCCGAGCGAGATGTTTTTTCTATATCGAAAATGTGAAGGGAGAATTCTCATGCGTGTAGTTGAGTTTTTAGATACCAGTCTCCGAGATGGTGAGCAGACACCAGGTGTCAATTATTCTATTAAGGAAAAGGTTGCTATAGCAAAACAGCTTGAAAAATGGGGAATTTCAGCAATCGAAGCTGGTTTTCCAGCAGCTAGTCCAGATTCATTCACAGCTGTCCAAGAGATTGCCAAAGCCATGAAAACAACAGCAGTGACAGGGTTAGCTCGTTCTGTTAAATCTGATATTGATGCTTGTTATGAAGCTCTCAAGGATGCCAAGTATCCACAAATCCATGTTTTTATCGCTACTAGTCCTATTCATCGTGAATTTAAGTTGAATAAAAGCAAAGAGGAAATATTGGAAGCTATTAAAGAGCATGTTTCCTATGCACGTAGTAAATTTGAAGTGGTAGAATTCTCTCCTGAAGATGCGACTAGAACTGAGCTGGATTTCCTCTTACAAGTCGTTCAAACAGCGGTAGACGCAGGTGCGACTTATATCAATATTCCTGACACGGTTGGTTTTACCACACCAGAGGAATATGGGAATATCTTCAAGTATCTGATTGACAATGTTAAAACTGATCGTCAGATTATCTATTCGCCTCACTGTCATGATGATTTAGGTATGGCAGTGGCTAATAGCCTTGCAGCTGTAAAGAATGGAGCAGGACGTGTCGAAGGAACCATTAACGGAATCGGAGAAAGAGCTGGGAATGCTGCTTTAGAAGAGATAGCAGTAGCCCTCAATATTCGACAAGATTATTATCAAGCAGAGACAAGTATTGTTCTAAACGAAACGATTAATACGTCCGAAATGGTCTCTCGCTTCTCAGGAATTCCAGTTTCAAAAAATAAGGCAGTTGTCGGTGGAAATGCCTTCTCTCACGAATCAGGTATTCACCAAGATGGTGTTCTTAAAAACCCTCTTACCTATGAAATTATCACACCTGAACTGGTGGGTGTCAAGAGCAACAGTCTTCCGCTTGGGAAATTGTCTGGTCGCCATGCTTTTGTTGAGAAACTAAGAGATTTGGCCCTAGATTTTACAGACGAGGACATCAAACCACTTTTTGCTAAGTTCAAGGCCTTAGCAGATAAGAAGCAAGAA
The DNA here is from genome assembly GCF_013394695.1 of Streptococcus sp. oral taxon 061. Classification (NCBI taxonomy): domain Bacteria; kingdom Bacillati; phylum Bacillota; class Bacilli; order Lactobacillales; family Streptococcaceae; genus Streptococcus; species Streptococcus sp. oral taxon 061. The sequence continues at coordinate 809,874 of NZ_CP058258.1, forward strand.
ATCACAGATGCTGATATTCGAGCTCTGGTAGCTGGCACCATGGTTGAAAATCCAGAGGGCTTCCACTTTGATGATCTACAACTCCAAACTCATGCGGAAAATGATATTGAAGCGACTGTTAGCTTGGCTAATTTGGATGGTGAAAAGGTTGAATTTAATGCAACAGGACAAGGTTCGGTTGAGGCCATCTTTAACGCTATCGACAAATTCTTTAATCAATCTGTTCGCTTGGTATCCTACACGATTGATGCAGTAACAGACGGGATTGATGCTCAGGCACGTGTCTTAGTTACTGTTGAAAACAGAGATACTGAAACAATCTTTAACGCAGCAGGTCTTGATTTTGATGTGCTAAAAGCATCAGCTATTGCCTATATCAATGCCAATACCTTTGTTCAAAAAGAGAATACTGGCGAGATCGGTCCAAATGTTTCCTACCGCGATATGCCTAGTCTTTAAAGGAGAATACCATGACAAAGAAAATAGTTGCCCTAGCAGGGGATGGGATTGGACCAGAAATCATGGAAGCTGGTTTAGAAGTTCTTGCATCGATAGCTGAAAAAACAGGATTTGACTTTGAGATAGACAGACGCCCTTTTGGAGGTGCTGGTATTGATGCTACAGGATATCCCTTACCAGATGAAACACTCAAGGCATGTAGAGAAGCAGACGCTATTCTCCTAGCAGCTATCGGTAGTCCCCAGTATGATAATGCCGCAGTTCGACCTGAACAAGGCTTGCTGGCTCTTCGTAAGGAACTCAATCTCTATGCTAATATTCGTCCGGTTAAAATCTTTGATAGTCTCAAGCATTTATCACCTCTTAAGCCCGAACGAATTGCTGGTGTTGACTTTGTTGTAGTGCGTGAGTTGACAGGTGGGATTTACTTTGGTGAACATATCCTTGAAGAGAAATCGGCACGTGATATCAACGATTATAGCTATGAGGAAGTAGAGCGGATTATACGCAAGGCCTTCGAAATTGCAAAAGGTCGAAATAAAGTTGTTACTAGTATCGATAAGCAAAATGTATTAGCAACTTCAAAACTCTGGAGGAAAGTAGCTGAAGAAGTCGTAAAAGATTTTCCGGATGTAACCTTGGAACACCAGCTAGTCGACTCGGCTGCCATGCTCATGATTACAAATCCAGCCAAGTTTGATGTTATCGTGACAGAGAATCTTTTCGGAGACATCCTCTCGGATGAGTCAAGTGTCCTATCTGGTACACTTGGAGTCATGCCATCGGCTAGTCACTCTGAAAATGGACCGAGCCTTTATGAACCCATTCATGGTTCAGCACCTGATATAGCTGGTCAAGGCATTGCCAACCCCATTTCCATGATTTTATCAGTCGCTATGATGTTGCGTGATAGTTTTGGACGTTATGAGGATGCGGAGCGTATCGAGCATGCTGTTGAAGAAACTTTAGCAGCAGGAATTTTAACGAGAGATATAGGAGGACAGGCTTCAACCAGGGAAATAACAGAAGCCATCATTGAAAGACTATGAAGATAAATCAAGGAATTACTTTTGCTCTCTTAATTTGGAACCTTTTGATTTTTGTCATCTATGGCATTGACAAATCCAAAGCCAAAAGAGGTGCTTGGCGCATCCCTGAAAAATATTTATTATCATTTGCATTCTTTTGTGGTGGTTTTGGTGCCTGGTTGGCAGGAATCACCTTTCACCACAAGACCAGAAAATGGTATTTTAAAACAGTTTGGTTCCTAGGAATAGTGACTACACTAGTAGCTTTGTATTTGATATGGAGGTAATGAATGACAGGAAAATCGATTTTTGATAAATTATGGGACCTCCATGTAATCACAGGAGAAGAGGGACAACCGCAACTCATGTATGTGGATCAGCACTACATCCATGAGGTGACCAGTCCTCAAGCTTTTCAAGGATTACGAGATGCAGGGCGTAGATTGAGAAGACCGGATTTAACATTTGGCACCTTTGACCACAATGTCCCGACGGTCAATATATATGATATTCGAGATGTAATCTCCAAAGCACAGATTGATAAGTTAGCTGAAAATGTTGAGGAGTTCGGGATTGAACATGCTGCCCACGGTTCTGAAAAACAAGGCATCGTTCACATGGTTGGTCCAGAAACAGGACGAACACAACCAGGAAAATTTATCGTCTGTGGAGATAGCCATACGGCGACCCATGGAGCTTTTGGAGCCATTGCCTTTGGAATTGGGACCAGTGAGGTCGAGCATGTCTTTGCTACTCAAACTATTTGGCAGGTTAAACCCAAGAAAATGTTGGTGGAATTCACAGGAGTTCCTCAAAAGGGAGTCTATTCCAAGGATTTCATCCTAGCCTTGATTGCCAAGTACGGCGTTGCCTGTGGTGTAGGCTACGTGGTGGAGTATCGAGGTCAGGCCGTTGATGCACTTAGTATGGAAGAGAGAATGACTATCTGCAATATGTCCATAGAATTTGGATCCAAGATGGGAATTATGAATCCAGATCAGAAGACTTATGATTATCTCAAGGGACGAGAGTGTATTCCAAAAGATTTTGATACAGCAGTAGCTGATTGGGAAAGGCTGGTTAGTGATGACGATGCTTTCTATGACAAGGTTATCCGTATGGATGTTTCTGAATTAGCACCTATGGTGACTTGGGGAACTAATCCTGCCATGGGAGTTGACTTTGAAACTAGCTTTCCAGAAATAAAAGATATGAATGATGAACGTGCTTATCATTACATGGATTTACAGCCAGGTCAGAAACCAGCAGATATCGAACTTGGCTATGTCTTTATCGGTTCTTGTACCAACGCTCGGCTCAGCGATTTACAACTAGCAGCTCGGTTTGTAGAAGGGAAGAAAATCGCTCCCAACTTGACGGCTATCGTGGTACCCGGTTCTCGACCAGTCAAGCGAGCTGCTGAAAAGCTGGGCTTGGATAAGATTTTCCAAGATGCTGGCTTTGAGTGGAGAGATCCAGGTTGCTCTATGTGTCTAGGGATGAATCCCGACAAGGTTCCTGATGGTGTTCACTGCGCCTCAACTAGCAATCGTAACTTTGAAGATAGGCAGGGATTTGGAGCGAAGACTCATCTTTGTAGTCCAGCAATGGCAGCTGCCGCAGCTATCGCAGGACGTTTCGTAGACGTTCGGCAAATGCCAGAGGCCCAGTAAGGAGTGGATATGGAAAAATTTACAGTTTATACAGGAACAACGGTTCCTCTTATGAATGATAATATCGATACCGACCAAATCCTACCCAAACAGTTTCTGAAGTTGATTGATAAGAAAGGTTTTGGAAAATACCTCATGTATGCTTGGCGTTATGTGGATGATCAGTATACTGAGGATCCAGACTTTGTCTTTAACCGACCTGAATATCGCAAAGCTAGTATTCTCATCACAGGAGATAATTTTGGGGCTGGTTCTTCGAGGGAACACGCCGCTTGGGCATTAGCGGACTACGGTTTTAAGGTCGTGATTGCCGGCTCTTTTGGAGATATTCATTACAATAATGAACTCAATAATGGTATGTTGCCTATTGTTCAGCCTAGGGAGGTTAGAGAAAAGCTAGCCCAACTTAAACCGACTGACCAGGTAACTGTGGACTTGGAACAACAAACAATCATCACACCAGTTGGAGAATTCACTTTCGAAATTGATAGTGAGTGGAAACACAAGCTCTTAAATGGTTTAGATGATATCGGTATTACCTTGCAGTATGAAGACTTGATTGCTGCTTATGAAAAACAACGACCAGCCTACTGGCAAGAATAAAAAATAGAAAAGGAAATAGAACTATGACAAAACACATTCAATGGACGGGAACACTTTCACAAGAAGGTTATGACATTTTAAAAGGTGAGGGTGGATGTATCGTTTGTCCTACTAAAGTTGGTTACATTATCATGACTAGCGACAAGGCAGGACTTGAGCGCAAGTTTGAAGCTAAAGAACGTAATCGTAATAAACCAGGTGTTGTCCTCTGCGGCAGCATGGATGAGCTTCGCGCTTTAGCACAACTCAATCCAGAAATTGAAGCCTTCTATCAAAAACATTGGAATGAAGACATTCTTCTTGGTTGTATCCTTCCATGGAAACCAGAAGCCTTTGAGAAATTGAAAGCATACGGTGATGGACGTGAAGAACTCATGACCGATGTGCGTGGAACGAGCTGTTTCGTTATCAAGTTTGGGAAAGCTGGTGAACAATTGGCAGCTAAACTTTGGGAAGAAGGCAAAATGGTATATGCTTCATCTGCAAACCCTTCTGGAAAAGGAAACCGAGGTAAGGTTGAAGGAATCGGTGAACGTATCGAAGGAGCAGTGGATCTTGTCATCGAAGCAGACGACTATGTTGCATCTATCCAACCAGACAAAACAGTTGAAACACGATACGAACAAGGTGTGATGGTGTCTATGGTTGATAAGGATGGCAAACTCATACCAGAACAAGGTGGAGCACGTTCAATCTCACCAGCTCCAGTTGTGATCCGTAAAGGACTTGATATTGATAAAATCATGATGCACTTATCAGATACCTTTAATTCATGGGATTACCGTCAAGGTGAGTATTATTAAGACAGTAAAAAATAGAGAGCTCATAATCTCTTTATTTTTTATGAAATCACAAGTAAAATCCGAACATAATAATTTTAATGTTTCATAATGTTTGACAAAAACTTTACCTTAGTTTATAATCGTTAGAGGAAACGTCGGAAAAGACGTAGCGATGCGAAAGCATAGGTAGGTCATTATAAAAGAAACGAGACATCGAAATGTTAAACGAATTTCCGATCTTTGACTATGAAGATATTCAGCTAATCCCTAACAAATGTGTCCTTAAAAGTCGTGCAGAAGCTGACACACAAGTGACACTTGGGAAGCACACCTTTAAGTTACCAGTTGTTCCTTCAAATATGCAAACTATCTTGGATGAAGATGTTGCAGAACAACTTGCAAAAGGTGGTTATTTCTATATTATGCATCGCTTCGATGAAGCTGGGCGCATTCCTTTTGTGAAACGCATGCATGAAAAAGGTTTGATTGCTTCTATCTCTGTTGGTGTTAAAGAATACGAATATGATTTTGTTAGTCAATTAAAGGAAGATGCGCCAGAGTATATCACTATTGATATCGCTCATGGACATGCCGACAGTGTGATTTCAATGATTCAGCACATCAAAAAAGAATTGCCAGATACGTTTGTCATCGCTGGTAACGTTGGTACTCCCGAGGCAGTTCGTGAACTTGAAAATGCTGGAGCAGACGCTACTAAGGTCGGAATCGGTCCAGGTAAAGTATGTATTACTAAGGTTAAAACAGGCTTTGGTACAGGTGGTTGGCAACTAGCAGCTCTTCGCTGGTGTGCTAAAGCTGCGCGTAAACCGATTATTGCCGATGGTGGTATCCGTACACACGGAGATATTGCTAAGTCAATTCGCTTTGGTGCTAGTATGGTTATGATTGGCTCACTATTTGCAGGCCATATCGAAAGCCCTGGTAAAACTGTCGAAGTCGATGGTAAACAATTTAAAGAATACTATGGTTCTGCTTCAGAATACCAAAAAGGTGCCTATAAGAATGTCGAAGGTAAGAAAATTCTTCTTCCTGCCAAAGGACATTTACAAGATACCCTAACTGAGATGGAACAAGATTTGCAAAGTTCGATTTCTTATGCTGGAGGTCGAAAGGTAGCTGATCTTAGACATGTAGATTATGTGATTGTGAAGAACTCTATCTGGAATGGAGATGCTCACTAAAAATATCATTACTTATTTATGCCGCGAATTGGCGTGTCGTTTCTACAAGGTACCGTAAATACCTAACAATGAGTAAGTCAAGAGAGATAAAAGAAGCAGAGATATCTGTTTCAATCTTTCTAAGGGGCTTACTTTGTAAGTCCCTTTTTATTTCGGAGGTTAATGTGAAATTACTAGAGGAACGTATTTTAAAAGATGGGAATATTCTAGGTGAGAATATTCTTAAGGTGGATTCCTTCTTGACCCACCAAGTTGACTATTCCTTGCTGCGTGAGATTGGTCGTACTTTTGCAGAGCATTTTAAAAATGCTGGCATTACAAAAGTTGTAACCATTGAAGCATCTGGAATTGCTCCAGCTCTATATGTTGCAGAACAATTAGATGTACCTATGATTTTTGCTAAGAAGGCAAAAAATATTACCATGAATGAAGGAATTTTAACTGCAGAAGTATTTTCTTTCACGAAACAAGTTACTAGCACTGTATCTATTGCAGGGAAGTTCTTATCTCCAGGAGATAAAGTATTAATTATTGATGATTTCTTGGCTAATGGTCAAGCAGCTAAAGGTTTGATTCAGATTATCGAGCAAGCTGGTGCTACAGTTGAGGCCGTCGGAATTGTGATTGAAAAATCCTTCCAAGATGGTCGTGAGCTGTTAGAAAAATCAGGTCATCAGGTAGTATCACTTGCTCGTTTAGAGCGTTTTGAAAATGGAAGAGTTATCTTCAAGGAGGCAGACATCTAATGAAACAACAGGAAAAACACTCACAGGCAGCCGTTCTTGGTTTGCAACACTTACTTGCTATGTACTCAGGTTCAATCCTAGTACCCATCATGATTGCAAGTGCTTTGGGGTATTCAGCTCAACAGTTGACATACCTTATCTCTACAGATATCTTTATGTGTGGGGTTGCAACTCTCCTACAATTGCAACTCAATAAACACTTCGGTGTTGGTTTGCCTATTGTTCTTGGGGTAGCCTTCCAGTCTGTTGCTCCACTTATTATGATTGGACAAAGTCATGGTAGTGGTGCCATGTTTGGTGCCTTGATTGCTTCAGGGATTTATGTTATCCTGATTTCAGGTATCTTCTCTAAGGTTGCCAATCTTTTCCCTGCAATCGTAACTGGTTCTGTTATCACAACTATCGGATTGACCTTGATTCCAGTTGCTATCGGAAATATGGGAAATAACGTTGAAAAACCAACTGGACAAAGTCTAGCCTTGGCAATGATTACTGTTCTCATTATTCTTTTGGTCAATATCTTTACAAAAGGATTTATCAAATCTATTTCGATTTTGATTGGTTTGATTGTCGGTACGATTATTGCAGCGACTATGGGCTTGGTTGATTTTTCTCCAGTAGCAGAAGCTCCACTGGTTCATATCCCAACTCCATTCTACTTTGGCGCTCCACAATTTGAGATTTCATCTATTGTCATGATGTGTATCATCGCTACTGTATCCATGGTAGAATCAACTGGGGTTTATCTTGCCCTTTCTGATATTACTAAAGATCCAATTGATAGCACTCGTCTCCGTAATGGTTATCGTGCTGAAGGTCTCGCTGTTTTACTTGGTGGACTTTTCAATACCTTCCCTTATACAGGATTTTCACAAAACGTAGGTTTGGTGAAACTTTCAGGTATTCGTACTCGTTTGCCAATCTACTACGCAGCTGGTTTCCTTATCTTACTCGGTCTTTTGCCTAAGTTTGGTGCCTTGGCTCAGATTATTCCTAGCCCTGTTCTTGGTGGAGCAATGCTCGTCATGTTCGGTTTTGTGTCTCTCCAAGGGATGCAAATCTTGGCTCGTGTAGACTTTGAGCACAATGAACACAACTTCCTCATTGCAGCAGTGTCTATTTCTGCTGGGGTTGGATTGAACGGAAGCAATCTCTTCAATACTTTACCGACTGAACTGCAAATGTTCTTCTCAAATGGTATCGTCATTGCGAGTGCTGTAGCCATTATCTTGAATGCTATTTTGAATCGTAAAAAATAAAAATAAATGAGAAGTGATAGAAATATCCTTCTCATTTTCTTTTTTAGAGCTTGAATATTGTTTCTATAGTCCTTTTTATGGTAAAATGGTTTTATGAATGAAAGAATGAAAGAGCTCGTTGAGTTGCTCAATCGCTATGCGACAGAGTATTATACAAGTGATAACCCATCTGTATCTGATAGTGAGTATGATCGTCTTTATCGTGAACTGGTAGAGTTAGAAAATGCTCACCCTGATCAAGTTTTACCAGAAAGTCCGACCCATCGCGTCGGAGGTAAGATTCTAGATGGATTTGAAAAATATAGTCATCAGTATCCTCTCTATAGTTTGCAGGATGCTTTTTCACGTGAAGAACTCGATGCCTTTGATGCGCGTGTTCGTAAAGAATTGGATGATGTTACTTATATCTGTGAGTTGAAGATTGATGGTTTATCGATTTCCTTGACTTATGAGCAGGGAATTTTTGTTGCTGGAGCAACTCGTGGTGATGGTTCAATTGGTGAAAACATCACGGAAAATCTCAAACGTGTCAAGGACATTCCTTTATCCTTACCAGAGAAATTAGATATCACTGTTCGTGGTGAATGTTATATGCCAAGAGCTTCTTTCAATCAAGTCAATCTTGCTCGTCAAGAAAACGGCGAGCCTGAATTCGCCAATCCACGAAATGCTGCTGCAGGAACACTTCGCCAATTAGATACAGCAGTAGTAGCCAAACGTAATCTTGCAACCTTCCTCTATCAAGAAGCAAGCCCTTCAACTCGGGATAGCCAAGAGAAGGTTTTGGAACATTTAGAACAATTGGGTTTTGTTGTTAATCCAAGACGCCTATTAGCACACAGCATGGATGAAGTTTGGAAGTTTATCCAAGAAGTAGGTCAAGAAAGAGACCAATTGCCTTATGATATCGACGGTGTCGTAATTAAGGTCAACGACCTAGCTGGTCAAGAGCAACTTGGATTTACAGTTAAAGCGCCTAAGTGGGCAGTCGCTTATAAGTTCCCTGCAGAAGAAAAAGAAGCAAAACTGCTTTCTGTTGACTGGACAGTAGGACGAACTGGTGTCGTAACTCCGACTGCCAATCTTACTCCGGTGCAATTGGCAGGTACAACAGTTAGTCGTGCAACGCTTCATAATGTTGACTATATCGCTGAAAAGGATATCCGCAAGGATGATACAGTCATTGTTTACAAAGCGGGTGATATCATACCAGCCGTTCTACGAGTGGTGGAGTCTAAACGTGTGTCGGAGGAAAAACTAGATATCCCAACAAACTGTCCAAGTTGTGAGAGCAAGCTGTTACACTTTGAAGATGAGGTGGCTCTTCGTTGTATAAACCCACGTTGTCCAGCTCAAATCAAGGAAGGTCTAATTCACTTCGCATCTCGTGACGCCATGAATATCTCTGGCCTTGGCCCATCAATCGTGGAGAAATTATTTGCTGCTAATTTGGTTAAGGATGTTGCAGATATTTATAGCTTGACTGTGGAAGATTTTCTCTTATTAGATGGTATCAAGGAGAAATCAGCTCAAAAACTTTATCAGGCTATTCAAACTTCTAAAGAAAATTCTGCTGAAAGACTTTTGTTTGGTTTGGGGATTCGTCATGTAGGAAGTAAGGCAAGTCAGTTGCTTTTACAAAACTTCCACTCAATCGAATCGCTAGCACAAGCCAGTCCTGAAGAAGTTGCAGGCATTGAAAGTTTGGGAAGTGTCATTGCTCAAAGTCTCCAATCTTATTTTGAGACTGAGGGCGCTAAAATCCTTTTAAGAGAATTGAAAGAATTAAATGTTAATCTAGATTATAAAGGACAGGTCGTTGTAGCAGATGCTGCCTTATCAGGTCTAACAGTCGTATTGACAGGAAAACTTGAACGTCTTACTCGCTCGGAAGCTAAAAGTAAACTCGAAAATCTTGGAGCCAAGGTAACGGGTAGTGTATCGAAGAAGACGGACCTTGTGGTAGCAGGAGCAGATGCAGGTAGCAAACTCCAAAAAGCACAAGAACTTGGAATTGAGATTCGAGATGAAGCTTGGTTGGAGAGTTTATAATCATTACACACTAAAGAATGACTATCTTAGATTTCTTGCTCCAATTCGAAAATTTAAACAAGAAATTATTTTTTTAAAATTTAACAATTAGAAATTAGGGAGAACTATGTACAATTATCCTGTACTTATTCATTATCATCGTAAGGATGAGGCTTATAAAGATTGTAGTTTTAGTAAAAAGCCTCTTGATACAGTTGAGTTAGTAAAAGAAGAAGAGTATTTTGGAGAAAAATTTTCTTTAACTCAAACTAGCGAAAAAGCTATCGAAACGATGACTTTTGTAATTACAAAAGACGGTGTTTCAAAAGAGTATCCAATTCGTTTCAATTATTATCCACTTCTAACGGAAGTTTGGATTTTAGATGGAGATGACACTGTTTATTATTCTGAAAATCCAGCTATTGCAAGTCCACACTATAAAGATCAAAATCCATTTGCTTTTGATAAAGCGATTAACAGTGCCAGTTTTGATCACCATTGGGGTTACCAAGGAGAGTTGGGATACCAGGTTTCCGAAGAAGAAACAAGCTTTAAACTTTGGTCGCCAACAGCAACAACTGTACAAGTTGTAGTCTATGAATCAGCTAGCAATGACGCTCCTATCCTAAAAACGTATGAGATGAAGCGTGGAAATAGTTATTCTTATAGTCACAAATATAATACAATAGGAGTTTGGGATTTGACAGTTCCTGAAAGTCTTGCAGGTCGTGCCTATCAATATCTGATTGATTTTCCACATCATCAATCATTGACACGTGATCCATATACCATCGCGACAAGTCCAGATGGCAAACGTTCAGCGATTCTTTCAAAAAAAGAACATCAAGTTGAAGGTTTTGAAGTTAAGAATGGAACGGAAGCAACTTGGCGATTAGAAAATCCTTGTCAAGCGGTTATTTACGAAATGCATATTCGTGACTTGACCAAGTCTGAAACTTCTGGTGTTTCTCCAGAATTAAGAGGAACATTCTTGGGTGCTGCCCAAACTGGAACAGTCAATCACTTCGGTCAGTCTACTGCATTTGACTACATCAAAGAACTTGGTGTGAACTATGTTCAACTGCAACCAATTGCTGATCGTCACAAAGAGTATGATGCAGATGGAAATGTGACCTACAACTGGGGTTACGATCCACAAAACTACAATGCACCAGAAACCAGCATGTCTACGAATCCAAATGATCCAGGTCAAGTCATCCGCGATTTGAAGACGATGATTCAAGCTTATCATGATGCTGGAATTGGCGTCATTATGGATGTGGTGTACAACCATACGTTTTCAACTGTTGATGCCCCATTCCAAACAACGGTTCCAGACTATTATTACCGAATGAACCGCGATGGAAGTTATCAAAATGGTACTGGTGTAGGAAACGAGACTGCTAGTGAACATGAAATGTTCCGTAAGTACATGATTGATTCACTTCTTTATTGGGTGAATGAGTTTAATATTGATGGTTTCCGCTTTGACTTGATGGGAATCCATGACATTAAAACCATGCAGATGATCCGTTGGGCAATGGATGAAGTCGATCCTAAAATCATCCTTTATGGAGAAGGTTGGGATATGGGTACTGGTCTAGCACCTTACGATAAGGCTAAGAAAGACAATGCTTATCAGTTACCTAATATTGGATTTTTCAATGATGATCAACGTAATGCGGTTAAGGGTGCTGAAGTTTATGGTGATATCAAATCAGGCTTCGTAAGTGGTGCTGCCACTGAACCAATTGTTGCCAAAGCTATCCTTGGTAGTCGTGAACTGGGCTCTTATTTAAGCCCTAATCAGGTTGTCAACTATGTAGAAGCCCATGACAACTATAACTTGCATGATTTATTAGCGACACTTCATCCAACAGAAGACCAAGCAAGTATCATGAAAAAGGTAGAAACAGCAACTGCCATGAATCTACTCATGCAAGGTATCTCCTTTATGGAACTTGGTCAAGAGTTTGGACGTACCAAACTGGTTCCTACAGGTGAAAACGGTGAGTTGACTCATGATGATCGCGAACGTGCCATGAACAGTTACAATGCTCCAGACGCTGTTAACCAGGTGGACTGGGACTTAATCAATGAGCGTCAGGATAGTATTGAATTTATTCGTCAGATTATAGGTCTTAAAACAAAGAGTAGTGCCTTTTCATACCCTACATACGAGGAAGTATACCGTCACGTCTTTGTTCACACAGCTATTGAAAATAGTGGCTGGATTGTCTATGAAATTCAGGAAGATGACGAGCATTACTTAGTGGTCTTTAATGCTAAAGGAGAATCCCACTATTATGAAAATGCGGGAAACCTTGAAATGCGAATCACTAATAGTCGTTCAAACCAAGAAAACACTATTGATAATGTGAGCGTTGCAGTTATGAATGTTTTAGTTTAAAAAAATAAAACTCAAGATTAATCTTGAGTTTTTTATATATAAATTTGTCCTAATAAAAAATATGGAAATATTACTAAAAATAGTTGAAAATTTCAGAAAATTTGATAAAATTGTACTTAAGATACTTTATCCGAACAAAAATATTAATTTATGAAAATAATGTTAAGTTTTTGTGGTGTCTATTTTGCAAAATTAGGATTGAAAAAAATATTGTAAGCAATTTAATGCTACAAGAACTGAAATCAAGGTAGAATATCATTAAATACTGAAAATATAAGAAATGTCAAGATAATTATTTGAAGATTTTCTAAAAAATATTTATGATAATTCGGAAATTGGTTGAAAGTTTTCTTAAAAGATAGTATAATAGAAATATAGAAAACGCTTACAATATAAAGGGGGATTTATGGATACATTAGAAGCTTTAAGAACTTTTACAACAGGCGAAAATTTCCATCTTCAGCACTATTTGGGCGCACATCGTGAGGAGAAAGACGGGGAATGGGGTTACACATTCCGAGTTTGGGCTCCAAATGCGCAGGCTGTTCATCTAGTCGGTGATTTCACGAATTGGGTTGAAAATCAAATCCCTATGGTTCGGAATGAATCTGGAGTTTGGGAAGTTTTTACAACTTTTGCCCAAGAAGGTCAGATTTATAAATATCATATCACACGGGCTAACGGTCATCAGCTTATGAAGATTGATCCTTTAGCTGTTCGCTATGAAGCACGTCCAGGAACAGGGGCTGTTCTAACAGAAATTCCAGAAAAGAAATGGAAGGATGGACTTTGGTTAGCTCGTAGAAAACGTTTGGGATTCTTCGAAAGACCAGTTAATATTTACGAAGCACACGCTGGTTCGTGGAAACGAAATCCAGATGGAACTCCATATAGTTTTGCTCAATTAAAAGAAGAGTTGATTCCTTACTTAGTTGAAATGAACTACACTCATATTGAGTTTATGCCTTTGATGGCTCACCCGCTAGGTTTGAGTTGGGGCTATCAACTGATGGGATATTTCGGTTTAGAGCATTCTTACGGAAGACCAGAAGAGTTTCAGGACTTTGTCGAGGAGTGTCACTTAAACAATATCGGTGTTATAGTGGACTGGGTTCCAGGTCACTTCACAATCAATGATGATGCCTTAGCCTACTATGATGGAACTCCGACATTTGAATATCAAGACCATAACAAAGCTCATAACTATGGTTGGGGGGCATTAAACTTCGACTTAGGGAAAAACGAAGTACAATCTTTCCTAATTTCTAGCATTAAGTTCTGGATTGATTTTTATCATTTAGATGGTATCCGTGTAGATGCCGTAAGTAATATCCTTTATCTTGATTATGATAATGCACCTTGGACACCAAATAAAGACGGTGGCAATCTTAACTACGAAGGTTATTATTTCCTTCAGCGTTTAAATACTGTTATTAAGCTAGCTCACCCTGATGTCATGATGATTGCAGAAGAATCTTCTTCTGGTACTAAGATTACTGGGATGAAGGAGATGGGCGGTCTTGGTTTTGACTACAAGTGGAACATGGGATGGATGAATGATATCTTACGTTTCTACGAGGAAGATCCAATTTACCGCAAGTATGACTTTAACCTTGTTACCTTCAGCTTTATGTACATCTTTAATGAAAATTACCTCTTGCCATTCTCACACGATGAAGTTGTCCATGGTAAGAAGAGTATGATGCATAAGATGTGGGGAGACCGTTACAATCAATTTGCTGGCCTGAGAAATCTCTACACTTATCAAATCTGTCACCCTGGTAAGAAATTACTATTTATGGGTAGTGAATTTGGTCAATTCTTAGAGTGGAAATCAGAAGAGCAATTAGAATGGTCAAATCTCGAAGATCCAATGAATGCCAAGATGAAATACTTCACATCTCAGTTGAATCAGCTTTATAAAGATCACCGTTGTCTTTGGGAAATTGATACAAGTTATGATGGAATTGAAATCATCGATGCTGATAATAGAGATCAAAGTGTTCTATCCTTTATTCGTAAGGGTAAAAAAGGCGAGATGCTAGTCTGTGTCTTTAACATGGCACCGGTTGAACGTCCTGATTTTACAATTGGATTACCAGTTGCAGGTATTTACGAAGAAATCTGGAATACAGAGTTGGAACAATGGGGAGGTGTTTGGAAAGAACACAACCAAACTGTTCAAACTCAAGAAGGGTTATGGAAGGATTATGAACAGACTTTGACCTTTACTTTGCCAGCTATGGGGGCAAGTATCTGGAAAATCAAACGTCGCTTGAAACCCGCTAAAAAAGAATCAAATAAATCTCAAAAAGGAGTAGAAAATGAAGAATGAAATGCTAGCTTTAATCCTTGCCGGTGGGCAAGGAACTCGACTCGGTAAACTCACTCAAAGCATTGCAAAACCTGCTGTGCAATTTGGTGGGCGCTATCGTATCATTGACTTTGCTCTTTCTAACTGTGCCAACTCTGGTATCCACAATGTTGGTGTTATCACACAGTATCAACCTCTTGCTCTTAACAATCACATCGGAAACGGTTCTAGTTGGGGTCTTGATGTAATTGATTCAGGTGTTTCTATCCTTCAACCTTACTCTGCAAGTGAAGGAAATCGTTGGTTCGAAGGTACAAGTCATGCCATTTACCAAAATATTGACTATATCGATAGTATTAATCCTGAGTATGTTTTGATTCTTTCAGGAGACCATATCTACAAGATGGACTATGATGATATGCTCCAATCACACAAGGATAACAATGCCAGCTTGACAGTTGCTGTTTTGGATGTACCACTAAAAGAAGCTAGTCGTTTCGGTATCATGAATACAGATGCTAATAATCGCATTGTTGAATTCGAAGAAAAACCTGCCCAACCAAAATCAACCAAGGCATCAATGGGTATTTATATTTTCGATTGGAAACGTCTACGCAATATGCTAGTTGCAGCTGAAAAGAATAATATTGACATGTCAGACTTTGGAAAGAATGTTATTCCAAATTATCTTGAAACTGGTGAAAGTGTCTATGCTTATGAGTTCAATGGATACTGGAAGGATGTTGGTACCATAGAATCACTCTGGGAAGCAAATATGGAATATATTTCTCCAGAAAACGCTCTAGATAGCCGTAATCGTCAATGGAAAATCTATTCTCGTAACCTTATCGCTCCACCAAACTTCCTTGGAGAATTTGCTCAAGTAGAAGACTCTCTAGTAGTAGATGGATGTTACGTGAATGGTACTGTAAAACATTCCATTCTTTCTACAGCTGCTCAAGTTCGTAAGGGAGCAGAAGTTGTTGATTCTGTCATCATGAGTGGAGCAGTTATCGGTAGAGGTGCTAAAATTACACGTGCAATCATCGGTGAAGGTGCAATTATTGCCGATGGTGTTGAAATTGATGGTACAGAAGAAGTACAAGTAGTCGGATATAACGAAGTAGTGGGGGTAGCAACAGATGAAGATTGATAAATATTCAGCGATTTTAGGAAATACCGTTGGTTTCCATGATATGTCAACCTTGACAAGTAACCGTCCTGTGGCGAGTTTGCCATTCGGAGGAAAGTATCGTTTGATTGACTTCCCACTCTCAAGTTTAGCAAATGCTGGTGTTCGAAGTGTCTTTGGAATCTTCCAACAAGATAACATCAGCTCTGTATTTGACCACATTCGTTCAGGACGTGAATGGGGCTTGAATACCCTTCTTAGCCACTACTATCTTGGAATCTACAATACTCGTGTGGAAAGTAGTACTGTTGGTAAAGAGTATTATCAACAACTCTTGACTTATTTAAAACGTTCTGGATCTAACCAAACGGTTTCCTTGAACTGTGACGTTTTGGTAAATATTGATCTTACTCAGGTTTTCCATTTGCATAATACTACAAAATCTCCTATCACAGTCGTTTATAAGAAACTACCTAAAAAGGATATTTCAGAAGTAAATGCTATCCTAGATATTGATGAAACTGACCACGTGCTCTCTCACAAACTCTTCGATAAAAAAGCTGAACAAGAATACTACAACATGTCAACGGATATCTTTGTTGTAGATACTCAATGGTTGATTGAACGTCTGGAAGAAGAAGCTCAGAAAGAACACCCAGAAAAACTACGTTATGTTCTACGTGACTTAGCAGCGGAATCAGGCGCTTTTGCATACGAGTATACTGGTTATTTAGCAAATATTCATTCTGTAGAAACATACTACCAAGCCAATATTGATATGCTTGATCAGCATAAATTCTACTCTTTATTCTCTCCAAATCAAAAAATTCATACAAAGGTGAAAAACGAAGAACCAACTTATTATGCACCTGGTTGTGAAGTAAATACTTCGCAGTTTGCTTCTGGTAGTATTGTCGAAGGTAAGGTTGTTCGTTCAGTTGTTTCGCGTAATGTTCAAATTCATAAAGATAGCTTAGTTAAAGAATCTATTGTTTTCCCTCGTGTTATCATTGGTGAAGGCGCTCAAGTTGAGTATGCAATTATTGATAAGGGTGCTGAAGTAGCTGATGGAGTTGTTATTCGTGGTACAGCAGAAAATCCTGTTGTCATCAAAAAAGGTGAAAAAGTAACAGAGGACATTCTTTCATGAAAATTTTATTTGTAGCAGCCGAAGGAGCCCCTTTCTCTAAAACAGGTGGCTTGGGAGATGTTATCGGGGCTCTTCCAAAATCATTAGTTAAAGCTGGTCATGAAGTTGCTGTTATCTTGCCATACTATGACATGGTGGAAGCCAAGTTTGGTGATCAAATTGAAGATGTTCTTCAATTTGAAGTATACGTTGGTTGGCGTAGACAATTTTGTGGTATTAAGAAGACTGTTTTAAACGGTGTTACTTTCTACTTTATTGACAATCAATATTATTTCTTCCGTGGTCACGTTTACGGTGATTTCGATGATGGTGAGCGCTTTGCCTTCTTCCAACTTGCAGCCCTAGAAGCTATGGAGCGAATTGGATTCATCCCTGACGTTCTCCATGCTCATGATTACCATACAGCAATGATTCCTTTCTTGTTGAAGGAAAAATACAGATGGATTCAAGCTTACCAGAATATTAAAACCATCTTAACCATCCATAATTTGGAATTCCAAGGTCAGTTCTCCGAGGGTATGCTTTGGGATTTGTTCCGAGTTGGTTTTGAGCGTTATGCGGATGGTACAGTTCGTTGGAATGATTGCCTTAACTGGATGAAGGCTGGTATCCTCTATGCAGATCGTGTATCTACTGTATCACCAAGTTATGCTCATGAAATTATGACACCAGAGTTTGGCTGTGGTTTGGATCAAATTCTTCGAATGGAGTCTGGTAAGGTTTCTGGTATTGTAAATGGAATCGATACAGATCTATATAATCCAGAAACGGATCCACTGTTGGATTATCATTTTAATAAATCAGACCTATCAGGAAAAGCTCAGAATAAAGCTAAACTTCAAGAAAAAGTTGGTCTTCCAGTTCGTCCCGATGTTCCAATGATTGGTATTGTGTCGCGTTTGACAAGACAGAAAGGTTTTGATGTCGTCGTTGAAGGTTTGCATCGCATGCTTCAAGAAGATGTTCAAATCGTTCTCTTGGGTACAGGTGATCCTGGTTTTGAACAAGCCTTCTCATGGTTTGGTCAAGTATTCCCAGATAAACTATCTGCCAATATTACCTTTGATGTCAAGCTAGCACAAGAAATTTATGCAGCCTGTGATATTTTCCTCATGCCAAGTCGTTTTGAACCTTGTGGACTTTCTCAAATGATGGCTATGCGTTATGGAACATTACCACTTGTTCATGAGGTGGGCGGGTTGAGAGATACTGTCCAACCGTTTAATCCAATTGAAGGAACGGGTACAGGATTTAGTTTTGACAACTTGACGTCATACTGGCTTAACTGGGCTCTTCAAACTGCTTTGGATGTTTACTATAATCATCCTGACGTTTGGAAGAGACTTCAAGTCCAAGCTATGGAATGTGACTTTTCTTGGGATACAGCTTGTCAGTCTTATCTTGATTTGTATCACAGCTTAGCAAATTAAATAAATAAAATCGTATGATGGTTTCATACGATTTTTTGAGATGATGAAAGTATGGGGAATAAATGAATAAAGCTAGAGGACTCTGTGTGCTCGATGTAGATGGAACTCTGATAGAAGAAGAGGTTATTGATTTATTAGGGAAAGAGGCAGAATGCGAAAAAGAAGTTGCCCTGCTAACAGCTCAAGCTATGAGAGGAGAATTAGACTTCGAAGCAAGTTTAAAAAGACGTGTTTCTCTTCTTAAAGGTCTCTCTATCAATGTTTTTGATAAGATTTATCATGAGCTTCATCTTAGTAAGAACGCTGCCCAGTTTATTAAAGTTCTTCAAGAAAATCAGATAGAAGTCGGTTTAGTATCAGGTGGATTTACCACTATCGTGGATAGATTAGCAAAAGATTTGGGGATTTCATTATATACTGCAAATCAGCTAGAAATCAGAGATGATCATTTAACTGGAAATCTTATTGACCCTATTATAAGTAGAGAAGTTAAAGAAAAAACATTGCTCAGTTGGGCTCAAGAGTTAGAGGTACCTTTCGAGAGGACAATAGCTATCGGTGATGGAGCAAATGACTTAAAAATGCTTAAAAGTGCAGGACTTGGTATAGCCTTTTGTGCCAAGGATATTGTGAAAAAAGAAATAAATCTTCAGGTAGATGAGAGAGATTTTGGGAAAGTTTTGGAAATGATAGACTTCCTTTAGATAGAAAGAGGAATCAAAATGAAAATTGTTATAGCACCTGACTCCTTCAAGGAGAGTCTTCCTGCAATACAAGTGGCAGAAGCTATAAAAAGAGGATTCGAAAAGGCTATACCAAACGTGGAATGTTTACTTTTACCTGTTGGTGATGGAGGTGAAGGAACAGTAGACGCCATTAAAAGTTCTCTAGGTTTGGAAGAAAAAAGAGTCCAGGTAACTGGACCTTTTGGTGATGAGGTTTTGATGTCCTACTTTCAAAAAGAGAAACTAGCTCTATTTGAAGTTGCAGATTTAATAGGTCTTGCTAAAATTCCTTTTGAAAAACGTAATCCTCTAGAGATTCAAACAAAGGGAATTGGTCAACTGATTCTCCATTTGATATACCAAGGGATTAAAGATATCTACGTTGGTGTCGGTGGTACGGCTAGTAATGATGGTGGAATTGGCATTGCTTCAGGACTTGGTTATCAGTTTTATGACAAAAACGGAATTGTACTTCAAGCAAATGGTCAATCTCTATTTGATATCAGGAAAATTTCGAAGGAGGGTGTGCTTCAAATTCCTTCTGACGTACATATAAAAATACTTGCAGATGTGACCAATCCGCTTTGTGGACCTCATGGTGCTACCTTCACATTTGGAAAACAAAAGGGATTGGATCCATCTAAATTTCAAGAAGTTGATGCTGCTATTAAAGACTTCTATAGTAAAATTGGACCTGAAATATTAAAATTAGATGGTGCAGGAGCTGGTGGTGGTATTGCAGCTGGCTTGTGTGCCTTCGCTGAAGCAGAGATTGTATCTGGTATTCAAACTTGTTTGGATTTGATAAACTTCGATCAAAAAGTTGTAAATGCTGACCTAGTGATTGTTGGCGAAGGTAGACTGGACTCGCAAAGTCTAGCTGGAAAGGCGCCAATTGGAGTAGCAAAAAGAACACCTAGGGGTGTTCCAGTTCTTGCTATTTGTGGTAGTTTATCAGAGGATTTACCACCTTTACCATTTGAGAATATAGTCGCAGCTTTTTCCATACTTGAAAAAAGTGAACCGTTAGCAGATAGTTTAAAAAAAGCAGCTGTTTATTTAGAAAATACAGCTGCAAGTATTGCTCGGATCATGTCTTTGAGATAGAGTTAACCAAACCATTTTTTCCAAAAAGAAGTAGGAGCTTTCGTCTCTTTCTCTTGCCATAAGTCAGAAAAGGCCTTTTTAAGGTCTTTTTCTTGGGTTTGAACAGGACTATCACTGTGTATGACCATGCCGAAAGGAGAAGAGTTATGATCTTCAGAAACGATAGTTGCTTGGCAATTGTCATCTTTGGCATGTTTTAGATAAAAGACTTGTTTGTCAAATTCAACTTGAGGAGAAATTTTGACAAATAGAGGTTCAGTTTCTTTCTTTAGGGTCTCTAGTATTGTTAAAAATGCCTTTTGAAATTTGTCATCATTCGCAGTAGCGAGTTCAGCGTAGCCAAGAACACGTTCTTCAAAGGTACCAAGAAAACGTCTTTGTTCGTCTGGATTTAACTTAAGTCCACCATTGGCTTTTTCTAATATTTTTTTTGATACATCAGTCATAAATATAGTATATCATAAAAGTCTATAGATAAGGCGGAAAAGAAAGCGATTACTTAATGAACTTAAGGAAAATTTGCACAAAGATAACGTTTTTTCTTGAAAAAGGTATCTTTTTGATGTATCATAGAGGTGTAAAATAATTTAACTCAAAGGAGAGTAAAAAATGTCAATTATTACTGATGTTTACGCTCGCGAAGTCCTAGACTCACGCGGTAACCCAACACTTGAAGTAGAAGTTTACACTGAATCAGGTGCTTTCGGACGTGGTATGGTTCCATCAGGAGCTTCTACTGGTGAACACGAAGCAGTTGAACTTCGCGACGGTGACAAATCTCGTTACGGTGGTCTTGGTACACAAAAAGCTGTTGACAACGTAAATAACATCATTGCTGAAGCTATTATCGGCTACGATGTACGTGACCAACAAGCTATCGACCGTGCTATGATCGCTCTTGACGGTACTCCTAATAAAGGTAAATTGGGTGCAAACGCAATCCTTGGTGTGTCTATCGCTGTAGCTCGCGCTGCTGCTGACTACCTTGAAATCCCACTTTACAGCTACCTTGGTGGATTCAACACTAAAGTTCTTCCAACTCCAATGATGAACATCATCAACGGTGGTTCTCACTCAGATGCTCCAATCGCTTTCCAAGAATTCATGATCGTACCTGCTGGTGCACCTACATTCAAAGAAGCTCTTCGTTGGGGTGCTGAAATCTTCCACGCTCTTAAGAAAATCCTTAAATCTCGTGGTCTTGAAACAGCTGTAGGTGACGAAGGTGGATTTGCTCCTCGTTTCGAAGGAACTGAAGATGGTGTTGAAACTATCCTTGCTGCTATCGAAGCTGCTGGTTATGTTCCAGGTAAAGACGTATTTATCGGATTTGACTGTGCTTCATCAGAATTCTACGATAAAGAACGTCAAGTATACGACTACACTAAATTCGAAGGTGAAGGAGCTGCTGTACGTACTGCTGCAGAACAAATCGACTACCTTGAAGAATTGGTAAACAAATACCCAATCATCACTATCGAAGATGGTATGGACGAAAACGACTGGGACGGTTGGAAAGCTCTTACTGAACGTCTTGGTGGTAAAGTTCAATTGGTTGGTGACGACTTCTTCGTAACAAACACTTCATACCTTGAAAAAGGTATCGCAGAAGGTGCTGCTAACTCAATCCTTATCAAAGTTAACCAAATCGGTACTCTTACTGAAACATTCGACGCTATCGAAATGGCGAAAGAAGCTGGTTACACTGCTGTTGTATCACACCGTTCAGGTGAAACTGAAGATTCAACAATCGCTGACATCGCAGTTGCAACAAACGCAGGACAAATCAAGACTGGTTCACTTTCACGTACTGACCGTATCGCTAAATACAACCAATTGCTTCGTATCGAAGATCAACTTGGTGAAGTAGCTGAATATCGTGGATTGAAATCATTCTACAACTTGAAAAAATAAAATAGTTCAGTGAACTAATTAAAGCCCTTGGATTTTTCCAAGGGCTTTTGTATCTTATAAGACAAGGTCATAGAAATCCAGTCTTGTTTTCGTATTCTAGAGGTGAAAAAAGAGATTTTTAAACGTTTTTTTGGTATAATAATACCCAGGAAAAACTAGAGAAAGAAGGAGGTTGAGATGGGAAAGTATTTATCGGTAACAACTTTGACCAAGTATTTGAAAATGAAATTCGATAAAGACCCATACTTGGAGAGGGTCTATTTAACTGGTCAGGTTTCTAACTTTCGAAAGCGTCCAACTCACCAATACTTTTCTCTAAAAGATGATCGAGCTGTTATCCAAGCAACCATATGGTCTGGTATCTATCAGAAACTTGGGTTCGACTTGGAAGAAGGCATGAAGATTAATGTTATCGGCCGAGTTCAAGTCTATGAACCAAGTGGGAGTTATTCAATTATTATTGAAAAGGCAGAGCCTGATGGTGTAGGGGCTCTTGCGATTCAGTTCGAACAATTAAAAAAGAAATTATCAGAAGAAGGCCTTTTTCAAGAACGCTTTAAACAAGCAATCCCTCAGTTTGCAAAACGCATCGGGGTTGTGACTAGTCGTAGTGGTGCTGTTATACAGGATATTATTACTACCGTTAGCAGACGTTTTCCAGGGGTAAAGATTGTTTTATATCCTACCAAGGTTCAAGGCGAAGGGGCAGCAGAGGAGATTGCCCGTAACATTGCTAGAGCTAATGAACGAGAAGACTTGGATGTTCTTATCATTGGTCGAGGTGGTGGATCAATTGAAGATCTTTGGGCTTTTAACGAAGAGATTGTAGTGCGTTCTATCTTTGAATCGCGTCTTCCTATTATTTCAAGTGTTGGCCACGAAACAGATGTAACCTTATCAGACTTTGTGGCTGATAAGAGAGCCGCAACACCAACTGCAGCAGCAGAGTTAGCTACACCTGTGACTAAGTTAGATCTACTGACCTACCTTAAAAATCAAGAGAAACGAATGGCTACTGCTGTACAAAATACTTTATCAAAGAAAAAAGAAGCCTTGAGAACGCTTAGTCAATCAGTCATCTTCAGGCAACCAGAGCGTTTATATGATGGATATCTGCAACGCTTGGATCAGTTGCAATTACGTCTCAAACAAAGTATTAATACAGAACTTGTCAGACAACAACAAAAAGTCTTGGAACAAGTTCATCATCTAGAACAGTTATCACCAAATGTCAAGATTCAGCGTTACCAGGACCGCCTGCTACAACTGGAAAAGTTACTTCGTAGTCAAATGGCGGTAGTTTATGATGCCAAGGTTGCTGAGGTGAAACGCTTGTCAGAAGCGCTACTCATGTTAGATACTAGTCGTATCGTAGCCAGAGGTTATGCGATTGTGAAAAAAGGGGATGCCGTAGTATCGTCAGCAAAAGATTTGAAAAAAACTGATCAAGTAACGTTAATGATGCGAGATGGTCAGGTAGAATTAGAGGTTAAAGATGTCAAAACAGAAGAAATTTGAGGAAAATTTAGCTGAACTTGAGACTATTGTTCAGAGCTTAGAAAATGGTGAAATTGCTTTAGAAGATGCTATTACTGCATTTCAAAAAGGAATGGTCCTTTCAAAAGAATTGCAAGCTACGCTTGATAAAGCTGAAAAGACTTTGGTTAAAGTCATGCAAGAAGATGGAACAGAAAGCGAACTTCTATGAACAAGCAAGAAAAACTAGCCTTAGTTGAATCAGCCTTAGAGGAGTTTTATGGTGACCAGCAATTTGCGTCAAATTTAAGAGAAGCAGTTCTTTATTCCATACATGCTGGAGGTAAACGAATTCGTCCTTATTTACTTTTAGAAGTTTTGGATTCTTTGCAGGTGCCAATCACTCTAGCTCATGCTCAGGTTGCAGCAGCGCTTGAGATGATTCACACAGGTAGTTTAATTCATGATGATTTACCTGCTATGGATAATGACGATTATCGTCGAGGACGTTTGACCAATCATAAAGTCTTTGGAGAGGATTTAGCTATCTTGGCAGGTGATGCCCTCTTTTTAGATCCTTATGCTTTGATAGCGCAAGCAGACTTGCCAAACGAAATTAAGGTAGATTTAATAGCTTCTTTGTCCCTTTCTTCTGGAAGTATGGGGATGGTCGCTGGCCAAGTTTTGGATATGGTAGGCGAAGGAAAACACTTAAACTTAGAAGAACTTCAGACCATCCATGCTAATAAGACTGGTAAACTCTTAGCCTTCCCTTTTCAAGCTGCAGGAATTATTGCAGGATTGGATGAAAATCTTCAAAAACAGCTGAAAACAGTTGGGGAGCTGATTGGGCTTGCTTTTCAAGTGAGGGATGATATCCTTGATGTTACTGCTAGTTTTGAGGAAATTGGTAAAACACCACAAAAAGATTTGCAAGCTGAGAAATCAACCTATCCTGCCTTGTTAGGATTAGATGAGGCAAAAGTTTTTTGTAACCGAACTTTGGATCAGGCTAATGAAAAATTAGACGTGATTAGCCAATTAGTCGACTTTGATAAAGAACCAATTGTAAAAATAGTAGAAAGTTTGAGAATCAATGCCTAAGGAAAGAGTAGATGTACTTGCCTACAAACAAGGTTTATTTGAAACAAGAGAACAGGCTAAACGGGGCGTAATGGCTGGTTTGGTTGTTGCGGTTCTAAATGGTGAACGTTTCGATAAGCCAGGAGAAAAAATCCCTGATGATACTGAATTAAAACTCAAGGGTGAGAAGCTTAAGTATGTGAGCCGAGGAGGTTTGAAACTTGAGAAAGCCTTGGAAAACTTTGACATATCAGTTGAAGGCAAAACGACCATTGATATTGGAGCTTCAACAGGAGGATTTACTGATGTCATGCTTCAAAATGGTGCCAGATTAGTTTTCGCAGTTGATGTTGGTACCAATCAGCTTGCCTGGAAATTGCGTCAGGATTCTCGTGTTGTCAGCATGGAGCAGTTTAACTTCCGCTATGCTGAAAAAAATGATTTTAAACAAGTACCTAGCTTTGCAAGTATCGATGTAAGTTTTATATCATTGAGTCTCATCCTTCCAGCTCTACATAGAGTCTTAGCTGATCAAGGACAAGTTGTTGCCCTCATAAAACCACAGTTCGAAGCCGGTCGAGAACAAATTGGGAAAAATGGGATTATTAGAGATGCTAAGGTTCACAAAAATGTTTTAGAAACGGTAACAGAAATGGCGGTCACAGAAGGATTTTCCGTTTTAGGATTGGATTTTTCACCTATACAAGGCGGCCACGGTAATATTGAGTTTCTTGCTTATTTACGTAAGGAAGAACACGCAAGTAATCAGGTGGTTTCTGAAATAGAACCACTAGTAGAAAAAGCACATAGAGAGTTTAAAGATGAATAAAAAAGAGAGACTAGAGAAGATTAGAAGATTTGTGACTGATTATCAAATCGGTACTCAGGAAGAAATCGTTGAACATTTAAAAGAAGCAGGTATCTCCGCTACTCAAGCAACTGTATCTCGAGATATCAAAGAACTAGGAATTGTAAAAATTCCTTTGAAAGACAATACTTATGTCTATGAATTACCAAAGTCAGTAGTCAAAAGTTTACAGTTGGCTGAGAACAATATTGAAAGTTTTGAACGAATGGGAAATCTCATCAATTTGGATGTCATTCCTGGAAATTCAATTTTTGTTAAAAGTCAATTAACTCAATCATTTTCAGATAAGATTTTTAGCTGTTTAGCAGATGATAATTCAATTTTAATTGTAGCGCGAACTGAAGAAGCAGCTGTAGAAATTGTAGAGCAAGTTAAAAAGTGGTAGGAACTTATGTTACTTGAAATTTCAATTAAAAACTTTGCCATCATTGAGGCTATTTCACTTAATTTTGAGAAAGGAATGACAGTTCTGACTGGGGAAACTGGTGCCGGGAAGTCTATCATCATCGATGCTATGAACATGATGCTGGGAGCCAGAGCTGCAACGGACGTTATCCGTCATGGCGCATCCAAAGCAGAAATTGAAGGTCTTTTCTCGGTTGAAAACAGTCATGCTTTGCAAATGATTTTTGATGAGCAAGGAATCGAGTTAGGCGATGAAATCATCATCCGTCGTGAAATTTTACAAAACGGGCGTAGTGTTAGTCGTGTCAATGGACAGATGGTTAATCTATCTGTTCTTCGCTCAATTGGACAGTATCTTGTTGATATCCATGGCCAACATGATCAAGAAGAGTTAATGCGTCCCCAATTGCACATTCAGATGCTTGATGGGTTTGGTGATGCAGATTTTCTGGAACTGAAGCAAGCCTATCAGACAAACTTTGATGCTTATCGTAAAATGCGCAGGCAACTTCTTGAGATTAAGAAAAATCAAGAAGAGCACAAGGCTCGTATTGAAATGTTGGAATTTCAGATGGCTGAAATTGAATCTGCGTCCTTACAGCCAGGCGAAGACTTCAAACTAAACCAAGAACGAGATAAACTTCTAAATCATAAAAATATTGCTGATACGCTAACTAACGCTTATACTATGCTAGATAATGAAGAATTTTCAAGTCTAGCTAACGTGCGTTCAGCTATGAATGATATGGAAAGTTTAGAAGAGTATGATGTAGAATATCGTGAAATTTCTACTTCCTTATCTGAATCTTATTATGTTCTAGAAGATGTTACCAAACGTTTAGAAGATATTATTGAAGATCTTGATTTCGATGGGAATCATCTAATGCAGATTGAAAGCCGTTTGGATCTCATTCACGCCATCACACGTAAGTATGGTGGTAATGTTGACGATGTTTTGTTGTACTTTGCTAAAATCACAGAAGAATACAATCTTCTGACTGGTAATAATTTATCTTCAGATGATATGGAAGCAGAACTCAAAAAGTTGGAAGTAAGTCTAGTTGACTTAGCAACAAAGCTTGCATCTGCTCGACATAACTTAGCTCAACAATTAGAAATTGAGATTCAGCAAGAACTCAAAGACCTTTATATGGATAAGGCTCGATTTCAGGTTCAATTTACTAAAGGTAAGTTTACTCGTGAAGGAAATGAAAGTGTTGAATTTTACATCTCAACCAACCCTGGAGAAGACTTTAAACCTTTGGTCAAAGTAGCGTCTGGTGGAGAGTTATCTCGTTTGATGTTGGCTATTAAGTCTGCCTTTTCTCGTAAGGAAGGTAAGACTAGCATTGTATTTGATGAAGTGGATACAGGAGTTTCAGGCCGTGTGGCTCAAGCCATCGCGCAAAAGATTCATAAAATTGGTCAGAATGGTCAAGTATTAGCTATATCTCATCTTCCTCAAGTCATTGCGATCGCAGATTATCAGTTCTTTATCGAAAAGATTAGTAATGACCATTCAACTGTTTCAACAGTTCGTTTGTTGACAGTTGAAGAAAGAGTGGAAGAAGTTGCTAAAATGTTGGCTGGTGAGAATGTAACTGAAGCAGCACTTAGTCAAGCGAGAGAATTGTTGCAAAGTAAGGAGAAATAAATGACAGACTATTATGTTATTGGAGATGTCCATGGGAAAGCAGGAATGCTCGAGGACCTCCTAAAAACATGGGATGGTAAGACTCAATTACTCTTTCTTGGAGATTTGATTGATAGAGGTGAAGATAGTCGCCGAGTTCTAGAAATGGTCAAAGACTTAGTCGACAATCAGGGAGCTATTTGCTTGTCAGGGAACCATGAGTATATGTTTTTAACTTGGTTGGATAACCCTGAAGAAAGCTATGACCACTATCGTCGTAATGGTGGGGATACAACTATTAATTCTATTCTAGGCCGCCCATTGGATGCACCAGTAGATGGTGTAGCAGATGCTAAGCGTGTTGAAACTGAAGCAGCTGACTTAGTGGAGTTTATCCGTCAGATGCCTTTTGTGATTGAAACAGATAAGTATATATTCGTTCATGCTGGTATTGATTTGACTTTGGATGACTGGCATGATACTACAGATTACAAGAAAGTTTGGCTCAGAAAACCATTCCACGAAGCAGCTAATCATACTGGTAAAACGATTGTCTTTGGACATACACCAGTCTATGGTTTACTGAATCAAGAACGCGGTACAGCGGAACTTTGGATTACAGAAGACGGTAAGATTGGAATGGATGGAGGAGCTGTTTACGGCGGTGTCCTTCACGGTATTGTCTTTACTGACCAAGGTATGACTGAACGCTATTTCATCGAAAATGACGGCTTTGTCGCCGAAGATTAGTACTCCTAGCAGGGTATGGTCTTGTCAAAATATTAAAAACATTTTATAATTAATAGATACCCTGAAAGGAAGAGAATCATGAACGTAGAAGAATTGAAAAAACGACAGGAGAAGATTCGTAACTTCTCTATTATTGCCCATATTGACCACGGGAAATCAACGCTAGCAGACCGTATTTTAGAGAAGACAGAAACAGTTTCTAGCCGTGAAATGCAGGCCCAACTATTAGATAGTATGGACCTTGAACGTGAACGTGGGATTACTATCAAGCTTAATGCCATTGAGCTTAATTATACTGCAAAAGATGGCGAGACTTATATTTTCCACTTGATTGACACACCAGGACACGTGGACTTTACCTATGAAGTTTCACGTTCCCTTGCTGCCTGTGAGGGTGCTATCTTGGTAGTCGATGCTGCACAAGGGATTGAGGCTCAAACACTAGCTAACGTTTACCTTGCCTTGGATAATGATTTGGAAATTCTTCCAGTTATCAATAAGATTGATTTGCCTGCAGCAGATCCGGAGCGCGTGCGTACAGAAATCGAAGATGTCATTGGTCTAGACGCTAGTGAAGCGGTATTGGCTTCAGCCAAAGCTGGTATCGGTATCGAAAAAATTCTCGAGCAAATTGTCGAAAAAGTCCCTGCTCCAACAGGAGACGTATCAGCACCATTAAAAGCCTTGATTTTCGACTCAGTATACGATGCTTATCGTGGAGTTATCCTCCAGGTTCGTGTTATGGATGGGGTTGTCAAACCAGGCGATAAGATTCAGCTCATGAGTAATGGAAAAACCTTTGATGTTACCGAAGTGGGAATCTTCACACCTAAAGCAGTGGGACGTGATTTCCTTGCGACAGGTGACGTTGGATATATTGCAGCATCTATCAAGACTGTTCAGGACACCCGTGTTGGTGATACAGTAACCTTGGCAACAAATCCTGCTTCAGAGCCACTATCTGGATACAAGCAGATGAATCCGATGGTTTTCGCAGGTCTCTATCCAATTGAGTCAAATAAATATAACGATCTTCGTGAAGCCCTTGAAAAATTACAACTAAATGATGCTAGTTTGCAGTTTGAACCTGAAACTTCTCAAGCGCTCGGATTTGGTTTCCGTTGTGGTTTCCTTGGCCTTCTTCATATGGATGTTATTCAGGAACGTTTGGAACGTGAGTTTAACATCGACCTTATCATGACTGCACCATCCGTTATCTACAAGGTTAATCAGACAGATGGTGAATCTATGGATGTATCGAACCCATCTGAGTTTCCTGATCCTACAAAGATTGCGACCATTGAAGAACCGTATGTAAAGGCACAAATCATGGTACCACAAGAATTCGTTGGAGCAGTAATGGAACTAGCTCAACGCAAACGTGGTGATTTTGTGACGATGGATTATATTGATGATAATCGTGTCAATGTCATCTATCAAATTCCTCTTGCTGAGATTGTCTTTGACTTCTTTGATAAACTTAAGTCTTCGACACGTGGTTATGCAAGCTTTGACTACGAATTGTCAGAGTACCGCCCATCTAAACTGGTCAAAATGGATATCCTTCTCAACGGAGACAAGGTCGATGCCCTCAGCTTTATCGTTCACAAAGATTTTGCTTATGAACGTGGGAAACTTATCGTAGATAAACTTAAGAAAATCATTCCTCGTCAACAATTTGAAGTGCCCATTCAAGCTGCAATTGGACACAAGATTGTGGCTCGTACTGATATCAAAGCCCTTCGTAAGAATGTGCTTGCCAAGTGCTACGGTGGTGACGTTTCACGTAAGCGTAAACTCCTCGAAAAACAAAAAGCTGGTAAGAAACGGATGAAAGCTATTGGTTCAGTAGAAGTCCCACAAGAAGCTTTCCTCAGCGTCTTGAGCATGGATGAAGAATAATTAATTTCTATTATTCTTTAGAATGAATCACAGTTATCTTTTGACACTTTTATTTACATACATTAAAATAGGGGTGAAAGGAGAAGGATTATGAAAAAAATCATCAGCTTATCTACGCTTTTAGTGTGTTGCTTAACTCTTGTTGCTTGTAATACTTCAAAAGCTAAGAAAGAAGCAACCTCAGATACAATAACAGTCCAGGAAACTACCACAGCACAAGAAACAACAACTGTAGCCGAATCAACGATTAAGGATACACAGGTAATCGGGTCAGATGCTTATGGCTACGTAAAAGTGCCAAAATCATGGATACATTTTACAGAAGTTGAGGGTGGTGATGATATTCAGTACTGTGATGGAACGGACATCAACATCGTTACCCTAAATACTTTTAAACCAGAGCACCTTGGTGTTAGTGAAAGTGAATATGCTGCTCTTGATGCTGTTCAAGTTTCTACTAGCGTTTATCAAACTAAACAACAAAGCAAGGATTTCTCTAAAGTTTGGGGATCTAAGTCAAAAATTGGTGGTTATGACGCCTATGTCGTAAACTGTATTGCTAAAAATGGTAAATATCTAGTGATCTGGGTCTTTAAATCAGACGATGGTAAGTTTAGATACGTTTCTCTAGAAGGAACACCTGAAGTGTTAAAGGATATGCTTCCATTGATTGAACAAAGTTGGACTACGAAAAAAGATTAATAAATAAGAAAACAGGATGTATATCCTGTTTTTTTCTATCTTTTTCTATCTTTTTCCAAAACTATTTGAAATTATTTGTTGTTTAAAATCAAACAAAAAAAATAAAAATCAAACAAAATACAACAAAAAACATTGACAACGGTTTCATATAGTGTTATACTTGTATCATAAAAGTTAAATATGAAGGGAGAAGGTCATGGGATTAGATCATTTCTTCAGCAAAGACTTAGTTTTTTGTCTAGAAGCAGATAATCAAGAGCAACTATTTGATCAAGTTGCAACCCTATTGGAAGAAAAGAAAGTTGTTACGGATACCTATCGATCGGCATTGATTGAACGTGAAAAAATATTTCCAACCGGTTTAGATATGGAATTTCTAGGGAAGGACTTGCCAAATGTAGCAATCCCTCACACTGATACGATTCATAATTTAACTGAAAATGTTGTTGTGGTTCGCTTAGCAAAACCAGTAACATTCCACAATATGATTGCTCCTGACAAGAAAGTAGAAGTATCATTACTCTTCTTTATCATCAATAATTCAAGTTCAAGTCAAACAAACATTCTTGCTCAATTGATGGACTTCTTTACAGGTAATGGTCATCTAGAAGCACTTTCTAAGATTACAGAACCAGAAGCCTTGTTCCAGTATATCTCAGAAGCAACTGCTTAAATTCATTAATAAATAGTAAATATAAAACGGAGGAAATCCAAATGATTAAAATTCTTGCTGCTTGTGGTGCAGGTGTTAACTCAAGCCACCAAATTAAAAGTGCTCTTGAAGAAGAGCTTTCAAGTCGTGGATACGATGTACAGTGTGACGCAGTTATGGTAAAAGATGTCAATGAAGACTTGATTAAAAGTTATGATATCTTCACACCAATCGCTGCAACTGACTTAGGTTTTGACCCTGGTATCCCAGTAGTTGAAGCTGGACCAATCTTGTTCCGTATTCCAGCAATGAGCGCTCCAGTTTATGACAATATTGAAGCAGCAATCAAAGAACACGGATTAAGTTAATTATTATTTTGTAATTTTCCATAAAAATAAAGGGAGGAAAAATTATGGATTTCATTATCAATTTAGCCAACGATATCTTTAAACCTATCTTGGCTATGGGTGGCCCTATCATCATGCTGATCATTTTGACAGTATTGGCCTTGCTTTTCGGAGTTAAATTCTCCAAAGCACTTGAAGGTGGTATCAAACTTGCCATCGCACTTACTGGTATCGGTGCTATCATCGGAATGCTTAACGGAGCTTTCTCAGCTTCTCTTGCAAAATTCGTTGAAAATACTGGTATTCAATTGAACATCACCGACGTTGGTTGGGCACCACTTGCTACAATCACTTGGGGTTCTGCTTGGACACTTTACTTCTTGCTCATCATGTTGATTGTCAACGTTGTGATGCTTGCAATGAAGAAAACTGATACACTTGACGTTGATATCTTCGATATCTGGCACTTGTCTATCACAGGTCTTTTGATTAAATGGTATGCAGACAACAATGGAGTTAGCCAAGGAGTTTCACTCTTCATCGCGACTGCAGCAGTTGTACTTGTTGGAGTTCTTAAAATCATCAACTCTGACTTGATGAAACCAACATTTGATGACCTTCTTAATGCACCAAGTTCATCACCAATGACTTCAACTCACATGAACTACATGATGAACCCAGTTATCATGGTTTTGGATAAGATTTTTGATAAATTCTTCCCAGGTCTTGATAAATATGACTTTGACGCTGCGAAATTGAACAAACGAATCGGTTTCTGGGGATCTAAATTCTTCATCGGTTTCATTCTTGGTATCGTTATCGGTTTGATGGGAACTCCACATCCAGTTGCTGGAGTAGAAGATGCATCTTCATGGGAACTTGTTATTAAAGGCTGGTTGTCACTTGGTTTGACTGCCGGTGTCTGCTTGGAGCTCTTCTCACTTATCGGTTCATGGTTCATCGCAGCCGTAGAACCACTTTCACAAGGTATTACAAACGTTGCTACTAAACGTCTTCAAGGACGTAAATTCAACATCGGTCTTGACTGGCCATTTATCGCTGGTCGTGCTGAAATCTGGGCTTGTGCTAACGTACTTGCACCAATCATGTTGGTTGAAGCTGTGCTTCTTTCAAAAGTCGGAAATGGTATCTTGCCACTTGCTGGTATCATCGCTATGGGTGTGACTCCAGCTCTCTTGGTAGTTACTCGTGGTAAATTGCTCCGTATGATTATCTTCGGAACTCTCTTGTTGCCACTCTTCCTTCTTTCAGGTACACTTATCGCACCATTCGCAACTGAACTTGCTAAAGGTGTAGGTGCCTTCCCAGAAGGTGTGAGCCAAACTCAATTGATTACTCACTCAACTCTTGAAGGACCAATTGAAAAACTATTTGGTTGGGCAATTGGTAACGCTACAACTGGTGATATCAAAGCTATCCTTGGAGCAGTAGTATTCCTTGTATTCTACGTTGGTATCTTTGCATGGTACAGAAAACAAATGATTAAACGTAACGAAGAATACGCAGCAAACGCAAAATAATTTGCTCCTAAAAATGTAAATTGTAAAAACTAGGTTGTCAGTTTCCACTATGGAGCAGTCAGCCTAGTTTTTTTGAAAAAATGGAGGTATAAGTTGTGATTGAATTAAAATCAGATTATTTACAAGTAGAGTTTCAGAGTTTAGGAGGAGCGCTATCTTCTATAAAAGATAAAGATGGTGTAGAGTATTTATGGCAAGGAGATCCAGCTTATTGGAGTGGTCAAGCGCCTGTTTTATTTCCAATTTGTGGATCAGTTAGAAATGATAGCGTAGTCTATGATAAAGAAGATGGTAGTCAAAAAGAAGGAAAAATTCCTCGACATGGCTTGGTAAGGAAAAAAGAATTTACATTAGTAGAACAAACAGAACATTCTGTGACTTTTGCTATTGAAGATGACGAAGAAATGTATGCAAATTACCCTTATCATTTTCGTTTAGAAATTATTTATACAGTGACTGGGAAAACCGTACGTACACAGTATAAAATATATAATAAAGAAGCTGAAAAATCGATGCCATACTTTATTGGTGGGCATCCTGGTTTTAACTGTCCCTTATTAGATGACGAGACATATGAAGACTACTATTTGGAATTTGAAAAGCCAGAGACTTGTTCAGTTCCAAAACCATTCCCAGAAACAGGAATGTTAGATTTCAAAGATAGAAGTCCTTGGTTAAATAATCAAAAAGAATTAGATTTAAATTATGACTTCTTTAGCTACGATGCTGTGACATTAGATGAGTTGGAATCTCGCAGTGTAGCTTTGCGTTCACGAAAACATGATAAAGGTTTGAAACTTCACTTTGAAGAATTTTCTAACTTAATCGTATGGTCAACTCTTAATAAAGGGCCTTTTATTGCCTTGGAACCATGGTCAGGTTTGTCTACTTCAATAGAAGAAGGAGATAGACTGGAAGATAAGAAAGATGTTAAAATTTTGAAACCTGGTCGTTTTGAACAACTTGGTTTCGATATCGAGATTTTATGAAAAAATAAACAAAAACAAACATAAATTGTTGACTTTTCCAACTAATAGTAGTATATTATGTTTATAAAGAACAATTTGTGTTTATTTTAACAAGATTAATGTTCTGGCTTTTCTCTGAAGAAAGCTTATTAAGAAACGAATAAGATATTTGTTCTTAATTTAAATTATTGTCAACAAAACTACTAGTAACTATTTGAGAAAGGTCTATTTTAGGCTAAAATCAGAAAGTTTTACTGGTCTATTATAAAAAAAGGAGTATACAATATGTCTATTGTTATTGGTGCAGATGCTGCAGGTTTAAGATTGAAAGAAGTTGTAAAAGACTTCTTGGAAAAAGAAAACTTCCACGTAGTGGATGTTACAGCAGAAGGTCAAGACTTTGTTGATGTAACTCTAGCAGTTGCGGAAGAAGTTAAGAAAGAAGAACAAAACCTTGGTATCGTCATTGATGCTTATGGTGCAGGTCCATTTATGGTTGCTACTAAAATCAAAGGAATGGTTGCTGCAGAAGTTTCTGATGAACGTTCAGCTTATATGACTCGCGGTCACAACAACTCACGTATGATTACGATGGGTGCTCAACTTGTTGGTGATGAATTGGCTAAAAACATTGCTAAAGGCTTTGTAAATGGTAAATACGACGGCGGTCGTCACCAAATCCGTGTCGACATGTTGAACAAAATGTGCTAATTTTTATATTGAAAGAAAGGTAAGATAAAATGAGAATTGCAATCGGATGTGACCACATCGTAACAAATGAAAAAATGGCTGTTTCAGAATTTTTGAAATCAAAAGGACATGAAGTTATCGACTTTGGTACTTATGATCACGCTCGTACCCACTATCCAATCTTTGGTAAAAAAGTTGGTGAAGCAGTAGTTAGTGGCCAAGCTGATCTTGGTGTATGTATTTGTGGTACTGGTGTAGGTATTAATAATGCTGTTAACAAGGTTCCTGGTGTTCGTTCTGCTTTGGTTCGCGATATGACAACAGCTCTATATGCAAAAGAACAATTGAATGCCAACGTAATTGGATTTGGTGGTAAAATCACTGGTGAATTGCTCATGTGTGATATCATTGAAGCTTTCATCAATGCTGAATACAAACCATCAGAAGAAAACAAAAAATTGATCGCTAAAATCCAACACGTTGAAACTCATAACGATCATCAAACTGATGCCAACTTCTTTACAGAGTTCCTTGAAAAATGGGATCGTGGTGAATACCACGACTAAGAGGTGACTTATGATTTTAACAGTCACAATGAACCCATCCATTGATATTTCCTATCCTTTGGATGAATTGAAAATTGACACTGTCAACCGTGTGGTGGATGTCACTAAAACGGCTGGTGGTAAAGGTCTTAACGTTACTCGTGTACTATCAGAATTTGGTGACTCCGTAGTCGCAACAGGACTAGTGGGTGGTAAACTGGGTGATTTCCTAGTTGAAAATATTGACGATAAAGTCACCAAGCGTTTCTTCTCTATCCAAGGTGAAACACGTAACTGTATCGCTATTCTTCACGGTGATAACCAAACTGAAATTCTTGAAAAAGGTCCTGAGGTTCAAGAAAAAGAAGGACAAGATTTCTTGGCTTACTTCAAAGAACTTCTTAATACTGTAGAAGTAGTAGCTATTTCAGGTAGTCTACCAGCTGGACTCCCAGTTGATTATTATGCTAGTTTAGTGGAACTTGCTAACCTAGCCGGAAAACCTGTTGTATTGGACTGTTCAGGCGCTGTACTTCAGGCAGTTCTTGATTCTCCACACAAACCAACAGTCATCAAACCAAATAATGAAGAATTATCTCAACTTTTAGGAAGAGAGATTTCTAAAGATTTGGATGAATTAAAAGAAGTTCTTCAAGATCCTTTATTTGATGGAATTGAGTGGATTATCGTTTCTCTAGGTGCTAACGGTGCCTTTGCAAAACACGGGGATACTTTCTATAAAGTAGATATTCCAAAAATTCAAGTAGTAAATCCAGTTGGTTCTGGTGATTCTACTGTAGCAGGTATTGCATCAGGTCTTTTCCATAAAGAATCTGATCAAGAATTGTTGACAAAGGCGAATGTCCTTGGTATGCTAAATGCTCAAGAAAAAATGACCGGTCATGTCAATATGGCTAACTATCAAAATTTATTTGACCAATTAATTGTGAAAGAGGTATAAAATGACTTTAACAGAAAATAAACGTGCTTGTTTGAAAAAACTCTCAGATGAAAATGGAATCATCTCAGCTCTTGCATTTGACCAACGTGGTGCTTTGAAACGCCTTATGGCTCAATACCAAACTGAAGAACCAACAGTAGCTCAAATGGAAGAACTCAAAGTTTTGGTAGCAGATGAATTGACTAAATATGCTTCATCTATGCTACTTGACCCTGAGTACGGACTTCCAGCTACAAAAGCTCTTGATCCAAATGCAGGTCTTCTCCTTGCTTATGAAAAAACAGGATACGATACAACAAGCACAAAACGCTTGCCAGACTGCTTGGATGTTTGGTCTGCAAAACGTATCAAAGAACAAGGTGCAGATGCTGTTAAGTTCTTGCTTTATTACGACGTAGATAGCTCTGACGAACTCAACCAACAAAAACAAGCCTATATCGAGCGTATTGGTTCTGAGTGTGTGGCAGAAGATATTCCATTCTTCCTTGAAATCTTGGCTTACGATGAAAAAATTGCTGATGCAGGTTCTGCTGAATACGCTAAAGTAAAACCTCACAAAGTTATTGGTGCTATGAAAGTCTTCTCAGATCCACGCTTTAACATTGATGTTTTGAAAGTAGAAGTTCCAGTTAACGTTAAATACGTTGAAGGCTTTGCTGAAGGTGAAGTTGTTCACACTCGTGAAGAAGCAGCAGCATTCTTCAAAGCACAAGACGAAGCTACAAATCTTCCATACATCTACTTGAGTGCGGGTGTATCCGCTAAACTCTTCCAAGAAACACTTGTATTTGCGCACGAATCAGGTGCAAACTTCAATGGTGTTCTTTGTGGACGTGCAACATGGGCTGGATCAGTTGAAGCTTACATCAAAGATGGTGAAGCAGCGGCACGCGAATGGCTTCGTACAACTGGTTTTGAAAACATTGATGAACTCAATAAAGTACTTCAAAAAACAGCTACTTCATGGACTGAACGCGTGTAAATCCGAGTAAAAAATATAATAAAAAAAGTCTCACCATTGGTGAGACTTTTTAAGGTGTCGACTTAATAATTTTTGTTTGTTTAGACAAAGTTTTTAGGGTTTCTTGGCTAAGTTTTGAGTCTGAAATAATTGTATCAATATCAGCGATATTATAGAAAGTATAAAAATCAAACTTATTAAATTTACTGTGGTCCGCAAGAAGAATCTTTTTATTAGCATTATTTAATGCTAACTTTTGGACTTCGCCTTCATCTTCGCTAAAAGTAGCGATAGCTTGATCTTTTATACCATTGCAACTAACAAAAGCTTTAGAGAATTGAAGGCTTTCGATATCTTGGAGCGTTAAGGTTCCGACAAAGGCACCAGTGATTTCTCGATAATTTCCACCAATCAAAATTAAATCAGTCAGTTTTCTTTCATTCAAGATAATGAAAACAGGTAAGCTATTTGTCACTACACGTATGTTATAAATTGGAAGTTCACGAGCAAAGAACTCAAGAGTAGTACCTGGACCGATAAAAATCGTTTCTCTTTCTTCGACTAAATGACCAGCAAATTTTGCGATTTCTTGTTTTTCAGCGATTTGTAAACCTTGTTTTTCAATGTTTGAACGTTCGTTTGCTAATAGAGAACCAGAACGAAGTTTTTCAGCACCTCCATGTACTCGAACAAGTAAATCCTTGTCAGCCAACTCTTGTAGATAACGTCGAGCAGTCATATCAGAAATATCTAAACGATTCATTATTTCTTTGACAGTGATGGTTCCTCTTGTATTGACAATATCTAAAATCATATCTAGTTTTTCTTGCTTGAGCATTGAATCACCCCCTGTATCTAATATCATTTTATCATATTTTAAACACTGAAGCAACTTAAAGGAAACAAAAATAAACAAAAACAAAAGAACATCTTAGTCCAAAACAAACAGAGATGTTCTTTTGTTGTTTAAATTAATCTAATCCGTAGTTATAATCATCGTCTTGCATGGCTTCAACTTCACCAAGTAGATATCCGTTACCAACTTGAGAGAAGAAGTCGTGGTTAGACGTACCGGTTGAAATCCCGTTCATAACGATAGGGTTGACATCATCAGCTGAATCAGGGAAGAGAGGGTCTTGCCCTAGATTCATAAGAGCTTTGTTGGCGTTGTAACGTAGGAAGGTTTTAACTTCTTCTGTCCATCCAACACCATCATAAAGGCTTTCGGTATAACCTTCTTCATTTTCATAAAGTGTGTAGAGAAGGTCGTACATCCAATCTTTTAATTTTTCTTGCTCTTCTTCAGGTAACTCATTAAAACCAAGTTGGAATTTATAACCAATATAAGTACCGTGAACAGACTCATCACGAATGATCAACTTAATGATTTCAGCAACGTTAGCCAATTTGTTATTTCCAAGATAGTAGAGTGGTGTAAAGAAACCAGAATAGAAGAGGAAGGTTTCAAGGAATACACTGGCTACTTTCTTTTCAAGAGGAGTACCATTGAGGTAAATTTCATTGATGATTTGTGCTTTTTTCTGAAGATATGGATTCGTATCAGTCCACTCAAAAATTTCTTCAATTTCAGATTTGGTATTTAAAGTTGAAAAGATTGAAGAATAAGACTTAGCGTGAACAGATTCCATAAATTGGATATTGTTAAAAACAGCTTCTTCGTGAGGAGTACGGATATCAGCACGGAGCGCATTTACCCCAGTTTCAGACTGCATGGTATCCAAAAGTGTCAAACCACCAAAGACTTTTCCTACCAAGTCTTTTTCCTGATTTGATAACTTTCTCCAGTCATCTAAGTCATTAGATAAAGGAATACGAGTATCTAACCAAAATTGTTCAGTTAGTTTTTCCCATGTTGATTTATCAATGACATCTTCGATGGCATTCCAGTTAATGGCTTTGTAGTAAGTTTCCATTACAAATCTCTTTCTTTAATGTTAATCAATAAAATAATAATGAATCCCAGTAATCACGGTTTAGTGGGGGGTTAAATCACGCAGCTTTCACATTGGTTAGCACCAACTTCACCGCCGTCATCTGTATAGGTACGAACGTAGTAGATAGACTTGATTCCCTTGTTAAAGGCGTAGTTACGAAGGATAGACAAGTCACGTGTTGTTTGTTTGTTCTCTTTCTTCCATTCATAAAGACCTGTTGGGATATCACTACGCATGAAGAGAGTAAGTGAAAGCCCTTGGTCTACGTGCTCAGTAGCCGCAGCATAAACATCAATGACTTTACGCATATCCATGTCATAGGCAGAAGTGTAGTAAGGAATCGTTTCAGTTGACAATCCTGCAGCAGGATAGTAAATCTTACCAATTTTCTTCTCTTGGCGTTCTTCAATACGTTGAGTGATTGGGTGGATAGAAGCAGAAACATCGTTGATGTAACTGATAGAACCATTTGGTGCTACTGCAAGGCGGTTTTGGTGGTAAAGTCCATCTGCCTTAACTTTATCACGAAGTTCAGCCCAGTCAGCAGCGGTTGGGATAAAGATACCTTCAAAAAGTTCTTTAACACGATCAGATTTTGGTACAAACTCACCACTTGTGTACTTATCAAAGTAGCTTCCGTTTGCGTAGTCTGATTTTTCAAAGTTGTGGAAGGTAACACCACGTTCACGCGCAATGTTGTTTGATTCTACCAAAGTCCAGTAGTTCAAAAGCATGAAGTAGATGCTGGTGAATTCGACAGATTCAGGTGATCCGTATTCAATCAATTGTTGGGCAAGATAGCTGTGAAGCCCCATTGCTCCAAGTCCAAATGTATGAGCTTGGCTATTTCCGTGGTCGATAGTTGGAACAGCAACGATGTGTGAGCTATCTGTTACAAAGGTTAAAGCACGTACCATTGCACGGATCGAACGTCCAAAGTCAGGTGAAGTCATCATGTTGACCACGTTTGTTGAACCAAGGTTACATGAAACGTCAGTACCCATTTTAAGGAATTCTTGTGCGTCATTAATCAAGCTTGGTTCTTGGATTTGGAGAATTTCTGAACACAAGTTACTCATGATAATCTTACCATCGACAGGATTTGCGCGGTTAGCAGTATCGATGTTGACAATATAAGGATAACCAGATTCTTGTTGCAATTTAGAAATTTCAGTTTCCAAATCACGAGCCTTGATTTTTGTCTTGCGGATGTTTGGATTTGCAACCAATTCATCGTATTTTTCTGTGATATCGATGTAGTTAAAAGGTACGCCATACTCTTTTTCTACAGAGTATGGGCTAAAAAGATACATTTCTTCATTCTTACGAGCCAATTCGTAGAATTTATCAGGTACCACAACACCAAGCGAAAGTGTCTTCACACGAACTTTTTCATCAGCATTTTCTTTCTTAGTAGAAAGGAAAGCGATAATGTCTGGGTGGAAGACGTTAAGGTAAACAACCCCAGCACCTTGACGTTGACCAAGTTGGTTTGAGTAAGAGAAGCTGTCTTCAAAAAGTTTCATAACTGGTACGACTCCAGAAGCAGCACCTTCATACCCCTTGATAGGTGCTCCAGCTTCACGAAGGTTGCTGAGGGAAATTCCCACACCACCACCGATACGTGAAAGTTGAAGAGCTGAGTTGATAGAACGTCCGATAGAGTTCATATCATCTGTTACCTGAATCAAGAAACATGATACCAATTCACCACGACGTGCACGACCTGCATTCAAGAATGAAGGTGTAGCAGGCTGGTAGCGCTGGTGGATGATTTCATTGGCAATATCAATTGCGATAGCTTCATCACCATCAGCAAAGTAAAGAGCGTTAAAGAAGACACGGTCTTCCATGCTCTCAAGATAGTACTCTCCATCGTTAGTTTTCAAGGCGTATTGATTGTAAAACTTGTATGCAGCCATGAAAGACTTAAACTGGAAGTTTTGATCCTTAATAAATTGATAAAGCTCTTCTAAGAATTCAGGACGATATTTTTTGATAAACGCTGTTTCGATATAGTCTTGTTTAATAAGGTAATCAATTTTATCAGTGATAGAATCAAAAACCATAGAATTTGGTACAACGTTTTCTTTAAAGAAAGCGTCCAAGGCTTCTTTATCTTTGTGGAGCATGATTTGTCCATTAACAGGACGGTTGATTTCATTATTTAGACGGAAGTAAGTTACATCCTCAAGTTGTTTTAATCCCATAAAATTTCCTTTATTTCATTACAAAAGAAAGGCTTCTAAGATTTACATAGAAGCTTTTAATCCTGATACTTAAGCAAGTTTTTTTAGTTTTGCTGGTTGGAAACCAGAGAAAACTTCAGTTGGTGTTTGAATGATAGGAGCAGCGCTAAAGCCTAGCTCTTTAACTTGTTCAATAAATTCAGGTTGTTCGTCAAGATTGATTTCGCGATAAGCAATGTTGTTACTATCTAAGAAACGTTTGGTCATTTTACATTGAACACAATTATTTTTAGAATAAACGGTTACCATTCTGTAACTCCTCTTTCAAAAATTTAATTACTTCTTAAGTATATCAGAAAAAAAATCTTTGTCAACGAAGAAAAACTAAATATTGTAGAATTTTTTTCGATGATAGATGTCAAAACACAATATGTAGTAATTACAAAAAATAAACCCCATAAATAACAGCGTTTTCTAAATGTTAAAACTATAAAAAACTACATGATGTATTTTGATACATAAAATAGAAGATTTTCAGCAAGTTATCTGAAAGGAAAAAGAAGAAATCCCATAAAATACTTGAAAAAAATCCTAGAAGGTGATATAATATCAAATTGTAAGGGTTATCAGATATAACTCAAAAAGAAAACATTTAAAGGAGAGTCAAATTATGGCTTCTAAAGATTTCCACGTAGTGGCAGAAACAGGTATTCACGCACGTCCAGCAACATTGTTGGTACAAACTGCTAGCAAATTTGCTTCAGATATTACTCTTGAGTACAAAGGTAAATCAGTTAACCTTAAATCTATCATGGGTGTTATGAGCCTTGGTGTTGGTCAAGGTGCTGACGTTACAATTACTGCTGAAGGTGCAGACGCTGATGACGCTATTGCTGCTATCTCAGAAACAATGGAAAAAGAAGGATTGGCATAAGAAAATGACAGAAATGCTTAAAGGAATTGCAGCATCTGATGGTGTTGCCGTTGCCAAAGCATATCTACTCGTTCAACCGGATTTATCTTTCGAAACTATTACTGTCGAAGATACAAATGCAGAAGAGGCTCGTTTGGATGTTGCTCTTGAAGCTTCTCAAAACGAGCTTTCTCTTATCCGCGAGAAGGCTGTAGGTACGCTTGGTGAAGAAGCGGCGCAAGTATTTGACGCTCACTTGATGGTTCTAGCTGACCCTGAATTGATCGGTCAGATTAAAGAAACGATTCGTGCTAAGAAAGTAAATGCAGAAGCAGGTCTGAAAGAAGTTACAGACATGTTTATCACAATCTTTGAAGGCATGGAAGACAACCCATACATGCAGGAACGTGCAGCAGATATCCGCGACGTTACCAAACGTGTATTGGCAAATCTTCTTGGT
Organism: Streptococcus sp. oral taxon 061; assembly: GCF_013394695.1. Lineage (NCBI taxonomy): Bacteria > Bacillati > Bacillota > Bacilli > Lactobacillales > Streptococcaceae > Streptococcus > Streptococcus sp. oral taxon 061. The sequence continues at coordinate 852,840 of NZ_CP058258.1, forward strand.
AAGAAATTGCCAAACCCAGCTTCTATTAACGAAGAAGTAATCGTGATTGCACATGACTTGACTCCATCTGATACTGCTCAATTGGACAAAAACTTTGTAAAAGCTTTTGTAACAAACATTGGTGGACGTACAAGTCACTCAGCTATCATGGCTCGTACACTTGAAATTGCAGCTGTATTGGGTACAAACAACATCACTGAACTTGTAAAAGATGGCGACATTTTGGCTGTTTCAGGTATCTCAGGTGAAGTTGTAATCAACCCAACTGAAGAACAAATTGCAGAATTCAAAGCAGCTGGTGAAGCTTACGCTAAACAAAAAGCTGAATGGGCTCTTTTGAAGGATGCTAAAACTGTTACTGCAGATGGTAAACACTTTGAGTTGGCAGCTAACATCGGTACACCTAAAGACGTTGAAGGTGTGAATGATAACGGTGCAGAAGCTGTCGGTCTTTACCGTACAGAATTCTTGTACATGGATTCTCAAGACTTCCCTACAGAAGACGATCAATATGAAGCCTACAAAGCAGTTCTTGAAGGTATGAACGGTAAACCTGTTGTCGTTCGTACAATGGATATCGGTGGGGATAAAGAACTTCCTTACTTCGATCTTCCTAAAGAAATGAACCCATTCTTGGGTTACCGTGCTTTGCGTATCTCTATTTCTGAAACTGGTAACCAAATGTTCCGTACACAATTGCGTGCCTTGCTTCGTGCATCTGTTCACGGTAAATTGCGTATCATGTTCCCAATGGTTGCTTTGTTGAAAGAATTCCGTACTGCTAAAGCTATTCTTGAAGAAGAAAAAGCAAAATTAGTTGCTGAAGGTGTTGCAGTTGCGGATGATATCCAAGTTGGTATCATGATTGAAATCCCAGCCGCAGCTATGCTTGCAGATCAATTTGCTAAAGAAGTTGATTTCTTCTCAATTGGTACAAACGACCTTATCCAATACACTATGGCTGCTGACCGTATGAACGAACAAGTTTCATACCTTTACCAACCATATAACCCATCAATCCTTCGCTTGATTAACAACGTTATCAAAGCAGCTCACGCTGAAGGTAAATGGGCTGGTATGTGTGGTGAGATGGCTGGTGACCAAACAGCTGTTCCACTTCTTGTTGGAGTGGGCTTGGATGAGTTCTCTATGTCAGCTACATCTGTACTTCGTACACGTAGCTTGATGAAGAAACTTGACACAGCTAAGATGCAAGAATATGCAAATCGTGCTCTTACTGAATGTTCAACAATGGAAGAAGTTCTTGAGCTTTCAAAAGAATACGTTAACTTTGATTAAAAACATTAAAACCTTGTAGAGCTAAATTACAAGGTTTTTTTGTAGTCTAATTTAAAAAGTCAACCTGTAAAATTTTCTAAAAATATGGTAAAATAGACAAAGGAAAAATACGGAGGCAACTATGCAAAAGAGACCAATCATTATCGGAGTTACAGGGGGATCTGGTGGAGGAAAAACCAGTGTTTCTAAAGCAATCTTATCCCATTTCCCAAATGAAAAAATTGCTATGATTGAGCATGATTCCTACTATAAAGATCAATCACATTTAACCTTTGAAGAACGAATCAAAACTAATTATGACCATCCTTTTGCTTTTGATACTGACTTGATGATTGAGCAAATTAAGGAATTGTTGGCGGGGCGTCCTGTTGATATTCCTACCTATGATTATGCTGCCCATACAAGAAGCTCGAAAACCTATCGTCAAGAACCTCAAGATGTCTTTATTGTAGAAGGAATCTTGGTTTTGGAAGACAAACGTCTTCGTGATTTGATGGATATAAAGATTTTTGTGGACACTGATGATGATGTTCGTATCATCCGTCGTATTAAACGCGATATGGAAGAACGTGGTCGTAGTTTGGATAGCGTTATTGATCAGTACCTCGGAGTCGTAAAACCTATGTATCATCAATTCATTGAACCTACAAAACGTTACGCTGATATTGTAATTCCTGAAGGAGTAACCAATACTGTAGCGATTGACTTGTTGACTACTAAGATTGAAAAGATTTTAGAAGAAGCTCGTTTAGCCCAGTAATAAATAAAAAAAGACTGTATCTATTGATACAGTTTTTATTGTTTAATTTTTTCAAGTTTTGGAACAATAGCGAGAGTTAAAATAGCTGAGATAATTAATTCTGCTATCGAATTTGTAGAGATAACAGTCGCTAATAGTTTTTGAATATTTCCATCAAAAACATTACCAAAGAGGAAGAAGATACCACCTAAGACAAATACTGTATTAGTCAGTGAGCCAAGTGCACCTGCGAAGATGAGTCCGGCTTTTCCCTTTAGCAGTTTATAAACGAAATAAGGTGTCAAACCGATCAAGATACGTGGGACAATTGCAATCACAACTGAATATAGGTTACCATTAGGTACAAAAGGTGAGAAGAGATAGCTGGTTGGAAGAATTGTGAGAGTATTTACAGTCAAGCTAATCATTCCCATTAAGAAACCTAATGTTGCGCCAATTCTTGGTCCATAGATAATACTTGCAATAATTACTGGAATGTGGACGATAGTTGGTTTAATAGGAAAGGGCAGCACGTTAAATAGGATTGAGCTCAGTAAATGAATAACAATCATACTGGCAAAAAAGATAGCGATTGGTGCAATATTAGAGCGTTTGTTCATGAAGTTTATCCTTTATTTGTTGTAAAATTCTTTCAAGATCAGCGAGAGCGCCACGACCGATATCACCACAAGCTAGTAGCGAATCTTTAGGAGAAATAATTGTATAACCATAATCTTCTAAAGTTTTAAGATTAGCTTGGGTCGCAGGGTGGTCATACATCTTTGTGTTCATAGCTGGAGCCAATAGTTTGGGTACAAAGTGTGGCAAAGCAAGAGCAGTAGCAGTCACCATATTGTCAGCAAAACCGTGAGCTAATTTAGCGATTGTATTGGCTGTCGCAGGAACTACGATAAATAAATCTGTTTCTTTTCCTATTTGAATGTGATTCACTTGATTTGGAAAAGGTTCCTGCATGACATCGAGATGTACTATATTTTGAGAGAGTACTTGTAAGGTTAATGGCTGAATGAATGCAGTTGCTGCCTGAGTCATAAGAACAGTAACAGAATGCCCCTGTTTTTTCAAAGAACTAACTAGGTCAACTGTCTTATATGCGGCAATAGATCCAGTAATAGCGAGTGTAATACGGGCCATAATATTCCTTTCTTTTAGTCATAGCTTTTGATTTTCTCGAGAAGTAAATCAGCAATTTCTTGTTTACTCATAGCAGTTTGGAAAGAATTTTTTTCAACTAAGTAAGCCTTATGTTGGTCGCTACTAATCTGAGTAAGGTCGTTTGCGACAATTAAATCAGCTTGGTTCTTTTCAAGACTTTCCTGAGCAACTTGAATCAGATGTTCCTGACTGACATCAACCAGTAATTTAAATCCTATCAGGTGAATCTTAGGATTCCATTCTTTAACAAGAGATATGATTTTTGGATTCTTCTTGAGAAATAGAACCTGGACGTCTTCCTTAGATGAGATTTTGGTTTCCTGATTTTTCTTATCTAAAAACTCTGTTAAATCTTGACTAGCTTTAACCTCACCAAATCCAGTCATATAGACAGGAGTGTAATCTGATACAGCCATAGAATGGATTAATACCTGGTAATCCATTACCTTATCTTTCATGACTTGTAGCAAATCAACTGTATTTTTAATTTCGATGATGGTTAAGTTTGGATGACTAACTGGCTTAACTGCCTGAAGAGTGGTAATCAAACAAACTTCATAACCAGCCTCTAGAAGAGTTTCGGTGATAATCTTACCTAGTCTACCAGAAGAGTGGTTGGTTATTGAACGAACACTATCAATTGCTTCGCTAGTACCACCAGAAGTAACTAAAATTTTCATAGAACTATTGTACAAAAAAATTATCATTAAGTAAAATGAAAGTGATATAACAAGGGTCGGAAATAGGATGTTAATCCATAGTTAAAATCTATAAAGGCATATAAAAATTTAGATAGAGATAAAGAAAGTCTGTTATTTAGCGATATTCACGAACGTTACTAATCATAATGACTGTTAAAAATCTTGTTTTATGATATAATGAATTAACACATTAGAGGCTATAGGAGTTTTTTATGAAAACAGATATTGAAATTGCACAGAGTATTGAGTTAAAACCGATCGTTGATGTTGTTGAGAAACTCGGTATTTCATACGATGATTTGGAGTTGTATGGAAAGTACAAGGCTAAACTAAGCTTTAATAAGATTCGTGAGGTTGAGGCAAATCCAGTTGGTAAGTTAATTTTGGTTACAGCTATCAACCCAACTCCAGCAGGTGAAGGGAAATCAACCATTACCATTGGTCTTGCTGATGCTTTGAATAAGATTGGTAAGAAAACTATGATTGCCATCCGCGAACCTTCTCTTGGTCCTGTCATGGGGATTAAAGGTGGTGCAGCTGGTGGTGGTTATGCCCAAGTGTTACCAATGGAAGACATCAACCTGCACTTTACTGGAGATATGCATGCTATTACAACAGCAAACAATGCTCTCTCTGCCTTGATTGACAATCATTTGCACCAAGGAAATGAGCTAGGAATCGATCAACGTCGTATTCTCTGGAAACGTGTTGTAGACTTGAACGACCGAGCTCTTCGTTACGTAACTGTTGGACTTGGTGGACCTCTTAATGGTATTCCTCGCGAAGACGGATTTGATATCACAGTTGCTTCAGAAATCATGGCTATTCTTTGCTTGGCAACGGATATTGAAGATTTGAAACGTCGTTTGGCTAATATCGTCATCGGCTACCGTTATGACCGCACACCAGTTTCAGTAGGTGATTTGCAGGTTGAGGGTGCTTTAGCATTGATTTTGAAAGATGCTATTAAGCCAAACTTGGTTCAGACAATCTATGGTACACCTGCCTTTGTACATGGTGGCCCATTTGCCAATATTGCCCATGGTTGTAACTCTGTATTGGCAACGAAAACAGCTCTTCGTTTAGCTGATTACACAGTAACCGAAGCAGGCTTTGGTGCAGACCTTGGTGCTGAAAAGTTCCTGGATATCAAGACACCAAACTTGCCAACAGCTCCAAGTGCAGTAGTCATTGTAGCGACTCTTCGTGCCCTTAAAATGAATGGTGGAGTTGCTAAGGATGCATTGACAGAAGAGAATGTAGAAGCAGTTCGTGCAGGATTTGCAAACTTGAAACGTCACGTTGAGAATATCCGTAAGTTTGGTATTCCAGCGGTTGTTGCTATTAACGAATTTGTATCTGATACAGAAGCAGAAATCGCAGCTTTGAAAGAACTTTGCGCTTCAATCGATGTTCCAGTCGAATTAGCTAGCGTATGGGCTGATGGAGCTGAAGGTGGCGTTGCTCTAGCTGAAACTCTCGTAAAAACAATCGACGAAAACCCAGCAAACTACACACGTCTTTATGACAACGACCTTTCTATTCAAGAAAAGATTGAAAAGATTGTGACGGAAATTTACCGTGGAAGCAAAGTAAACTTCGAGAAGAAAGCTCAAACTCAAATCGCTCAAATCGTTCAAAACGGATGGGACAAATTGCCAATCTGTATGGCCAAAACTCAATACAGTTTCTCAGATAATCCAAATGCTCTAGGTGCACCTGAAAACTTTGAAATTACTATTCGTGAATTGGTACCAAAACTGGGTGCAGGCTTTATCGTTGCACTTACTGGTGACGTTATGACTATGCCTGGACTTCCAAAACGACCAGCTGCTCTCAACATGGATGTTGAAAGCGATGGAACTGTTCTTGGATTATTCTAATCGAACAACAAAAGACAACCTTATAAATGAGGTTGTCTTTTTTACTAGAAAAAACTCCTAGAAACCTTCTAGGAGTTTAATTTTTATTTCATAGTTGGGAAAAGAAGTACGTCACGGATAGTAGTAGTATCTGTGAGGAGCATGCAGAGACGGTCAATACCGATTCCCAAACCACCTGTTGGTGGCATACCATATTCAAGGGCTTCAATGTAGTCGTAGTCAATGCCTGTTGCTTCATCATCACCAAGTTCTTTTGCTTTGGCTTGAGCTTCAAATCGGCTAAGCTGATCGATTGGATCGTTCAATTCTGTGAAGGCATTTCCGTATTCTTTAGTCATGATGAAGAGCTCGAAACGGTCAGTGAAGCGCTCGTCTTCAGGATTTTTCTTAGCAAGTGGAGATACAGCTACTGGGTGACCATAAACAAAGGTAGGTTGAATCAAAGTTTCTTCGACAAATTCTTCAAAGAAGGCATTGATGATGTGACCAACTTCTGTGTAGTGTTTTTCAACTGGAACTTTCTTCTCAGCTGCGATAGCTTTAGCTTCTTCGAAAGTCATATCTTTCCAGAAATCAACACCTGTAATTTCCTTGATTGCATCAACCATGTGAACACGTTTAAATGGTTCGTTTATCTTGATTTCAGTTCCTTGATAGATAACTGGACTGTCGCCTTTAACGGCTCTAGTAACGTGTTGGATAATACCTTCAGTCAAGTCCATGATGTCCTGGAAGTCTGCATAAGCTTGGTAAACCTCGATAGAAGTGAACTCAGGATTGTGTGTAGCGTCCATTCCTTCGTTACGGAAGATACGTCCGATTTCGTAAACACGTTCCATACCACCAACGATAAGGCGTTTTAAGTGAAGCTCAGTCGCGATACGAAGTACCATATCAATGTTCTGTGCATTGTGGTGAGTGATAAACGGACGGGCAGCAGCACCTCCAGCTTCGTTGTGAAGAACTGGAGTTTCAACTTCAAGGAATCCTTGAGCATCAAGGTAACGACGGATTTCAGAGATGATTTTTGAACGGGTAACAAAGCGTTCAAAGCTTTCACGGTTAGAAATCAAATCAAGGTAACGTTTACGGTAAATAGTTTCAACGTCTGTTAAACCGTGGAATTTTTCTGGAAGCGGACGTAGGGCTTTAGACAAGTGTGTGATATGAGTAGCTTTGATAGAGAGTTCTCCCATATCTGTACGCATAACTTCACCTTCGACCCCAAGGAAGTCTCCAAGGTCAGCTTTTTTAAAGATTTCGTAGTTTTCTTCACCAACTTCATCTTTACGAACGTAGATTTGGATTTGACCTTCGCGATCTTGAAGGTGAGCAAAACCAACCTTACCCTTACCTCGTTTTGTCACTAAACGTCCAGCGATAGTAGCAGTTTCGTTTAATTCGTGTAGTTGTTCTTTATCAAGGTCAGCAAATTTATCTTTTAGTTCTTGAGAGTTTGCAGTACGTTCAAAACGTTTACCGAAAGGATCAATTCCTTGTTCACGGAGCGCAGCCATTTTTTCACGGCGAACGATCTGCTGGTCATTCAATTCTTCCATATGTTCTGTTGACATTGGTTCCTCCTAATTTTTAATCAAATTTTGAAATAATAAATTAATTTTCACGATACTCCCATTTTATCATAAATAGTCAAGAAATTCACGGATATTCTATAAAAACTAAAAAGAACTTGATGCTATCCATCAAGTTCTATCATTTTCTTTGATAAGAAATATCGTTCCATGCTTTTAGAGTGAATTTTTTAAAGTCTTCAGTTTCTATAATTGTCAGACTAGCATTGGCCAAACTGCCATCTTTGCGGAGAAGAGCTTCATTGTAGCCTAAAAGAGTACGAAGACTTGCAGTAAGGTTAGCTCCATGACCAACCAGTAAGAGTTGTTCAGCCTTAGAATCCTTTAAAGATTTAATAAATTGAATAGTACGTTGAGTTGTGCTATAGAGTGATTCAGCTTCAAACATACTCGTATCAAACTTGGCTAAGTTTGTTTTAAAGGCTTGAATTTGCTGCGGATAGATTGCATTTAAAGTAGCAATTTTTAACCCTTCTAGTTTTCCAAGGTGCCATTCTCTTAGTTCAGGTACACTTTCCAAAGGACATGGATTTGTCAATTGACTCTGGATAATTTCAGCAGATTTTACAGCCCTTGGTAAATCACTCGAATAAATCTTGTCAAAAGGGATATCTTTAAGATACTGGCCCAGGTCTTTTAAAGTTTCAATAGATTCAGGGAGAAGAGGGGAATCTCCACCAGCGCCTTGAAAGCGACCTTCTAGATTCCAGACTGTTCGACCGTGACGGACAAAGTAAAGTTTCATCAGTTTATCTCCTCTAAGATATCTACAAAGCTGGCTTTTACAAAGTTTGCCAGATCTTGTGGCGCAATGATGATACTGTGTCCGACTTCTCCAGCAGAGACAATCATTTTTTCCAATTCTAAAGCTGTTTCATCAATGTAAATAGGGTAGTTGTGCTTTTGTCGGATACCGACTGGATTATTAGCTCCATGGATATATCCAGTTGTTTTTTCTAAATCCTTTTGAGGAATCATGGCCACTTTTTTATTACCTGAAATCTTTGCTAATTTCTTTTCAGAAAGGTGTTCAGTGATGGGAACAATTCCAATAACTGGACCAGTCTTGTCACCCAATAACGCTAAGGTCTTAAAGATATGATTTCTATCATAACCAGAAGGAAGTTCTCCTTCTAAAGCATTGATTTGAATACCTTGATGGTCAACACCTGCCTTAGTCAAAATTTGCTCTACTAAGGTTTTTTTTACTTTAACTTTTTTAGCCATTATTTGTATTTATCCTCCAACTGACTCATCCAAATACCTAACCAAATGCCAAGAGCAAAAAAGAAGGCGATGATGACATAGGAAACAAGTGATAAACCACTGTAGTTAATGCTTTCAGCATTACCCGCATTTGGAATCAATATCAAGAGTGTACTTGAAAGAACGATAGCAATAATGAAGTGATAAACACGAGAGTGATAAACTCGAAGAGCGTAGTCCATCAATTTTGAAAAAATAATAAGAGTGGCAGCAGCCCCAATTCCTATTGGAAGGAAGGTACCAAATAAATCAAAAGTTTTAAATCCAGTTAACATTGGGGTATAAAGACCTAAAATCAAGAGAAGATTTGAGGGGCTTAATCCAGGAACCAAGATACCTAGAGCAAGCAGAGCACCAGCTAGGATAAAACTTGTGAAACTTGCGCTGAGTGAACCAACAACAAAGTTTAAAGCGTAAAGACCAATTCCAGAAACGATAAAGGTAACCCAAAACCAAATTAAATCGACTTTGTCTCTTTCAGAATCTTGAGTAGCTTCCTTTACAAGACTTGGGACTGTACCAATAATAGCACCCGCAAAACTCCATAAAACATAAACTTGATAATGCTCAAGGAGGTACTCAATTGGATAAGAAAATAACCCTATACCTAGTAACATCCCAATAGCAACAGGCAAGAAATAAAGAATATCTTCTTTTAGGTTTTTGAATGGATGGGCAAGAAATCGAATCATTCTTTCGTAAATCCCTAAAATAGCTGCCAGAACACCACCAGATATACCAGGTAATATAAATCCTAGGGCAATAACAATTCCTTTAATCATTTTTGAAATCCAAGATAACATAAACTCTCTCCATATTTATTCTCTAAAATTCTCTTCTAGTATTATATCACAAAGTAAGAGAAATAAAAAAAGCAAGCAGAAGTAATATCTGGCTTGCTAAATAAATTTAAGGTTTTAAGAATAATTTTCTAAACGTCTCTTCCTTATCTTTTGATAAAGAAATAAGATTTAAGTCAAGATGATGTTCAAATCCAACCAGTTTACCCTTTGAGGTGTATTGATGGAGATCAAAGTCAAGGTCTGTATTTGGTGAACTTTCAAAGTAGCCTGAGTCAAGTCCGTAGGATGGAATCCAAATAGCAGAAAACTTATCTGTACTGATGCTATGTTCTTCCATGAAATAAACACCGATGTAGATACCAATATTCTTAGCTCCAAGTGATTCTAACTTAGCACGAAATGCCTCTACTCCTTGGTTCATATCTGACATTGTTTTTTCTTCAACATCTAACCAATAGTAACTTGGATTGTATGGCGAAGCTGAATTATAAAATGATTCCGCCGCTTTTTCCATATCCTCTATACTTTTACCAGATACATAGGCATATACAGCAACTGGAACATTTCTCTTTTGAAACTCCGCGATATGACTTTTATAAGCTTTATCAATACCGTTTGTATAAGATGCATCGTTCTCAGTGGTGATCTGATTTCCTCCGTGGACTCGAACAATAGCACCAGAGATGTTTTTAGATAAAATATCATAGTTGATCTCTGACGGTCTTTGCCAACCAGAGATATCGATGATAGGCTTATCCAAGTTATGTAGAGCTTGTGTTTCTATTTGAACTGGATTTTGTTTGGTTTTTACAGGATGTTCTTCGAATCGTGGACGATTGAGAATCAAGAGTCCTATAAAAGCAGCAAATATAATAACTATAAAAGCTGGATGAATTTTTTTTCTCATACCTCTATAGTTTATCGTAAATAATGAAAAAAATCAAAATATTTACTCAAAATTGAGTAATGACAGTCTTTTGAGTGGTATTGAGTTCATCAAATTTGTGTATCGTGAACTAAAATGTGGTATAATAATAAAGAATTTCTATAGAAAAGAGAAAAATATGGCAAATTATGCAATTATTTTAGCAGCGGGTAAGGGTACCCGTATGAAATCAGATTTACCGAAGGTTATGCACAAGGTTGCGGGAATTTCAATGCTTGAGCATGTTTTTCGTAGTGTAGGTGCAATTAACCCAAAAAAAACTGTTACAGTTGTTGGGCATAAGGCAGAGCTAGTTGAACAAGTTTTAGCCGGACAAACTGATTTTGTGAGACAGTCTGAGCAATTGGGAACTGGTCATGCAGTAATGATGGCTGAGCCAATTCTTGAAGGTCTTTCTGGACAAACATTGGTTATAGCTGGAGATACACCTTTAATCACTGGTGAAAGCTTAAAGAACTTGATTGATTTCCATGTAAACCACAAGAATGTAGCTACAATCTTAACTGCAGAAGCTGATGACCCATTTGGTTATGGACGTATTGTTCGTAATGACAACGCTGAAGTGCTCCGTATTGTTGAACAAAAAGACGCGACTGACTTTGAGAAACAAATCAAAGAAATTAATACAGGAACTTATGTTTTTGATAATGCTCGTCTTTTTGAGGCACTTAAGAATATCAATACCAACAACGCTCAAGGTGAATACTATATCACAGATGTGATTGGTATTTTCCGTGAAGCTGGTGAGAAAGTTGGAGCTTATACTTTGAAAGACTTTGATGAAAGTCTCGGTGTAAATGACCGTGTCGCACTTGCTACAGCAGAAGCTGTAATGCGTCGTCGTATTAATCAAGCCCACATGGTCAATGGTGTTAGTTTTGTGAATCCAGATGCGACTTATATTGATGTGGATGTTGAGATTGCTCCAGATGTTCAAATTGAAGCGAATGTAACCCTCAAAGGTTCTAGTAAGATTGGTTCAGAGACTATTTTGACGAATGGAACTTATATCGTTGATAGTACGGTAGGTTCTGGTGCTGTAATTACCAATTCTATGATTGAAGAAAGCACAGTAGCAGATGGAGTTACAGTTGGACCTTACGCTCATATTCGTCCAGGTTCTAGCTTGGCAAAAGATGTTCATATCGGAAACTTTGTCGAAGTAAAAGGTTCTTCAATTGGTGAAAATACTAAAGCGGGTCATTTGACTTACATTGGAAATTGTGAAGTTGGAAGTGACGTCAACTTTGGTGCAGGAACCATCACTGTAAATTACGATGGTCAACACAAGTTTAAAACAACTATTGGTAACAATGTCTTTGTCGGATCTAATTCAACGATCATCGCTCCGGTAGAACTAGGGGATAACTCTCTTGTTGGTGCAGGTTCAACAATTACTAAAGATGTGCCTGCTGATGCAATTGCTATCGGGCGAGGTCGTCAAGTTAATAAGGACGAATATGCAACTCGTCTCCCTCACCATCCTAAAAACAAATAGGAGATAACCATGGAATTTGAAGAGAAGACGATTAGTCGAAAAGAAATCTATAAAGGTCCTATTTTCCAATTAGTTCAAGACCAGGTTGAACTTCCTTCAGGAAAAGGGACGGCTCAACGCGATTTGATTTTCCATAACGGTGCAGTATGTGTTCTTGCAGTTACTCAAGAAAACAAGATTGTCTTAGTGAAGCAATATCGCAAGGCGATTGAAAAAGTTTCTTACGAAATTCCTGCTGGAAAATTAGAAGTCGGCGAAAATGCAGATCCAGAAGCAGCAGCTCTTCGTGAATTAGAAGAAGAAGCTGCCTACACTGGAAAACTGACTCTTTTGTATGATTTCTATTCTGCTATTGGTTTCTGTAATGAGCGATTAAAACTTTATTCGGCAAGTGATTTGACAAAGGTTAATAATCCACGTCCACAGGATGAAGATGAAACTTTAGAATTACTTGAAGTTAGTCTTGAAGAAGCTAAACAACTGATCCAGTCTGGTGATATCTGTGATGCCAAGACTATCATGGCTATCCAGTACTGGGAATTACAAGAAAAATAGGGGAGGAACCCATGGGAAAACCTTTATTAACAGACGAAATTATTGAACGCGCTAATCGTGGTGAAGACATCTCTGGTCCCACTTTAGTAGATGATCAAGAGACAAAGATACTATCTACTTCATCTCAACATTATAGAGCTTCACGTTCAAGTGACCATGGATTTAGTCAGGATACTTTAACGATTGAGGTTGAACCTCAAATCCATAAGAGTCGTCGAATCGAAAATACCAAGAGAAATGTCTTTAACTCTAAATTGAATAAGATTCTATTTGCTGTTATTCTTCTCTTGATTCTGCTAGTTTTAGCAATGAGATTTATTTAATGGGGGATGTCATGAAAATTGGTATTATTGCAGCGATGCCAGAAGAACTTGCCTACCTGATTCAACACTTGGAGAATGCTAGTGAAGAAATGGTATTGGGTAATACTTATCACACTGGAAAGATTGGAGCTGTTGAGCTTGTATTAGTGGAGAGTGGTATTGGAAAAGTCATGGCTGCCATGAGTGTCGCAATCTTAGCTGATCACTTTAGAGTTGATGCTGTCATCAATACAGGTTCGGCCGGTGCTCTTGCTGAAGGTATCTCAGTAGGAGATGTCGTGATTGCTGAAAAACTAGCCTACCACGATGTTGATGTGACAGCTTTTGGTTATGAATACGGTCAAATGGCCCAACAACCACTTTACTTTGAATCAGACAAAGAGTTTGTTACTTTGATTCAAGAGAGCTTATCTAAACTTGATCAAAATTGGCATTTAGGTTTGATTGCGACTGGAGATAGTTTTGTAGCTGGTGATGATAAGATCAAGGCTATTAAAGAACATTTTCCTCAGGTTCTCGCGGTTGAGATGGAAGGTGCAGCTATTGCTCAGGCAGCAAATGCCTTGGAACTACCATTCTTGGTTGTTCGTGCTATGAGTGATAATGCTAACCACGAAGCTTCTATTTCTTTTGATGAATTTATCGTAGAAGCAGGTCGTCGCTCTGCGCAAGCACTCTTGACACTCTTGGAATCAATTCATGATTAAAACAAAAAGAACACTTGCTGGTGTTCTTTTTTTGTAAAATAAGCTTGTCGAAGTTCGAGTTATTTTCCGTCTTTTTTGATATAATAGAAACATTGATTTGAAGAATAGGAAGAGAAAATGAACCCTTTATTAAACGGTATGAATGACCGCCAAGCAGAAGCGGTACAGACTACAGAAGGTCCCTTGCTTATTATGGCGGGGGCTGGTTCCGGTAAGACACGAGTTTTGACCCATCGTATTGCTTACTTGATTGATGAAAAGATGGTTAATCCATGGAATATTTTAGCTATTACCTTTACTAATAAAGCAGCACGCGAGATGAAGGAGCGTGCCTATGGGCTCAATCCAGCTACTCAGGATTGTTTGATAGCGACCTTTCACTCTATGTGTGTTCGTATCTTACGTCGTGATGCAGACCATATTGGCTACAATCGTAATTTTACTATCATCGATCCAGGTGAGCAGCGAACATTGATGAAACGCATTCTCAAGCAGTTAAACTTGGATCCTAAAAAATGGAATGAACGCTCTATTTTGGGGACCATTTCTAATGCTAAGAATGATTTGATAGATGATGAGGCATACGCTTCTCAAGCAGGAGACTTGTATACAGATATTGTAGCTAAGTGTTATACTGCCTATCAGAAAGAACTTCGTCAGTCAGAATCGGTTGACTTTGATGATTTGATTATGTTGACTTTGCGTCTCTTTGATCAAAATCCTGATGTCTTGACCTATTACCAGCAAAAGTTCCAATATATCCATGTCGATGAGTACCAAGATACCAACCATGCCCAGTACCAACTGGTCAAACTGTTGGCTTCTCGCTTCAAAAATATCTGTGTAGTTGGGGATGCTGACCAGTCTATTTACGGATGGCGTGGGGCTGATATGCAGAATATCCTCGATTTTGAAAAGGATTATCCTGATGCTAAGGTGGTTTTACTAGAAGAAAATTACCGTTCAACTAAGACAATTCTTCAAGCAGCTAATGATGTTATTAAAAACAATAACAATCGTCGTCCGAAAAATCTCTGGACCCAAAATGCTGATGGAGAACAGATTATTTACTATCGTGCTAATGATGAACAGGATGAAGCTGTCTTTGTAGCTAAAACCATCGATGAACTTGGTCGTAGCCACAACTTCCTCCACAAGGATTTTGCAGTTCTTTATCGAACTAATGCGCAATCCCGTACTATTGAGGAAGCCCTGCTCAAGTCCAATATTCCTTATACCATGGTTGGAGGGACCAAGTTCTACAGCCGTAAGGAAATCCGTGATATCATTGCTTACCTCAATCTTATTGCCAACCTAAGTGATAATATCAGTTTTGAGCGTATCATCAATGAACCCAAGCGTGGAATTGGCCCAGGTACTGTTGAGAAGATTCGTGATTTTGCTAATTCGCAAGAAATGACCATGCTAGATGCTTCAGCAAATATCATGTTATCAGGAATCAAAGGAAAAGCAGCTCAGTCTATTTGGGACTTTGCAAATATGATACTCGATTTGAGGGAACAACTTGATCGACTTTCAATCACTGAGTTGGTAGAAGCAGTATTAGAAAAAACAGGCTATGTTGATATTCTGAATGCCCAAGCAACCTTGGAGAGCAAGGCCCGGGTTGAAAATATCGAGGAGTTCCTCTCTGTCACAAAAAACTTCGATGATAATCCTGAAAGTGACGAAGAGGAAACAGGACTAGATAAACTTAGTCGATTCCTGAACGACTTGGCTTTGATAGCAGATACGGACTCAGGTAGTCAGGAGACATCTGAAGTAACCTTGATGACTCTTCACGCTGCCAAAGGGCTTGAGTTTCCTGTTGTCTTTATCATCGGGATGGAGGAGAATGTCTTTCCGCTTAGTCGTGCCTCTGAAGATCCAGATGAATTAGAAGAAGAACGTCGTCTCGCCTATGTAGGAATCACGCGCGCCGAGAAAATTCTTTATCTGACTAATGCTAACTCACGTTTGCTTTTTGGGCGTACTAGTTATAATCGTCCAACCCGTTTTATCAACGAGATTAGTTCAGATTTGTTGACCTATCAAGGATTAGCACGTCCGGCTAATACAAGTTTTAAAGCGTCTTATAGTAGTGGAGGAACAGCATTTGGTAAGGGAATGAGTCTAGCTCAGGCTCTTCAAGAACGAAAACGGAATGCTTCTCCTACATCGATCCAATCAAGTGGTTTACCATTTGGACAATTTGTGGCTGGGAATAAGCAAGATTCTAGTGATACAATCTGGTCTGTTGGGGATATTGCCCTTCATAAAAAATGGGGCGAAGGAACTGTTCTGGAAGTTTCAGGCAGTGGATCAACACAGGAACTGAAAATCAATTTTCCAGAGGTTGGTCTCAAAAAACTCTTAGCCAGCGTAGCACCGATTGAGAAAAAAGCTTAAGTCAAATATGTTAAAAAGATATAGTTAGACAGAAAAAGGAGAATAAATGTCTGAAAAACAAATGAAAATCGTTGGTTGGATTGCAACTTTTATGTCCATTATGATGTATGTTTCTTATATTCCACAAATTTTAGATAATCTAGCAGGTCATAAGGGGAATTTTATCCAACCAGCAGTTGCAGCTTTAAACTGTTGCCTCTGGTGTTACTATGGCTTCTTTAAGGAAGAGAGAGATATCCCTATTGTTGCAGCAAATATCCCTGGGATAATTTTAGGGACTATAACTGCATTGACTGCTTTGTTCTAAAAATAAAAAGCAATTAGCAGAATGTTCAGCTAGTTGCTTTTATTTATTTACAAAATATATTTCTCAATAGCGCGTGCAACGCCCTCTTCTTCATTGCTACTTGTTACATCATCAGCGATAGATTTGACGTAATCACTGGCATTTCCCATAGCAATCCCAAGACCAGCAAACTCCAACATTTCAATGTCGTTATTAGCATCACCCATGGCCATGATTTCAGAAGGTTTGATATCCAAAATCTCAGCCAAACGAGAAAGAGCAGAAGCCTTAGTTGTACTGAGTGGCATTGCCTCATAAATCACTGGTTGTGAACGAACACCGCTAAATTTTTGACAAAGTTCTTCAGCGAAACGTTGTTCAAAGTCATCCGTTTGTTCTTTTGTACCTAAGAACATACCCTGAAACATACGGTACTTACCGCTAGTAGCTTCTTCCAGTGAGATTTCAGTCAGGTCAGCAAAGACAAGTGTAGCATCATATTGAACGATAGGATTTGGTTTGCCTCCGAGAACGAAGTAGTGTTGCTCGTCAAAGAGAGTCAACTGGACCTCACTCTTTTCAGCAAGTTCATTCAGGTATTCGATGTCAGATTTGCTAAGTTCCCGCCAGTCAACAAGGCCCCAGTCACTGGTTTGGTGGGTAGAACATCCATTATTGACGATGACGTATTCATTCTGCAAATCAAGACCTAGTTTTTTATAGTAGGGAAGAACTCCAAAGAGAGGACGACCAGTACATAGAACCAGTTTAACACCTTTTTCGATAGCCTTATGAATAGCATCAATATGAGCCTGAGGAATTTCCTTGGCTTCGTTGAGAAGAGTACCATCCATATCTAGGGCAAGTAATTTAATCATAGTATTTCCTTTTTACGTGTTTTGCCTATATTATAGCATATTTTGAGGCAAATAAGTCTAAAGCTAAGTGAAATGCCATTTCTTTTTAGGATTTTTACTAGATAGATAACAAAAATATGATATACTAAATTTGCGAGCGTTTAATATTATAGAGTAAAGTATAAAAAAGCAGAGGTCTTATCATGAAAAGAAGAACAGTACAGATTTTACTAGCCTTGTTTCTAATCATTTATAGGAAGACTTGGTTTTGGTGGATTTTTAATCACTTTACAGCTAGATTTGTAGCTGCTAGTCGAGAATTTTTCAAATTCTTGCTTTTTTAGAGTTTATCGTTATTCTTCTAGCTATGCTATATTTACTAGTATTCGAAGGTAGAAAAATGCTTGAGTTGAAGTGGAAATGGAGATATCCAGTTTATTTGCTTCTTGCTTATGGAGTCAGTTATCTTTCAGATATTGTGTTTTCTTTTTTAACCCCAGCAACGTTCAATCAAATCGCTTTAAATGAATTGACTGAGATGACAGGGCGACAAGAGTTACCTTATCTTTTACTTATTGTTTGTCTGCTAGGACCAATTACAGAAGAATTGGTATATCGAGGAGTTCTGATGAATACATTTTTGAAAGATTCACCTTGGTATGGAGATGTTTTACTATCAGCCTGTGTCTTTGGCTATGTGCATGTTTCTGATGGTATAACACCACTTGCCTTTTTCACCTATGCAAGCGGAGGAGCGATTGTAGCATTCCTCTACCGAAAAACTCACTCTCTCTATTATCCCATTTTGCTCCATATCATGATTAATATTGCTGCATTTTGGGAATTATGGGTACTCTTGTTTTCTGGTAGGTAAATACTAAAAAGTCGGAGTTTATTCCGACTTTTTTGATATGGGACAGGTTAAAATTAGGGCTTTATATCAATCTGTTTTGACTTAAAAAATGATATAATAAAAGGTAATGACAAAAACAAATGAGGCAGAGATGAAACTACTTTATACCGATACTCGGACTTCTTTGACAGAAATCCTAACCAAGGAGGCTCAAGGACTAGTTGACCAAGGCAAACGAGTCTTTTATATCGCCCCTAACTCTCTTTCTTTTGAAAAGGAACGCGCCGTGCTAGAGTGCTTGAGTCAGCAGGCTTCTTTTGCGATCACAGTCACGCGCTTTGCTCAAATGGCTCGTTATTTGGTTTTAAACGATATACCCGCGAAGTCAAATCTCGATGATATTGGTCTGGGTATGGCTTTCTATAAATGTTTGTCTGAGATAGACGCTAAGGATTTGCGTGTTTACGGGGCTATTAAGCAAGATCCGCAATTCATCGAACAACTGATTGAGATTTATCATGAAATGACAACTGCGAAGATGAGCTTTTTGGATTTAGAAAGTCTATCTGACGCTGATAAACGTTTTGATTTACTCTTGATTTTTGAAAAGGTAGCAGCTTATCTCAATCAATGTCAAGTTTCGCAAGGGAGTCCATTAACCTATCTGATCAATGCTATCGAAGAAAATAAAGTAAGCAGTGATTTTAGTCAGATTGCCTTAGTCATTGATGGTTTTACTCGTTTTTCTGCGGAAGAGGAACACCTAGTGGATCTACTTTATCGTAAGGGTGTTGAGATTGTTATTGGTGTTTATGCGACTAAAAAAGCTTATACAAGTCCTTTTATTGAAGGCAACCTCTATCAAGCCAGTGTTGAGTTTTTACGTCAGTTAGCTTTTAAATATCAGACCAAGGCAGAAGACGCATGTCAAGAACATAAAAATGTTGATGCTTTTGCCAAGGCTTCAAAATTACTGGAAAGTGCTTATGATTATTCTGAAATCAGTTTGGAAGTGGATGCTAAGGATAGAGAAGACTTGCAAATCTGGTCTTGTCTGACACAAAAAGAAGAGCTGGAGCTAGTTGCTCGCAGCATTCGCCAGAAATTGCACCAAGAACCAGAACTGAGTTATAAGAATTTTCGTATTCTACTAGGAGATGTAGAGTCCTATAAACTGTCCTTGCAGACAATTTTTAATCAATATCAGATTCCCTTCTATTTGGGTAAGAGTGAGTCTATGGCTCATCATCCTTTGTCTCAATTCGTAGAATCCATCGGACGTCTCAAACGTTACTATTTCCGTCAGGAAGATTTGATTAATCTCTTACGAACCGGCTTATATACCGACCTTAGTCAAGAGGAAATCGATAGTTTTGAGCAATATCTTCGTTATCTAGGCATTGATGGTCTCTCTAGTTTTAAACAAGAGTTTACAAAAAATCATCGTGAAAAATTTGATTTGGTCAAATTAAATGAGCTTCGTGTTCGCATTGTAAGCCCACTAGAAACTCTATTATCCAGTCGTAAACAAAAGTCTGAAAATATCCTTGCAAAATGGAAGAACTTTTTGAAGGATTCCTTTGTGACTAAGCAACTGCAAATCTTCTCTGCAACAATGGAAGTGGCGGAACAAGAAAGACAAGAGGAGGTCTGGAAGGCTTTTTGTCATGTCATGGAGCAATTTGCAACTGTATTTGAAAGTTCTCAGGTCACTTTGGATGATTTCTTGGCTCTTCTTCATTCAGGAATGTCCTTATCAAATTATCGTACGATCCCAGCAACGGTAGATACTGTTCTGGTGCAAAGTTATGATTTGATTGCGCCTTTGACAGCTGATTACATCTATGCACTTGGCTTAACTCAAGATCACTTGCCTAAAATTGCTCAAAACACTAGTTTATTGAGCGATGAAGAAAGGGAAGTGCTGAACCGAGCAACCCAAGAAGGTTCTCAATTACTGATTGCAAGTCAAGAAAACCTCAAGAAAAATCGCTACACCATGCTTTCTTTGGTCAACTCTGCTAAGAAGCAATTAGTCTTATCAGCGCCAAGTTTACTCAATGAAAATGAGAGTAAAGAGTCGGTTTATCTGAAAGAATTACAGGATTTTGGTTTTAGCAAGATTGAAAAGAGAATTGATCGAAAAAACCTATCAAAGGATGATATTGGTTCTTATCACAGTCTTTTGTCTAGTCTTGTTGCCTATCATCAGCAAGGTGAGATGGAGACAAGTGAACAAGACTTAACCTTTGTTAAAGTTTTAGCTCGTGTTATGGGGAGAAAGTTGGAAGACCAAGGTTTAGAAAATCCAGTCCTGCCTACAAGTCCACGAAGTAAGACTTTAGCAGCAGATACTTTAGATGCCTTGTATCCTCAAAACCAAGATTTTTATCTATCAACTTCGGGATTAACGGAGTTTTATCGAAATGAATATAGTTATTACCTTCGTTATGTCTTAGGCTTGCAGGAAGAATTGCGTCTCCGTCCTGATGCACGAAGTCACGGGAATTTCTTGCATCGTATTTTTGAACGAGCAATGAAACTTCCAACTAATGAATCTTTTGACCGACGTTTAGAACAAGCCATTTCTGAAACTAGTCAGGAAAGAGAGTTTCAAGCTATTTATCAAGAAAGTTTAGAAGCTCAATTCACCAAGGAAGTTCTTTTGGATGTTGCGCGTGCAACAGGTCGCATCCTTCGTCACAATTCTGAGATTGAAACGATTCAAGAAGAGGCAGTCTTTGGTGGCAAGGAACAAGCCTTTGTTCAGTTAGATAACGGCAGAAATGTCTATGTCCGTGGGAAAGTTGACCGTATCGATCGATTAAAGACCAGTGAAGCTATTGGTGTTGTAGACTACAAATCTTCTCTAACTCAATTTAACTTTCCTCTCTTTTTTAACGGTCTAAACTCACAATTGCCAACATACTTGGCTGCTCTTAAGAAAGAAGGAAATAAAGATTTCTTTGGAGCTATGTATTTAGTGATGGCTGAACCGATTCAGTCCTTACAAGCCAATAAAACTCTTTCAAAGGCTTTAGCAGAAACGACTAAGAGTATGAAATATCAAGGGCTATTTCTCGAAAAAGAGATAACGAACCTTGGGGAACTTTACAATAAAAACAAGACCTATCAGTTGTCTGATGAGGAATTCCAGTTATTACTGGACTACAACGCCCTTATCTACAAAAAGGCAGCAGAGAAGATTTTATCTGGCCAATTTGCTATCAATCCATACACAGAAGACGGAAGAAGTATTACCCCATATGTTCAACAATATCAAGCTATTACAGGATTTGAAGCCAATTACCATCTAGGTCAAGCTAGATTCTTAGATAAGGTTGCTAAGAGTAATGACAAGGAAGCTTGGTTTAATAAAATTAGAGAGGAGTTGGAACGATGAAATTTTTATCCCAAGAAGAGGTTGAAGAGTTGCAAGTAGCAGAAGCTCATTCTGACAAGAAACCAAAGAAAACCGCTGAGCAAATTCAAGCTATCTACAGTTCTGGTAAAAACATTCTGGTTTCAGCATCAGCTGGCTCAGGAAAAACCTTTGTCATGGCTGAACGAATTCTTGATCAACTAGCGCGTGGAGTAGAAATTCGCCAACTCTTTATTTCAACCTTTACGGTAAAGGCAGCCACCGAGTTAAAAGAACGCTTGGAAAAGAAAATCAGCCAACAAATCCAAGAGACTCAAAATTTGGAGCTAAAAAAACATCTTGGAAGACAATTAGCTGATTTACCAAACGCTGCCATCGGAACTATGGACTCTTTTACTCAGAAGTTCCTGGCTAAACATGGTTATCTGATTGACCTCGCCCCAAACTTTCGGATTCTTGAGAATGAAAGTGAACAACTTCTCTTAAAAAATGAGGTTTTTCGACAAGTTTTTGAAAGTCATTACCAAGACAAGGAGAAAGATGATTTTAGTCGATTGGTCAAGAACTTTGCTGGTAGGAGTAAAGATGCGCGTGGACTACGTAAACAGGTCTATATGATTTATGATTTTTTGCAATCTACTAGCAATCCTCAGGCTTGGCTAGAGGAATCTTTCCTAAAAGGTTTTGAAAAGGCTGATTTTACAGTTGCTAAAGAAAACCTTGTAGACGATATAAAGGAGAAACTCTGGAATTTAGAAAGCTTTTTCCGTTACCATTTGGATAATGATGCCAAGGAATTTGGTAAAGCAGCTTATTTAGAATCTGTTCAACAAGTTCTTGATGAAATCGGAGCTTTAACCAACGAATCAACTTTTAATCAATACCAAGAAGTTTTAGAACGAGTTGTTAGTATCTCTAAGGATAAGGGAGGTCGTGCTCTTACAAATGCTAGTCGTAAGGCCGAACTGCAAGACTTGAAAGAAACCTACAACCAAGAGAGAAAAGCAAAATTTGAGAAGCTGATTGCACTCAATGATCAAATCACTTTACTAAAATTCCAGGAAGAGTATCATCAAGAGTCCTGGGACTTGGCAAAGACATTCCAAGTGTTCATGAGAGATTTTGTTGATGCCTATCGACAACGAAAACGCGAAGAAAATGCCTTCGAATTTGCTGATATTAGCCACTATACCATTGAGATTTTGGAAAACTTCCCACAGGTTCGTCAAGAGTATCAGGAACGCTTCCATGAAGTCATGGTTGATGAGTACCAAGATACCAACCATATCCAGGAAAGAATGCTAGAACTCCTCTCAAACGGTCATAATCGTTTTATGGTGGGTGACATTAAGCAGTCTATTTATCGTTTTAGACAGGCAGATCCCCAAATCTTCAATGAAAAATTCCACAGCTTTGCTCAGGATGGCAAAGAAGGTCAGTTAATACTGCTCAAGGAAAACTTCCGTAGTAGTTCTGAAGTTCTTGATGCTACGAACGATGTCTTTAAGCATCTCATGGATGAGGAAGTTGGAGAGATATCTTATGACGGCATGCATCAACTTGTTTTCGGATATACTGATTTACAGCCAGATTCAGAAAACAAGGCAGAAGTCCTCTTGTATGATAAGGATGTTGACAGTGATTCTAAGGATGAGGAAGAGTTTTCGACCAACAAACTGACTGGTGAAATGCGAATGGTCATTAAGGAGATATTGCATCTTCATAATGATAAAGGGGTTCCTTTCAATGACATGGCTCTCTTAACTGCCAGCAGAAGTCGGAATGACCAGGTATTACTTGCCTTGTCTGAGTATGGGATTCCAGTCAAGACAGATGGCGCTCAAGCAAACTATTTGCAATCCCTAGAAGTCCAGGTGATGTTGGATACTCTTCGTGTCATCCACAACCCTCTTCAAGACTTTGCTTTGGTTGCTCTAATGAAATCTCCGATGTTTAGCTTCGATGAGGATGAATTGGCTCGTCTAGCTCTTCAAAATTCTGAGGATAAGGTTCAAGAGAACTTTTATGAAAAACTAGTCAATGCTCAAGCAAAAACTAGTATCCAAAAGGATTTAATAAAATCTGAACTCCATAAAAAGCTTAACCTTTTCTTGGAAACTGTTAATTCTTGGCGTTTGTTCTCAAAAACTCATTCGCTTTATGACCTTATTTGGAAAATCTATAGTGAACGTTTCTATTATGATTATGTTGGTGCTTTGCCAAATGGTCAGGCTAGACAGGCCAACCTTTATGCCCTAGCCCTACGAGCTGACCAGTTTGAAAAGAGTAATTTTAAAGGCTTATCACGTTTCATAACTATGATTGATCAAGTCTTGGAAGCCAAGCATGACCTTGCCAGCGTCACTGTAGCTCCACCTAAGGATGCTGTGGAGCTTATGAGTATTCATAAGAGTAAGGGACTTGAGTTCCCTTATGTCTTTATTCTCAATATTGATCAGCAATTTAACAAGCAAGATTCCATGTCTGAAGTCATCCTAAGTCGAAAAAATGGCCTAGGTCTTAAGTATGTGGCTAGAGTAGCTACAAATGCAAAAGAGGAATATCTTCCATCATCGATTAAGTTATCTATCCCAAGCTTGACTTATACTCAAAATGAGGAAGAGCTGCAATTAGCAAGCTATTCTGAGTTGATGCGTTTACTTTATGTAGCCATGACTCGTGCTGAGAAAAAACTCTATCTAGTCGGAAAGGGATCAAGGGAAAAGTTGGAGTCTAAAGAATACCTGACAAATGGGCAAGGTCTCCTAACACGTCAAACCAGGTTAGATGCTCAAAATTTCCAGGACTGGATTTGGGCAATCTATCAAGCTTTTTCTAAAGAGGACTTACACTTTAGTGTTCGTTTCGAGGGTGAAGAACAACTGACAGAAGAAGCTATCGGTAAATTGGAAACTAAAAGCCAGCTCCAAGATCTTTCTCAGACAAGTAACCGTCAGTCTGATACCATTAAGGAAGCTTTAGAAATGCTGAAAGAAGTGGAAGTGTATAATGAAATCCATCGTGCAGCAATCAATCTCCCAAGTGTTCAGACCCCAAGCCAGATTAAGAAGTTTTATGAACCAGTCATGGATATGGAAGGTGTAGTAGTAGCTGGTCAAAGTAAACCAAAAGAAAATACTATTCAGTTTGAACTCCCAGACTTCTCCAAGACAGAAAAAGTCACTAGAGCTGAAATTGGTAGTGCTACCCATGAACTCATGCAGCGAATCAATCTTGATAAGGAACCTAAATTAGAAACTTTAACGGTGGCTTTAGAGCAAGTGCAAGCAAGCCCTGCTGTTAAAGATAAAGTTAATCTTAATAAAATCTTGTCTTTCTTTGATACAGCTCTTGGTCAAGAGATTCTTAAAAATCAAGATAAACTTTATCGAGAACAACCCTTCTCTATGTTAAAAAGAGATGCTAAGAGTCAGGAAGACTTTGTTGTCCGTGGAATTTTAGATGGTTATCTAGTTTATGAGGATAAAATTGTTCTTTTTGACTACAAGACAGATCATTATGAATATCCAAGTCAACTGATTGAACGTTATAGAGGTCAATTATCTCTATATGCAGAAGCCTTATCCCGTTCTTATCAAATAGACAAGGTTGAAAAATATCTGATTTTGCTTGGCAAAGATATGGTTGAAGTGGTCGAGGTGAACTAATCTTGTAAAAACTATTGTCATACTTGACAGTAGTTTTTATTTATTTTCAGTTATGGTATACTAGTTGCAGAAAAGGATGTAAAAGAATCTATGTCAAAAGAAATCGATATTGAATATTATCATCAATTAGCGCTACAAAAACAAAAGGAACACAGAAAATTTCTAGGAAACCTAAAGAAGAAAGCTCCTAAAAATTTGGATAAGATTGCACTTGAGATTCACCAAGAGGTTTTTGAGGAAATTGATTGTACAGCCTGTGCCAATTGTTGTAAAACTCTTGGTCCTGACTTTAAAGAAGCTGATATAACTCGCATTGCCAAGTACTTTAAAATGAAATTACCAGCCTTCGAAGACGAATTTCTCCAAGTTGATGAAGACGGTGATAAGGTCTTTAAGTCAATGCCATGTCCATTTCTAGGTGACGATAATCTATGTTCTATATATGATGTTCGTCCTAAGGCTTGTAGAGAATTTCCACATACCGACCGAAAAAAGATTTATCAAATCAATAATCTGACTATCAAAAACACTTTAACCTGTCCTGCGGCCTATCTCTTCGTTGAGAAATTAAGAGAAAAAACCGAATGAAGGAGTCTTTATTAGGTAATTGTTTGTCAATTAAGCGTTTACATGGTATAATGTATGTGAAAAAATTATCAATCTATCGGATTTTGCTTATGCATGATCCCTTTCATATAAGGAGAAAAAGTGAATGAAAAAACTCACTAAATTTGGCATTATCACAATGTCTGTTTTTGTTCTAAATCTGGTATCACAGTCAGTGGTTCAAGCTGATGAAACTAATAGCGAACCAGCAAATGTTTCAGTGACACCAGGTATTACTAATTCAACTGATGCTGAGAACACTTCTTCAGCAGACAATAAGGTTGCACCAGACCCTACTAGTGACACATCACTAAAATCAGACGAAGAGGGTGCCAATGCTTCCTCACCAAAAACTATGGTTGCACCAGACCCTACTAGTGACACCTCACTGAAATCAGACGAAGAGGGTGCCAATGCTTCCTCACCAAAAACTGAAGAAATCTCAACTAATAGCGAAGCTACAACTGGCGGGAAAGAAGATTCAACCTCTCCTTCTGGGACTTCAACAGGCTCTGTCCCAGGCGCTAGTTGGGAACCAGATGGTAGCAATATCATTGATGAAGGTGGTTACGTCAATGTTGAAGGACTTCCAGCACATTTTAGTGAAGATGGTAAAAGTGTAGTCTACAATTACACTGTATCCTTCAAAGGAATGCACTCAAGTGATCGTGGCCAAACAGTCCGTGACATTCGTGTTCGTATTCCTAAAATTGCAGGTGCAAAGGCTGATTTCACTTTGATTGGAACACGTGATGCTAATGAAAATCCTGTAGATGTCAATGTTCCAATGAAAGAGCTTAAGTATGATGAATATGATGCGTATTCTGATTGGGATGCGATTGTTCCAACTGCTGAGGAACTAGCAGCGGGTAAGAAACCATCTATTGTAGATATGCAAGATTATGATTTCGGTGATGGAACTGTTAATTTATATGCTGTCAGTTCAAAAACATTGAGATCAACTGCTCTTCGAGTATCTGTAACCGTACCCTTGGAGGAAGCTAAGAAGATCAAGTACTTACCAATCGACGCGAGATTTGCTTGGAAATGTTCTCAAGAAGGTGGGGTTGGTTCATTTGAAGAAGGTTGCCAAAGTCTAGAAGAATATCATCGAATTCAACCATATTATCCAGATAGCAATGGGAAAATGACTTATGGCGCCCTAGCTAATCCAAGCTTAGTAGATGATACTTATGTTCAGAATGACCATCTAGTTAGGTCAGTTTCAAACCCAACTACTCATATCACACCAAATAACGGTGACTGGAAAACTATTCCTCATGATGTTAATATTAATCCTGAGACCTTCTTTAATTATGTTAAAACTTTTACTTTGAAATACAATCCTGCTGTTAAATACTATGCTTCAGAATTTGAAGATATGGCTGACCAGGATGTTTCTACGCTTCACTATGGAGATGTAGTGGTGGATTATGTTATCAAAGGAACAAATCAATCTATCAAGGAAACATATAAAGACACACCATTAACTTCTATTTATGGATCTGATGGAAATCTTGTGACCTACAATGCTGCTGAAAACGCAGATGAGCGTCCGTCTTCTATCACTGTAGATGGTAAAAAATACAATCTAGTTGGTGTTTCTTCAACATCTGCACCTGAAACAGGTCAGTTAAAAGAAGGTACAACTCATGTTATTTATGAGTATGAGAAGGAGCCAGATCCAGAACCAACTCCAGATCCTAAACCAACCCCAGATCCAGAGCCAACTCCAGATCCTAAACCAACCCCAGATCCAGAGCCAACTCCAGATCCAGAGCCAACTCCAGATCCGAAACCAACCCCAGATCCAGAGCCAACTCCAGATCCAGAGCCAACTCCAGATCCAGAGCCAACTCCAGATCCAGAGCCAATTCCAAATCCAGAGCCAACTCCAGATCCGAAACCAACCCCAGATCCAGAGCCAACTCCAGATCCGAAACCAACTCCAGATCCAGAGCCAACTCCAGATCCAGAGCCAACTCCAGATCCGAAACCAACTCCAGATCCAGAACCAACTCCAGATCCAGAGCCAACTCCAAATCCAGAGCCAACTCCAGATCCGAAACCAACCCCAGATCCAGAGCCAACTCCAGATCCGAAACCAACCCCAGATCCAGAACCAACCCCAGATCCGAAACCAACTCCAGATCCAGAGCCAACCCCAGATCCAAAACCGACTCCAGATCCAGAGCCAACTCCAGATCCAGAGCCAACTCCAGATCCGAAACCAACCCCAGATCCAGAGCCAACTCCAGATCCAGAGCCAACTCCAAATCCAGAGCCAACTCCAGATCCTAAACCAACCCCAGATCCAGAGCCAACTCCAGATCCGAAACCAACCCCAAATCCAGAGCCAACTCCAGATCCGAAACCAACCCCAAATCCAGAGCCAACTCCAGATCCAGGAAGCAAATCAGAAGAAACACCGAAACCTATTCAACAAGATAAAGTTCAATCTTCTGAGCAAAAAGTAGCTCATGAAAAAGCTCAGTTACCAAATACAGGTACTTCTGATTCGCCATTAATTATGAATCTTCTTGCTATTATAGCTGGAATATTTGGTATTTCACTTTTCAAAAAAAGTAAAAAAAACAAAGAATTAAGTGAATAGTTCTATAAAAAGCCATCTAAATTGGATGGCTTTTTAACATAGTCTACTATTTTTCTATAGTTAAAGTCTGTATTTAACAGGCTTTAATTTTTGTATATTTATCAATCTTATCTAATCAAAAATCATCTACTTGTCTTAAAGTTTCTTTAACTTTTTCTTAAAGAAAACTGATATAAGGTATTTTTAAGCGATGTTCTGTATAGTTATTCCATCATCAAAGAAGGAGGTATCGATATGAACTATATAGTCATTCCAGCTTATCAACCAGATAATAAACTTATCAAACTTATCGAAAAAATTCATGAAAAGAGTAATTTTCATATCCTTGTCATTGACGATGGAAGTTCATCAAAGTGCCAAAAAATCTTTGATAAAGCCGAGCAATATGCTACGGTACTCCGTCACGAAGTGAATCAAGGTAAAGGGCAGGCGCTTAAAACAGCCTTTTCTTATATCCAAGACCAAAACATTTATGGAACAGTAGTCACAGCAGACGCGGATGGGCAACACAAAATTTGGGATATTTTCCGTGCGGCTAACAAAGCTTCTGAAAATCCTAACAAGCTAATCTTGGGTGTGCGTGCCTTTACAGGTAAGGTTCCACTCCGTAGTCGTTTTGGGAATAGCTTGACAAAAGTACTCTTTAAATTACAAACAGGAGTAGGAGTAACAGATACTCAGACAGGCCTTCGCGCCTTTACAACAAATCTCATTCCTTTTATGCTAAAGATCGAAGGTCAACGTTATGAATACGAAATGAACATGCTTCTGGAAGCAAGCAAAGAATATGAAATCATACGGTGTAAAAACGGTCTACAACCTTGATGGTGGTGGATCATCTACGCTTTACTTCAACGGTCAGGTTATTAACAAGCCAACGACTGGAGGAAACAAAATTTCAGAAAGGGCGGTGAGTGATATTGTCTACATCGGTTATTAATCCTAACAAAAAACGTTTTAAAAAAACTGTCATCTCTTATACACTAATTACGATTTTCTTCTTTGCCTTCTCTAGAATTTATGAAGCATTCAGTTTTGGAGAGACATCAGTTCATATGCATTACTTGTTCGCTGTACCTCTGGTGGGTGGGATAATACTAGCAATCTTGCTCAAAGCCCCTCCGTATTTGTCCAGAATTAGCCTTAATTTATGGAATTCGGCAGTAGCTATTGTTACAACAGGGACACTATTCCGAGGTATTGTCAATCTATCTGGTCGTTCAACCACACTTGATGCACCATATTGGTATGTAGGTATTAGTTTTGCAATCTTAGCTATTCTATCTACATTTATAAATCCTCTTCTAACTTATAAACGTACCAAAGTAATAGAAGGTTAATTATTAGAATAAAATAAGTAGTCGTTCAGATATTGTTCGACTACTTTTTGTTGACTTTTATTTCTAAATTGTTTTAACAATATTACAACTTTCTTTCTTTTTAAAGATGTTACTTTTATATTTGAAATTATAATGTATAATAAAATAGAGATTGTTGTCTTTAAAACGATAAGTAAGAAGTAAAAAATATAGGGAATATAAAATTGAAAGGATAAAATAATGAAAAAGATATTACTAGCAAGTACAGTTGTTCTTTCCATAGCAGGGATTTCAAAAAACAACGTCCTGGCTGAAGAAAACCAAGCTACAAACAAAGTGCAAAGTTCAGAAAAAACTGTAGCAAATGAAATAAGTAAAGAAGCTAAAGAGAAAAAGCAAGCTCAAGGTCAAGAGCAGAACGATAAGCAGAATCAGAACGAAACACAAAACAAGGTAGAAAAAGATTCTTCCCAATCTACACAGAAACAAGAAACAGCCCTTACCAAGGATAACTCTT
Source organism: Streptococcus sp. oral taxon 061 (assembly GCF_013394695.1). Classification (NCBI taxonomy): domain Bacteria; kingdom Bacillati; phylum Bacillota; class Bacilli; order Lactobacillales; family Streptococcaceae; genus Streptococcus; species Streptococcus sp. oral taxon 061. The sequence goes on from NZ_CP058258.1 coordinate 882,839, forward strand.
CAACAGAAGAAATTACTGAAGAGGTCAACAAAGAAGGTTGGCAAAAAGAGAATGGTCAATGGCGTTATTATGAAAATAAAAAGGCTGTTACGAATTGGAAAAAAATAGCTGGTCACTGGTATTATTTTAACCAAGACGGTACCATGCTTAGCAATACAGTTTATGATGACTATCTCTTTAACAAAAGCGGTGCTATGGTTGAAACTTCTTGGGTAAAAATTGATGAAAAGTGGTATTATGCCACAGAATCAGGAAAGATTATCCGCAACAAATGGGAAAAAATCAACGGTTTTTGGTATCGTTTTGATGAAACTGGTATCATGTTAAGCAAAACCATTTATAATGACTATCTTATTCAGACTAGCGGTGCTATGGCTGAAAAGAACTGGGTAAAAATGAATGAAAAGTGGTACTATGCTACTGATTCAGGAAAAGTCGTTCGTAATAAGTGGGAAAAGATTAATAGCTCTTGGTACCTATTTGATAAAGACGGGGTTATGTTGAGTAGTCAATGGAAAGATAAATACTACCTAAAAGATAGTGGCGCCATGGCTCAAAACGAATGGTTCTTTGATAAAAAATACAATAGTTGGTTCTACTTAAAATCAGATGGTTCTTATGCTGAAAACCAATGGCAAGGGTCCTACTATCTCAAATCATACGGTTATATGGCCAAGAATGAGTGGATCTTTGATAAGAGTTACAATGCTTGGTATTATCTAAAAGATGATGGACTATATGCTACTGGAACACTCAAAATCAATGGTAAAAATTATAGCTTTGAAAATAACGGGAAGTGGATCTCTAATCCATCTAGTTATTATAAAGTAAAACCAATAACAGCCTATGTTTATAGTGCTTCTGGAGATAGACTTAGCTATATTTCTCAAGGTACTATAGTTGCTGTTTCTGACACAGAGTCTCAAGGTGACAGACTCCCAGTCCAAATTTCTGGACTTTCAGGCTTTATGAATAAGGGTGACCTTGTAGCTGTTAACACTAATAATGAGTTTATCCCTCATTACACAAGCGATGGTCGTTACGTTTATCACGAGTTATCACCTTATACAAGTATTCGTGTAGCACCTCATAGTTCATCGATGGCTATTGGTACAAAATACTATTCAGCAGATGGCGTTAACTTTGATAACTTTAAAGTTGAGAACCCATTCCTCTATAGAGATCTAAGAAAGCCAACAAATTATACAGCAGCTGAACTCGATAAAGTTTATTCTCTTATGAATATTCAGGGGAGTCGACTTGCAGGAAAAGGAGAGGTCTTCAAAGAAGCGGAGAAACGCTATCAGGTGAATGCACTCTATCTAATGGCGCACAGTGCTCTAGAAAGCGCATGGGGACGTAGTCAGATTGCAAAAGATAAGAATAACTTCTTTGGTATTGCTGCCTATGATACCACTCCATATGATTCTGCAAAGAGTTTCGACAATGTTGATAAGGGAATCCTAGGTGCAGCTAAATGGATTCGAGAAAATTATATTGATGAAGGTAGAACCTATCTTGGTAACAAATCATCTGGTATGAACGTTCTTTACGCTTCCGATCCATATTGGGGTGAAAAGATTGCTAGCATTATGATGACAATCAATAGTAAACTTGGTGAAAAAGATTAAAATATTTTAAAATCGATAACTTTAAAATGGTTATCGATTTTCTCTATTATAAATCATAAAAAATAAAGGGTTTACTTTTTTAGTAAACCCTTTTTTGGTTGTGAACTTAAATCATATAAAATTAGACCACTTTAATTGTGTTCATTAAAATTAGTTATTTTTAGATTTAAGTGAGTTTCTAACAACTAGAATTGATGAAACAAGGATGATAGTACCAAGAATTGTTACAAATGTTCCTTTTCTTTCACCAGTTTTTGGAAGCCCTGGCTTATCTTCAGTTGTAGTTGTTGTAGTTGAAGTAGCCTTAGGTTCTACAGTTGTAGTTGTTGTAGTTGAAGTAGTCTTAGGTTCTACAGTTGTAGTTGTAGGCTCTTCAGTTGTAGTTGTAGTTGAAGTAGTCTTAGGCTCTTCAGTTGTAGTTGTTGTGCTTGAAGTAGTCTTAGGCTCTTCAGTTGTAGTTGTAGTTGAAGTAGTCTTAGGCTCTTCAGTTGTAGTTGTAGTTGAAGTAGTCTTAGGCTCTTCAGTTGTAGTTGTAGTTGAAGTAGTCTTAGGCTCTTCAGTTGTAGTTGTAGTTGAAGTAGTCTTAGGCTCTTCAGTTGTAGTTGTTGTGCTTGAAGTAGTCTTAGGCTCTTCAGTTGTAGTTGTTGTGCTTGAAGTAGTCTTAGGCTCTTCAGTTGTTGTTGTAGTTGAAGTAGTTGTAGGCTCTTCAGTTGTTGTTGTAGTTGAAGTAGTCTTAGGCTCTTCAGTTGTTGTTGTAGTTGAAGTAGTTGTAGACTCTTCAGTTGTTGTTGTAGTTGAAGTAGTTGTAGGCTCTTCAGTTGTTGTTGTAGTTGAAGTAGTTGTAGGCTCTTCAGTTGTTGTTGTAGTTGAAGTAGTTGTAGGCTCTTCAGTCGTAGTTGTAGTTGAAGTAGTTGTAGGCTCTTCAGTTGTTGTTGTAGTTGTTGAAGTAGTTGTAGGCTCTTCAGTCGTAGTTGTAGTTGAAGTAGTTGTAGGCTCTTCAGTTGTAGTTGTAGTTGAAGTAGTTGTAGGCTCTTCAGTTGTAGTTGTGGTTGTAGTTGTAGTTGTGGTTGTAGTAGTTGAAGTTTGATCGCCATCCACACCACCGTTTGCATTGATGTTTGCCACAGATGCGTTTACTTCTTTGGCCACAACCGCAGTTTCACCTTTGACTTGGTACCAAACTTTTGTGTTGTTCTTGAAGTCTTTTTGCTTTTCATTTTCTAATTTTGTACGATAGAAAATTAGAACGCCAGTCTTGTTGATCAAGTCTTTTGGAATTGTAACAGTGATTTTTCCAGAAGCATCAATTGTGAATGTTGATCCAGGAAAGGCCGCTAAGAAATCGTCGATAGCAGTTGCACCACCGTAATATCCAGGTTTATTACCTGTTGTAGTAATACTGAAGCTATCTTTTACAAGTGAATGACCACCTTGGATTTCATCTTCCACACGAACGTCGCCGTCCACTTCTAAGTTCATTGCGTTGATTGTCAATGTCCAAAGAATGTGTTCAGGATCATTAGCGTGCATATCCCCAGCTTTTAAGTAGAATGGAGCGTGGTTTTCGCCAGTCGCCTCTTTCTTAACGCTTAGATCTACTGTCTTATCTCCACTGATGATAGTAAATTTACCAACATGTTCTTTATCAGTTGCTGTATCATTATGAACTTCAATCTCAAATTCACCCCAACCACGGATGTTTTGAAGGTTTTTGATAGCTTCGTTAAAAGTAACAGTAGCAGAGCCATCAGTAATGACCATGTCTCCAACGTAAGTTCCGTCGATGTTTAGAGGAATAGTCTTTTTAAAACCTACCCCATAGACTGTACCAGAACTAGTCCAATTAACTTTTAATGTATCACCTGGTTGGATTTTTTGTGCGTGCTCGTCAAATGTAAACTTAACAGTTGTTTGTCCACCATTTGTGAGTTCATTTGATGAAACAGTCAGTGAGCTAATATTATTACTGACATCTCCAGCTTTTACCACATCAGACTGCGAAAATACTATGAACAATAAGGGTAAAAATACAAGAAAGAAGACTTTTGCAAGTCTACTTAGATTATTTTTTTTCATTTCCTTCTCCTATTTGTCTCCAAATTTTTACACTTATTTGTATGTTGAAAATAAAACCTACAAATATATGCATAATTATATAGGTTACTTTTTCAAGACAACACTACTAAAAATGCACCTCCTACTAGTCAATTATCAAAAAAATATCCTATAAAGTGAATTATAGCACAAATAAATAAAAATTCAAGTATTTAACTGTTTTAATTATAAAATTATATTAAACTCTCTGAAAAAATTTAAACATTTACTTTGAACAATGTTTGTAAGCAATGATTCGTTCATCGAGGAAATGAAAAGGACTATTTTTGAAATAGTCCTTTATATAGTTAATCAATCTTTAACCTTATTCTTTTTCATTTTTACGTAAGAATGCAATGGCACCGATTGATGAAATGAGAGTTACAAAACCAACGATAGTAACTAACGTTCCTTTGCCTTCACCAGTATTAGGAAGTCCCGGTTTGTCGTTTGTTGTTGTTACTGTAGATTTAGGTTCTTCACCAGTAGTTGTTGTAGTTGAAGTAGTCTTAGGCTCTTCAGTTGTAGTTGTTGTAGTTGTAGTCTTAGGCTCTTCAGTTGTAGTTGTTGTAGTTGTAGTCTTAGGCTCTTCAGTTGTAGTTGTTGTAGTTGAAGTAGTCTTAGGTTCTTCAGTTGTAGTTGTTGTGCTTGAAGTAGTCTTAGGCTCTTCAGTTGTAGTAGTTGTAGTTGAAGTAGTCTTAGGTTCTTCAGTTGTAGTTGTTGTTGTAGTTGAAGTAGTCTTAGGTTCTTCAGTTGTAGTTGTTGTAGTTGAAGTAGTCTTAGGTTCTTCAGTTGTAGTTGTTGTAGTTGAAGTAGTCTTAGGTTCTTCAGTTGTAGTTGTTGTAGTTGAAGTAGTCTTAGGCTCTTCAGTTGTAGTAGTTGTAGTTGAAGTAGTCTTAGGTTCTTCAGTTGTAGTTGAAGTAGTCTTAGGCTCTTCAGTTGTAGTTGTTGTAGTTGAAGTAGTCTTAGGCTCTTCAGTTGTAGTTGTTGTAGTTGAAGTAGTCTTAGGCTCTTCAGTTGTAGTTGTTGTGCTTGAAGTAGTCTTAGGCTCTTCAGTTGTAGTTGTTGTAGTTGAAGTAGTCTTAGGTTCTTCAGTTGTAGTTGTTGTGCTTGAAGTAGTCTTAGGCTCTTCAGTAGTAGTTGTTGTAGTTGAAGTAGTCTTAGGCTCTTCAGTTGTAGTTGTAGTTGAAGTAGTTGTAGGCTCTTCAGTCGTAGTTGTAGTTGAAGTAGTTGTAGGCTCTTCAGTCGTTGTTGTAGTTGAAGTAGTTGTAGGCTCTTCAGTCGTAGTTGTAGTTGTTGTAGTAGTAGTTGTTGTTTCTTCTTTTGGATTTACGATTGTTTTAGTCACAGTTTGATCTGTACCAAAATCTTCCGCATTAACTTCTGTATCTGCAACTTTGATGACATAACCTGATGGTGCTTCAACTTCAGTGATGATATATTTGTCTTTTAACAGTTTGTTAACAGCAATATTACCATTATCATCTGATACGAACTCACCAATAACTTGATTGTTAGCTTGACGAACTACTTTAAATTTAGCACCCTTAAGTGGTTGGTTAGCCTCATCTACTTTATGGATATTGATTGAGTAAACATAACCAACACCAGCACCACCAGCAATTTGAACTGCAGCAGCATTAGTTACGCTGGTACTTTCAATACCAACACCTTTAAGGGTTGCTTCATTTCTCAAGACCTCACCATCTACAGGATCATAATTTAAACGAACCTTATAAGAAATACGATACTGGTCTTCTTCTGTAATGTCCCCTAGTTCAATAACGAAGGATTGACCGTCTTCACTAACGGTAATCTTGTGTTGATCAGTTACGTCAACACTATTCGAGAATACCCAATCACCAGTTTCGAAAGAGAATTTACCTTTGGAAACTTTAATACTATCTTTTACATAGCTAGCATTTGTAAATTTCAAGTGATCCTCAATCGTCACCCCTTTGATATTTTGTTTTGTACGATTGACTGAAATAGTATATTGGACCTCTCTTGGGTCACCAACGTTAACCCAACTAGTCTTTGTTAAAACTTGAGGATTTCCGTCTCCGATACCTTTAAATGTAATCTTCCCGGCAGGTTTTGATTCTTTGTTTATCGTAATCTCAATTGGAATTTCTCCTTGTTGAGGATGTTTTTTGAAATCGACACGAGCATAGAAGAAGAAAGATCCGTGAGTATTTGAGTGTTTTTCAACATAATCCGTATAAGTTAAAGAAATGGACTTATTATCCGCACTTACTTTAGCGTGCGCGATAATCTCATTTGTATTGATATCTTTAATTTCGAATGATTGTGAAGTAATCATCAAAGCGTCTGGTACAGTCATAACAGTAGTATCCCCTGCTTTGACATCTTTTTTTCCAGTTAAATCATACTTTGCATCGATACGGAATGTAGCCCATTGCTCTAAATCCCAAGTTAGATCTCCACCTTCATTATTTACAACTTTGACATCTGTAATTGCATCTACAAATTTTCCAGTTACTGAAATCTCAGGAGTTTCAGCAAATGTTTTATTCAAACTAAATACAAAGACAGTTGTCAATAAGCAAATAATAAAAGAAAAGATTCCCAATTTCTTTTTGTTATTCATTATTTTCCTTCCCTTTTGTTAGATTGGTATTCTTAAGATACAAAAAAATATTGTACTTTAAGTAATACTCCCTGAATCATTTTTTTATATAGGATGATTTTATAGACACCCTTATTGTTGCCCTCCTCCTAGTCTATTACTAAAACTATCCTATAGGTGAATTATATCACATTATAATGTCTACATCAATAATATATATGTGGAATTTGCTATAAATTAAAATATTTACAAAAACTTAGAATTTATCTGTCTCTTAAGAATAAAAAAAAATAGAAAAACGTTTACATTCTTTGTTTTATCACGTTTAAACTTTTTAGTGTTTTATCTGATGATAATAAAAATCATTTCAACAATTTACAAAAATCTGAGAATTATCTATTTTTGAATACTAGAAATTTTATATTAAATTTTATTATTTATTATATTTTTAAAATTACTTATTTGAAAATCAATCGTGTGAGGATTTATTATTCTATCTGTTTGTGCTATACTTTGAAGTATATTAAGACTATTGAATACAGGACAATAAATTAATGACTTATAAATTTTTACTCTTTGACCTCGATCATACTTTACTTGATTTTGATGCTGCTGAGGATGTAGCCTTATCGCACCTCCTAAAAGAAGAAGGAGTAGAGGATATCCAAGCGTACAAAAATTATTATGTGCCAATGAACAAAACACTTTGGAAGGATTTGGAGCAGAAAAAGATTACAAAACAAGAACTAGTCAATACACGTTTTGCAAAATTGTTTGCTCATTTTGACATTGAAAAAGATGGTGCCTACTTAGCAGAGCGTTACCAGTTTTTCCTGTCTAAACAGGGACAGATTTTCCCAGGTGTGGAAGATTTATTAAAAAAATTGATACATCAGGGATTTGAACTCTATGCTGCGACAAATGGAATTACCTATATTCAGACAGGTCGTTTGGAGCAATCTGGGATTTCACCCTACTTCAAGGAGATTTTCATTTCTGAGCAACTCCATACCCAAAAACCAGATGCAGCATTTTATGAGAAAATTGGAGCTCGTATCCCTAATTTTGATAAAAATCAGACCCTTATGATTGGTGATTCTTTATCAGCTGATATTCAAGGTGGAAATAATGCTGGTATTGATACTATCTGGTACAATCCGCATCATCTGGAAAATAAGACGCTAGCAAAGCCGACTTATGAAGTTGATTCTTATCAGGCTCTGCTAGAAATCTTAGATAAACTGTAAAAAGTGGTTTCAATAGCCACTTTTTGCTATAATAGAGGCAGTAAAAATAAAGGAATGGTAAACGATGTCAAGACCAGAACTTTCTCTTTATGAACCATTGTATACACTAAAGGAAGTTGATCAAAATATCTGGATAGCAGATGGTGACTTGATACAAATGGACTTGAAGGTCTTCAAACTTCCTTTTCAGACACGTATGACAGTGATAAAGTTAAACGATGGAAAACTCTGGATTCATTCTCCTATTGCGCCAAATGAGGAGCTCTTTACTGAACTGGACGCTTTGGGCAAAGTCGCTTACCTAATTTCACCCAATAAGATTCACTACGCCTATATTTCCGATTGGAGAAAAAGATATCCTCATGCGCAAGCGTGGTCTAGTCCAGGAGTTGAAGAGAGAGCGAAAAGTCAGAATGTCAAGGTAGAATTTGATGCTCCTTTAACAGATATGGCTCCTGACCTATGGTCTGATGAGATTGAACAGCTTGTTTTTAAGGGAAGTTCTGTCATCGAAGAGGTGGTGTTTTTTCATAAATCAACTAAAACACTTATTTTAACAGACCTTATAGAGAATTTTGAACCTGAAAATATAGCTAGTCCAATTCGCAGAAGATTCTATCGTTTAGCTCGTGTAACAGCTCCTGATGGTCAAACTCCTATTGACTATCGGATGACTTTTATAGGAAGGCAAAGGGAAGCAAAGGTTTCCTTTGCCCGTATGTTAAACTGGAAACCGGATAAGATCATTCTTGCACATGGTTTATGCTTTTTTAAAAATGGTACGGATGAATTAAGACGTGCCTTTAGATGGATACGATAAAGGAGTTGGCTATGCAACACTCATCTTGGCATGCTTTGATTAAGGAGCAATTACCTGAAGGTTATTTTGGGAAAATCAATCATTTTATGGAACAGATCTATGCTCAGGGAACTGTTTATCCTCCTAAGGAAAAGGTTTTTCAGGCTCTTTTGATGACTCCTCTGGAAGAGGTTAAGGTAGTGATTCTGGGGCAGGATCCCTATCACGGACCTGGTCAAGCTCAGGGATTAAGTTTTTCAGTTCCTGATTCGATTCCAGCACCGCCTTCGCTTCAAAATATTTTAAAAGAACTTGCGGATGATATTGGGGTAAAACCGTCACATGACTTGACCTCTTGGGGCGAGCAGGGAGTCTTACTTCTTAATGCTTGTTTGACAGTTCCAGCTGGTCAAGCAAATGGTCATGCTGGTCAGATATGGGAGCCATTCACGGATGCAGTGATTAAGGTTGTCAATAAACTTGATAGACCAGTGGTTTTTGTACTCTGGGGTGCTTATGCACGGAAGAAGAAGTTCTTGGTTAAAAATCCTCAGCACTTAATTATCGAATCAGCCCACCCAAGTCCTCTTTCTGTTTACAGAGGATTTTGGGGTTCCAAGCCTTTTTCCAAGGCCAATGCATTCTTAAAAGAAACAGGACAAGAGCCAATCGATTGGCTTAGATAAGGAGAGAATATGCCTCAGTTAGCGACAATTTGCTACATTGATAATGGAAAAGAATTGCTCATGCTTCATCGCAATAAAAAGCCTAATGATGTCCATGAAGGAAAATGGATCGGTGTAGGTGGCAAGTTAGAGCGTGGAGAAACTCCACAAGAATGTGCTGCTCGTGAGATTTTAGAAGAAACTGGTCTAAAAGCAAAACCAGTATTAAAGGGAGTTATCACCTTTCCTGAGTTTACACCAGACCTGGACTGGTACACCTATGTATTTAAGGTGACTGAGTTTGAGGGGGAATTGATTGATTGTAATGAAGGGACTTTAGAATGGGTTCCTTATGACGAGGTTTTAAGCAAACCAACCTGGGAAGGAGACCACACCTTCGTAGAGTGGCTTTTAGAAGATAAACCATTCTTTTCAGCCAAGTTTGTTTATGATGGTGATAAGTTATTGGATACCCAAGTGGATTTCTACGAATAAAGGAGAAAGCAGATGTTACTAATTAAAAATGGTCGAGTAATGGATCCTAAGTCTGGTTTGGATCGAGTGTGTGATGTTTTGGTTGAAGACGGTAAAATTGTTCAAATTGCTTCTGAAATCCAGGAAGAAGGCGCTCAAGTAATAGATGCTACTGGTCTTGTAGTTGCACCCGGTTTAGTGGATATCCACGTTCATTTTCGTGAACCTGGTCAAACTCATAAAGAAGACATTCATACAGGTGCTTTAGCAGCTGCAGCTGGTGGTTTTACGACAGTTGTCATGATGGCTAATACCAATCCAACCATTTCAGATGTTGAGACTTTGCAGGAAGTTCTTCAGTCTGCCGCTAAGGAAAAAATTAATGTTAAGTCTGTAGCAACGATTACCAAGAACTTTAATGGCCAAGACTTGACTGGCTTTAAGGCGCTTTTAGAAGCTGGAGCCGTTGGTTTTTCAGATGATGGTATTCCTCTTGAAAGTAGTAAAGTAGTTAAAGAAGCTATGGAAGAGGCTAAAAAACTCAACACTTTTATCAGTCTGCACGAAGAAGATCCTGGCTTGAATGGTACACTTGGTTTTAACGAGAATATCGCTAAAGAGTACTTTCATATCTGCGGTGCTACTGGGGTTGCAGAGTACGCTATGATTGCACGTGATGTTATGATCGCCTATGCAACAAAAGCCCATGTTCATATTCAGCATTTGTCTAAGGAAGAAAGTGTCAAGGTTGTGGAGTTTGCTCGAGGTTTAGGAGCAAATGTAACAGCCGAAGTTGCACCGCAACATTTCTCTAAGACTGAAGCGCTTCTCTTGACTAAGGGAAGCAATGCTAAGATGAATCCACCACTTCGCTTGGAGTCTGATCGCCGTGCAGTTATCGAAGGACTCAAGTCAGGTGTCATTTCAGTAATTGCGACAGATCACGCGCCGCACCATGCTGATGAAAAGAACGTCGAAGATATTACCAAGGCACCCTCAGGTATGACCGGTTTAGAAACTTCTTTGTCGCTTGGTTTAACCTACTTAGTCGAAGCTGGTGAGCTGAGCTTGATGGAATTATTAGAAAAAATGTCCTATAACCCAGCTAAACTTTATAACTTTGAAGCAGGTTATCTATCTGAAAACGGTCCAGCTGATATTACAATTTTTGATGATAAAGCGGACCGAATCGTGGATAGTCATTTTGCTTCTAAAGCAGCGAATTCACCATTTATCGGTGAATCTTTGAAAGGGCAGGTCAAATACACCATCTGTAATGGACAGATTGTCTATAAGAACTAGGTGAAATCTGCTCTTTCGAATCATTAATTAGAGAGAGACGATATGTATCCAACCCATCATTTTAAAGACAAGTTCATTTTATTTCTTAAGATTTTCTTCCCTATTTTGGTTTATCAATTCGCAAATTATTCGGCTTCTTTTGTTGATACGACAATGACTGGCCAGTATAATACGATAGATTTAGCTGGCGTATCAATGGCGACTAGTTTGTGGAATCCTTTCTTTACTTTTTTAACTGGGATTGTTTCGGCTTTAATTCCAATAATTGGACATCATTTAGGACGAGGGAAGAAAAATGAAGTAGCTTCTGATTTTTATCAATTTCTTTATCTTTCGCTTGGCTTATCCATCTTTCTATTTGTTTTAGTTTTTCTTGCTGCTCCTCTAGTTCTAAATAATATGGGGCTAGAAGCAGCAGTAGCAGATATAGCAATTCGTTATCTATGGCTTTTAGCTATTGGAATTATTCCTCTATTACTCTTTAGTGTTATTCGTTCATTACTTGATGCACTGGGATTAACTAAGCTATCCATGTATTTAATGCTTTTATTGCTACCTCTCAATAGTGGTTTTAACTACCTCTTAATCTACGGAGCTTTTGGCTTCCCTGAGTTAGGAGGTGCAGGAGCAGGTCTGGGTACATCTTTAGCTTATTGGGCCTTGTTGGGGATTTCCATACTAGTCCTTCTTAAACAGGAAAAATTGAAAGAACTGCATTTAGAGAAACGATTACCTTTAGATAAAAATAAAATAAAAGAAGCGATTAGCTTAGGATTACCAATAGGTGGAACTGTATTTGCAGAAGTTGCTATTTTTTCAGCTGTTGGCTTGATTATGGCGAAGTTTTCATCATTGATAATCGCTAGTCATCAGTCTGCTATGAACTTTTCATCTCTCATGTACGCCTTTCCAATGAGTATTTCAACAGCAATGGCTATTGTTGTTTCTTACGAAGTTGGTGCTAAACGTCTAGAGGATGCTAAGAAATACATAAAAATCGGACGACTATCAGCTATGGCATTCGCAATTTTAACGCTTTCCTTTCTATATGTTTTTAGAGAAAATGTTGCCAGTCTCTATGGTCATGATCCAGAGTTCATTCAATTAACCGCAAGTTTTATGACCTATAGCTTATTTTTCCAGTTAGCTGACACATTTGCGGCACCATTACAAGGGATTTTACGAGGCTACAAAGATACTGTTATACCTTTCTACCTTGGTATCCTTGGATACTGGGGAGTTGCTATACCTCTCGGTGTGTTTCTAGATTATTCAACAAATCTCGATGCTTATTCATATTGGATAGGTCTTATCGTAAGTTTAGTTGTCAGTGGATTACTCTATCAGTGGCGTTTACAAGTTATTATGAAAAGATTCAAATAATTTGATGAAAATATCCTTAAAAATTAGTTTGTGAAATAGTTGTTTTATGTAAAGAAAAGTCTTGATTTCATTGACTTTTCTTTTTTTATATTGTGAAAAAATAGCAAGCATATTCTTTGACTCTCATTAATCTATAAGTTAGAATAGAACTATAAGAAATTAAACTTAGAAAGGCAAGATTATGTCAACTCTAGATAAAAATCTTTTGCTTGAGATGTTCCGTAAGATGGAAGAAATTCGTCGTATGGATTTAAAAATTGCTCAATTAGTAAAAAAAGGTAAAGTGCCCGGTATGACGCACTTTTCTGTTGGTGAGGAGGCTGCTAACGTTGGGGCTATGTTAGCTCTTAATGAAGATGACCTTATCACATCAAACCACCGTGGTCACGGTCAAGCCATTGCTAAAGGTATTGACCTCAATGGAATGATGGCTGAAATCCTTGGTAAATATACAGGGACTTGTAAGGGTAAAGGTGGATCAATGCACATCGCCGACCTTGATGCAGGTAACCTTGGTGCTAACGGTATCGTAGGTGGTGGCATGGGGATTGCAGTAGGTGCAGCTCTTACTCAACAAATGAAAAACACTGGTAAAATCGTTGTCTGCTTCTTTGGTGATGGAGCGACTAACGAAGGTGTCTTCCACGAAGCTGTTAACATGGCTTCAATTTGGAATCTTCCAGTTATTTTCTACTGTATTAATAACGGTTATGGAATCTCTGCTGATATTAAGAAAATGACTAATGTGGAGCATATTTATGAGCGTAGCGCTGCTTACGGCATTCCTGGAATGTTTATTCCTGATGGAAACAATGTAATTGATGTATACGAAGGATTTAAGAAAGCAGTTGACCATGTTCGTTCTGGCAAAGGCCCTGTCTTAATCGAAAGTGTAACTTACCGTTGGCTTGGTCACTCATCATCAGACCCTGGTAAATATCGTACACGTGAAGAAGTCGATGAGTGGAAGGAAAAAGATCCAATCGAAAACCTCCGCAAGTACCTTGTTGAAAACAAGATTGCTAGTGCAGAAGAACTTGAAGAAATTCAGGCTCAAGTCAAGGAAGCAGTGGAAGCATCTGTTAAGTTTGCAGAAGAAAGTCCATTCCCTCCGCTAGAATCAGCTTTTGAAGATATTTACGCAGACTAAGGAGAAGTAGAGAAATATGGAAACAAAATTAATGTCTTTCCGCGATACCATTATCCTTGCAATGTCTGAGGAAATGCGTCGTGATGAAAATGTACTCTTGATGGGTGAAGATGTCGGAGTTTTCGGTGGAGACTTCGGAACTTCTGTAGGTATGTTAGAGGAGTTTGGGCCAGAACGTGTACGTGACTGTCCAATCTCTGAAGCTGCAATTTCTGGTGCAGCAGCAGGTGCTGCTATGACAGGACTTCGTCCAATCGTTGATATGACCTTCATGGATTTCTCTGTTATTGCCATGGATAATATTGTCAACCAAGCAGCTAAAACTCGTTACATGTTTGGTGGAAAAGGGCAAGTACCAATGACAATCCGCTGTGCCGCTGGTAATGGGGTAGGTTCTGCAGCTCAGCACTCACAATCATTGGAATCTTGGTTTACTCATATCCCAGGATTGAAGGTTGTAGCTCCAGGTACACCTGCTGATATGAAGGGCCTTCTTAAGTCTTCAATCCGAGACAACAATCCTGTTATTATTCTTGAATACAAATCAGAATTTAACCAAAAAGGTGAAGTACCTGTTGATCCAGACTATACTATCCCACTTGGTGTTGGAGAAATCAAACGCGAAGGAACTGATGTAACAGTAGTAACATACGGTAAGATTCTTCGTCGTGTCATGCAAGCAGCTGAAGAATTGGCTGAAGAAGGCATCTCAGTCGAAGTAGTAGACCCACGTACTTTGGTTCCACTTGATAAAGACATCATCATTAATTCAGTTAAGAAGACTGGAAAAGTAGTTCTTGTCAACGATGCCCACAAGACAAGTGGTTTTATCGGTGAAATCTCAGCTATTATCTCAGAATCAGAAGCATTTGATTACTTGGATGCACCAATCCGTCGCTGTGCAGGTGAGGATGTACCAATGCCTTACGCACAAAACCTTGAAAATGCAATGATCCCGACAGTTGAAAGCATCAAAGATGCAATCCGTAAAACTCACAACAAACAATAATACATAACATAAATTATGTAATGTTTGTTAAATTAGACGAGGAAACTTTGTATATAGTGATGCAAAGTTCTCTGCGTCCTTGATATCTTAGATTAGAGCACGGGCTAAAAGCTCGGAAAAAAGATAAATCTCCTTGACTTCATCGAAGTCTGCGTTGATTTCCTATTTTTCGGTCGCTTTTAAACGCCCTTTGCATCATAAATAGAATAGGAGAGGTCATGGCTGATGATAAGCTAAGAGCGACTCCTGCAGCTAGAAAATTAGCGGATGATTTAGGAATTAACCTCTATGATATTTCTGGCTCAGGCGCAAACGGTCGTGTCCACAAAGAAGACGTGGAAACATATAAAGACACTAACGTGGTTCGCATTTCACCACTCGCAAAACGAATTGCATTAGAACATAATATTGCTTGGCAAGAAATCCAAGGAACAGGTCATCGTGGTAAAATCATGAAGAAGGACGTTTTGGCCTATCTTCCTGAAAATATCGAAAATGACACCATTAAATCACCTGCTCAAATTGAGAAAGTGGAAGAAGTTCCAGACAACGTAACGCCTTATGGAGAAATCGAACGCATTCCGATGACTCCTATGCGTAAGGTTATTGCGCAACGTATGGTTGAGTCATACTTAACTGCTCCAACCTTTACACTTAACTACGATGTTGATATGTCTGAAATGTTAGCACTTCGTAAGAAAGTTCTTGATCCAATTATGGAAGCAACTGGTAAGAAAATCACTGTTACAGACTTGCTTTCTCTAGCGGTTGTTAAGACTCTTATGAAACACCCATACATCAACGCTTCACTGACAGAAGATGGTAAGACAATTATTACTCACAACTATGTAAATCTTGCAATGGCAGTTGGTATGGATAACGGTCTTATGACACCAGTTGTCTACAACGCTGAAAAACTCAGCTTGTCTGAATTGGTTGTTGCATTTAAAGATGTCATCGGACGTACTTTGGATGGTAAACTATCTCCTAGCGAATTGCAAAATTCAACCTTCACCATCAGTAACTTGGGAATGTTTGGGGTTCAATCATTTGGTCCTATCATCAACCAACCGAACTCAGCCATCCTCGGTGTTAGCTCAACAGTTGAGAAACCGGTTGTAGTAAATGGTGAAATCGTGATTCGTCCAATTATGAGTCTTGGATTGACAATTGACCACCGTGTCGTAGATGGTATGGCTGGTGCTAAGTTTATGAAAGACTTGAAAGCTTTGATTGAAAACCCAATCTCAATGTTGGTTTAAAATATTTGTTTTAGAAATATAGATAAAGGAAGTAAGATATGGCCTTAGAAGTAATTATGCCAAAAGCCGGCGTGGATATGACAGAAGGA
Organism: Streptococcus sp. oral taxon 061; assembly: GCF_013394695.1. Lineage (NCBI taxonomy): Bacteria > Bacillati > Bacillota > Bacilli > Lactobacillales > Streptococcaceae > Streptococcus > Streptococcus sp. oral taxon 061. Next base: position 898,534 of record NZ_CP058258.1, read on the forward strand.
CAAATCGTCCAATGGAATAAAAAAGTCGGAGAATTTGTAAAAGAAGGAGAAATCCTTTTGGAAATCATGACTGACAAAGTCAGCATGGAATTGGAAGCAGAAGAAGATGGTTATTTGATCGCTATCCTGAAAGGTGACGGCGAAACTGTTCCTGTTACTGAAGTTATCGGTTATCTTGGTGAAGAAGGGGAAAATATCCCAACTGCTGGATCAGCACCAGAAGCTAGTCCAGCACCTGCTGTAGCTAGCGCTTCAAACGATGATGGTAAGAGTGATGATGCTTATGATATCGTTGTTATCGGTGGTGGACCTGCTGGTTATGTTTCTGCTATTAAAGCAGCTCAATTAGGTGGTAAGGTTGCTCTTGTTGAGAAATCTGAACTTGGTGGAACTTGCTTGAACCGCGGATGTATCCCAACTAAGACTTACCTTCACAATGCTGAAATTATTGAAAATATCGGTCACGCTGCAAATCGTGGTATCGTGATTGAAAATCCTAACTTCACAGTTGATATGGACAAACTTTTAGAAACAAAATCTAAAGTTGTCAATACACTTGTAGGTGGTGTTGCAGGACTTCTTCGTAGCTATGGAGTTGATGTTCATAAAGGTATCGGTACTATTACTAAAGATAAGAATGTCTTGGTAAATGGTTCTGAATTGCTTGAAACTAAGAAAATCATCCTTGCTGGTGGTTCTAAAGTCAGCAAGATTAATGTTCCGGGTATGGAATCACCACTTGTGATGACGAGTGACGACATCCTTGAAATGAACGAAGTACCAGAAAGCCTTGTGATCATCGGTGGTGGAGTTGTCGGTATCGAACTTGGACAAGCATTCATGACATTCGGATCAAAAGTAACTGTTATCGAAATGATGGATCGTATCGTTCCAGCTATGGATGCAGAAGTATCTAAGAACCTTCGTTTAATCCTTGAACGTAAAGGTATGACGATCTTGACAGGTACTAAACTGCAAGAAATCATTGAAGAGGATGGCAAACTTCGTATCAAAGTTGAAGGAAAAGATGATGTCATCGCAAACAAAGCTCTTCTTTCAATTGGTCGTGTTCCAGATCTTGAAGGTATCGGAGATGTTGAGTTTGAATTAGACCGTGGTCGTATCAAGGTTAATGAATACATGGAAACTTCTGTTCCAGGTATCTATGCACCAGGTGATATCAACCGTACTAAGATGTTGGCTCACGCTGCCTTCCGTATGGGTGAAGTAGCAGCTGAAAATGCTCTTAAAGGAAACCACGTTGTTGCTAAATTGAACTTGACTCCTGCAGCTATCTACACACTTCCAGAAGTAGCAGCAGTTGGTTTAACAGAAGAACAAGCTCGTGAGAAATACGATGTCCAAATCGGTAAATTCAACTTTGCTGCAAACGGACGTGCCATTGCATCTGATGCAGCTCAAGGTTTCGTTAAGGTTATTGCCGATAAGAAATATGGTGAAATCCTTGGAGTCCACATCATTGGTCCTGCAGCAGCAGAATTGATTAATGAAGCATCAAGCATCATCGAAATGGAAATCACTGTTGAAGAAATGCTTAAAACAATCCACGGACACCCAACATACTCTGAAGTTATGTACGAAGCGTTTGCAGATGTTCTTGGAATGGCTATCCATTCACCTAAGAAAAATAAATAAGTCTTTTAATAAAATTTTCTTAAAGTAGTACGGACGGCAGCGACCTCTATTAGAGTTCCGTGCCTTAAAATTGAGTCTCTTGTCTCAATTTAACCGAGAAATGTAACGATAAGACGTTACATTTCTTTTTACTACTTTTTGAAAATTGGATTGCTATGAATAAAAGTTAATTTTTTGGAAATACTATGAAATACATTATCAATCATTCAAATGACACTGCCTTTAATATTGCATTGGAAGAATATGCCTTTAAACACCTTTTGGACGAGGATCAAATTTTCCTGCTTTGGATTAACAAACCATCTATCATTGTAGGACGTCACCAAAATACCATTGAAGAGATCAACAGAGACTACGTTCGTGAACACGGAATTGAAGTAGTACGTCGTATCAGTGGTGGTGGAGCAGTTTACCATGATTTGAACAACCTCAACTATACTATCATTTCAAAAGAAGATGAAAACAAGGCTTTTGACTTCAAGAGCTTCTCTACTCCAGTTATCAATACTTTATCTGAACTTGGTGTTAAAGCTGAATTTACAGGCCGTAACGACTTAGAAATCGACGGTAAGAAATTCTGTGGAAATGCACAAGCCTATATCAATGGCCGTATCATGCACCATGGTTGTCTTCTCTTTGACGTGGATTTGTCAGTCCTAGCTAACGCACTTAAGGTTTCTAAAGATAAGTTCGAATCAAAAGGTGTTAAATCAGTTCGTGCACGAGTAACCAATATCGTAGATGAACTGCCTGAAAAAATCACTGTAGAAGAATTCCGTGACCTACTTTTGGAATACATGAAAAAAGAATACCCTGAAATGACAGAGTATGTCTTCTCAGATGAGGAATTGGCTGAAATCAATCGTATCAAGGAAACCAAGTTCGGTACCTGGGATTGGAATTATGGGAAATCACCTGAATACAATGTCCGTCGTGGAACTAAATTCCCAAGCGGTAAGGTTGAAATCTTCGCTAACGTCATTGAATCAAAAATCCAAGACATCAAGATATACGGTGACTTCTTCGGTATCGAAGATGTTGCAGCAGTAGAAGATGTCCTTCGTGGTGTCAAATACGAACGTGAAGATGTCCTCAAAGCCCTTCAAACCATTAACCTAGGTCGTTATTTCGCAGGAATCACTGCAGAAGAAATTGCTGAGGCAGTTGTAGAATAAAATCAAAAGAGATCCATGTAATATGGATTTCTTTTTTGTTTAAACTTGATATTAAAATTTGATGGGGGTATAATATAGTGGAAATTTAAAATAAAAGAGGCCTAACATCAATGATAAAGATTCCAATTGAAAATCTCGGACTATTTGAACAGTTAGATCGTACTGTGGTAGCTTTTTTTAAAAACCAAGAATCTACAAATCCTTACGATTTGAATATTAGTATCACACAAGAACATTTCGATAAGAAAAGACAAGAGTTAGAACCATTAGGTTTGCAAGCTGTCCAAATCCCACTGGGAATGGCTTTAGACAATGTTATTCAGCAAGCACATTTTAAAGCCCTAATTATTGGTGGTCTTGCTCCTGAGGAAATCATCGTTAGCAAAGATGAGTTAATGCCAATGAAAGATATTGTTGATAGTTTTTGTATTATGTACGCTGCAGCTAATAACCGCCTTGAAAATAGTAAAGCTTATGAATTAATGAAAGATAAAACGGTCTACTTTATTGGAAAACTGCTTACTGACATTCCTCAAAAAGGTGATGAAATTGCTTATATGGGCATTGATCGTACAGCTAGTGACGGTACGCCATATGAAGCTGTTAAATGTTTTTTAACGAAAGAAAGTGCTGAGAAGTACAATGAAGAAAAAAGACCCGTAACCTCTGCGAATCTGGCTTATCTAAAGTCATTTTTGGGAAAGCCAGTTATAATTGAGCCACACAGAAATTATTGGATTGAATTTTTATAGAATAATAAAAGAGCGATAGATTTTTATTATCTATCGCTCTATTTTAAACATTACATAAATTATATTATGTATCATTATAAACTATCCAAGGCATTTTTCTGCTCATCATTAACGATATGGGTATACAAGTCGGTAACTTGTGTGCTAGCATGTCCTAGCTGGTGACTGACCAGAACCTGTGATTTGGTCGCATCATAGAGACGAGTTGCTAGTGTATGACGCAGTTTATGGGGTGTTACGCGTACTTTGAAGTCTTCTGAATACTTGGCTACCATCTTTTCGACACTAGAAGCGTCAATACGGTTTGGAACACCTCTATATAATGTTAGAAAGAGAGCTGTATCAGTCTTTTCTGTCTTATAACGTTTGTCTCGAATAGCGAGATATTGCTCCAGATAAGGCTTAGCAAAGGCAGCAACATTGACCGAGTCTCGTTTTCCACCTTTTCGAGTAACATCAATCACCATCATTTTGAGATTGAGATCTCGAAGGTCAAGGTTAACGGCTTCAGAGAGACGGACGCCAGAGGCGAGAAGAAGGGCTATAATCGCTAAATCTCGCTCTTTATTCTTATTAAAGGAGGATAGGGCACGATTTGAGAGAGTTTTGGGGTATTCCTCATCGATATAATTCAAAAAACCCTCTGTTTCATCGCCTAAAAAAAGCTTTTGCTTGATATTTTCGGCTCGAGCAGCCAAAGTTTCTTTCTTTTTCTTGGTAGCAACTTTCTTCATAACATTGCGATAGAAATAAGGTTCCCCTTGTTCATTTTCAACTTCCTCAGTCAAGTACTTATAAAGACTAGAAAGCGCTGATAAAGTACGGTTGATGGTTGTTTGGGAGACACCATTCTTTGTCGTATTAGCATTAAGCAAAGGACGTTCACGTAAGTAAAGAATAAAAGATTCCATGTCTTTCTTTGTCATATTCTCAAGTACATCTAAAGGTATATTTGCCATGGTGTCAGCATTCGATATACCAGATTCTAAAACCCAGCTGAAAAATCGATCGTATTCCTTTAAATATTCGTACAAGGTCGTAAAACTGTAGGGAACAGCCAATTTTGATTGATAGTATTCCAGAACATACCAGGGCATGACTTGTTTAAGTTTATCAATACGTTCTAACAAAATCTCACGTTTCATTTTTTCTCCAAATCTTTCTATACTAGTAGTATAGCATAGCTAGATATATTTTTCAAGAAAATTATAGTTTTTCGGAAAGATGTTATAGGGGATATATGCAATATCTAAATCTTTGCTAGTATAACCAAAAATTTTTTTAGAGCTAATTATTCTTAATTATGTACTTTATTTAAGTGAACACTGAAAATTTTGACTACTCTCAATTCAGACGAAAATGTACTTTATTTAAGTGAACACTGAAAATTTTGACTACTCTCAATTCAGACGAAAATGTACTTTATTTAAGTGAAAACTAAAAATTTTTAAAATGTACATTTTGACAACAAAAAACACTCTATAATCAATTTAATGAACTTTAGAGCGTTTTTACTTTGTTTTATTTTAGTATTCTCTAGTATATCTTTAATCTAACAAAATGCTCCTGTTTTCTTCTTAAACCTTTGCAAATTGGGCAACTTATTAATGAGCGCTTTTTATACTTAATTTTTTCATTAATTTTAAGTTTGTATCGATGATTTGAGTTTTCTTTACATATCCACCATACATTAGTATTACTTAATTCAGTTATTTCAGTTGGATTTGCTATTAGGAGGTTATTTAAATAATCCCACTCATGCATTAGAGTTTGTTGTGTCGTTGCTAAGTCGTTAAATCCGTTTAAAACTTTTTGATTCGTGCACAAGTATGTAAATATTGTAAAACAATTTCAAAATGTGGTAGACTAGATATGAATTTTGATGAACGATAATTAGGTCAGAGAAAAGGTTACAGATGGAAAGATTAGTTTTTATTGGGTTGCTAGTGTTCTTGGCAGTTGTGTTTATTGGAATATTGTTTTGGCTGCGTTTTAGAATGAAGAACACCTTTGAGAACGGTGTTCCAGTGTACGATGCCCCAGCAAATAATCAGACTAGGACGAGTAAGCTAAGCGTAGGAGAGTATGCAGTGCACATAGTTTTAATACTAATTAGCGCTGTAATTGCCTTTAAGGTCATGGGCATGTTCCGTCATGGGGCGGCGCCAATTGGTGCTGCTATAATCACGCCTTCTATAATGGCGCTTTTCAATGCACGAAAGAGAACCGGGAAATCTTGGATAGGTATCGTTGCAGTTCTTATGATATTCGTGTTTTTGATGTTTGTATATATAATTATAGGTCTACCTGATAACGCACCTCCACTTAAAATTGACAGAACTGAAATTCATCTTACAGAGACTAAGATTTCGGATTTGATAGACCAGGGGTTTGAAATCTATGTGTCAAATGGTAGACATGATTATCCTAATTATAATGAGCTTTTGACATCGGGAAGCTATTATAAATACCAAGGTTCCGGTGTAACAGTGCCAAGCGGATTTAAGTCATATGACTCTGCAGTCACACGATCGACTTATCTTCTTGTAAAGAAGAATGTAGTAGTTGGCTGCATAGGTGTTTACGGGCATAAAAAGAGGTATGAGGAACTGAAGGACTGTGTAGTTACGCAGGTTTGCTTCGATTCTGAATGCACAGCTGCTGCTAAAGAATATGGAATCTCATATAATATAGATGGTATAGATTTGCTAGAGAAGCTTGATGAAAATAAGTTTAAGGAAGTATTTGGTAAAAAAATATGGCTGACTCCAAGCAATCCGAGAGGTGAATATTTGGGACATTACGGTGTGCAGTGGGGAGCAGGTAACAATGAATTCTTTTGGAATCATTATTTTATGAATTTAGACCTTGATTCGAATAATAATATAGTTAATTTTAGTTTTAAAGTTCATATTGCAGGTGAACGAGAGAATAATTAGCAAGGATAGTTAGATAAAATGAAAAAGAAAAAAATACTGAGCAAGACAAAGTATGCTATTTATCTTCTAGTGGTCCACCTTATATGCATACTTTTCACTATAAGCAAAATAATGATACCTTCATGGGGGCACTGGTTAGAGACGACACGCTTTCTTTGGACAAGCTTTCCTACCTATGTATGCGTGTTAATAGCCGTTTTCCCAATGATATGCTTTTGGCCATATTTGATTAGTGCAGATTTTAAGCCGGGTACAGCAAATACCTTGCTTGCGACTTTTGGTCTAATAGTAGGTAACGTGACTCTGATTTTGATATATACGACTATTTTGCACAAGGTATTATAGGTATAAAAAAATCCCTTTATAGGGATTTTTTGATTGCTTCAACTAGCTCGTCATATTCTTCAAATGCTGGAACCTCTGGGTGATCCTTCTTGATTGATTCGATGCTTCTAAACAAGAATCCTTGTGGGTGTCTCCTTGAAAGAAGTCGGTTTAATCGACGGTCAAGGCAGTTGATGACTTACTAGAAAATTGTTCTCAACCCTATGTTTTAGCTGATTTAGCTTATCTTAGCTATGAACTCAGAGAACAGTTGAAACAGAAAGGTTACCATCTTTGGACGCCTTTACGTCAAAATATGGCAAGAGCTAAACAACATAATCATTGGAAACTAATGGCTATGAGACGGATTATTGAAACTCGATTTTCAGAACTTTGTGCTTTTTTTGATGTCGAACAAACACTAGCTAGAGGCTTTACAGGATTGCAGTTGAGAATGGAGCAAATTGTACTGACTTATAATCTGAGATACTTTGAGATTAACTAGCACCACGAGTAAAAATCTATATCTTACTATCAATAAGTCCTTAAATGAGTAGCCAAAAATGTACAATTGAACCACTACTTCTTCTGCACCTATTAGAGTAAAAATGTACAAATCAATTCCTTAAATCAGATGATGTTATGAACTAGAAAATATACAAAATAACACTTCAAAATAATGTACAAAATAAAAATAAAGTACACTCCTTAAAGAATGTACTTTATGCTTCTAATTCAGTTGTATCAATAGTTTAGCTCACGTTAAGCCAATTGTACATAAACTTTTAGTTTTGCTAGTGTATAGTTTGTAACCAAAATTTTTTAGTTTTTCTTTTAATTAATTTATTATGATTAAAATTTTTTATACTTTTTGCTAAATGCTCCTCCGTCGATCTTCAACTCTAGTAAATGTAATTCAAGTAAAATTTGATTCTTATTATCATAAAAACCAAATCATATTTGATTTGGTTTTGGAGTTTTATATTTCATTTTATTAAGATGAAAGTTTACTAATACAATCAGTTACGACTATACTCTTCTTTTTTATTCATTACCATATAGCACGAAACTAAGATGACGAAGATTTTTATCAAGTAAGTTTCGTATTGATTAGTATCTATGGTTAGTTGAGACAAGACATTAATAATTGAATGAGTCATTACACAAATCCAGAGATTGTTTGTTTTAATATATAGTGCTGATAGTATGAAAGAATTTGTCAGTAATCCAATTAAAAACGGCGTCAATTGTAATATTGCCAGAGAACCATCTATGTAAAAGTACAACAGATGCCAAATAGCCCAACTAAAAAAGGTTAAGATTGTTGAGAGGAAATACGGCAAATTTTCTTGTAAAATTGGTTGAAATACATATCGCCATCCAATCTCTTCTATTCCTCCAAATAAAATAAATTTGAAGAACATCAAAAAAGGGAGATACCAGTTAAATTCTAACATTTTCCCACCAAACAATATGAAAGAAAAATCAAATATAATTAGGAAGAAAGATAATAAATAGTGTTTATAACTAGTATGAATGTTAAAAAAATCTTTTAAAATCTTCTTAAAATGAATATGAAAATATCGATTAGCAACAATTATTCCCCAAAGAGCTGAAGAAATTCCACCTAGAATGATTCCTGAAATAGTTAATACATTAGACTGAACAGAATAACGATTCAATAGAAAGAAAACTAGACAAACTGATACTAATTGGATAAATGTTCCTAGCAAATATACCAAAATTGCCTTATTTTTTTTCATAGAGAAACCTTTCAAAATATATTATAACTTTTCGTAATAAAAATTATGTAAATCAACACTTCTATAAAAGCAAATCTTTTACTTTTCCAATTTCACTTTTTGGAATCACGAGATGAATCATATCACCTAGATACATCCTTGTGGATCCATTAACTGTTTTACTTTTACCGTTATGTACTTGGGTTGTGATGAGGACATTATGAGGTAAATTGAGTTCATGTACCTGCTTACCAGCTATCTTATCAGAAACCGGGATTTCTATCAGTGTAACTTCTCCATCATCAGTTGCTGATTCAGGTAGCATTTTTTCTAGCATGGCTTCGTAAACAGGTGCTCCTTTGAGCATATCCATGACAATATAGGCAACTAGGGTCACCATGCCTAAAGGCATGAGATTTCGGATGTCACCAACCATTTCAGTCACAAGTATCATAGCTGTCAAAGGTGCTTTTGAGATAGCCCCAAAATAACCGCTCATTCCAAGAATTACAAATATAGGAAATTGCTGTTGGGTAACAAGGCCAAGATTGACACAAATAACGCCTACTAGGGCACCAAGTAAGGATCCTAAAGCTAAAATCGGTAAGAAAATACCACCTGGCAGTCCACTTCCGTAACTGATCATGCTCCAGATAAAGCGAATGATAAAGTAAATTAAGAGAATTTGAAAACTATAATCTTGTTCTGTTAAGGATAAGACAACCTGATTGCCCCCACCAAGTATTTGTGGTAGAAATATTCCTACTGGAATGATTAGGATAAAAGCAAAAATTGGATGATAAGCTTTATTAATGTGAACCTTTTGGCCAATCCAATCATAGACTTTTCCGACATTCAGAACGGCTTTTTCATAAAGGAAACCTGAGAGTCCAAGAAAAATCCCCATAACAAGATAAATCCAATATTGACTCAAACTCATGAGAGGGATGTCATCCGGCATATCCAAAACAGGTGTTAAGCCAAAGATGAGAAGGGAAACGAAGTTTGCTACTAGACTAGCAGCCAAGGTAGAAACCCAGAAGAATCGTGAAAAATGGTGATACACTTCTTCTACTACAAATAATAACCCCGCAATCGGTGCATTAAAGGCTGCAGCAAGACCAGCCGCAGCTCCGCTAGCAATCAAAGAACGCTCCTCAACAGGGCTAGACTTGAGCCATTTGGCAATTCCTTTTCCTCCAGCGGCACCTAGCTGAATACTGGGACCTTCACGCCCTAACATGAGTCCACTAGCAATTGCTAAAATACCAAGAATATATTTCTTCCAGAGGACACTCCACCAGTTGAGAGACATGAGACCTTTTAACTCGGCTTCAACTTGAGGAATACCAGAACCTTTGATATCTTTTTCTGAACGTGTTAATTTGGCACTAAGTAAGCAAATGAGGATATAAAACAATAAAATAATCAATAGATTCCGTATCAGATTCACTTGGTCTTGATAAAATCCTTGAACGATATGAAAGCCTTTTTCGATCAAAAATCGAAATGATCCGACAATAATTCCTACGACTAATCCGACAATAATACCTCGCCCTACTTGAGCTAAGATCGTACTGGACGCGAAGGCAAATTCTTTCTTGGAACTAAGTATTTCCGATTGTTCCTCCATAATTCTCTCCTTTAATTATCTTTTACTAGTTTCTGAAACGATCGTTTTAATCGGTTCAAAACTGGTGCGATGAATAGGTGTGACACCGTGCTTTTCAATTCCTACGAGATGCTTAGCAGTTCCATAGCCAGCATTTTGAGCAAAATCATAGCCTGGAAATTCTTCGTCATAGTTAGCCATGATCTTATCTCTGGTAACTTTAGCTATAATCGATGCTGCTGCAATAGATAAGGAATTCGCATCTCCTTTGATGATGGATGTCTGAGAAATCGGCAAGTCCAACTTCATAGCATCAATCAAGAGGTGCTCTGGTTGAGGTTCAAGTTGAGAGATAGCTTCCTTCATGGCTAGTTTCGTCGCTTCGTAGATATTGACTTGATCAATGACTTGATTGTCCATAATTCCAATACCGATTGCTAGTGCATTGTCCTTAACGGCCTGAAAAATCTCTTCATGTTTTTTCTTGGGAATCTTTTTACTGTCATTCAAGCCTTTAATTTTACAATTTTGAGGTAAAATCACTGCAGCAGCCACCACTGGACCAGCTAGCGGACCACGTCCAACCTCATCTACACCTGCAATTAGAGATATCCCTTTACTATATAGATCTTTTTCATAGCGAAGCATGGCTTCTAAGCGAAGATTTTCATCAATTTCTGCTTGAAGGGCTTTTTTCCGCTTTTCAATTTCTTTTTGGACACCTGAACGAGAATCTTTTTCAAATTCCTTAAACAAAGGACTTTCAAGATCAGTTATCTTTGCTAATTCTTCTTTGATTTCTTTAATCGTTGCCATTAAGATCATCCAATGTATCTAAGGTATAGTTACCAAGTTTTCCATCACGAACTTCTTTGACAAAGAGGTTGTAAAAACGGTCGTAATCATCACGAAAACCAAGGATACGCGTCATATCCATAATAATTTCAGGAGCTTCATCGTCCAGATTCATTTGTTTGAAACGTTCTTGAAGCTTTTCAGGATAATGCGTTTTAAAGTAATTGAGACCGAAAATCGTTACCTCATCCATTGGAAGTAACTGATCCTTGATTGCTCCCGTAAGCGCAAGTTTGAGTGCTACGGTTTCATCTTCAAATTTTGGCCATAGAATCCCTGGAGTATCCAAGATTTCCAAATCTTTATTTGTTTTGAGCCATTGTTGGCCTTTTGTCACACCAGGTTTATTACCAACTACAGCAATTTTCTTACCTGCCAAACGGTTCATCAGCGTTGATTTACCAGCGTTTGGAATCCCGATAATCATGGTGCGTAAGGTTTCAATTTGAATCCCACGTTCCTTTTGACGAGCTATCTTATCTGCCATAAGTTTCTTGGCGGCATCCGTTACGACTTTTACAGTAATTTGTTCTTTAGAATTAATGGCCAGTGTTTGAATGCCTTGTGATTCAAAATGTTGACGCCATTCTTTTGTTAATACTGGATCTGCAAGGTCTGCCTTGTTCAAAATTAATAGTCTTGGCTTATCTCCGATGATTTTAGTCAGCATCGGATTTTGACTAGACAAGGGCAAACGTGCATCAACTAAAACCGTCACAAAATCAACAAATTTTAAATTTTCCTGAACTTGACGACGCGCCTTAGACATATGTCCAGGAAACCATTGAATAGTTGCCATTTTATTTCCTTTTCTTCATACAAACTTATTCTATAAAACAAAGATGATTACTGACTATTTTACCATATTTTGGCTATTTTTGCAGTTGAATGATATCTCAATAAAAGGGAAATCCCCCTTTACCAAGAGGAAAAGAGGGATAAAATTCTTATTGATGAACAGCTTGAGCTGCTGTGATTAGAGTTAGTTTATAAACATCGTCAGAGTTACATCCGCGAGAAAGGTCATTTACAGGTTTGTTAAGTCCTTGCAATACAGGTCCAACTGCAGCAAATCCGCCAAGACGCTCTGCCATCTTGTAACCAATGTTACCAGCTTCAATACCTGGGAAGATAAAGACATTAGCTTGTCCAGCTACATTACTTCCTGGTGCTTTAAGAGCTGCAGTTTCTGGAACGAAGGCAGCATCAAATTGCAATTCCCCATCAATTTCAAGGTCTGGACGAAGCTCATGAGCGATTTTTGTTGCTTCAACAACCTTATCAACACTTTCACCAAAACCTGAACCTTTAGTTGAATAGCTAAGCATAGCAATTTTAGGTTCGATACCAAACATCTTAGCTGTGATAGCTGAGTTAATCGCAATTTCAGCTAGAGCATCAGCATCTGGGTTGATGTTGATAGCACAGTCACCGAAAAGGTATCGTTCTGTTCCACGAACCATAAGGAAGGCACCTGATGTACGGCTAACATTTGGACGAGTCTTGATAATTTGAAGAGCTGGACGAACTGTTGAAGCTGTAGAGTGAATAGCACCTGAAACCATACCATCAACCAAGCCCATATAAACTAACATAACACCAAAATAGTTTACATCGTTGCTGAGCACTTCTCTCGCTTCTTCTTCAGTCATTTTTCCTTTACGACGTTCAACGAGTGAAGCGACCATATCTTCAAATTGTGGGTAATGTTCTGGATCGATGACTTCGTAACCTTCTGTAATTCCTTCGATTTCGAGATAGATTTTAATCTTGTCAGGGTTTCCTAGAAGAACTGGGATAACTTCTGTTTCTTTAACCAAACGCTTCGTTGCTTGTAGGATACGTGGTTCTTCACCTTCAGGTAGAACGATGCGAGCATTTTTACCAACTAGGTTGGCTTTCAAACTTTCAAAAACTTCCATGAGTTTTGACTCCTTTTAAGATAAATTATTATTTGATAACTGTGTAATAAGTGTTTCGAAATCATCCGGCAGCGGGCATTCTAGCACTAACTGTTCTTCTAAGAATGGATGATAGAACGATAAGTAATGACAATGAAGCGCTTGACGCTCTATGCCGTGGTCTAAACTTCCACCATAAAGGTCATCTCCGAGCAATGGAAATCCAATATGAGAGAAATGAACCCGAATCTGGTGAGTTCTCCCAGTATGGAGACGAATATCAACTAAGTGAATATTCCCATAAGATGCCACGATTTGATAGGACGTATGGGCATATTTCCCACCCTTTGCTACTCGTCGAGTGATGATAGAATCTTCATCTCGGGCTATCGGAGCGATGATTTCTTCCTGAGGTTCCAGATGACCATCTCCCTTGACTAGGGCGTAATACCGCTTTTCAATAGCCTTTCTTTGCAATTGCTTGTCTAACCTAGCATGCGCATAGCCGTGTTTAGCAAAAAGCATCAAACCTGATGTATCTCTATCAAGCCTCGTCACAATGTGGACCTGCTGATTCTCATAGTTTTGTTTTACATAATAACCTTTGATAAAGTTGGCAATGGTATTGGAATGATTGACACTAGGGATTGAAGCGACTCCAGAGGGTTTGTTAATAATCAAGAAATGATCATCTTCGAATAGAATATCTAGAGGATAATCAATTGCTTCAAGTGTCTCGAATCCTTCCTCTGGCGGAATATCAATGACGACCTCATCTCCGATATCTAAGAGATAGGTTGCATTCTGCGGATGCCCGTTGACTCGAATATCACCACCTCGAAACTTAATCTTGGCAAGTAACCCTTTTGAAACTTCATGTTTTTTCAGAAAGGTTTTGACCTTGACATGTTCGTCGGCAATAAACTGAAACCTCATTCGTCCACCTCGCCAATAAAGGCATCTTTAACACGATTCCAAAAACTGGTGTGGCTTGGTGTGGCTACAAAATGAATCTTGTGGTGATCAATCTGATACTCTATTTTCTCAATATTTCGGAAAGAATAGATACTATTATCGATTGAGATTGTGTGATAGTCATTTCGAGTTGGTATCAATTCAATCTTGTCTTTTTTAGGAACAATAATTGATGAACCAAGTGTTCGGTAGATTCGATTGTTCAAACTGGCGATTTCAGCTAATTGAAGGGCTTCTATGGTAGGATGCAGTACTGCTCCACCAAGTGATTTATTATAAGCTGTACTTCCAGTCGGCGTTGAAACTGTTAGGCCGTCACCACGGAAACGTTCGAAGGGAACATGGTTAATAATGACATCAGCAACCATAGTTCGATCCGCTCGACGAATGCTAGCTTCGTTTAGTGCTCGGAAAGACTTGACTTCACCGTTTTCAAGAAAGATTTTAACACTTAGGAGTGGATAAGAAACTTGAGCTCCATTATCCAACTGTAAATTTGTAACCAATTGGTCCAACTCAAAATCACGATAATCCGTATAAAAACCTAAATGTCCCGTATGAACCCCAACAAAACGAACCTTATCCAGTTGGTTTTCATACTTATGAAAAGCAGATAACAACATGCCATCACCACCAATAGAGACGACGATATCTGGATTTTTATCGTTCAGAATAAAATTATTCTTTTTTAATCGTTCTTTTAACTCGAATAGAACTTTCTGACTCTGAGGCTTACGGTTGGCAATTAGGTCAATTCGTTTACCTGTATTCTTCATCGGTATCGTCACTGTTTCCTACCCCGTCATTTAACTTTCTGTGCAAAGGATCAAAGAGCGCTTGTGCTTCCTGGATATCAGCACGTATTTTACTCATTTCTTCATCAAGCTGATGTGAAATTCTGGCTGTAATCTCAAGTCGTTCCTTGATTTCTTCTGGGAAATCTCCTTGATATTTATAATTGAGAGAATGCTCGATTGTAGCCCAAAAGTTCATAGCCAAGGTACGAATTTGAATCTCAACTAGAATAGTTTTCGCACCGTAAATCGTATCAACCGTATACTCAATAATCACATGGTAAGAACGATAACCCGATGCCTTTCGATGAGTAATATAATCTCGTTCTTGAACAACTCTCATATCCTGTCTTTTACGAAGGATAGAAACAACCTCGTTTACGTCGTCTACGAATTGAACCATGACACGTAAACCTGCAATGTCTTGCAAATCCTGTTCAAGTGTGTCATAGCCAATACCCCGGCGTGCCATTTTTTCTTTGATACTTTCAATCGGTTTAACCCGACCCGTGACAAACTCAATAGGAGAATGTTTATTTTGTTTTCGATATTGTTTTCGGATACCTCGGAGTTTAATTTTCAATTCTCCGACAGCTTGAATGTAAGGATCTAAAAATTCTTCCCATTCTGTAATCATATAACTCTTACGTCCAATTCTCTATGCAGTTTAATTTATCTAATTTTTGATTTTCTCATGAAAATCATATACAATAAATACAATGCTTATTATACCATAAATCGCTTTCAAATATAAAGAAAAGGTTGTAAAAATGAAACATTTAGAAATTGAAATGAAAACACTTCTCAGTGAAGAAGAATATGACCGTTTGCTAGCTCAGTTTTCAGAAGTCACTCCTATTACACAAAAAAATTACTACCTCGATACGCCTGATTTTTACCTTCGACAGCATAAAATCGCTATTCGCATTCGTACATTTGAAAATAGTGCCGAATTGACCATAAAAATCCCACAAACAGTTGGAAATATGGAATACAATCAAGCTCTCACTCTAGAAGAGGCAAAGAAATGTTTAGAAGAATGTAAACTTCCTCAGGGAATGATTTTAGAAGAACTTTCAAATCGTGGTGTTTCACCAAGTGGCTGGGTTGTCTTAGGTTGTTTAACTACTGTTCGTTATGAGAAAGAGACGTCTATCGGACTGATGGCACTTGATCAAAGTAGCTACTTCGATGTTGTTGATTATGAACTAGAGTTGGAAGTCGAAAATGGAGACCAGGGAAGTCTTGATTTTCAGGAGTTTTTACAGGCAAATGATATCGAATATAAGAAAGCACCTTCAAAATTAGTTCGATTTATAGAAAATATGAAAAATAACTGAAATAATCAACTTTTTTTGATAAAATATAAGAGATAAAAAATAATAGAATCTGTAATGGACTACAGTTGTTAATAAAATGTTTCCTTTTACTGATTCACATAGTTTATAGAGGACGGTTTATCAATGTCAGATACAAAGAATATGAAGCTTTTTTCACTTTCATCAAATCATGAAATTGCTCAAAAAATTGCGGATGCTGCAGGTGTTCCGCTTGGAAAATTATCATCACGTCAATTTTCAGATGGTGAAATCCAAGTTAACATCGAAGAAAGTGTTCGTGGCTATGATGTTTATATCATCCAGTCTACTTCTTATCCTGTTAGCAATCATTTGATGGAACTTTTAATCACTGTTGATGCCTGTGTTCGTGCTAGTGCAAATACAATCAATGTTGTCATGCCTTATTTCGGTTATGCTCGTCAAGACCGTATCGCTTCATCTCGCGAACCTCTTACGGCTAAACTTGTTGCAAATATGTTGGTTAAAGCTGGAGTTAGTCGTGTATTGACACTTGATCTTCACGCTGTTCAGGTTCAAGGTTTCTTTGATATTCCTGTTGACAACCTCTACACAATTCCTCTTTTTGCAAAACATTATTGTGATAAAGGTTTGACAGGTTCGGATGTGGTTGTTGTTAGCCCTAAAAATTCAGGTGTAAAACGTGCTCGTAGCCTAGCTGAGTACCTTGATGCACCGATTGCTATCATCGACTATGCTCAAGATGATTCTGAACGTAGCCAAGGATACATTATTGGTGAAGTTGAAGGTAAGAAAGCAATCTTGATTGATGATATTCTAAATACAGGTCGTACTTTCTCTGAAGCTGCTAAAATCCTAGAACGCGATGGAGCGACTGAAATCTATGCAGTTTCAAGTCATGGACTTTTCGTTGACGGCGCTGCAGAATTGCTTGATGCAGCTAATATCAAAGAAATCTTGGTTACAGATTCTGTTGTAACAGAAAGTAAAAAACCTAAAAACGTACAATACATTACTGCAAGCGAATTAATTGGTGATGCCATGGTTCGTATTCATGAAAGAAAACCAGTTAGTCCACTATTTAAGTTTAAATAGAAATTAGGTGAGTTTTTGATATATTTAGATAATGCTGCTACGACTCCAATGTCACCTGCAGCTATCTCAGCGATGACTCAAGTCATGCAAGAAACATATGGGAACCCTTCTAGTATTCATAGTCATGGACGCCAAGCAGGTAAATTATTACGAGAAGCGCGTCAAGAGTTAGCGAGTTTACTAGGAACAAAGCCACAGCATGTTTTCTTCACCTCTGGTGGTACAGAAAGTAATAATACTGCAATTATCGGCTACTGCCTTCGCCACCAATGGCGTGGGAAACACATCATTACTACTGCTATTGAGCATCACGCAGTTCTTGAACCAATTGAATATTTGGTTGAAAATTTCGGGTTTGAAGTAACTGTTTTGAAACCTGTAAATCAAGAAATCACAGCAGACCAAGTCAAAAATGCTCTTCGTGAAGATACCATTCTAGTTTCAACTATGTTTGCAAACAATGAAACAGGAACTCTATTACCGATTGCTGAAATTGGTGAGGTTTTAAAAAATCATCCAGCTTCTTATCATGTTGATGCAGTTCAGGCGGTTGGTAAAGTAGAGATTCTTCCCGAAGAATTGGGAATTGATTTTCTTAGCGCTTCTGCACATAAATTCTATGGTCCCAAAGGCGTAGGTTTCCTATACGCTTCTTCTACAGATTTTGATTCTTATCTACACGGTGGAGATCAAGAACAGAAAAAAAGAGCAGGAACAGAAAATCTTCCTGCAATTATAGGGATGGTCGCGGCACTTAAGGATGATCTTGAACATTTAGAAAGTAATTTTGAAAAAGTTCAAAAGTTACAAGAAACATTTCTAACTGAAATGGATGGATTAAACTACTATCTAAACCAAAGTAAAGAGCAACTTCCCTATGTCCTCAACATTGGTTTCCCAGGACAACGAAATGATCTGCTACTACTTCGCCTGGATCTAGAAGGCATTTCTATTTCAACAGGTTCAGCATGTACCGCTGGTATTGTTCAGGTTAGTCATGTTCTTCAGGCTTTTTATGGAGAAGACTCGCCTCGCTTACACGAGTCTGTTCGCGTCAGCATTTCACCTCAAAATACAGAACAAGAAATGATAACTCTTGCTAAAACTCTTAAAAATATCATCGGAGGATAACTCAATGGCATTCGAACAAACGATTAAACTAAAAAATTGTCGTTACGATTATACACTTAGCCCAACTGTAAAGAAATTTACGCTTAAAGATAATACGTTTTTTGAAACTAAAGTTGGTAACTATGAATTAACACGTCTTCTTGAAAAAGTTCCAAATAGTGGAGAAGGATTCCAACTTAAGATTATTATCAACAAAGACTTAACAGGTGCAAAAATCAACATCACTGATAAATTTGGTCTACGTTTAGTTGATATCTTCAAATCAGAAGAAACTCATATCCACCAAGAGAAATTCTACTTCTTGATGGATAGTCTTGTTGAGCGTGGCGTATTTACAAAAAGTGAAAGATAAAAGGTCGTTATGTTTCGATTAACTTACAAGGACTCCTATCAAGTAGAGCGTGTGCAAGAATATGAAGACTATGAAGCTCTTATGCTCTCTCTATCGGGTTGTGTAACCCTTCCTGATACTACTCTTATTACTTCATTAACATGATGGGGTTGAAATCTATCAGGGGCTTCTAGGTAATCTCTACCGCTTTTTATGGACTTACCACGAAACTAAGATAAACTAAGATTTTTTCTTAGTTTTTTTTCGTTATTGTTGCAATTTTCACAAACTTTCTATAAAATAGTAAATAGAAAGGTTGTGATTTTGTGAAAGAAAAACAGTCTGCTATTCCTAAAGCAACAGCAAAGAGACTTTCTCTCTATTACCGTATTTTTAAAAGATTTAATGCCGAAAAAATTGAAAGAGCTAATTCCAAACAAATTGCAGAAGCGATTGGAATTGATTCTGCCACTGTTCGTCGTGACTTCTCTTACTTTGGCGAACTTGGACGTCGTGGATTTGGCTATGATGTCAAAAAGCTCATGAACTTTTTCGCTGATCTTTTAAATGATAATTCTATTACCAATGTTATGCTGGTAGGTATCGGAAATATGGGGCATGCCCTCCTACACTACCGCTTTCATGAGCGTAACAAGATGAAAATCATCATGGCTTTTGACCTAGATGATCATCCTGAGGTTGGTACCCAAACTCCTGATGGTGTTCCAATCTATGGAATCTCTCAAATAAAGGACAAAATTAAGGATAGTGATGTTAAAACTGCTATTCTTACTGTTCCTAGTATTAAATCTCAAGAAGTTGCAGAACTATTAGTCGACGCCGGTATCAAAGGTATTCTTAGTTTTTCTCCTGTTCACCTACATCTTCCTAAAGACGTAGTTGTTCAGTATGTCGATCTTACAAGCGAACTTCAAACCCTCCTCTATTTCATGCGTAAAGAGGATTAGAAAGTGTAAATATTTATGAATAAACCAGTTATTGGGATTACAGGAAATGAAACCCCGCATCCAGATGATGATCTTATGATGAGTTATGCTGCCAAAGGCTTTGTTGAAGGAGTTAAGGAAGCTGGAGGTATCCCCATTATCCTACCAATTGGTGATGAAGAAATGGCCGGTTACTACATTAGTTTAATTGATAAACTTATTCTAACTGGTGGACAAAACGTAGACCCTAAATACTATGGTGAGCCAAAAGTTATTGATAGTGACGATTACCACCTTCAACGTGATATTTTTGAGTTAGCACTCATTAAAGAAGCAATCAAGCAAAATAAGCCAATTTTTTCTGTCTGTCGTGGTACTCAACTTTTTAACGTAGCCATGGGCGGGTCTCTTTATCAAGATATTGAAGATCATTGGCAAGATACTTCCGCTGAATACACCACTCAGCGGCTTGTTACCGAACCAGATACTATTCTTCGAGAAATTTATGGAGAAATCTCTCATATAAATTCTTTCCACCATCAGAGCATCAAAGATTTAGCTCCTAATCTTCAGGTTGTAGCACATGATCCTAAAGATGGTATTATCGAGGCTGTAACAAGTACAGATGGTTTCCCTTATCTCGGTGTTCAATGGCATCCAGAATTTCTCTTTGAAAATCGCCCCAAAGATAAAACGCTTTTTGACTATGTTGTCAATGAATTGTAAAACCTGTATATGATGCAGGTTTTTTTATATCATATCCGTCTTCTCACGGTAACTAAAATAATCTGAATGCGAGACAATTAGATGGTCCAATAAGACCAATCCCATTATCTCGCAGGCTTCTTTAACAAGCTTGGTAACATGGTCGTCATTGGGGCTAGGAACTACTGGACCTGATGGATGATTGTGAACCAGAATCACAGATGTTGCCATGTGCTTTAGGGCATAGTGGAGAATTTCTCTCGGTTCAGCAATGCTTCTTGTGGCAGACCCTATAAAAATAGTCTGCTGGTGAATGATTTGATTTTGTGTATTCAGATAAAGCGCCACTAGGTGCTCTTGTTTTTTATCTCCAAGCTCAGCTTGCATCTTTTTAGCTAATTTACGACTGCTAAGAATGCTCTCCATTTCCACTGTTTCCCTTTTATGGATACGGCAGCCTAATTCGATAACAGCTTGTAATTCGATAGCCTTAACACGTCCGATACCCGATAGAGTCTGCAATTCCTGTAGGCTCATTCTTTTTAGGTCGGTTAAACATGTTAGCTGATTTAAGACCTTCTGTGCTATTTCAAAAACATTGGCCTGTTTCGTTCCTGTCCTTAGTAATATTGCCAGTAATTCTTGATTGCTGAGTGCTTCTACTCCCTCTCTTACTAATCTTTCTCTTGGTAAGAGCGAATCTTCTTGAAATGAAATACTATACATAAAAAATCCTCCTCACTTAATTATTCGTGAGAAGGATTCTTAATTCGATAAAAACTAGTTATTTTTAGATTTTTTCAAGAGCTAGTCGCAAATCTTCAATCAAATCATCGACATTTTCAAGACCGATTGAGAGACGGATTTGATTTTTGGTTACTCCTGCTGCTTCTAGATCAGAGTCTGACAACTGAGCATGTGTTGTAGTTGCGGGATGAACCACCAATGATTTAGCATCTGCAACATTGGCTAGGTTTGAAAAGATTTCTAAGCTATCAATCACTTTACGTGCTTCTGCTTCTCCACCTTTAACGTGGAAAGTAAAGATTGAGCCAACACCTTTTGGTAAGTATTTTTCAGCCAAGGCATGGTATGGACTATCTGGAAGTTTTGGATAGTTGACCTTTTCAACTTTTGGATGGTTCACAAGGAAATCAACGATTTTCTCAGCATTTTGAACATGGCGTTCAACTCGAAGAGAAAGTGTTTCAAGACCTTGTAAGAGTAAGAATGAGTTAAACGGTGAAAGGGCAGCTCCCATATCACGAAGCAATTGCACGCGAGCAGCCACGATAAAGGCTGCAGCACCAACATCACGAGTATAACTGATATTGTGGTAGCTTGGGTCCTCATCGACCAATTGAGGGAATTTCCCTGAAGCAGCCCAGTCAAACTTACCACTGTCAACAATGACACCACCAATAGTTGTACCGTGACCACCGATAAACTTAGTTGCAGAGTGAACTGCGATATCTACACCGTGAGAAAAGACATTGATAAGATAAGGTGTTGCGAAGGTATTGTCAGCAACCAAAGGAATCTGGTGTTTGTGAGCAATTTCAGCGATTTTTTCGATATCTGGAATATTGATAACTGGATTTCCCAAAGTTTCAATCAAGACAAGCTTGGTATTATCTTTAATCGCTGCTTCTACTTCTTCTAGATTATCAATATCAACAAAAGTTGTGGTGATTCCATAACGAGGAAGTGTTTCTTTCAAGAGGTTAAAGGTACCACCATAGATGGTTGATGCTGCAACGACGTGGTCTCCTGCGTGGGCTAGAGCTAAAATTGTGTAGGTAATAGCAGCCATACCTGATGCAGTTGCAAGTGCACCTACACCACCTTCAAGAGCTGCGATACGCTCTTCAAAGGCTGATGTTGTTGGGTTAGTGATACGAGTATAGATATTACCAGCCTTTTGAAGGGCAAAAAGTTCAGCTCCTTCTTGGGTATCTTCAAATACAAAAGATGTTGTTTGGTAAATAGGAACAGCACGAGATTTTGTAGTCGCGTCTACTACTTGACCAGCATGCAATTGAAGTGTTTCAAATTTAAATTCACGAGTCATTGTGAGTCCTCCAAAGATTTCATTAGGTTCATTGTATCACCTAATTCGTTCAGTTACAAATACAACTTTGTTATATATTGGCATAAGAAATAGCTATTGCTATTATTAGAATTGTAGAACTTTTTTCAGATAGTTTAAAATGTTTGTCTTCACTGCTCATATACTTTATAATGTTTAGAAAGGAGAAAACTATGTCAGAAATTACTCATGAAATTGATGCAAACTTTGCTGGTCGTTTAAATATCTTGCGTGCTGGTGTACTGGGAGCAAATGATGGAATCATCTCTATCGCTGGAGTTGTTATCGGGGTAGCCAGTGCTACAACGAATATCTGGATCATCTTCCTCTCAGGATTGGCTGCTATTCTTGCTGGTGCCTTTTCTATGGCTGGAGGCGAGTATGTATCTGTATCTACTCAGAAAGACACGGAGGAAGCTGCTGTAGCTCGTGAACAACTACTTTTGGATAAAGATATGGAGGCTGCTAAAAAATCACTCTACGCATCCTATCTTCAAAATGGTGAGTGTGAAACTTCAGCTCAACTATTAGTTAACAAAGCTTTTTTGAAAAATCCACTAAAAGCCTTAGTCGAGGAAAAATATGGTATCGAGTATGAAGAATTCACCAATCCATGGCATGCTGCAGCATCTAGCTTTATTTCCTTTGTCCTCGGAAGTCTCCCGCCAATGCTTTCAATAACCATCTTTCCAAGTGACTATCGAATCCCTGCTACTGTTATCATTGTAGCAATTTCACTTCTAGTCACTGGATATACAAGTGCCAAACTTGGAAAAGCCCCAACCAAAACAGCTATGATTCGTAACCTTTGCATCGGCCTTTTGACCATGGGTGTTACTTATCTATTTGGACAATTGTTTAGCATTTAAATCATAAAAACACCTCGAAAATATCGAGGTATTTTTTATTATAGCTGGATAATTTTGCGATAACTTCTTGAAGTAATCATAAAGATTAGTACGTAGATAAGGGCAAAGATACCACAAATAGAAAGTGTTACACTTAACATCATAGCTGTATCTACTACCCCAATGACCTTAAGAATCAAACTCAACATATGATAGGCAAATGCTAAGTGAAGAAAGGCGAAGATTACTGGAAGGAAGAAAACAGTCAAGACTTGCTTGTTAATGGTTTGCTTGATTTGTTTTTGGTCCAAGCCAACTTTTTGCAGGATGACAAAGCGTTCACGATCCTCATAACCTTCTGAGATTTGTTTATAGTAGATAACAAGTACTGTTCCCATCATAAAGATGATAGAGAGGAAAATACCAATAAAGAGAACTCCTCCAAAGAGAGCATTCATTTGTGCAATTGCATCACTTGCAGTGTCTCCACCATAAACCATACCGTCTTTATTTTTGAGATTATGACTAAAATTATTTGCAAACTCCTCAAAATCATCAGATAGCTTTAACTGTTCCTCTAGACTAGCTGTTACATCCATACCACCGTAGAGCTGTGTGTATATAGCTGAATCCTGGTACTGTTCCAAAAAGCTTTGAATATCAGCTACTACAAGATAGTTATAATCTGACACCAATAGTACATAAGGATTGGAAACATGATTAGCAATAAAATCCTGCTGGATTGCTTCCTTGATCGTATAGTTCTGATTGTTTAGACTAAATGCTCTCTGTCCTTTAAGTTGGTCATTTCGAGCCCAAAGCCCTACTTCATCTCCAGTGAGATTTAATTTCTGACCAGTCATCTTTTCGTAATCTTTTTGGTCGAAAACTAAGAAGACAGTCTTGGGCATAACACTATTTTGCCCTTTTTCAAAGATGGTTAATTTGGTCCCATCTTGACTAGAAAGGCCGAAGCTAGCATAGCTGAGTACATCTTTGTTACTAATCGTTAAGCTCTTTTCACTTGCATACTGAGTCAAAAGTTTGTCTAAATCCTCAACTTCTACATTTTGCCCCTTGACATCAAAATCGTGAGGATATAGGAGTTTTTTCATATTTTCAGAACCGTTGTAGATGCTGGTTGCTGCTGACATGGTGATTAAAACCATGGTTGAAAGGATAGCAATGGTTGCTAATCCGACAGCATTTTTTTTCATACGGAAGATGAGGTTAGAAACAGAGATGAGGTTGTTGGGTTGGTAGTAATATCTCTTGTTTTTCTTGAGCAACTGTAAGAAGACTGTAATACCAGCATTGAATAAGAGATAGGTTCCTACAATAACTAACATGACCGCAATAAAGAAAGTAGCGACAGCTTTAAATGCATCTGTTACGCTTAGTGCTAAGTAGTAGCCACCACCTAGTGCAATGAGCCCTACTAAAGTTTGAAGAACTAGGAAACGCCCCTTCTTCTCACCTTTTGCTTTCTCACGAGAGAGTTGGAGAGCATCCATACGGATGATACGTATAGCGTTTAAGAAAACGATAACTAAAAAGATAAAACCGAATACCAGAAGGATTGAAAGCACTACGGACCATTGGAAAGTTGCAACTAACTCTACCTTCATCTTCGCAAGTTTAAGCAATAATGCAAAGATGAGATTATCAAAGAGGGCGCCTATCCCAATACCGGCAGTGACTGTTACTAGCCCAAAAATCAAGAGTTCCTTGAAGGTCATACCAATCAAATGGCGTTTTTCTAAGCCCAACATGCCATATACACCCAGTTCTTTGGAACGGTTTTTCATGACAAAACTGTTGGCATAAAGCACGATAATGGCAGATGCAAGTGTCACTACGACAAGCCCTAGTTGTAGGGTAAATTGTATAGCAGATGCACCACGCAAATCCACAATTTTTGGATTAAAAGCTAGGGAGTAAAAGAGATAGCTAATCGTGACTGCCAAAATGACAGACAAAGCAAAAGGGTAATAGAGTTTGCGGTTTTTGATTAAGTTGGATATGGCCAACTTATTGGTTAATCGAAACATACTAGTTCACCTCACTTGCCATAACAGTTAAGGTGTCAGAGATTTCTTGGAACATCTGACGATCAGTTTTTTCACCACGGTAGATTTGGTTATAGAGAATGCCATCCTTGATGAAAAGGACACGTTTTGCACGGCTAGCTGCTGCTGTTGAGTGGGTTACCATGAGAATGGTTTGCCCTTGCTCGTTGATCTGATCAAAGATATCAAGGAGAGCTGCAGACGATTTAGAGTCTAGGGCACCTGTTGGCTCGTCCGCAAGGAGAATTTCTGGGTCTGTGATGATAGCCCGTGCAACTGCAACCCGTTGTTTTTGCCCTCCAGAGATTTCATAAGGGTACTTCTCCTGCAATTGATTGATGCCAAGATTTTCAGCCGTCACCACCAATTTTTTCATCATTTCTGTAATAGGCTTTCTAGACAATACCAAAGGGAGTAAGATATTGTCTTTAACAGAAAGCGTATCTAACAAATTAAAGTCTTGGAAGACAAAGCCTAACTTTTCACGACGGAAACTTGATGCTTCAGAATTTTTAATGGTAGCTGTGTCTGTTCCGTTAAGGAAAACCTGGCCACGAGTTGGCTTGTCTAGCATGGCGAGAATATTGAGTAAAGTAGATTTCCCAGAACCAGATTCACCCATGATAGCAACGTAATCGCCTTTTTCTACAGTAAAGTGAATATCTTTCAAGGCTTCTACTTGGTTGCCTTGAAAGCGAGTTTTATAAATCTTTTGAACGTGTTTTACATCTAATAGCGTCATTTTAACATCTCCTTTTTAATATCCCATTAATTGAAACTGAGCCTGCATAATAGCGCAACCGAGCTGAACTCGCTCGATATCCTTTGGACTCGGCTTACTTGTATGTTTCTTCTGTAAAATATTTTTCATAGTTTTGCTCCTTTATCTTTATGATATAAGTGTACTCTAAAGAAAGAGTTGGTTCCATAACATAACCTTACAAATGGAGCTTTAATCTTACATTTTTGTAAGATAGAGATATTTTTTGAAATCAACTACTATTAGTTTACCACAAATTTTCAAGCAAAAGAAAAACCCTTGTAATTACAAGGGTTTAATACTTCAAATGAATGGTAAGATGGTTACCAAAACCAACCTTTGTCATCATCGATTGGCTCAGCTTCTTTCATTTTGCGTGGGCCTGTTCCGTACATGTCAGCTTCGATATCTTCCTTAGTTGGTAGGATATAAGCTAGGATAATGTAGATGATGATTCCGAGTCCAAAATTTGCGATTGTAAAGATAGCAAAAATAAAGCGCACGAGTGTCACATCAAGATCCCATCTATCAGATAGTCCAGCAAGAACTCCTGATATCATCCGATTTCGTCTCATTTTGTAAAATTTTCTATTCATGATTTGTACCTCTTTCGGTATTCTTGAAACAAGTATAACATGAACTTAAACACCCTGCATCAGTCCTTAGGCGGATTTTGTAGGATAAGTTTTCCATGACATAGACCACAACGATAACGTTTGGTGTCGATTTGTCGTTTTCTTTGATAGGGTTGGCCACAAGAGTAACATTTATAAACCAAAGCTGGTTTTTGACGAACGCTTGATAAGGGAGGAACAAAGCGGAGCCCATCTACTTCTTTTAACAGTTCTTTAAAAGCTATATCTTTATGCTTATAACCCTTACCTTCATAGTATAGATGGTAATGACAGAGTTCGTGACGGACAATCTTCCGAAAAACTTCTACCCCTAGCTCTTGATAGACTTTTGGATTAAAATCCAAATGCCCATCCTTAGGGAAAAATCGTCCACCTGTCGACCGCAGACGAGTATTCCATTGAGCTTGGTGTTTGAAAGGTTTTCCGAAGTCTTCTAAAGAGACTTGTTTAACGTAATCAGTTAGATTCATCTGGTGCAAGGAGCGACAGATTTACTTTTTCACGTTGGACATCGATTGTCTTCACCCATACAGTTACCAAATCCCCAACGGATACGACTTGACTTGGATGCTTGATAAATTTCTTACTCATGTGAGAAATATGAATGAGACCATCCTCATGGATACCAATGTCAACAAAGGCACCAAAGTCTACAACGTTCCGAACGACCCCTTCAAGCTTTTGACCGACTTTTAAGTCCTTGATATCCAAGACATCCTGACGAAGAACTGGAGCATCAAAAGAATCACGGAAATCACGACCTGGTTTGAGAAGATCAGCAATAATATCTTTAAGTGTTTCTTGACCAAGGTCTAGCTCTTGAGCCATTTCTTTGATTGATACAGACTTGAGCTTAGCTTGTGCTTCTTCGTTTACGTCCTTAATGTCCAAACGTTTGAAGAGTTCTTTGACAGCACCATAGTTTTCCGGGTGAACACCTGTGTTGTCAAGGATATTGCTACTTTCAGGGATACGGAGGAAACCGGCAGCCTGTTCAAACGCTTTAGCACCTAAACGAGGAACTTTCTTGATTTGGGCCCGTGAAGTGATTTTACCTTCTTCTTCACGATACTTCACGATATTTTCAGATATCGTTTTGTTAAGTCCTGCGACATGTGAAAGTAAGGCTGGACTAGCTGTGTTGACATTGACACCGACTTGGTTAACGACTGTATCTACGACAAAGTCCAGACTTTCAGACAATTTCTTTTGACTAACATCGTGCTGGTATTGACCAACACCGATAGATTTGGGATCAATTTTAACCAATTCTGCAAGTGGGTCTTGCAAACGACGAGCGATAGAAATGGCTGAACGTTTTTCAACGGTTAAGTCAGGAAACTCTTGACGAGCAAGTTCACTAGCTGAGTAGACAGACGCACCGCTCTCATTAACGATGACATAACTAACTTCTGGAAAATCCTTAAGCACTTCAGCAACAAAAGCTTCGCTCTCACGACTGGCAGTACCATTTCCGATAGCAATAATTTCAACACCGTATTGGCCAATCAAATCAGCCAAATCACGCTTGGCTTCCTCAATCTGACGAGCTGAAGCTGGTTTGACTGGATAAATGACCTGCGTTGTCAACATCTTCCCAGTTGCATCAACGACTGCAAGCTTTGCACCTGTACGAAAGGCAGGGTCAAATCCAAGTACCACGCGCCCTTTAAGAGGAGCAACAAGGAGAAGATTGCGAAGGTTTTCTGAGAAGAGTTGGATAGCTCCTTCTTCTGCCTTTTCTGTTAATTCTGTACGAATACGACGCTCAATAGCTGGTAATACTTTTTTCTTAACAGATTGCTGAATAACTTCGTCAATATAAGCATTCTTAACCTTGAAACGAGCAGCAAAGAATGCTTGGATACGATCAACTGCATGCTCAAATCCAATCTTCAAAATGCCTAGCTTTTCACCACGATTAAGGGCAAGCGTACGGTAACCTTGCATGTTTGCAACTGTTTCTGAGAAATCGTAATAAATCTGAAAGACTTGTTTTTCATCAAGACTCTCATCTTTGACTTGAGAAGTAATCTTAGAGCGTCTATGTACCTCTTGATATGTCATTGAACGCAAATGAACATCCTCGGATAGTGCTTCAACCAAGATGTCTACAGCCCCAGCCAAAGCTTCTTGAGGAGTTTCGAAACCTTCGCAGACAAATGCTTCTGCTTCTTTTTCTAGGTTAGAAACATTTTGTAAAATTAAACGAGCAAGTGGAAAAAGTCCAGCCTCACGCGCAATCGTTGCCTTGGTCCGACGTTTCTCCTTATAGGGAAGATAGAGTTCTTCTACATCTGCGAGTTTTTCAGCTGCTAAAATAGCTTCTTCCAATTCCTTTGTTAGCTTACCTTGCTCTTTGATTTTTGCTAAGACCGCTTCCTTACGATCATTTAGAGCAGTTAAACTCTTATCGAGGTCGATAATAGCCTTAATGGCTACTTCATCTAGACTTCCGGTCATATCTTTCCGATAACGGGCGATAAAGGGGATAGTTGCTCCTTCTGCTGTCAAAGACAAGACAGTATCAATCTGCTTTAAAGTTACACCCAAATCTTGGGAAATTTTTTCATATTTTTTATCCATGAAACTATTATACCATAAGCAGGAAAGCTTGTTTTCATTAATTTGTTGCTTTATTTCAACTTTATAAAGATAAAAGCTATGTTTATTTTAAAATCCAACTATTTCTTAGAAATAATAGTATAATAGTGATAACTAAAAGAATCGAGGTATGCCTTATGGCTGTTAAATTTACAAAAACTGATGACTTAGATAAGATGTTCGAAGAATTCGCTAAACTACCTGATTTAAAGCAAGTAACATTTCCAGATGACAAAGAAAAGAAAGAAAAAGCAGAAAAGAAAAAATAGATGGATCTCTTTCAAAACCTACCTTCAAGTGTTTTACAAGCTGGTGCCATTTTTCTATCAATCATTATTGAAGCCCTACCCTTTGTCTTAATTGGTAGCATCATCTCTGGTGCTATTGAAGTCTACATCACTCCTGAGAAGGTTTATACATTTCTCCCTAAAAATCGCTTGGGGAGAATCTTTTTTGGTACCTTCATTGGTTTTCTCTTTCCCTCTTGTGAGTGTGGGATTGTCCCTATCATCAATCGTTTCTTGGAGAAGAAGGTTCCAAGCTATACAGCTGTTCCCTTTCTAGTAACGGCTCCAATCATTAATCCCATCGTACTTTTTGCGACCTATTCAGCTTTTGGTAATTCATTTAAAATGGTCTTACTCCGCGCTTTAGGTTCGATTCTTGTTGCTACTATTTTGGGTATCTTTCTTGGATTTTTCTGGGAGGGACCTATTCAAAAGGAATATAGATTGGCTTGTCATGAGCATGATTTTTCTCACTTGAGTAAAGGTCAAAAAATCCTTCAGGTCTTTATCCAAGCTATTGATGAATTCTTCGATATGGGGCGTTACTTGGTCTTTGGCTGTCTTTTTGCAAGTCTAGTTCAAGTCTATGTACCAACTCGAATCTTGACATCTATCAGCTCTTCCCCACTGCTTGCTATTGTTCTATTGATGCTCTTATCCTTCCTACTATCACTCTGTAGTGAGGCGGATGCTTTTATCGGCTCTTCGCTTCTCTCCAGTTTTGGCTTTGCTCCAGTTCTTGCCTTTCTGGTTATAGGTCCTATACTTGATGTTAAGAACTTACTCATGATGAAAAATTATCTCAAAACTCGCTTTATTTGGCAGTTTATGACTATTGTAACTCTCGTTGTACTTATTTATGCT
Source organism: Streptococcus sp. oral taxon 061 (assembly GCF_013394695.1). Classification (NCBI taxonomy): domain Bacteria; kingdom Bacillati; phylum Bacillota; class Bacilli; order Lactobacillales; family Streptococcaceae; genus Streptococcus; species Streptococcus sp. oral taxon 061. The sequence continues at coordinate 928,943 of NZ_CP058258.1, forward strand.
TATCTAGTCGGGGTGATGCTATGATACGATTTCTTATTTTGATGAGTTATTTTTTCTTAACCCTTTATCTACATCTATCAGGTAAGCTCAATCAATATCTAAATCTCCACTACTCTTATCTGGCTTATATCACCATGGTTTTATCTTTGATACTAGCCATCGTTCAAGCCTATATTTGTTTCAAACGTTCGAAAGAACATAGTCACTTACAGAGTTTTTCAGCCAAACTTGCTAGTTTTGTCCTCTTAAGTTTGCCTTTGTTAGTTGGATTCACTTTTCCAACAGTTACTCTGGATTCACAAACAGTATCGGCAAAAGGATATTATTTCCCTTTGTCGGAAGGAACTGACAAGGCAATCCAAGCAAGTGAAGGTACTAGCAGTCAGTATCTCAAGCCGGATACCAGTCGGTTTTATTCAAAGACAGCTTATGAAAAAATTGTTAGGAAATCTGCTGATAAATACTTAGCTCAATCTAGTATTGTCATCACCGATGATAATTACTTAGAAGTCATGGAAGCTATTTATGACTATCAAAATGAGTTTGAAGGTAAGGAAATCGAGTTCACAGGCTTTATTTACAATGATCCCAGTCACAGCGATAGTCAATTTGTTTTTCGCTTTGGTATTATGCACTGTATAGCTGATTCAGGGGTTTTTGGGCTATTGACCATAGGAAATACCAATCATTATGACAATAACACCTGGGTGAGAGTTAAAGGAAAGATTAGCAATCGCTACCACAAGGAACTTAACCAAGTCCTTCCAACAATCGAAGTCCAGTCTTTCATAAAAGTGGACAAACCAGAGAATCCTTATGTTTATAAAGAATTTTAAAAAAGTAGCCTGAGCTGGCTACTTTTTGTTATTATCTGACAATATCTTTATACATATCTGGTCTTCTATCTCTAAACAAGCCCCAGTTTAGGCGTTCATTTGCTCCCTTGTCAAGGTCATAAGTTATTAACAAGATAGCTTCGCCTTGTCGTTCTGCTTTGGTCAAGATAGCTCCTGTTTCATCGGTCATAAAGGATGAACCATAGAAGTTAAGGCTAGAACTTTGTCCCCCATTTTCCTCGCAAGGTTGGACTTCTTCCAAGCCATAACGATTAGCAGCAATAACTGGCACAATATTTGCTGCTGCGTGCCCTTGCATCGTACGTTGCCAATGTCCACAACTATCTGTATCCAAAATTGGTTCCGAACCAATGGCTGTTGGATAAAAGAGAAATTCTGCACCATTTAAGGCAAGGCAACGGGCTGTTTCAGGGAACCACTGATCCCAACAGATCCCAATACCGATTTTCGCATAGCGAGTATCCCAAACTTTGAATCCTGTGTTGCCAGGCGTGAAATAAAACTTTTCTTGATAATAATGGTCATCTGGTATGTGTGTCTTCCGATAAACGCCTAGCACTTCTCCATCTGCATCAATGACAGCTATCGAATTATATAAGACATTACCATCTTTTTCATAGAAACTGATTGGTAAAACGACCTTTAATTCCTTGGCAATCACTTTGAAATGCTGAATTGCCGTATTTTCTGACACCGACTGGGCATACTGGTAGTAGTCATATTGACGTTCCTGACAGAAATAGGGACGTTCAAACAACTCAGGTAAGAGAATAATTTGCGCACCTTGATCTGTAGCTTGACGGACCAAACGTTCAGCTGTTTGGATATTCGTTTCCACATCCTTAGCGCATTGCATCTGAATAGCTGCAACCTTTACATTTCTCATCTTTTTCTCCTATTCTGGAATTTGTTGGGTAATACAGTGGATATTTCCACCACCTAAAAGAATATCTCTTGCAGGGATTCCGACAACTTCACGGTCTGGGAAACACTTACTCAGGATATCCAAGGCCACTTGGTCGTTTTCATCCTGAAATTGTGGCACCAAGACAGACTTATTAGCAATATAGAAGTTCACATAGGATGCTGCTAAACGCTCACCAGCATAGCGTTCCTCTTCGCCTTCTTCATAAGTATAGCCCGGCAAATCTTCTTCCGTCACTACTTGATGGATAGCTGGAATCGGAAGTTTATGAATGGTAAAGGAACGCCCCTTTGCATCTGTTTCCGTCTCTAAAAGAGCTAAATCGGCCGCAGACATGGCATACTGGGGATCGTCTTGGTCGTCCGTCCAAGCTAAGACAATCTCTGCTGGGCCAACAAAAGCTGCTACATTGTCGACGTGTTCATTGGTTTCGTCCTGATAAATACCGTAAGGTAGCCAGATGACTTTTTCAGCTCCAAGGCTCTCTAGTAAGGTATTTTCAATCTCTTCTTTAGTCATATGAGGATTGCGACCCGGACTGAGCAAGCAGCTTTCTGTGACAAGTATGGTTCCTTGACCGTCACTGTGTATAGCTCCACCTTCTAGTACAAATGGTTTTGCATCGTAAACAGGTACCTCTAAGAATTCTGCAAAACGACTGGCCACTTGGTCATCTGCTTCATAGTCTTGATAGAGTCCATCCACAGAACCTCCCCAAGCATTGAAAGACCAATCTACCGCTAATTTTTCCCTTTTATCATTAAGGAGAATGGTCGGACCTGTATCACGAGCCCAGGCATCATTTGTTGGGATATCTAGATAGACGACCTTGTCTCCAAGATAGGATTGGGCTTCAGATAGATAGTCCTCCTCCACCAAAAGGTAGACTGTTTCCCCTTGAGCAATGGTTTTAATAATCTGACTAAAAGCTGTTTTTGCAGCCTTGCCTTGAAAAGGCCAAGACCCTGGTCGAGTAGGCCATATCATGAGAGTCCCATGATGGGGTTCATACTCTGCAGGCATACGATAACCTAATTTCTTTGGGCTGTCCATCATGATAATCTCTCCTTAAAGTCTTGGTAGCCAAATGATTTGACTAGACTGCACTCACCCTCTTTATCCATGAGATATAAACTGGGAAGTCCAATCCCGTTAAAAGTATTATTTTTGACAAAGGAGTAGATTGCCATGTCTTCAAAATAGAGGCGATCGCCGATTTCAATCGGTTTTTCAAAGCTGTAATCCCCAATGATATCACCTGTTAGGCAAGTATTTGAAGAGAGTCTATAAGTATAAGGTTTTTCTTGCGGTTCAAAACCATCTCTCAATGGAGGACGATAGGGCATCTCAAGGACATCTGGCATATGACAACTTGCTGAAGCGTCTAGCACTAAGGTCTCAATCCCATTTTCAACGATGTCTAAGACTTCAGTAGCTAGATAGCCCGCATTAAGAGCAATCGCTTCTCCGGGTTCGATATAGACGTCAAGGTTATAAGTTTCTCGAATTTGCTTAATCTCAGAAATCAGTAAGTCCACATCATAGTCGTCTCGGGTAATGTGGTGTCCGCCGCCCATATTGAGCCATTTGACCTCATGCAAATAAGGCCCAAACTGCTCTTCTACTGCTTTCAAGGTTGTCGCTAAATCATCTGCCCCTTGCTCACAAAGAGTATGAAAATGAAGCCCATCCACCAAGTCCAGCAAATCACTTGGTATCTTATCTGAAGTCACTCCAAAACGGGATCCAGGAGCGCAAGGGTCATAGAGCGCGTGATCTCCCTGAGTAGAATACTGAGGATTGAGGCGTAGACCAACACTGATACCAGCTTCACGACAAGTTTCACCGTATTTTCGTAATTGTCTCTCTGAGTTAAAAACAATATGATTAGATATTTGAAGCAACTCTTCCATATCTGCTTCCTTAAAAGCAGGCGCAAATACATGGACTTCCCCCGGAAATTCTTCCCTAGCCAGCTTCGCTTCATAGAGTCCACTAGCTGTCGTACCAGAAAGATACTGGCTAATTAAAGGATAGGTTTTATAGAGGGAATAAGCCTTTTGGGCAAGCAAAACCTTGCAACCAGCTTCTTCTTGAACATACTGTAGAATACGGCAGTTGGCTTCTAACTTTCCCAAGTCAATGATATAAGAAGGTGTTGGTACTTGTTCTAACTTCATTAGTCCACCATTTGTGGATTTTCAACCACAACCCATGGCAAACCGTATTTATTTAAAGCTTCCATGAATGGGTCAGGATCCAACTCTTCAAGGTTATAAACTCCAGGCTGTTTCCATGTACCATCCATCACTAATTTTGTCCCAATCATAGCAGGAACACCTGTTGTATAAGAAATTGCTTGTGATCCTACTTCTGCGTAGCATTCCTGATGGTCGCAAACATTGTAGATGTAGATGGTCTTTTCAACTCCATCTTTGACACCAGTAAAGATACAACCGATATTGGTTTTTCCAACAGTGCGTGGTCCAAGGCTTGCAGGATCGGGAAGCAAAGCTTTCAAGAATTGGATAGGAACAATTTCTTGTCCATTAAAATTAATGGCATCTGTACGAAGAAGCCCGACGTTTTCCAAGCATTTCATGTGCGTTAGATAAGATTGGCCAAAAGTCATAAAGAAACGAATGCGTTTAACACCTGGAATATTCTTTGCTAATGATTCGATTTCTTCATGGTGGAGGAGGTACATGTCTTTTTGACCAACTTGAGGGAAATCATACTCACGTTTGATAGACATAGCTTCGACCTCAACCCATTTTCCATCTTCCCAGTATGAACCTGGTGCAGAAACCTCACGTAGATTGATTTCTGGGTTAAAGTTTGTCGCAAATGGATAACCGTGGTCACCACCATTACAGTCTAAAATGTCGATATAGTGGATTTCATCAAAATAGTGTTTCAAAGCATAAGCTGAAAAGACACTGGTTACACCTGGGTAAAAACCAGAACCAAGAAGAGCTGTCAAACCTGCTTCCTTGAATTTTTCTTGGTAAGCCCATTGCCATGAGTAATCAAAGTAGGCTGTAAAACCAAGTTCCTTGCAACGTTTCTCATAAATAGCACGCCATTCAGGGTCTTCTGTATCTTCAGCCTCATAGTTGGCTGTGTCGATATAGTGAACTCCCGTTGCCAAACATGCATCCATAATGGTCAAATCTTGGTATGGTAAAGCTACGTTCAAAACGGCTTCTGGTTTGTAGCTTTCAATCAAGGCAATCACTTCTTCTACCTTGTCTGCATCAAGAGCAGCTGTCTCAATCTTAGTATTTGTTTTGCCTTCTAATTTAGCCTTCAAGTCATCACATTTTGACTTGGTACGGCTAGCAATCATAATTTCTTTAAAAGTATCGCTATCTTGGCAAATCTTTGATATAGCAACTTGGGCGACTCCCCCACATCCAATAACTAATAAACGACTCATTTTTTTCCTTCCTCTTCTTCTAAAATGTCTTCTACATACTTAGGCAACATAAAGGCACCCACATGTAAGTTTGCAGTGTAGTATTCTGTGAAAAGCTGGCGTTTTTTCCAGCCTTCCTTATCAAAATCTTTGACAGGGTGATATTTTTTCGAAGCAAATCCAAACAACCAATAACCAGCAGGACTAGTTGGGATATGTGCCTGGTAAACCCGGCTGATTGGAAAGGCTTGATTGACCTTGCGGTGCATGCTTCGGCAAGCCGACTCATCTTCGTCAAAGAAGGGACTACCATGCTGGTAAATCATAATACCGTCTTCTTTCAGAGCACGGTAACTATTGCCGTAAAATTCCTTGGTAAAAAGACCTTCTGTATGTCCAAATGGATCTGTCGCATCATTGATGATAATGTCATAATCATCTTCACAATTTCTCAAAAAACGAAGTCCATTTTGATAATAAATGGTAACACGAGGATCATCTAGCCCTGCAGCAAAGTCTGGAAAATACTCACGACAGACCTCAACTAACATCTCATCCGGTTCCACGATATCAATTTGCTCCAGCTCTGGATATAGAGTTAATACCTGGGCAACACCTCCGTCACCACCCCCGATAACCAAGACTTTCTTTGGATTAGGATGGACAGCCATGGGCACATGAACTGTCATTTCATTGTAGACAAAGTCATCTGCATCTGAAAATAGGACATGCCCATTTAAAATCAATATCTTCCCAAAAGCTGGTGTATCTAATACTTCAATATCCTGCCATTCACTTTGACCAGAATACAGTTGCTTGGCTGTTCTCAAGGACAATTTCACATCTGGAGTATGAACTTCAGAAAACCATAAATCCATTTAGTTCTCCTTTCTCTCAATAACATTGATGTGATTGACCTCTGGATCTTCCGTTCCTTGGAGGGAACAACCACGTTCTTTGGCAAATTGGATATAATCAACAATTTCGCGTGTGATCCGTTCACCTGGCGCTAGAATTGGAATACCTGGAGGATAGCACATGACAAATTCCCCACAGACTTGCCCCACAGACTCGTCCAAGGTTAAGCTTCTTCTCTCTGAATAAAAGGCTTCCTGAGGAGACAGCACCAGCTCAGGCTGAATATATTCTCCAGCAATCAAGTCCTTCCCATCTCGTGAGTAGAGTCTCTTGATATCAGCTAGAGCACCGACCAAGCGTTCAATGTCTTGGATACGGTCACCAATCGAAATATAAGCTAAGATATTGCCAATATCACCAAACTCGATCTGAATATCATATTCATCCCGTAAGAGATCATAAACTTCAATACCTGTTAGGCCAATACCTTGGGTGTAAACTGACAGCTTGGTCACGTCAAAATCGCAAACGGACACACCGTCTACTAACTCTTTTGAGTAGGCATAGTAACCACCGATAGCATTGATTTCACGACGAGCGTACTCAGATAGCTCAATGACCTTCTCAAAGGACTCTTTCCCACGAAGGGCTAAGTTTCTACGAGAAACATCCAGACTAGCCATTAACAGGTAAGATGCAGATGTTGACTGGGTTAGGTTAATAATTTGACGAACGTACTCAGGATTCATCTGATCCCCAACTAAAAGAAGTGAACTTTGTGTCAAGCTGCCACCAGACTTATGCATGGATACAGCTGACATATCAGCTCCTGCGTCCATAGCAGATAGGGGAAGTTTATCTGTAAAATGTAGATGGGCCCCGTGCGCTTCATCTACTAAAACTTTCATTCCTGCAGCGTGAGCCATCTCTGTTAGCCCCTTAAGGTCTGAACAAATCCCATAATAGGTTGGATTGTTGATTAGGATTGCCTTGGCATCTGGATGTTCTTGAATAGCATGTGCTACACGCTCATTTTCAAGCCCCAAAGCAATACCGATTTTTGGATCTACACTCATCTCGATATAGATGGGAATAGCGCCACACAAAACGAGTGCATTAATGGCTGACTTATGAACATTTCGAGGAAGAATGATTTTATCACCTGCTTTACAGGTGGAGAGAATCATGGTTTGTACTGATGATGTTGTTCCCCCAATCATTAAAAAAGCATGAGCCGCTCCAAAAGCTTCTGCAGCCAGTTCCTCAGCTTCTCGGATAATCGAAATGGGATGTCCCAAATTGTCCAAGGGCTTCATAGAGTTAACATCTATACCTACACATTTTTCCCCTAAAAGTTCAACCAACTCTGGGTTACCGCGGCCACGCTTGTGACCAGGTACGTCAAATGGTACAATTCTTTTCTTTCGTAACTTGACCAACCCCTCATAGATGGGAGCTTGGTTTTGATTTAACATTATAAAGACATACTCCTTTATCATATTTTTTACACCTTAACCATGTAAGGCTCTAAAGGATACTTATGAAAAAAGAGCAGGTTGGCACCTGCTCTACAATCTACTGACGTGTTTATGTTTGTTTCTTTTGAGTATGTCTGTTCCTGATGTTTCCTAACTCTCTAGTAGCAAATATTACGTACTTTATTGATCGTTTCACAAGATGACGTGTGCTTTCACCACACTAACAAATCTATACGAATTAGAACTAATGTCCTAACATCAACTTATAAAAGTAGGCTTTTAACCCTATCAATAATGTGGCTTTTCAACCACGCTTCGGCATTCAACCCTGCCTGTCCGTAGGCATTTTTTACTCGGGTTTATATTTGCTAGAAAACATCATCTCATTTTCTAAGCTTAATTACTATATCATGTTTTCGTATTCTTGTAAAGTATTTTTAGAAACTTTTTTAAATAAATTCATTTTTTTGTTCGTGAAATTTATTTAACTTAAAAATGGAAATCGTTTTAAATTTAAATCAAAAAACAAAAAAGAAACTAAATAGATTAGTTTCTTTAATGAATCATAAGAATAATCAACTATTCAAAATCCTATCTAGTCATCTCGTGCTACTTGAACAGCTAGCTCAAAATCAGTCATCAAGTAATTTTCATCCAGACGGATAAGACTGTAATACTCATTCCAAAATAGAGAGTCACTGTTACTTGACCACTGTAATCCATACCACAATTGAGTGACATCACTTGTATGTGATGGGGGGATTGACCATAGATGCTTTTTGAAAGTTTCTTGAACAAGCGGGATATCAAGTCTAGTAGTCAAGTCAAGTTCATCTAATTTCAAAGTGATAGAATGTTTTTTTGCCGCCTCAATACTTTCCTTGTTAAATCGAACCTGAATAATCTTAGAATCTTCTAAAGCCACATTCTGGTCCTCAGCACCGTAAAAGGAAATACTACCCAGTACTATGCCATCTTTTGCAAGAAGATAGGGAGCGTAAGGGATCGCATTGCTATCAAGTCTGAAACCTTTTTCGATAGTGACTGATTTATCTCCTGAATACTTTTGGAAATTGCCATCTGTCAGGAGGTCTTCGTAGTCGCTAGCACCATCCCCCTGTCTTACATAGATATCAAATCCAGCTTCCATCAGATCACTTGCTTTGGTTTCTACTAAAATGATTTTACTTTCATTAATTTGCAAAATTGGTGCTTGAGGTGGCAAACCAATCGTGAGATTAAACATGACTCCTACTAAAAAGACCATAAAGGTTATAAGGAGGGCAAGCATAGACTTCCCAGTTCGTTTTCTTGCATTGAAAAGAGCCATTAGTGCAGGTAAGAGAATCATTTTGGCTAAAATAGAATTCCCAACACCACCTCTATTTAAGGTCTGAAAAGCAAAGATCCCCGCGATGGCAATCAGGGACAGGTAGACTAAAATCTCGCCTAGACCCAGTTTTTCTGTTCGAGTTTGTTGATTTACAGGGGTTTCGTACAATGACTGCCCATTCTCTTTCCTCTTTTTTAGAAAGAGATAAAACCCCAGACCAAGTAGCAGATTAAAGATTGCAAAAACTATTAAAGTACCTATTATCGCCGTTCTAGCCATGGCTCTCTACTCCTTTATGTTCTCTCTCAAACCTTATCTTTCTCTTTAGTACCCAATTCCCAATCAATAAAACCAGCAAGAAGAAGGGGCCACCTTCTATCAGCACAATCGGTAAAGCCAGTAGAGCAATCATCAAAAAACTAGCTTTCTTTTGACGCCAACTACCACCCCATTCTCCGTTTATCAGTACCCCCAAATAGTCGATGTAGTCAGTAAACCAAGTCACTAAGGGATTTTGAAAATCATTGAGCCTAAGGTAAATGAACATAGCAGAATTAAGCAAAACATAAAGAATTCCTAAGACTAGAATAATCTTTTGACTAGTTCGAGTAGCCTCTAGAACGATTTTTTCTCTCTTCTCTGACTCTATTTCCTTGAGACTTGGATTCTTACAAGAGAGTTTTTCAAATCTATAGACCAGAAAACGGTAGAGATAATACTTTTTTATATCAGGATTCATAAAACCTCCAATCTAGGTAGGACACTTATTTATAAATCATGGTCTAAACATCTAATTTCAAGGAATTACCTTCCAAATAGACGGCTTTTGACTCAGTGATTTTGATTTTTTGATCTTCTGAAAAACCAATGGTTTCACCGTCCTTTAAGGTGACATCACTGCCTAAAACATACTGAAGAATAGACAAGAGAAAATAATATAAGTCATCGCTATCCATAGGGGAGTCGATAATTTCAATCTCAGTTTTTCCAAACTCTTTTAAACCATAAGTGTAAATGCTAGTTTTATCTCCTTGGTTGATAATCCCCATATAGATCCAGAGTTGAAGGGGAAGCATTTCTGCTTTCAAAAGGTCAGCTAGGTCTAGATAAAGATCTTTGGGCAAGAGCAAGGTGGTAGAACCCTGATAAATACCAATAGCTGATGGACTTGTTTTTAGGATAGAGGCATTGACTTTAGTCAATAAGGAATAAGTCTCTACTGGCGAAAGATTGTCAGACAAAATAGAAACAATGGCGTGTTGTGTGTGCTCCTGCGTTTCCTTCTCAACATCCTGCCAGAGGTAAGAATAGGCATACAATTCTTCAAATTCTTGACTTGGGATAGGAAGATCCATCAATGCTAAAGCAACGAGAGCACCATCAATCACAAAGGTTGCACTAGAATCATCCCCAGAAACTTCAGAAATTTCAAGCCCCCAGTGAGATTTTAAATCCTGAACGACCTGGTCTAAAGAATAAGCCTGCTTGCCTTTGAAGAGGGGCATGGACAAGATAAGTTGTTTTTTCTTCTCTGACTTTTCTTTCTTACTAGCAAATAGATTTTTCAAAAATTTCATAGGACTTCTCCTTTTTTCATATCAGTTGGGAAGCATAGCTATCTTGGTCAAATTGAGTCGAGATACCAAGTTTCTTCATCCTCAAAACCGTAGAATTTCTGGTCAAGCAACCAATTTCCATCCACCAATCTAAGTACAAACTGATGCTTCATTTCTAAAGCTTCTTGAAAATGGGTGATAATTCTTGCTTCTTCAGCTTTTGTCATGATGAAATCTACAGAAAAATCATTCCTTTTAACATAGTTATACTCACTTGGGGAGCCATAAGAATTTCGAACTCCTCCTTCCAAGCATTTTTGAGTCACTCGTCCAGTTAGAAGTTGCATTTGCCTCTGAAAATAGTCATCCATAAGTTCATTCCACATAGGATGAAGCTGATTTGCTGGGATGCCAAGGCCTTCTTTTTTCTTATCCAGTGCTCTGTTACGATCAAAAATTTCCTCTTCTAACATGGTTAAACTTTTGAGTAAATCAAGCAAGGGTGGGATGATAATTTCTGCAAGAGTTTGATATTTTTCAGGGGTATTTTTATAGTTCACTCTCATGATTACTCTCTTAACTCTCCTGGATTAATTGCTTTAATTCTAAGTCTGAAAGTTGTCCTTCCATGTAGAGTTTCCTAAGTAAATCTTTATCTACGGTAATTTCATAATAGTCAGTCACAAACTCATGAAATCTCTCAAAGCTATCAAAAAGGTATGAAAGCAACCATTCTCCGCCATCCTGGTCTTGGTAAGTCTGTTGATGTGCGTGACCGTCATACCAGATAAAGAAGGTTGTTTCATCTTTTTGGTCTTCGGAATAAAGCGAGATATACTTCTCATCCAGTCCTTTATAAAAACCATCAATGACGTCTTGATTCCACTCGTCAGCAGCAAACTGGCTTAAACTACTTTCATGATCAAAGCCTTTTATAAGAATCATTTTATCAGTCAAAATCACATCTAGAGAATCACCAGAGCCATTGTCAATAAGGTAGCGGAGTCCATAGTCTTCCTCAGTCTTAATCACGAGTCTGAGCCAATCCTCACTCGGATCTGTCAAATACTCATCAATGACCAGCAAGGCATCTAAGCGAGTTTTTATCTTGTCCCAATCAATCTTTCTCATCCTAAAAACCTCCTTCTTATTCTCGCAATTTATCAAGTTCACAAGCCCTATAACGAGCTGTTAAATAGCCTGAAAAGCTAATCTGAGGGATATTCCACTCATTAGGTAAATAAATTGAACAATCTACCTGATCACCTAGAGAGGAACTTGCTGAAAAGACATATCTTCCCAAATCCTCATTATTAGGATTTCTTTCAACCAGACTCAATCTGCTAGCATTGAACCAGTCTTTAAACAGTAACCAGATTTGCTCGGCATCTTCGTTTAATAGGGATACTTTCAAGTTGTAGCTGATTCCGACCCTACATCTTTTTTTGAATCCTGACTCATCAGCCCTACAAACTTTTATCAATCCCTTATCATACTGCCAGTTATCACTATCTAATAAGGGAAATTGAACAGATAGATTGTCTTTAAATCCCTGCATAGTATCAAATAAATCTTTGGAGGCAGCTTCGAATAATTCTAGTTCTTCCATAGTCTTCTCTTTAATTTTCATAGCGAATCAAATTTCGATTTAATCTGCATCAACCCAGATCTGGTATTTTTGACAATGGAGACATCTGAAAAGGTAACCACAGATAGGCCCGTCTTTGACCAAGTAGTCTTCTACCTCTTGATATTCTTCACGCGCTTCATAGTCTGCCAAGACTTGCTCAGCGATTCCCATATCCTTCAATTCTCGAGTTCCAACTGTACCCAGGTAAGCACAATAATCTTGGCAACAAGAAAGCCAATATTCTCCCTGCCAACTAGAGTAGCCTGGGGTCTGACAAAAAAGCAGCTGATTCTTTTCTGGATCCAATTCACCCTGCCACTCGGCATCTTGGATAAATTCTGCATCGAATTTTTTGGCTGCTTGACCGTTTGCAATACAAAATGGACAAAGGTATTCTATATCCTCTATACTATAAGGTATAAGGGCATAATAAACATTGCTTTCTTTCCCACAAGATGGACAAACCTTAGCTTCTCCTTCAACAAATGAACCTGTAGCCAAGGGATCTGGATGATAGAGAAAATGAGGCAAATTTTTTAACAAGTCCTGTCTTTGCTTCTTCTCTTCTTTTCTTAGAGGACGAGGAAGGGCAAAACGATTGCCATGACTCTGACTCATTTCTTGTAAACGGCTCAGTTTCTTTATCTGTTTTCGATCAGGTTTGTCTAAAATTTCAGTAAATAAGCTATAGGCACTAGTGTAGAGACCCAATTGTTCATAGAGGTCAACTAAGACTTTCTTAGCTTCTAAATCATCAGATTTAGCTAATTCATCAGCCAAATCATAGAGAGCCGCAACACTTGAAGGCTTTCCATCTTGGTCCAGATATTGCTTTTTTAAAGTGATATACTTTTGTAGAAATGGATTCATGGAACTACCTTTCTAATGGATGACATAAAATCTTAACAAATGGTAACAAGGACATTTCCATTGAGCTCCAAAATCTTTTTGTAAAACTCTTTCATATTTACAAAGCAGGTTAAAATGTCATCCTTGATTTCTTCCTCTTCCTCAAGATAATCCCAAATATCAGGATACAAGTCGGCTTTCTTACAGGCTTCCATACTAAAGTCAGTCATAGCCCTATCCATGTCAAAACTTTCTAAAGCTTCTACAATCTCGGCTATCCTGTTTTTTTCAGTATAGGCGATATATTCAGATACATCCTCTAGAGGAGTCACCCCTAAAACAGCCTCTCTCAAGGGATTATCATCCAAAAATTCTGAACTACTAAAACCTGTCAAGACAAAGACCAAGGCATCCCACATTTTGTCGATATCTATTAAGATATCATGACTATCAGAGGAATCCTCAGCAAAATCTAACGAGTCATCTTCTTGATTGGAAAGACCTTTTAATTGTTTAAATTCATCGTCTGGTAAATATTGATAATTGGCAATCATTCCCATGATTTTACTCCTTTTAATCAGTTAGTATCATACGGATATTTTTAGCTCTATTTCCCTAGAAAATGCTATAATGGAGCTAAGAAATTGTTTTATTGAATGTTAATAGGGGGAAGTAGTCATGTTCACTAGTATTGTTTTAGGTTTTTATGCTCTTTTCTTTCTATCCTTGTCCTTTAGCATCTATCTCTATATTAGACTTGTAGTTGCGGTTAAAAAAGGCAAAGACATTCCCAAATGGATTTATAAACTTGGCCAAGCTGTTCAAGGAAGAATTCACGTCGACTATGAAGAAATCACTGATGCTAATGCCCTTAAAGAGATTCATTGGTTCTTGCTGATCTATTTAATCGTAAATCTACTCGTATTGGCTGGTTTCTACTATCATGTTAATAGCTTTCCTCAAGCCATTTATGAATGTTTGAAAAAACAATTTTTCATCGTACTTGTTAGTATGGTTTTAAAAAGTCTTGGAAAATTTGTTGTACTAGCTATAAGAAAAAACTTTCATAACAGTCATGTCTATGCATCAACCAACGCTTTTATCGGGACAGCTTTTTTAACGAGTTATGTTTTTATGTTTTGCATGATGATGAGTGGCCTTCCAGCTCAACCTGTTCCAGTAACCATTCAAGATACCACTATCATTATCGGGGAGACCAAGGCTTCCGAGCTTTTAGACCAAGGCTATACCTTTGGAGATAAAGGCGCAGAGAGCTCCATCACCAATCCCAAAAACGACCACTTCTACTACGGTCAGCTTCTCGAAGTCAAGCGGGATAATCAGTCCTTTGGCTTTATGAGCCTCACTCCCACAGGTAAAGATACTGATCAGCTCAAAAATTGTGTCATCACCTATTACAGAACACCTAAGGATAGTAATCAACTAGAAGAAATTTCCATCAATCATATCAAGCTAGCAAATCTCAAGCTCCAAGACTTTCAAACACGAAAATTTATCGATATCTTTGAAGTCAATCCTGCTGATTATAATGTCTCTGATAAGGATACCAACTTTATCCTAACCATCCAAACAGCAGATTACGACCTCTGGAAAAGGTACCGTATTGAATCCAAGTTCAATTCAGATGGTTCCCTAGATAGCTATGGTGTTAGAGCCCAGCACAGCATGTGGGAATGATTGACCATCTCCCCCTTTATCACATAAGCATTAAACTGGAAAAATATCGTCGACAAGTTTATAGGTTTCGATGAATCGAATGCCAGAGGAACCTTTATCTCTAGTGATTTCTTGATAAATATCTTCTAAATTTTGGGCAGGTGCCAGCATCCAAAGACTAAAAGGTCTGAGTTCCACCTGTCCAATTTTTTCAATATTTTCTAATAATTGCCCTAAATCTTTGTGATTGAACCAGCAGTCTGTAACGAGAGCAAACTTTGTATTTTCCATCTTACAGGAGATTTGACTGGTCAAAAAATCATCGATGGTGGGCTTTTTTGTCTGTAAGAGGCGCGTGCAAGCCAGATGATACTCAAGCTTTCTAGGACTCTGATCAACCATAGATACAAAGATAAGACCATACTGGTCTTTGAACTTAACAGCAAGGAGATCCCCTTCTACAAAGTAGGGTTTGCGTTTAGCTTTGGTCTTGAGGACCTTTAGAGGTCTAGGATTTTCAGTTTTCAACTGGATAGCAAGTTTATACAAGACCTTTTGCCTTTGCTTCAAAGCCTTTGAATCTATTTCCAACCAAAATGGATCAGCCCCTTTTTTGATAAGCTCCAAGGTTTTATCTCTGATATCGTCTGTCAGGTGACCAATCTTCCACAGTGAGTAGGCAAGAGCAGTCCAATAAATTTCTGTAAAAAAGTCTGTTTGACAGTAATCTTTTTCTGCATCGAGGATATCCTTGATAATATCGGACACATGATCACCGTCTCTATAGCGACCGACTACTTCATTATAAATATCATAACCTTGATCACTGTCAATGATTTTAACGCCATCAATAGCCATACTAAACTCCTAATGCTCAATCGACACCTTATTGATAAATCTCAAAACTTATTTAATCTTATGCTTGTTCATTTTTTCTTGGAAAATATCTGTAAGAATTTGGCGCAATTCTTGGGCTTCTTTTTCAGGAAGTTGGCCTTCTTGTTCAGCTACAGCATACAACTCTGGATACTCTAGCGAGATTCTCTTAACAGTACGAGTAATGGCATGTTTTCTAACAAAAAATGGAATCAGTTTAATCATATCCTGAGGGATTAAGGCGATAATCTTATCGGCTGTTTCCTTATCGTTCAGCTTAGAGAAAGTTAGTCCCTTTTTAATCATTTCTTGTTCTTTTTCTGTAAAATCTTGTAATTCCATATGTCTACTCCTCATCTTCTGTCACTTCCCAAACTTCAGCTTGGTAAGGTTCTCCATCTTCATCGTATCGATTGATATAACCAATAAACCTCTCATTTTTTCTTGGTCTCTGCTGATTTCCTTTGATAACCCAAACAGCCCATACTCCGACTAGGACAAAAATTATGAATGTCAGTACTTCTTCCAATTCAGTGCCTTCCTTTAAAATTGAACCCACTTATCATTATCCATAATAAATGGTTTAGCTAGACCTTCACCTGTATAGTTTTCATATTTTGTATCTAAATATTTGTAGCAATCTTCCTTGGTCGCAAATTTGATGGCTTGATAAGGTTCCTCAAAGGTCAACTTTTCGATAAAGAGGTAGCCATCCTCGCTTGGTACAAGAATCCCAACATGGCCTATAAAGAGAGATTGACCATCTAAGTCATCATGGACAACTACGGAGAGCATTCTTGCATTCTCATTAAACTTAAATTGAGAGAGGAATTGTTCCATCTTTGCTGCATGAACCTTAACATCTGTCGTTGCTTCGGTCTTGACTCTTGAGAATAAAATATCGAAGGCGTCCTTATCTTCTGTACCAAAGACCTTTCCTTTATCAATGGCGTCATTATCGACAAACAAGAGGGAATCATCTTTCTCTAACTTAGGAATTTCGATGGAATTTTTTAATAAGCAATAACTGTTAATACGACAGTTAGTACCGACAAAATCACCTTTTTTGGGAGTCCATAGGTGACTAATTTTTTCCACATCATAGTCTGTTTTTGTAAAGGTAGAAAAATCTCCAGTTAATCCAACTGAACCGACAGTATTGTTATAATCATTTACAAGGTTGAAAAATGCATCCACACTGTCCTTATCCAAATGTGCAGCCAAGGCTTTTCGAACTTCTTCTTCGCTTGCCTTGCTATTGAGATTGCTATAGGTTCCTTTATAGCTTTCTTTATCTGAGCTAACCAACTTAGTAGTTGAACCATTCTGTTGTTCCATAGATTGGTTTTGGTTTGTACTACAGGCAGCTAAAGTAAAGATAGCTAAACCACAGCAGCTCATTAATCTAATTTTTTTAGATACTTTCATAAAATGTTTCCTTTTTAACTAAGATTTTTCAAGTCGATTAGCTTCTCCTATATTATAGTTCAAATTTATTTTAAGTCCAAGCATTTTGCTAAGAAAGTAATTTTAAATCATTAAAAAGGAAGCTGGCACACAGCACGCTCCCTAATAATTGAAATAACTATGAAATATTTAATTTTAATCACCTTTTAGCTGTACCTGTGTATGAGCTATAAGGTCACCTAGATGTCGCTTATCTTTCCTGAAAACCTTCATTGCTAGTAAGGCAACTGCGAGGAGAGTAGCTAAAAACGAGAGGATAACAGATAAGAAATCAAAATCACTATAGAAACCATGTATCGTGCCCATATGACCTATTTGCCAAGGTAAAAATTTAATGGTGTTTCTAATCAAGCTAGCTTGCACTGTTTTTTTCTTGTAAACCAATTGAAGTCCTGCTTTCGCCTTCCCAAAACTCCCATTCTTTGTATAATCTAAGAATGTAAAAAGTAGAGTGATTGGCAAAACAGAGGTAAAAAAAACAAGACACTGCGACTGAATTTCTGTGAACTCTGGGACGCCATTAAAAAGAATAATGTAAATAAGCATCGAACCTAAAAACAGAAGTACTAAATAAGCTAGAATGAAAAGATAATCAAATAGTAATTCAATCATTCTTTTTTTAAACGAAATAGAATTAATTACTAAAATCTTCATCATCATCAGCTCCTTTATTATCTACTATTCTTTTCAAAAGTTTTATTCTTTCGGTTGAGAATAAACTTCGATATGCTGCCCTAGTACCTTAATTTCTACTGGTAAGTCATCAGATTTGTCACCATCAACATCCGTTTCTAATTCACTATCTGAAGAGATTTTGATGTGACGAGCTTTCATATATTCGATATTCTCATTCACGACAACATCCCCTTTTAATAAATCAGGGATAACTGACAATTTGGTAAGAATAGATGCATCTTTTAAAATCAAAATATTAGCATAACCATCTTTGTCCTCATCAAAGATTTTTTTGTCAGCGAAATAATTGGTGAGGAGAACTAAAACATGACTGGCTGGTCCAATGTAATTTCCATTCTCAGTCTCAACTGTAATGTTAAATGCTTGATCTGTAAGCACAGACTTCATGGTATTAATCGCATAGGCGAGCATGCCAAACTTTGTTTTATCCTCTATCCCAACGTTATGGATGGCTTCTGGTAGTGAACCAATACTAAAAATATAGCCAAAATAGTTTCCATTTGATTTTCCGATATCAATCTTATTGGTAGAACTAAAATCAAGCTCGTCAATCGCACCGTCAATATCTTGATCGATTTCTAATAGTTTCGTAATGAGATTTCCAGTTCCTCCTGGAATAATCGCAAGTTTTGGAATGTAGTCTTTTTCCGCGATACCAGAAATTACTTCATTAACAGTACCATCTCCACCGAATACAAGAACTGCATCATAGTGCTCCCGAGACGCTTCTTCTGCAAAGTTTGTGGCGTCTTGCGCTTTTTCCGTAATATTAATCTCCACATCTTCAAAATAGTCTCTAGCTTTATTCTCCAGCTTCACCTTATAATCCAAAGCTTTTTCGCCACCAGAGGTTGGATTGATGATTACCATGATTTTATTCATTTATAATTCTCCTGTCATTAGATTTCCTTACTTTAACTAGCTTTCTTAAGTTTCTTCAAGATACATTTTGACTGCTAGGTATTCCTGTTCTTTAGCATAGGCAAATACTTCTGAATTTCTAATGTAGTCAAAAATATTTTCCTCTAAATCCTCATCCCAGGTTGATTCATGAAATATTTCATTCTCTTGACATGCTTCATAGAAAACATCGAGGTGAACCTGATAAAACTCTTCATCCTCATCAGGGACTTGCCTTACTAATGATAGTTGAAACAAGGGTTTATCAGATATACTTGTAAATGTCCCTACTTCAAACAAAATCATTTCATCATCAATTGGCTCACGACACAAATCTTCAAAGATTGCGACCATATCCTCCAAGGGCATTTTATCGGTGATTCTTTCTCTTAAAAATTCAAGTGATTGCTTCATATTTTTTCTCTTTCTAAATGTTTTCGTTCTTAGAATAATCCTATTAAAAAATTGAATCTCTACACCTTTTATTATACTACATTAACAGAAAAAAAGACTGAACCAGACGGTTTTCACCTTGGTTTCAGTCTAGTTTTTTTATAATCGGTCTTGCCTCTGTAAGGACGTCTATCCCAAAATTAATTCCCTGTAAAAAGGTTAATAAATACATATGCTAGGAAGCTATGGAAATCATAAAATCTCCTAAGAACTAACCTGGCTCATCTTTTAATCTAACTTGATAGTTTCAGATAGGATAATTGCCCCAGTACCACTGACATCGAAAAATCCCACATCATGTTTTAAGGCTAATATGAGCATTGTATTATAGGCTGTTTCTGCTTGTGACCATGCAAATCCTGCATAGATAAGATTCTTACCAATACTGTAGTCAGTAAAACGACTTTCCAGCTCTTGGTCATTCTCTAAAGCATCATCCATATCAAAGTCACCATTCATAGGAGGAAATAGTTTTATCATGTCCAGAAACCAACTTTTTAGTTTGCTTGAACTAACTTCAATTGAATCATAATCGTGGTCTTCCTTCCACTCCACTTGCTCCTCATACCATTCTAAAAATTCAGCTTTACTAGCTGGTGCGATTGATTTCTCAAATACTACTAAATCATAAGACATAGCTATACCTTTCTCTTTTATTATCATTACGCATATTTTCTCAATATCCTATACACCTTCTCTCAGCAATGCAAACTTTCAATCATGATTAAAACTAGAGATTGGGGATTGATTTCAAAGTCATCAGCAGTAATTCTGTCATTAAAATACTTGACCGCTTGATCATGATCAAGAAAGCGATTGCTACTAAGATACTGTTCAATCTCATCCAAGAGAAAAGCACTTTCTTTTAAAGATTTATCTTCAAAACCATTCGCATAATGGATGCTCTTCATCATTCGTTTGAGCTTCGTTTTAGGATAGCATTCTTTAAGTTTATCCCTTAAAGAAAGAACAAGTTCCTCAAAAGATTGACTATCTATACCATCCTCTAACAAACCTGATATTATATTCTTTTCGTACATATCTTCGATTAGTTCTTTCAAAGCCTGTTTCAGGACAAGATTGCTTTCTTCAGAATCTGGTGTCATATAAAATTCTTTATCCATTATCTTTCTCACTAAATATATTAAAAATTATGATTTCCCACAAAAATATTTCAGTAAACTTTTTAAAAGCGAGAATTTTCAATTTGCATCTCACATTCTTTAGAAATTTTCGTGAGCGACTTCTTCAAGATAGTCATCCAGATGATGGTAAATTTGCATATCTTCTTCTGAACTATCTTGTAAAACTGCAAATACCTTCACTTTCTCATCATTGACAAATACGAAATTATGTTCACCAAAATAAGCCTGATAACCCTTGTCAACTAAGGTCCAAAGTTCATCTTTTTTTAAACCAAAAATATCTTTTTTTACAAGATAGGTTTTAGCGATTTCCATTTTCATGATAGATATTTCTCCTTAAGAAACTAGCAATGCTAAAGGTTTACTATTTGATGGTCAATCAGCTCACACAAAACGTGATAGCAACTCAAAACGAACTTTGGTTGGCTATTGAATAGCATTCATCTCTTCTTTCACGTATCGCTCTACATCTTCAATCTCTACAAACAGCGGGTCTAAGTGACACAAGAAGTGCCAATCTTCGGTTTCTCGTCTTCTGTAGAGAATCGCTTCGCCGTCTTCACTTCCAAAAAAGCTTCTATCGACTTCGTACCCTTTGCTTTCTAAGAAAGATTTTGCCTGACGATACTTGGATTCTCTTGCTTCGACATAAGCTTTGACTTCATTGTTGTTAATGACATAGGCATCTATTTTTGAATACCCTTCGATTACTTGATCGTTTTTTACGGATAGATTCGAAATTTCTTTCCAAATAATGTCCACATTTTCCTCAGAGTTGAACATAAACTTAGAAAAGGGCACAATATTTCCCTTATAGATAATTTCCATATAATCCGGCAAGTGTTTAGGGTTAAAATACTCCACTTCAAACCCATCTTCTGTTTCTAAAGTATAACCAGGAATTTGAGCTACAAAAGCTTTACCCTCATCTAAAGAATCAAAAGCAACCAAATCTTTTGAATAATGATTTTGATACAATTCCAATATAAGCATCGATCCCCCTCCTAGCTTGTTTTTTCAATTACGCTCTCCAAATCACGCTTTTCCACACTCATGTATTCAACTTCTTTTGTTCCGTTATTGTAATGATAGCATCTAAAAATCAATTGATTCCCTGTTTGAAAGAGCGTGTCTATCCCAGAGGATTCTCCTGGGTATTTATCTAGTACCATTTCATCAATGAGCTCTAATGTCTTTAAACGAAACACGAACCATCTTTCTTCCGTTGTAGAGAATACACCATAAGAATTGTTAATCTTCCAAACGTTTGATAACCCGTCATTTTCAAATACTGAAAATCGTTGGCTAGACTTTATTTGAAAATCATGATTCGTTATTTTATAAATTTCAGTTGTGTAAAAATTTACCAACAACGAACTTTCCTCGTCAATCGTAAAAACATACGCTAAATCTCGTGGAAATTTATGTCTCATACTCAGCCCACGATTCAATAATTCAAGGCAAAAATCCTGTGAGCCGTCCTGTCCCGCTGTTAATGAAACGATGATTTTACTATCAGAGAAGCTCTTAAAAGTCACCTCAGAATCAAGAAAGCTATCTTCCAAATCTAAATAGGAACTTTGAAGATTCTTTTCGTCTCTCACTTCAATCCGGATCTCATGGCTACTTTTTCGATAAGCAAACCAAGTTAAGTTATTTTTCTGAGATTGATGGCAGCCAATGATTGTACCTTCTTTTGTACTTATATTTTCAAACCTCTTATCAGATGAGTGGTGATAGTCTATTAACCCATTTTCCTTCTCTTTTTTTAAACCGCTAAGTTGAATCACTCGTTTCACCTCCATCTGGTCTTAGAAATTTAACTATTATCGAGCGCTAGCCTTATTTCTATAAATTCAGCCAACTTCCCTTTCCCATCGTCTGAGGACATCCTTTAAAGGCTCATCTAGATAGGTATAGGCTTTTTTCTTAATCCAATCAGGAATACCATAAGCTGCTTCGGCTATACTTCCTGTGATAGCAGCAAGAGTATCACTGTCCCCACCAAGAGAAATCGCATTTCGAATCGCATCTTCAAAATCTGTACTTTCTAGAAAGGCAACGATGGCCTGAGGAACGGTATCCTGACACGTTTCATTGAAACGATAAGTAGGACGAATTTCATCTAGTGTTTGAGAAAGATTATATCCATACTCTTGTTCTATGTGTTCCTTGATGAGTCTCTTACACTCTGTAGGATTATCGTTGATCGGTTTTCCATAGTCGCCACTGTAACCTCCAAAGTAATAACGACACATAAAGATAGCATCAGACGTCGCCATAGCTCCCTTGACCCCCTCTGGATGGTTATGAGTCACCTCTGCAGAAAGTCGTGCAAGAGCTCTTCTGGACGGCCAGGCTCCCGTTCGTGCACAAAAACTACAATCCATGGCCCAGGCACATGGAGAAACACGCATTGCTGAGCCATTGCCGAAGCTATTATAAGGTTCTCGATCGTCGCCATCAATCCAATTGCCAAATCTTGCACCGTAACCTGCATCGGGATACATCCTACCATATTTTTTCATGGCATCAATAAAGTCATCCTTCTGACCGCCATTCATAATGGCTTCAGCAACGGCACAGGTCATAACCGTATCATCTGTGAAAAAGCAGTCCTCACGAAATAAAGGAAAGTTCTTCGTTTTTATATTGTCCCATTCATAAACAGAACCTACAATATCTCCAACTATTGCTCCTAGCATAAGATTCCTCCTTGTTATATATCAGATTCAATACACATTTCCAATGATTCGCGCTTTAAAAATGGCTCAACCAAATCAATCCACTCTTGAGGCAGATAAGCTGACAAATAGCCATGATTATAACCCTTTGCTTCATATAAAATCGTATTTGGATGCAGTTGCTGAAATAATTTAGACGATGCTTTCACACAGTTCAATTCTTTTTCACCATAAATATACAGAACCTGCGCCTTGCTATCAGAAATCGTATCCTTCAGTTTGTAACGCCCCATATAGGTATTGTAAATAGTCACTAATGTTTTGATAGGCGTCCTTGGCAGATCCTCTAAATAATAAGCTTTTAGTTCATCTGGATAAGCGAGTTTAGGATAGATTTTGTCCATCATGCCTAATTGGAGTTTACATGAGAATTTACTAAACATCAGTTTACCAAATAAACGTACTAGAAAGATGCTGATTTTAGCCAACTTTGGTTGAGGAATACAGAGGCTACCGTCTATGATGACTTTCTCTGCTATATCGCCGTCTAAAGACAAAAGCTCCATAGCAATTTGGCCACCAAGTGAAACACCACCAATCGCAAACACCTTCCCCCCATAATTCTCTTTGATAAAGTCCAAGATTTCCAAGGCAGAATCTTCAGTAGAAACATAATCGAGTTGATATTCTTCGCCGTGACCATTCAAAGTAGGTAAAATAACACGGTATTTCTCCGACAAGATTCGAGCTTGACGAAGATAGTTCCACCAAGAGCTACCGCCACCGTGTATGAGAAGGATAGGAGGCAAATCCTTATCCCCAAATTCATGGAATTTCATATTTGAACTCCTTACTGTAGGATTTTCACTAGGTTCATCATTGTTCAATCAGTTTGAAGAAGCAGTAATATCGGTTCAACATCCTCAGTCATAGAGAACATATCCACATCCCTTTTAACAATAGCAAAGGTTATCGTAAAAAGGTATTACCTAGATAAACTGAGATTTTATTATTTCTTCTTCTTTGGTTTTGGTGCAGGTAACTCATCATACATTGAATTAAATAAGCCAGTTAAATATTCTTTGTTGTCAACATCATCTACCAATAGCATTTCCTTTGCACCTTCATACGGCAATTCGTATTCTACATTCGGCATATACGATATTGCAGATTTGACAGGCTTCACTAAAAATCTATCATCATAAATTCCACCCATGATTTTCCCTCGATAATAAATTATATATTCACCCATCATTGCTCTATATGATATTTCTTCCAACTCGGACAATTGTTCTAAAATGAAATCTAAATATTCTTTACTTGAAGCCATAATCTACACCTCGTCAAATTCTAAGTTGTATAGAACAACTAATACTATAGCATTTTAATTCAATTTTAACTTATCAAACAATCTCATTGTGAACCTCTTTATTAAATCCAAATCTATATAATGACCATTGTACATATTTTACGCTAAACTAGAATCTATCAAACTAAGTCTGTCCTGCCACCATACTGTTTTTCACTCTATCATTTGCTTCTTCAGTCCAAATATTGGTTTTATCACACTTATGATAAATGTCACTAATTCCTACATTCATATTTCTCTTTTCGATCAATTACCTTCTTAATACATTCCATATCTTAATCATATTGTAGATGCAACATTTAATACATACTCCCTATAGAATATATTGTATCAAGAAAAGCTTTCTACCTGTTCTACTAAATCTAAAACAAGTTCCGAAAAGTTCTCCGCAATTTCCTCAAGGTCAACATAGTCATTGTTATATCCACGAACCTTACCGCTTTTCAGGTCTATAAATACGATGCTTCCATCACCTAAACCTCCGATAGGAAACACTGGGCCGTTTTCACATTCACTCATATACTCCTCGTATGCCTTTTCAAAGTATGTATAATTTTCCTCCAACTCCTTCAAGTTAAAAATCCATGGTTCTACCAAATAGCAACCACCTAGGTTAAGTAGCAGCCAGCGGTACTCTGCTGGTATGGAGGCATAATTTGCTTCAAACTTTTTTATATCCTCCTCTGACTCAGGTCGAATACCGTCTGTAAAGGCACTCGTTTCATAAGCTATCCCAATTCTATCAAGGTGTTTTTCCAAATCAACATTACACATTTTGCCCTCCTAGTAACTTCAATTTACTTGCTAGAAATCCTTTCATTTCAATACATTAATTAAGCAATAGGTACAAGCCTTGACATCAACACAATTGTCTCACAATGTGGTAATATTCTGCTTTTATACTAATAAACAAAAGGCAAATAAAAACATTTTAAAATGATACTGTGGAACGGAAAGTTGATCACTTCTTCCAAAAGAAACATCATCCATTCTATAATTTAAAATCCTTTTCTTTACTAATTCTATTACTAGCCAATATCGTATAAATTAAATAAGCAATAAAAATGATAATAAAAATAACATGACAACCAGTCTTACAACTTACTACTTTTCATATGATAATTTACAAATGTCTTTCCAGCCACTCGATCTTTTTAAAATCCTTATTGTTATTTTGTTCATTTCGATAAGAATCTTGGGAAGAAGCCTTGTAAATACTTAAAAACTGTTCCAAGCTTGGAAGACGAAAAGTGATGTCATCGAGATGAATCAGCTCTATATCCAATTCCGAAACTCTTGCAAAATCAGGTAAAGAATCAATACTTCCGAATTCAACGCTCAGACCATCCTTTTGGAATTCATGCTCATGAATATCTATTAAGACGTAGCCTAAGTCTTTCATCACTTTCATTATCTTGTCCCAGTCATAAATTCTGAGATGATCAGGTGCTTCCCAACCTCTAGGGTCACCAGGTACATGAATGTCAATGTCAGACGGCCCCCAATTTTCTTTCGTTCTAAACTCAAATCCCAAAGAGCCCATCAGTGTCGGTGTAATTCCGACTCGATTTAAATGGAAACAAATGGTTTTAAATTCTTCAAATAAGAGACTCATATTTACTCTAAACCTTTCATATAGATTTTCGTTATTTCTACTATATAACCTTGAACAAAATCATCTTCATTTTCTAGAGTATAGCCAGTTATTTTGGATACAAATTCTTTTCCTTACTAATTCTATTACTCGCCAATATTGTATAAATTAAATAAGCAATAAAAATGATAATAAAAGAAAGATTAATCTTCAACACAAAATAGAGATTTAACAAATTTGCGAACGCATGAAATAATAGACAGTACCCTACAGATTTCGTTTGACGATAAAGAAGCCCTAAAACGAAACTTAAAAATAATGTATATATAAAAAATAAAATAAAAGGAAATCCTTTATGGCTTTCTCCAACTATAAGCCATAAAGGCAGATGCCAAATCCCCCAAATTGATCCTACAATCAAATTAGATTGCCAATAAGTATATTTTTTATCAAGTAACGGTTGTAATATACCTCTCCATCCTAATTCTTCATGTCCACCACCAAAAAAAATTAATTGTATAAAGAATAGCGGCATTAGATAAATTGATACTCCGTTTAATTCTAAGGAAGATACTGAGAATAGTATCAAAATTGCTAACAAATGAATAATGAAATAAATACTACTATTTTTTCTTTTATTAAATACAAAATGTTTAAATTTTATATTATTACTTTTCAAATAAAAACCACTTGCAATAGCTGGACCAAGTGCGCCTACTATATGTAGTGTTCTCCCTATAATCGTTTCTAATCCCAAAATATGAGATTGCGTAATTATGGCGAGAAGCCCCCATGTTATATAAGTAATTCCAAATGTACAATAAAGATAATTTTTTAAATTCTTTTTATCAATTTCTGTCATTTCATTTCCATATCTTGATTATTTTAAATGTAATATTTGTTACTGCTTATTAGTTGGTCTTGATTATAACCACCTATATTTTATCACAAAAATACAAAAAAAGCCTTACATTCAAGGCTTTACATTATTGATTCATATCAAGATTTCTAGGCTTTTACGAGCAACACTACACACTAGGAGCTTCGCTGTTACCGTATCGTTTCGTCGTAAACTCCTCACTCTACGACAGCTATACCATGGGCGGAAATCTGCTTCTACTTTGCTGATGTCTCAGCTTGTACAAGCAGTGATACTGCCTCAACATGATGCGTTTGTGGGACTCAAAAGGTTTGGGTGAACCTTTTGAGGATTAAGCACGTTTCACTAACAAACTCACGCACTCAACATGTCTTGACGGTTACTACCTATACTGTGAAACGAAATCAAAGCTGCTGAATATCCGTATTAAACTATTAAACGTAACTAATGCGAGTATTTACGGCTTCGTTAATATACAGTATTGTTACATCTATGCCAAGTTTCCGATAGTTAGTTCTTCTTTCTTTATTTAAATCTTTACAAATCCAACTAGCGAGAAGGGTTGTTTATCTCAAAACTCATTGAACCTTTGGTTCCTCGATTAGTATAATAATTTCCTTCTAGTTGATTTGGATTATCAATATCAAGAATTACCGTCCCATAATGTATAGGACTTTGCAATTCAGCCCTTGGGCTATTTAAATATGTATAAATTAATTTTTGTGTTCCATTATCATTGATAATTGATGCTGTAATGCTATGGCTCGAACTTTCACCCGTTTTAAACTTAACTTTAATAGTCGTAAATGACTGTTCAATAGTAAGTTCACAATTTCTTTCATTCTGATCATAGTCCGTCTTGAAACTACCTACATAATTCGCAAATAAAATTGGAACATTATGAATCTTAGATAGTAATGGCCACCGCCATGCTGTTTTTTCAAAAATAGCCATAATAATTGCTGTAACTGATATAGCTTCACCAATATACCCAATGGCTGAATATACCAATGCCAAAATATCAGATTTAAGATTCACTGCAATCTCTTGGCCACTTATTAACAATCTTAATAACAAGCAAATTGCAAAAACCCATATTGTAATATTCAAAAATTTTTTCTGCTGTTCATTCATAAGTTTTATTTATAATCCAAAAATTCAATCATTCTAACTAAAAAAGTTTTTGTATCCTGTAAATTCCATTTCTGCTCTGAACGAAAAAGGTAATACATTCCACTTACTTCAACCCAATTTAAATTCACTTGAGACACTATGTAATATAACGCTTGCTGTAACAACCCTGTGTAGCTATTACTATTGAAAAACATCTGTTCAGGTATATTCCAGACCAAACATTCTATCAAATATGAAGAAATGCGTTCGTTTGTCAATCCTAGCTCCTGCATCTCGTTCTTAATATGCTTCATAATCCTAACTAAATATTTATATTTATAGTGAGTAGATTTATTCTTAGAGATACCATTTTGTATATGAACTTTAGGATAATTAATTACTTCATAATTTCCGTTTGAGGTAAAAAATTTGATGCCTTCAACAAATTTTTCAGATGACCTGCTACCAATATATCTATAATTTCGATATTGAAAACATGGGACTACATCTGCATTTACGTGATATGAGTTAGAATTAATATTGATACACTTATTGCCAATAGAAACTGATTCTGCACCAAATTTTGAAATTAACGCTTTAATCACTTCGTTTTTAAATACATTAGCATTGGTGCTGCTACTAGAGTAATTATAGTCTAGGTCCGATAACCCATCTACATACTCACAATAAAATAAAGATTTCACCATGATACAGATATCAATGTCGCTATTTTTCTTTACATTCGTATTATTTGCATAAGAACCTTGGGCAAAAATTTCATATTCATACTTTGAAGAGAGCCCACTCCTTTCTATTGCATCTTTAATCATTCCAATAGTATTTTCAACCCGTGTTTCTTCAGTGGCAGATAACGGCTTAATCCATGATTGTAATGCTTCTTCAGAATATCTCATTATAAAACAACTCCATTTTAGTTTTTTGGTTAATTCATAAAAAGTAACCGATATTAAAAAAATCCTACATATAATTATACCACTAAACAAGAAAAAAGGCTGCAAACATAGTGAACTATACTATGCCTACAGCCTTATAAATCAACTTCTGTTCCTTCCAAAAATCTAACGGTTATCTGTCCATCCTCCGAAATCAAAATACTATCTAGTACCTGACACATCTCAAAGGAATCATATTCCCAACACTCCTTATTTATCAATTCAGCCAGTAACACACTGTAATGCTTTTCTAATAACTGGTTTTCTTCCAAGATCTTATTCCACTTTCCATGCAACAAATCCATATTCTCACTCAGTAGTTTAACTGCCATCATTACAGCTTTCTCTAGTGTTCCCTCATCGATATGGTTATTCTGACAACCAATCTGTCCCTTTACCTTATAACGGTTGTTACACTGCCAAACTTTACGTTTGCCACGACTGGTCGTCCAGTTCTTACGTCCAAAAGCTGAACCGCATTCTGCACAGAACACCTTGGTAGTAAAAGGGTTGTCCTCATTTTGCATGATGTAGAAGAAATTGAAAAAGAAAATAGACTTCAGACAGCTATTGATGTTGTCAGAGAACAGTTTGGCTTTTTAGCCATACAAAAAGGAACCGTCCTAACTGAAGGTTCCTAAAATATTGAACGCAGTAAACTTATTGGCGGTCATTCCGCTGGTGGATTGGAGGGATTAAAATGATTGACCGTTCATCCTTACCATTTCAGTCAGCAAGAGAGTACCAGGATACAAAGATGCAAAAATGGATGGGCTTTTTCCTATCTGAGCATACATCAGCACTCTCTGATGATACAAACAAAGTAACGTACATGTCAGATTTGTCAATGGAGAAGAAATTATTACTCCTCAGTCAAGTATACGCTGGGCAGCTACACACACGCATTCAAGTGATTGAAAAAAACAAGCGTGTTTCCCACACTGGAACAATACCAAGTCTGAATAAGGATTTCATTTTGATAAAAACTACAACAGGTCACATCAATTTGAAATTGAAAGACATTATTAGTATTGAACTTGTTGAGGAGGTGCTTTATGAATCAGCTTAAGTTTCAGCGTAACCAACTGCAAATGGACTACTACAGCGAGAGCTACCAAGATTTTGAATGTGACTTCTACCGCTATTCCAACATGAATATTCCATTGACCTTCCTAACTGATGATATCCTAAAAACAATGGCGACTTCACGTAAGAATTACTTTGTCCTCAATAAGGAAAAGTCCAGAGATAACCGCGATCACTTCTTCATATTTGAAGTAAGTACCGTAGATGAGAATCCGCTAATCTATCATTATACATATAAGAAAACTACAATATATTTAGCAGAAAAATAGGAGCAGTTCAATTGACTGTTCCTATTTTTAATATTCATAAAATCTAAAGTCTTTATACTCTTTAACAATGGAGTCGCCAACCAGAACAGACTATACTGACCAGCGACTACCTTAAATTTAATGTTTCAGATTTATTTTCTTATCTCTAATTTCATAAACTACATCTGCTACATTTTCGAGTAATCGTTTATCGTGGGTGATAAACACGATAGTTCCGGTGTACTCCTTCATTAGTATTTCCAAAGCCTCTAAACTTGGTATGTCAAGGAAGTTACTGGGTTCATCCATTATTAGGATGTTATATCTACCCATGAGCATTTTAGCAAGCAACAATTTTATAATTTCTCCACCGCTTAAAACAGATAAACTTTTTCCAATATCGTTCTGTTTGAACCCCATAGATGCTAGCACTGAACGAATTTCTGATATATTGTAGTCACAATCCTTCTGCATAAACTCCATAACATTCTGATTACTGTTGTACTTGTAACCATTCTGTGCAAAGTAACCTATTTTTGCCTTAGGCGAAATAGAAATTCCTTCTTCATGGTTTAAGATCATTTGGATTAAAGTTGTTTTTCCGATTCCATTACCACCAGTTAACGCCACTTTTGCTCCTAACGGAATTTGAAAAGATGCATTTTCAAACAGAGCCTTATCCCCAAATACTTTATTAATTTCTGCACCGACTATAGGGTATGGATTATGGAGCTCCAATGCTTTACTTTGCCTGAAACGAATTCTGCGAATGCCTTCCGGAGCTTCTACTTTTCCTAAGGCCGCAATCCTGTGCTCTAGGGTTTTAGCAGCATTATACATCTTTTTTTCCTTACTTCCTATTGATTTTTGATGAGCTAAACGCCCTCCGTCTTCAGTACTTTTTTTCTTTGAAGAACCTTTTGCCTTCTGTTCTATTTTACGAGCCTGTTTTCGCTTTTCCTCCGCAGCCCTTTCCAATCGGGCACGTTCCGCAATAAATTGTTCGTATTCTGCAGCTTGGCTCTTACGTTCTTCCTCTTTCTGACGAAGATAATCAGAATAGTTTCCCCAATACTCAGTGATTTTGCCATCTTTCAGTTCCCATATTTTATCTACTATTTCATCAAGAAAATAGCGGTCATGGCTAATAACTAACAGTGCACCTGTAAAATATTTTAGCTGTCCTATTAGAAAATCAATTCCTTCACGGTCTAAATGGCTCGTAGGTTCATCCGCTAAAATACCATGAACCTGTGCCGATAAGGCCTGTGCTATTTTAAGCCTTGTTTCTTCACCACCGCTCATAGTCTGTATATTTAATTGCTCAACACCTAGCTTGCCTACAAGTGCAAAATCTTTTTCCTCCTGCAGAGTTACTTCGTCCAACTGGGGAATATAGGCAAGTTCACCCAGACGATTCATTTTACATCCTGGGGGAGTTAATTCTCCTAAAAGTACCCTGAGTAAAGTGCTTTTTCCAGCACCATTTGCTCCTACTAAACCAATACGGTCATAATCATATACTTCTAATTCATTTATATCTAAAACATCGCGTCCTTTGAATTCCACACGAATGTCTTTTGCTTTTAATATTAATTCCATAACATTTCCTCCTGTCTATAATCGCATGCTTTCATTTGCTTGTATGCAGGGAAAACCCTGCGATTTTAGCAGGAAGAGTTACATGAAAATAAGATACATAAATATTCCTCCAATATTGTTTATTTTAAATCTAATTTTCTAACCTCAGTTATCATTTGGCAAACTATAGCAATGCCAATAATTAAAATACCTGATAGTAAAAACCAATGATTTACACCGATTTTATCAGCAAAGAATCCAGAAAGAATTAACCCAATTGGCATAGCAAGTGACATGATACTTCCGATCAAAGAAAATACACGTCCTAAATATTCAGGCTTAATTTTCTCCTGAAAAAGAGCTGTTTGCACACCGCTATAAAATGGCACCGAAAGCCCCATTATTGCACAGCAAACTACGAATATTACAAATCCATTTGGAGGAAGTATTCCCGAAACGGCTAAACTGGTCCCCATTATAAAAAATGAACTTGTTATTAGTAATACATGCTTTTCGAAGCCCCCTAATCTTCCTAATAATAAGCCTCCTGCTAGCATCCCAAATGCAAAGGAAATTTCCGTAATAGAAATATGCACAGGCGTTCCATTAAAGTGTTCCATGCTTATTAAAGGAAATAGTGCATTGATTGGCATATAAACAAAAGTATATAGTGTTCCTAAGAGTAATAAGGCAAACAATCCTTTGTTTTGTCTCAGAACCACAACTCCTTCTTTCATCTCCCTTATGAAATTTGGTTCTAAACTTTGCACTTGATTACCCAGCTTAGGTATACGTACAATTGCTACCGTAATAGATGCAATCACAGCACCCAATACGTCGATGGCAATAATAGCATTTAAATCCCAAACGGAGTATAAGAGTGCTGCAACTGCCGGACTAACAATATAGCTTATAGACTGCAAAGACTGACTATAGCCTGCGCATTTCGTTAGCTGTTCTTCTGGTACTAAAAGTGGTGTAACCGCATTGAGTGCTGGGGTATGAAAAGCTGTTCCAATGCTACGGATAAACAATACTATCATAATCATCCAGACAGGTAGCTCCATACAGAATGCAACAATAGCAAGCACTGCACCAGCTGCTGCGATAATTAAATCGGCACCAATCATTATCTTCTTCCTATCATGACGATCCACTAGCACACCAATGGCAGGTCCCAAAATCGCATAGGGTAAAAAACCTACTAATGAAGCCATAGACAAGACCATCGCAGATCCTGTTTTTTCTGTAAGGTAAAAAATAATCGCCATTTGCAGGATGGCACTAGTGATTAATGATACTGCTTGCCCTGCCCATATTGCATAAAATTTTCGTTTCCAATTGTTGTATTTTTCCATTTATATTATCTCCTGCATATTATTTTGCTTGAATTTCTATTTTGAATAGCATTCTAGGCAATAAAAAATGCAGGCCAAACCCCACAATGTGGCTTTTGGTCTGCATACATACAATTTGGAAACATTCATATTAAAGACATAGTTAAATAAAGGTATAGTTAAATAACCAATATCCTCACCGTAACTAATGAATGCTCAATATCGTATAAATAAGCACAACAAAAAAGCCTATCATCGGGTATAGATTCTGCTTTTTTTATTGCCAGCTTATCTTAAACGCATTGAGGCTGTCATAGTTTCGGTTCCTCCTACATCTTTGTTTATATCAATTTATAGTATAACACAACAAGATGATATGTTCAATATAAAAGTTATGGAATGAGACTCATACTTCCAATTCGATGCCAGATTTAAAGGATATGACGAAGTTTTCTTCATAGACTGTAACGCTCTGGATTATCTTCCTTAGTAGCAAGCGATTAGCTTTCACAAAATCTTCTGTTTGTAGTTTTAAAAATTCATCAGGATTTTCTAACTCAACCTCAAAATATTTCATTTTACATTCCCTCATTTCATTTATTGATAAATTGAGTTTGCAAAAAAGAGTGGACAATTTTTGTCTACTCTTAACCTTTAAAATAGTTTTTTTTAATCGATTTGAAGTTGCCTAAATTATTACTTATTCGGTAAAATGAAGTATTGCTTTCAACAGATTTCCTTCAACTACACTTCACTTGATTCAAACAAGGTGGGTACATTTCTATTCCCACAAACTCCTTGTCAATGGAAACAAACACGTACCCACAGGGTAAATGGAAATAGAAACTGATAATTTCTAGCTATCACTTCTATTCATTCCAAAAATTTTCTCACTCTGATACTTCCCCACGCCAATACAAAAAGCCTTGCAATCAAGGCTTTTCGTTATCCCTTTCATTCAAAGGTTTCTAGGTTTTTACGAGCAGAGCAACACACTCCACGTGGTGCGTCTGCGGAAATAAATCCACAGGCTGGACTTTCTTCAATTCATAACCCAACTCTTGATAGAGTTTGATATCACGCGCCATGGTGGCGACATTACAGGAGATATAGGCGATGCGGTCAGCGCCTGTTTGGGCGCTTGCTTTGATGAAGCTTTCGGTCAATCCCTTGCGTGGTGGATCGACTAGGATAGCAGTTGGTTGAACGCCTTCCTTGAGCCAATTCTTCATGGCATTTTCAGCAGCTTCACAGACATAGTGGGCATTGGTGATGCCGTTCAATTCTGCATTCTTCTGGCTATTTTCTACTGCTTCTGGGATAACCTCTACGCCATAGACTTCCTTGACATGCTTAGCGACAGATAAGCCGATAGTCCCTATTCCTGAATAGGCATCGATCACCACATCATCTTCTTTTAACTCCGCAAAGTCAATGGCTGTTTGATAGAGTTTCTCCGCCATTTCTGTATTGACCTGGTAAAAGGCTGGTCCAGAGATTTGGAAATCATTGCCCAACATTTGGTCGGTAATGTAATCTTGACCATAAAGTGTACGCCATTCTTTCCCGAAAATCGCATTGGTGTTTTGGTCATTGATGTTCTGCATGACAGACACAATCTCTGGGAACTGCTTGATGACTTGTTCAATCAACTGTTCAACTCGGAAAATTTTAGGACGAGTTGTCACCAAGATAACCATAATTTGACCTGAATGATGGCCACGACGTACAACAAGGTTACGAATCAAGCCAGAATGTTCCTTTTCATCATAGGGTTTTAAGTCATAGCGACGAAGCAAATCACGTAGTGCAAGAATAACCTGGTCAATGACTGGATCCTGGATATAAAAATCTTCCAAGGGCATAAGGTCGTGAGAATTCTTACGGAAGAAACCAGTTTCTAGAACACCATTTACTCGGCGAACAGGTACCTGAGCCTTGTTACGGTACTTAATCGGATGTTCCATACCAAGAGTATCAGCAACCTCTACATCCGTGATACTAGCAATCTTGTATAGGCTGTCTTTTACTTGCTTCGTTTTGAACTTGAGTTGCTCTGGATAAGCTAGATGACCTAGGTCTGCAATCCCTGAACGCAGGTAAGCCAAATCTAAGTCTTGATTACGATGTGGAGATTGAAGAAGGTATTCCTCGACCTTACCAAAACCAACCTTTTTATTAACTTTAAGGACACGCATGAGGATTTTCTCAGTCGGTAGAGCATTCTCAACAAAAAAGACCAAGCCATCTACCTTGGCAACTCCTGCTCCTTCATGTGTCAAATCGACAATCTCTACTTCTACAATATCATTTTTCTTTAACATATGTTTCACTTTCTATGAGCCGACAAAAAAAGACGGCAACAATCCTGTTACCATCTATTATACCATGAATTGACCTAAGCACCAAAACTCTTGAAGAAATCAAGGATGGCTTGCCAAATAGAGCTAAGGATATTCCCACCGTCTTGAATAGCTTTATTGGCATCAAAGTTAAGGTCGATATTACTGAAGCTGTCACCAGCTTGCGCAACGATACTTTGTTTCAAATCTTTTAGAGTCTTTGTAAAGTCTTCATTGTTGAGAATATCGCTCTTTGATAGATTGAAGGCAAAGTTGATAATGACATTGACCTGGTTGCCTGTAACAACTTGATCCAGTTTGTAGTTCTTCAAAGTATCTTCGACAATCTTACGAACATCGTCTTCTGTAAGTTCACCTTTGGACTCTTTTGCCTTAGCGACTGCAGCCTTGATATCAGCAAGTGCAACGTTCAGTTTATTGGCATCGAATCCTGATTTGTCCTTGTTTTCATCGTTAATATCAGACAAGGCCTTGAGCTCTTCCTGAGCCAAGTCTTTATTTTCTTGTGGTAATTTTACACCATTTGACTCAAGGGAATAGTAAATACCTGCTAGGGCACTTTCCCCAGTAACTGGAATTGGAGCTGCAACGGTGATACGCGCGTGTTCGACACCCAAGGTAACAGCTGCATTACGGTACATGTCTTGGGTTACTTTTGTGATATTTTCAGGTGTTTCAATCTTGACTTCAAGTGGAGATTTATCTCCTAATTTTTGAATTTTTGCTGATGAATAAAGCTGAAGACTAGAATCGTTTGCGACATTCATAATCTTTGAATAGACATCGGGTGTCATTGTCTTCAAGTCTTTAGTATCTTTAGAGGCATCATAGCCTAGTTTTTTTAGTGTTTGATTTTTTTGATCTTCTGTTAGTGAAGAACCCAAGACGTACTCAGGTTGAACATAGGTTTCATCAATTACTTTTTGAACATCAGTTGCTGCATAAACGTTTTGCAATGTTGCAACCGCCAAAAGAACTGCAGCACTCGTCAGAAAGAATTTCTTTCGCATGATACGTTCCTCCTTTTCCACTCTAGCATATTAAAGTATCCTTAAAGAAAACTTATAAAAGCACCTAGAATTTCTAGAAGCTTAAAATAGATTAAAAATTTTCATGATATAGAGATTTACTTGAACCTGTCTAGAGTAATAATAGTTTCCCCCATCGACATAGAGTTCTCCACCCTGAAAAATGGAAATAGGATTGATGTAGCGATAGGTTTTTCCTGTTGTATTCCCTAATGTCGGCGCAACTGTATCTCTAGAATATTGTTTAGCTAGAGCAATCGTGTTTTTCTTGCCATTTTGGGCGATAAAATCAATATAAGCAGGTCCAAAGTTATAAGCTTGAATGGCTGTCCAGACATCCACTCCTTTTTCTTGAGCCAGATAGAGATTTTCTGTCAAAGTTTGAACACCTTGACGAATACTACTTGCATTATCGTTAATGGTATCAGTGGAGCCGCTAGCAGATTCACTTGACTGCATCACGTCTCCTTCTTTACCTTTGGTTTCTGTATAGATCATGGCGAGCACAAGCTCTTCGTTTGCTGGAGTATCTCTTTCATTCAAGATTTCACGAACCATCGGTTGATACGTCATGACTTGTTTGACATCCTGACGAATGAGATAGGCTTTGTATCCAGCGAAAAGGAAGACTGCTAGCACCAGCACTCTTCGTATGAATTTAAACATTATTTATTTTGAATATCCTCGATGTTTTTGATTAAGATAGAATAGGTTCCATTATCGTTTTGGATGAACTCAACAGATTCCGCATCTTGATAGACATTGTTTGGTACGATTAGTTCAATCCCGTTTGACAAGGAAAGTTTCTGATTTTCAAATCTCTTCAACTGACGACTAGCATCAATCTCATCAAACTGTACAGGCTCTGGCACTGCTTCTTTGACCTGGTCAATAAAACTGAGACGAGCTGTTAGATTATTATCAAAGAGATCATTAGCTAATTTTTCTGGAGAGAGCTCATTGTTTTCCTCAAGATTGTTGAAAATCGCAGATTTTACTTTTGATTGAAATTGAAAATCATCCGTGTTAAAGGTTTCGGCAATTTTCTGAGCAGTTTTTTCAAGTTCCTTGATTGATTTCTTAGGTGAAATCTTTGGTTGAGCTTGAATAAGATTCTCAGAAAAATAGTTTAAAAAGGCTCCATTGTACTTGATCCGTTTTTCAATCAGGTGATACTTGCGGTTTTGAAGATTAACCACAAGGGCTTCATCAGCTCCAGTACCAAAACCTGGTAGATTATTCTGAGTCAGTTTGATTGGATTATCAACTTCACCACCTAGGTGTGTTAAGGTTTCTCGCAATGCAATTCGAAGGAAGGCAAAGTGTCCCACTCCTTCTTTTGAAAACTGTACAAAGACTAAATCGTTTGTCTTTTGATTTTCAGATACAGAGAATTCCTCTTTCCAAAGATTGGCAATCGTCACAGATGTTTTCATTAAATCTTCTGTAATGTTGTTGAAAAATGGGTTATCCTCTTCAAAAATACCAGTTTTAGCATCATCAGAATACACACGCTCCACTTTTTTACGCAAGTATTCCTCTATTTTTGGAGTGATATTGAGAAACTTATCCGCTAGGAACAACTCTGTGTCATCAGGACTGAACTGATGGATAATGGCTTTCTTAATATAAATATCCATAAAATATTAGTCCTCGTATAATGGGAAGGCATCCGTCAAGGTTCTGACTGCACTTCTCACTTCTTCTAAGACAGCTTCGTTTTCTGCATTCTTAA
The DNA here is from genome assembly GCF_013394695.1 of Streptococcus sp. oral taxon 061. NCBI lineage: Bacteria > Bacillati > Bacillota > Bacilli > Lactobacillales > Streptococcaceae > Streptococcus > Streptococcus sp. oral taxon 061. The sequence continues at coordinate 967,032 of NZ_CP058258.1, forward strand.
GGGCTTTAATAATAAGTTCAGTAACTTGACGACTTTCTTTTTCACCAAAGCCACGAGCAGTAATTGCTGCCGCTCCAATACGAATACCACTAGTCTTAAATGGTGACAAGGTTTCATAAGGGATAGAGTTCTTATTTAGGGTAATATTAACTTCATCCAGCAAGTTTTGAGCTACTTTTCCACTTTCTACAACCTTAGTAACATCCACTAGGAAGAGGTGGTTTTCAGTGCCACCAGAGATAATACGGAAATCAGGATCTTTCAGGAATACTTCAGCCATAGCCTTACTGTTCTTGATGACCTTAGCAGCATATTCTTTGAAGGCTGGATCCAAGACTTCTTTGAAGGCAACAGCCTTAGCAGCAACAACATGCTCTAAAGGACCACCTTGGATACCCGGGAAAATAGCAGAATTAATCTTCTTAGCTAAGTCTTCATCATTGGTCAAAATCAAACCACCGCGTGGCCCACGAAGGGTTTTGTGGGTCGTTGTAGTTGTGATATGTGCGTATGGCACCGGGCTTGGGTGAAGACCAGCAGCAACCAAGCCGGCAATATGAGCCATATCTACCATGAGTTTAGCACCAACAGCATCAGCAATTTCACGGAATTTTGAAAAATCAATAATTTGAGAATAGGCTGAAGCCCCTGCTACGATTAGTTTGGGTTTCACTTCTTGAGCTTGTTTCAAGATGGCGTCAAAGTCTAAAAGTTCGGTCTCAGGATCAACACTATAAGAAACAAAGTTGTAGGTTTGACCAGAGAAGCTTACAGGAGCTCCGTGAGTCAAGTGCCCGCCTGCTGCCAAATCCATCCCCATGACCGTATCACCTGGCTCAATCAAAGCCATGTAAGCTGCACAGTTGGCTTGACTTCCTGAGTGAGGTTGGACATTGGCAAATTTAGCATCAAAGATTTCTTTCGCACGTTCAATAGCTAGAGTTTCGATAACATCTACTACATCTGTACCACCGTAATAACGACGTCCTGGATAACCTTCGGCGTATTTATTAGTCAAGATAGACCCTTGAGCAGCCATAACAGCCTTAGAAACTACGTTCTCTGAAGCGATTAATTCAATATTATTTTGTTGGCGTTCCTCTTCTTTGGCAATGGCATTCCAAAGATCCGCGTCATAGGCTTTAAAATCATCTTTGTCAAAAATCATAGGTCTTCTCCTTTTATTAATTTAATGAATCGTTTCTGCATTTTATCGCAGGTATAACCAACTCTTTCATAAAATGCATGCGCACCTGTACGATGGTCTGCAGAATTTAAGCGAATAAAGTTATAGCCACGTTTTTCTGCTTCCTGTTCTAATCCTTCAAGCAAAGTTTTACCGATTCCTTTACCTTGTGTTTGAGGTAAAACAGCTAAAGCTAGGATATTAAAACCTGGTTTTGAATAAAGGGATTCATAAACCTCAGCATGAACATAACCAAGTAAGTCATGGCTAATTGAATCCTCAAAACCAAGTAGGAAGTGATGGGAGTCTTGTGTCAACTTAGCTAGTTGACCAGCCGTTTCCTCTGGACTAAAAGCATAACCTAGCGCTTCTTTGTTAATGACACAAATTGTTTCGACATCTGTCGCTTTCAAATAACGTAGCATATCATACCTCTTCAAAAGAAATTTCACGTATCTTGGCAAGAATATCTTCTTGTTTAATTGATCCTTGGCGTAGAATCTTCACCTTGCTGCCAGATAAGTCTATAATAGTCGAATCTTGACCTGTTAAAAAAGCATCATCTTCTATTCCCAGAACCTCTTGTCCTAAGTCTTTTAAAATTTCTTTAAAGCTAACTCCACTTGTATGTCCTGAAATATTTGCAGACGGGCCGATTAAGGGACCAAACTCACGAATCAATTCTAGAGTGACGGGATGACTCGGCATGCGAAATCCAACAGTCGTCAAGTCTGAATTAACCCAGTAAGGGACCTTGTCATTAGCTTCTAGGATAATGGTCAATGGACCAGGAAGAAAACTATCAACAAGTTTTTGTAAATAAGGTGGCTGATTCTTAGAAAAGTTCAAAATATCGTCTAGATGAGCGACATTAAGATTAAGTGCCTTGTCTCTTGGACGACGTTTAAGCTGGTAGACAAGATTAACAGCTTTTTTATCTAGCGCTTTTGCAAAGAGACCATAAACTGTTTCTGTCGGCAAAACTACAGCTCCACCTTTTTCCAACTCTTGCTTAATTTTCTCCATCATCAATGACAACCATCCTATCTTGACCAAATTGGTCTTTCAGAGTACGAACTCGTTTCTCTGGAAGATTTTCCATAAAGAGAGCGGGTACACTTTGACCTTGTTTGTAGCCAATTTCAAGATAAATCTTACCACCATCAGTTAGATAGTCTTTGGAACCTTCCGCGATTTTGCGATAGATTGCGAGACCATCCTCGTCAGCAAAAAGTGCCAAATGTGGTTCTGAATGCAAAACATTCAAACCAACCTCTGTTTCATCTGCTCGAGAAATGTATGGTGGATTGGATACAATTATATCATATTTTGAAGAAATTTCGGAGAAACAGTCAGATTTGATAAAAGAGAGATTTAGATTTTGAGCGTAAGCATTCTCCAATGATAAGTCTAAAGCATCCTGTGAAATATCTGCAGCCGTAACTGACCAATCTGGTCTATTTTTCGCTAAAGCAAGGGCTATCGCTCCGCTTCCTGTTCCGATATCAAGTACCTTGAGATTTTTCTCAGGATTTTCAGTCAAAATGAGTTTCACTAACTCTTCTGTCTCTGGTCGAGGAATCAAGACTCGCTCATCTACTTTTAACTGCATCCCATAGAATTCAGCATGACCGATGATGTACTGGGCAGGTATGTGGCTAGCTAGCTTGATGTAAATATCCTCTACAAATTTGTAATCTTCATCAGTGACTTCTTGCTGAAGGGCAAAGACAAAGTCTGTAAAAGATAGATTTTTTAGACTACGATAGACAAAAGAGAGGCTTTCTGCTTCCTCTCCTTGTGCTATCAACTTTTCCTCAAAATCTTTAAATATTTGAGCTAATTTCATTATTTGTTTAATTCTTCCAATTTTTGTGTTTGGTCAAAAAGAACCAAAGCATCTACAACTTCATCTAGTTTACCAGCTAGAATTGTATCAAGTTTTTGTAAAGTCAAGCCGATACGGTGGTCCGTCACACGGTTTTGTGGGAAGTTATAAGTACGGATACGTTCAGAACGGTCACCAGTACCGATAGTAGACTTACGCTCAGCGTCCTGCTCGTCTTGGGCAATCTGTGCAAAGTGGTCAGCAACACGCGCACGGATGATCTTCATAGCCTTCTCACGGTTTTTCTGCTGGGTACGTTCTTCCTGCATTTCAACCTTGATATTGGTTGGTAAGTGAACAATACGGACAGCTGTCGCAACTTTGTTGACGTTCTGTCCACCAGCACCAGATGCGTGGTAGATATCCACACGAAGGTCTTTTGGATCAATATCGTATTCTACTTCTTCGACTTCAGGCATGACAAGGACAGTCGCTGTTGAGGTATGCACACGACCTTGACTTTCTGTCACAGGGACACGCTGTACACGGTGAGCACCAGACTCATACTTGAGTTTAGAGTACACTGACTGACCAGAAACCATGGCAACTACTTCTTTAAAACCACCAACACCGTTCATTGAGGCTTCCATAACTTCAAAGCGCCAGCCTTGCGCTTCAGCATACTTTTGGTACATTGTTAGAAGGTCACCAGCAAAAAGTGCTGCCTCATCTCCACCAGCAGCTCCACGGATTTCAAGGATGATGTTCTTATCATCGTTTGGATCCTTTGGAAGGAGCAAGATTTTCAATTTTTCTTCATACTCTTCTTTTTCAGCCTTGGCATCTTTGAGCTCTTGCTTGGCCATTTCTTCCAAGTCCGCATCTCCGCCTGATTCTTTAATCATTTCTTCAGCATCGACGATGTTTTGAAGGACTTGTTTGTACTCACGGTAGGCTGTTACTGTGTCACGAGTTGAAGCCTCTTCTTTTGAAAGCTCCATGAAACGCTTGGTATCTGAAACGACATCAGGGTCACTCAGCAATTCTCCTAATTCTTCATAACGGTCTTCTACAGCTTGTAGTTGATCATAGATATTCATTCTGTGTTATTCTCCTTATTGATTTCAGGGGCAAAATAATGCTTACGGCAAACTGAGATATAGGTTTCATTTCCACCAATCTGGATTTGTTCACCATCATAAACAGGCAGTCCGTCCTGCGTACGCAAAACCATAGTCGCTTTTTTCTTGCAATACTGACAAATGGTCTTAATCTCATCAATCTTATCTGCTAAAAGCAAGAGGTGTTTGGAACCTTCAAACAGCTCATTGCGAAAGTCATTCTTCAAACCAAATGCCATAACAGGTATATCTAACTCATCGACAACACGAGCTAAATCGTAAACATGATGACGTTTTAGAAATTGAGCTTCATCAACAAGCACACAGTAAGGCTTTTCAGGCAAATCCCGGATAAACCCAAAGATATCTGTTGTTTCGTCAATGGCAATTGCTGGTCTTTTCATTCCAATGCGACTAGAGACATAACCGACACCGTCACGTGTATCCAGAGCTGAAGTCATAATCACAACTCCTTTTCCTTGCTCCTCATAGTTATAGGCTACCTTGAGAATCTCAATCGTCTTACCTGAATTCATGGTCCCATAACGATAATACAACTGTGCCATGCTTCTATTTCACGTCCATTTCTAATTTTTTGCTACATTCTAGTATACCATAATTTCTCAAAGCTTTAAATGGCAAAATGTGGTAAAATAGAAGAAATCAAATAACTAGTGGAGGACGCAATTATGCCATTTGTACGCATCGATTTATTTGAAGGACGCACGCTAGAGCAAAAGAAAGCCCTAGCTAAGGAAGTTACAGAAGCTGTTGTTCGTAACACAGGAGCACCTCAGTCAGCTGTTCACGTTATTATTAACGATATGCCTGAAGGAACTTATTTCCCACAAGGTGAAATGCGCACTAAATAAAGCTTAAGCAATCTGCTTAGGCTTTTCTTTATAAGTGGCATTCGTTGAATAAAACGCTATATTTTGTTACAATTTTAAATGATATTTGTATATAAATTGTAAAAAGGAAATGAAATGATTACACGTGAATTTGATACCATCGCAGCAATCTCGACACCGCTTGGTGAAGGGGCTATTGGGATTGTTCGTTTAAGCGGAACGGATAGTTTTGCCATTGCGCAGAAAATTTTTAAAGGCAAGGACTTGAGTAAGGTTGACAGCCATACACTTAACTACGGCCACATCGTTGACCCACAGACAGGTAAGGTCATGGATGAGGTTATGGTGGGAGCTATGAAGTCTCCAAAGACCTTCACTCGTGAGGACATTATTGAAATTAATACCCACGGTGGAATCGCCGTAACTAATGAAATTCTCCAGCTAGCTATCCGTGAAGGTGCTCGAATGGCAGAGCCTGGTGAATTTACCAAGCGTGCCTTCTTGAACGGTCGTGTCGACTTGACTCAAGCTGAAGCTGTTATGGATATCATCCGTGCCAAGACAGACAAGGCCATGAATATTGCGGTCAAACAACTAGATGGTTCACTATCTGATCTTATTAACAATACGCGCCAAGAGATTCTCAATACTCTGGCACAAGTCGAAGTCAATATCGACTACCCTGAGTATGACGATGTGGAAGAAGCTACTACTGCTGTTGTCCGTGAAAAGACTTTAGAATTTGAACGATTATTGACCAATCTTCTAAAAACAGCACGCCGAGGTAAAATCCTCCGTGAAGGGATTTCAACTGCCATCATTGGTCGCCCCAACGTTGGGAAGTCTAGCCTACTCAATAACCTCTTGCGCGAAGATAAGGCCATTGTAACTGATATTGCAGGGACAACTCGAGACGTCATTGAAGAATACGTCAATATCAACGGTGTTCCACTGAAATTGATTGATACTGCAGGTATTCGTGAAACGGATGATATTGTCGAGCAAATCGGTGTTGAACGCTCCAAGAAAGCCCTCAAGGAAGCTGACTTGGTACTACTAGTACTGAACGCTAGTGAACCTCTTACTGCTCAGGACCGACAACTTCTTGAAATCAGCCAAGATACCAACCGTATCATCCTACTGAACAAAACTGACCTACCTGAGGCTATTGAAACTCAGGAACTTCCTGAAGATGTCATCCGTATTTCAGTCCTTAAAAATCAAAACATCGATAAGATTGAAGAGCGCATCAATAACCTCTTCTTTGAAAATGCTGGCTTGGTCGAACAGGATGCAACCTACCTATCCAATGCCCGTCATATTTCATTAATTGAAAAGGCAGTTGAAAGTCTGCAAGCAGTTAACAAAGGTCTTGAACTGGGCATGCCAGTTGATTTACTTCAAGTTGATTTGACACGTACTTGGGAAATTCTTGGGGAAATCACCGGTGATGCAGCGCCAGATGAACTCATTACTCAATTGTTCAGCCAATTCTGTTTAGGAAAATAAGAAAAAACTAGTTTAGAAAATGTTAGTCACCTAAAAAGAGGTTGGGACAAAAAGTTCCCGACCTCACTTTTTATTATCAATCATAATTTGACGCGGTAGCTTATTGAACTTTTTGTTCGTCTTTTAGACTCCAAAAAGTTCCTAATCATCCTCGCGGGGCTGGGACTACGAAATCAAGACTTTGTCTATCGATTTCTGTCCCACCGCCTTTTCTTTCACGTTCTAAGTTATATCATGCCTTAGCAGATATTTGAAACAAAATTTACCAGTTCTTTTCTATTTTCACTTAGTCTTTAGGTAATTTGCCAGCTTTTTCAAGCATTTTTTTGATTAAATAAGGCATCTTGACATTTTCACGACCTTTTTTCTCAATTAATTTTTTAACAAATTCTGGCATTTGTAAGTCTTGTGATTCATCTAAAATATCCTTAGTTTCCTCCGAAGGGACTAATTCATCAAAAGTTTCTTCTTCTGGGAGGAATTCTCTAAATTCTTTATGTTCATTAGCTCGAATAATATTGCCCAAGGCATCAATCAAACGAGAATCTGTATTTGGCATTGGTGGACGATGGTAGTTCACACCCAATTCCTGACATAAATCATAACATTCCACATCATTATCAAACAAAACTTCAATGTGCTCACTAATAAAACTAATAGGTACAAAAATATAATGCTCTGGATGTTCTTCCTGTTCTCTAAGATATTCCAGAACATCTGGTTTAATCCAAGGAATACCAATATCACTTTCACTCTGCCAAGTGTTGGTATATTGGTCTGGATTTAAGTCTAATTTCTCAGCAATTAACTTGCTATTTTCGAAAATCTGGTCGATATAGGGATCACCAAAATCCAAGGCAAAAATGGGCACACTGTGGGCAGAGAAGATGACTTTAAAGCTATCCTTTTTCACCTTTTCTTTTAAAATCTTAGCAATTTCATCTGTCCAATAGTTTAATAGGGCTTCTTCTTGATACCAGTCCTTAATAACTAAAAACTGAATTTGTTTGCTTTCCAAAAACTTTTCATAACCCATGACAGAGTAAAAGGAATAGTGTGGCTCCAAAATCAAGCAAATACACTTTTCAATTCCATCTGCTTCCATTTGCCGAATCACGTCTGGAATAAAGGGAGTTGAAAATTTATTGGCAAAATAGACACTATATTCATTTCCCAATCTAGCTTCTACTAAGGCAACTTCTTCACGGGTAATTTTTTGTAGTGGAGTTCCTCCAATTCGAACATAATTATCATAAAGTGTTTGAATCTCGTGATCTTGAGGTCGAACTCCACGACGAATGTTAGTAAAAAAGTCGGCTACTCCTTCAAAGGTAATCTCTTCTGGGGAACCAAATGTCATCATTAAAATCGCTTTTTTCATCTCTGCATCCTTGTGATATTTTTATCTTTTTTATTGTATCACTAAAACAGCCATAAGTAAACGCTAACATAAGAATGTTACCTCCCTTCTGACTTTTGTTTTTCTCTTCTTTCTATGATACAATGGTTTTAAAAGAAGGAAAAAAGGAGTTACGATGAAATATCCAACATTGTTGGAGCGTTTTTTGACTTATGTCAAAGTCAATACTCGTTCTGACGAACATTCAACCACTACACCAAGTACCCAAAGTCAAGTAGACTTCGCAACTAATGTCCTCATCCCTGAGATGAAACGTGTTGGTTTGCAAAATGTTTACTACCTACCAAACGGTTTTGCTATCGGAACCTTACCAGCCAACGACCCAAGTTTGACTCGTAAGATCGGTTTTATCTCTCACATGGATACAGCTGATTTTAATGCTGAAGGTGTCAATCCACAAGTTATTGAAAACTACGACGGTGGTGTTATCGAGCTTGGCAATTCTGGTTTCAAGCTTGATCCAGCAGATTTTAAGAGCTTAGAGAAATATCCAGGACAAACCTTGATTACTACTGATGGAACTACTTTGCTCGGGGCTGATGACAAATCTGGTATCGCTGAAATCATGACCGCTATCGAATACTTGACTGCTCATCCTGAGATTAAACACTGTGAAATCCGTGTTGGCTTTGGTCCTGATGAAGAAATCGGTGTTGGTGCTAATAAATTTGATGCAGAAGACTTCAATGTTGACTTTGCTTATACAGTTGACGGTGGACCTCTAGGTGAATTGCAGTATGAAACCTTCTCTGCTGCAGGAGCTGAACTTCACTTCCAAGGCCGTAATGTTCACCCAGGAACAGCTAAAGGACAAATGGTCAACGCTCTCCAGTTAGCCATCGACTTCCACAATCAACTCCCAGCTGGTGACCGACCTGAGTTGACTGAGGGTTACCAAGGTTTCTACCATCTCATGGATGTAACCGGAACTGTCGAGGAAGCGCGTGCTAGCTACATCATTCGCGATTTTGAAAAAGAAACCTTTGAAGCGCGTAAGGTTGCCATGCAAGCTATTGCTGATAAGATGAACCAAGAACTTGGTAGTGATCGTGTAACCTTGACTTTGACAGACCAATACTACAACATGAAAGAAGTTATCGAAAAGGATATGACTCCAATCACTATTGCTAAAGCAGTGATGGAAAATCTTGATATTACTCCTATTATCGAGCCTATCCGTGGAGGAACAGACGGTTCTAAAATTTCTTTTATGGGAATTCCAACTCCAAATATCTTCGCTGGTGGTGAAAATATGCATGGACGTTTTGAATATGTCAGCCTTCAAACTATGGAGCGTGCAGTTGATACAATCATTGGCATTGTAGCTTATAAAGACTAAAGAGATCGGGAAAAAATTCCCGACCTCTTTTTTTATCAGCATCTACTTTTGACACGGTAGTTGACTGAACTTTTTGTTATTCTGCTACTTTTTCTCTTGTTTCTGAAGATGTAGTTGCAGGAGTTAAGGTTGACTCAGCTTGTTTATCGTTTGTTTCTTTATTGGCTGTTTCGGTGTTAACTTCAACTGGCTTGACTTTAGATTGAAATTCCTGATTTAATGAGACAATTTCTTGCGCAAGAGCTAGAAGAGCTTGCTTGTCTTTACTTGCAGCTGATAATTTATCAAACAAAGCATCCACTTTTTCAAAGTCCGCATCAGAACCATTATTCATTTCCAAATAAGTATGTAGGGCAAGGACTCCATTATATAATTTTTGATAGAGAAGCAAAACCTCTGGGTCTTGATTAGCATTCTCACGTTCAGTCTGAATGGTTTGTGAAATACGTTTTATAAGATCTTGGACTTGTGTGTTTAGTTCATCAAGGTCTGCATCGTCTTTATCTAGAGCAGCTTTCAGGTTTTTCACCTCGTCAGCGAGTGAAGCTTTTACGCCTTCTTCTTTGACTTGAGCAACTAATTCTTCAGCTTTCGTTAAGAGTCCTTCTACTTGAGCTTTTCGAACATGATTGCTTTGTTCCTCAGGCTTAATATCATCATACAAACCTTTCAAGAACTCATAGACTGCTGTTTTAGCACTATGGCCATCCACTTTTTCTGTATCTAAAATCGTTTCAGAAGGCTTACTTGTAACAGGTTCATTCTTCAGAGCTTCTTCAACTTCCAGTTTTGTTTGATAGATTTCTGGGAATAGTTTGTTCAAGTCAGTCGCCTTAAGGAAGGATTGTGATTGATAAAGTGTCCAAGTTAAGTTAGCAATTTTATTTCTAAGAGTGTCATTTAAGTGATTATCAGATAAATGTTGATAGAAATACTTAATGTACTCGACTGTTGTAACTCCAGTACGGTCATTAAAATCTTGCAAAGCTTGTAGCTTAGCTTCAACTGAATCTAAACCTGCTTCATCTTGGGCTAGTTTATTTTCTTGAAGCTGAGTCAATAAATCCTTCTTAGGAAGTCCGTAAGCATCTGTGTCTAAGGTATTAATCTTATCTACTAAAGCTTGATATTTCTTGTCTAAAGGACTGATTTCTGTTGGTTTGACACTTGAGTCAATGTGAATATACTGTTTGTCAAAGAGATCTAAAGCAGCCAGATAGCCAGCTGTAGAATTGGTTGAAAGCTTCTTCATATTTTCAGAGAATTGACCTAAGGCAAGCTCAATTTGTCTTTGTAAAATAGGTTTATCCTTGTAAACTTCACGACTTTCTGCTAGAAGTTGTTCAACCTTGTTTTGAACAGTCGTTTCATCAAATGCACCTGGTTGGTAGTTAGATTGCAAGGCAGGTATTTTGTTTTTTAGAGCCACTTCATAGCCCTTGGTTTGAACTTTAATATAGTGGTTGTGGTCGCCATGAGGGATAACAAAGCTACCATTTTCAACCTGCAAGCTATAAGGAGAGACTCCATCACGTAGAGCAGTTGTATAGAGTTCGTTTAGGAAATCAAGCTCTGCATCACCTGTTTGAAGCGGAATACGAACGTGTTCCTTACGAACGGCGTAAGGGTGAATGTGAGTTGGGTCATAAGCCTGGTCTGGATTTCCGAATACAAAGAATCCATTTGAAATTCGGATCGCTTCAAGCGGAACACCATAGGTTTTAGAGATATAAGCCATCTTTTCTTCATCGCTGGCATCTCGAGAGAAACTTTCAACAGTCTTGGCAAGAGGTTTTACAGGCTCTGCCTGATGGTGTCCATGTAAATGTTCCTGCGCCGCCTTAATCTGCTCTTTCGACAAATCTTTCTTAAAGAAATAGTGGGCATGGTCTCCATGTGAAACCACAAAACCTTGCTCATCCTCACTAATCACTCGCTCAGCTGCAAAGCCATGATCATGTTCATCTTCATGATGCTCGTGTTTCACTTCATTCTCTTTAGGAGTGTTATGATTATCTTTTGGAACTTCTGTTTGGCTATGCCCATGTAAATGTTCTTGAGCTGCCTTTATCTGCTCTGCTGACAAATCTTTTTTAAAGAAATAATGTGCATGATCTCCATGTGAAACTACAAATCCTTTATCATCTTCACTGATCACTCGATCAACTGCAAAGCCGTGATCATGGTCTTCACCATGATGGTGGTCATGCTCATCTTCATCATGGTCCTCATGACTTGGACTTGGTGTCACTGGTGACTTAGCTTTCAAATGATCTTGTGCTGCCTTGATTTGCTCAGGTGTCAAATCTTTCTTAAAGAAGTAATGATTGTGATCACCATGACTCATGACAAAACCTTCTGAATCTTCACTTATAATTCTATTTGCATCAAAACCATGATCGTGTTCCTCTTCTTCATGGTGAACATGTGGTAACGGATTATTTGGTGTAGAATTAGAAGGACTTTCTAAGTTTGGAGTGTTAGATTGTGCTTGATGATTGTTAAGAGATGATTTAGGGATATAGTGATAGTGGTCCCCATGTCGTACGATATAAGCATCGCCAGTATCTCTGACAATATCATTAGGGTTAAAGACATAACCATCATCTGCTGCAGAAACACCATTATTCGGTGTCAGTGACAAGGGTTGACTGAGAGCTGAACTATTGCCAGATAAATAAGCCTTTGCGGCAGCTAATTCACCCGCTGACAGATCACTCTTAGGAATGTAATGATAATGACCTCCGTGAGGAACGATAAATGCATCACCTGTATCCTCTATGATATCCGCAGGATTAAAGACATACCCATCGTCGGTTGTGTATCGACCTTGTGCTCTAGCAGCAAGAACTTCTGTGCTTACACTACTTTGATCTGAAGTATGTTCTTGTTTTTGGCGCTCAATTTGCTCTTTGCTACGAATATTATCTGCATGACTAGCATCTTTCAAGTAGACATAGTACTTCCCATCCACCTTGATAATGTAGCCACCCTTAATCTCATTGATAATATCTTCATCTTTCAACTGATAGTTTGGATCTTTCATGACTAACTCTTCGCTAAAGATGGCATCATATGGTACCTTACCATTGTAAAAATGAAAATGGTCGCCGTGTGAAGTCACATATCCTTGGTCTGTAATCTTAGTAACAATCTGCTCAGCTTCTATTCCTTCCTTCTTGCTAACTTGGTCCGGTGTCAGAGATTCATTTTTCTTAGCTTCAGATTCTTTTCCATCAACATATGATACACGATTGCTTTCTTTTTTCTCAGGTGCTTGATGTTGATTTAAAGCGTAAGCGCAGACACTTAAGGCAAAGACAACTGCAGAACCTGCTAAATATTTTTTATTAACTTTCATAAACTCCTCATTTCAATTCTTGTGCTAAAACTGACAAATTTTCTTCTAGATTTTCCAAATAAGACTTGTCATTTTGTGGATCTGCCTCTAAAGGATTTAGAGTTTTAAGAGTCACACCTGTTGATTTGACAAGTGTATTAGCCACCTTTGATGAAGCGTTACTCTCTGTAAAGATGGTTTTGACCTTATAAGTTTTTACAAATTCTTGGATTTCAGTCAATTGTCTTGGGCTTGGTTCTTGATCAGGAGATATTCCTGCAATACCAAGTTGATTTAGACCAAATCGTTTTGCTAAATAAGAAAAAGCTGTGTGTTGCGTCACAAAAGTCTTTTGATCAGCATTTTCAAAGATTGGCTGGTATTTCTTGGTTAAGTCATGAGCTTTTGCACTGAAGTTTTGCGCATTTTTCTGATAAGTTTCCTTGTTAGCACTGTCCTGTTCGGATAACTTGTCAGCAATAATTTGTGCTTCTTCTGCAACTTTTTCGGGATCAAGCCAAGTGTGAGGGTCGTACAAGGTCTTCTCATCAACACCATTTCCGGCTTCCATATCTTCCAAGCCAGGCACGCGCTCCAAGGTCATACCATCAGACGCTTCTATGACTTTTACCTTAGATTTTTGCAGACTTGGGTCTAAACTTCCTGCCCATGATTCTAAGGTGTGTGAATGATAGATGAAAATATCCGCATCATAAATAGCTGCAATATCATTTGCGGATGGTTCATAGGAATGAATACCAGAACTAGATTGAATCATCCGAACATCATTTAGGTCACCCGAAACCTCTTTGACCATGGCATAGACAGGATAAAAACTTGTCACAATCTTCATCCCCTTTGTTTCATTACTATTGTCTTGACCAGCATTTTGTCCACAAGCTCCTAAAACGAGAGCAAAGAAGGCAAGCATAAGCCATAGGACACTTCTTTTTTTCATCACAACTCCTTAACTAGTGTTTAACCATTTAATTAACTAGTAAACATTCTACTCCTTAAAATTTAAGATGTCAAGTTATAAATTCACTTTTTTTCCAAAATTTTACCAAAAGAAAAAGCATCTATAAAAGATGCTTTCTTATAAATTACCAATATTTATTTCTGGAAACTTTTTCGGAAGGAGTTGCCAGAATTCTTCTAATTGCTCTTCTACTCTATTAGTATTTCGAATAGTTAGGCTATACTTCTTAGAACTATCCTTTCGAGTATATACAAACTGATAAACTGTTGTAAAACGGCTATAACTTGTACGTACTAAATAGATCCTCCAAACATCTCTGAGATCGACGGCTTGTGTCCCCTTATAATAAGTAATAAGATGATTTTGATATAGAATAACTTTCAAGTCCTGTTCATAAAAATCAGCTTGTGTTTCAAGTAGTTCAAGATTTCCTTCTAATTCAGGATACAAACGATAAATCTCTTTGAACGAATCAATTGTTTTCTTTCGTATGATAAAGGCTGCGACTAAGGTCATTAATCCCATACCAGAGAAAATCACAATACCAAAAATATAGCTCAGGCTGTCTCGAGAATATTCACTGAGACTGAGATAGATTCTTGTATTCATATTTCGTGCAACAACTGATTTAGCAGGAAGTAGCGAACTAATAAACTCGTCAAGATTTATAATCTTGGTATTTTTCGAAGTATTGATAAAATTGGTATTAGTGAGGGGTTCTAACTGAATACCTGTGAGTGTTCCAGGATTATCAGCAAGACTATCTGCATTCTCAAGAAGTTTATTGATTGACTCATCTTTCACTTTAGATTCAACTACAGCAAATTTTCCTTCACCTTCGTTACTATATTGCACAATATAAACAACTGTTCCACCGTCAACTTCACCAACAGGTTCAGGATAGATACCGTAGACTGACATAGTAACTTCTTTTCCAGTATCAGTCGTATCTGCAAACCTCTCTGTAGGTTTCTTATGAATCTGACCTAGGAATCCAGATATAGTAGCGAGTGAGAAAAATACGATTGAAATCAAAAGAACTGCAGTAAAGCCTTTATTTCTTTTTTCTTTAAACATTATAATCTCCTTTAGTCCCTTAATAAAATTATATCAGACTTAAATCCATATCTCATCTTTGATCCTAGTTTTTATAAGATTTTTACAAAAATAAAAAGCTCGAACTTTCATTCGAGCTTCATTTTTATTTTCTTGCAGCTTTTTCATCTTCTTCAAGTTGTTTGACCAGTTGTTCAACACTGTCAAATTTTACCATATCTCGGATACGATCTAACCAATAGACGGTCACAGTCTCTCCATAAATATCTTCATCAAAATCAAAGATATTCACTTCAAAACGCTCTTCCTCTCCATCGAAGGTTACGTTCTTTCCGACACTGGCCATTCCTCTATAGAGTTTTCGTTTGATTTCAATATCAACAGTATAGACACCATCTGCTGGCATATAAGTGCGGTCCAAAAGCACGAGATTTGCAGTAGGATATCCAATTGTACGGCCACGAGCATTGCCATGTACAACAATTCCTCTTGTTGGAAGTGGGCCACCAAGCAATTGACCAGCTTCTTTCACATTCCCTTCTAGAATAGCTTGTCGAATGCGAGTAGAGCTAATCTTTCCTTTTTCATCTTCTACAGGTGGTACTACGACTACTTCTCCATCAAAGATTTCTTTTAAATCTTCAGCTGATTTTCTATCAGAACCAAGACTATAATCAAATCCTACTACAATGGTATCTGCTTTGACTTCTTTGACAAAGGTATCTACAAACTCTCGAGCGGTCATATTGGCAATACGACTTGAAAAATCCATTAAATAAAGATTTTCGACCCCAGCTCGTTTAAACTTTCGTTCACGTTCTTCTGCATTCAGGATATGAAGTAAATTTTCTGGTGAATAGGGTTTTAATGTTAACTTCGGTGATTCATGAAAGGTAATTAAAGCAACGCTTAATCTTTTCTTTGCAGCAATTTCACCAGCAATGCTAAATAATTTTTGATGTCCTAGGTGGATACCATCAAAATATCCTAATACTAGGACAGTCGGTCCTGGTGTTGCAATGTCTTTTTCAGTTTTTATAGGTATTGTTACAATCATAGTCATATTATACCAAAAAGAAGAAGGCATTCAAAACATTACGAATTTAAAAAGACTATAAGCTACTCTTCACTTCTTTCCTAAGTTGTTCCAGACTTTCGATTTGATACTTTTCCATAACTTTTGGCAGATTTTCGATAATATCTGGACAGGCATATGGATTGGTAAAGTTTGCTGTTCCAACACCAATAGCTGACGCTCCAGCTAAGTACATTTCTATAGCAGCTTCAGCTGAATCAACTCCTCCCATACCAATGATTGGTAGATTGGTAGATTGGGCTACTTGACGGATCAATTTGAGAGCTACTGGAAAGACTGCTGGTCCAGACATACCCCCTGTCCCATTTGCAATGATTGGCTTTCTAGTTTTGAGGTCAAAACGCATACCAACAAGGGTATTAATCATGGTGAGTCCACTAGCTCCAGCATCCTCTGCTGCCTTAGCAATAGTTACAATGTCAGTCACACTTGGTGTTAATTTAACGTAAACGGGTACATCAGAAGCCTCAACAGCTGCCTTTACCACATCATAAGCCAACTCAGGGTCCTGTCCAATTAAAAGTCCATGATTTCCATGATCAACGTTTGGACATGAGATATTGAGCTCGATGGCTTTTACATTAGTTGCCTTTGAAATTCCATGAGAAACGGCTGCGTATTCTTGTTTTGAAAATCCAGCAACATTGGCGATAATAGGGAGATTTGGGTATTCTCTTTCAAGCCAAGGTAATTTCTCAGAGAGAACGACATCTAAACCAGGATTCTGCAAACCAATGGCATTGAGCATACCAGCAGGTGTTTCTGCCACTCGAGGTGTTGGATTACCAAATCGTGGTTCAAGGGTTGTAGCTTTAATCATGATAGAACCTAATAGGTCTAAATCATAGTATTTAGCATACTCTTGACCAAAACCAAAACAACCTGATGCGGGAATGACAGGATTCTTTAACTCTAAGCCAGGCAGAGAAACTTGTAATCGATTTGTAGTCATGATATTCTCCTTATAAAACAACTGTTCCTGTTTTAAATACAGGCCCATCTTCACAGACACGTTGACTAACTGTTTCACTATCTGGAACTTTTAGGACACAAGCATAGCAAGCCCCCATGCCGCAGGCCATACGCGATTCTAAAGATAGATAAGCTCTTGGGTGGTCGTAAAAGGTTTGATTGATATATTTCATCATACCAGGTGCACCGCAAGAGTAGATGGCGTCAAATTCAGTGTCTAATTCCTTAATGATAACTGAGACATTTCCCTTGATACCATAGGAACCATCATCAGTTGTCACAAAGACTTTGCTGTATTGGGATAATTCACTTTCTAAAATGACAGCATCTTTAGTAGCAAATCCTAGAACAGTTGTAATTTCCACACCACTCTTATGTAGTTGTTTAGCTACTTCGAGTAAGGGTGGTACTCCGATTCCTCCACCAACTAGAAGAACACGATTCTGCTTGTCTAAATCAGACAAATCAAAGCCATTTCCTTGAGGTCCCATAACATCTAAGCTATCACCAGATTTTAAGGTTGAAAAGATAGCTGTACCAGAGCCTTCGATGCGATAAATCAGATGACATTGTTTCTTAGATTTATCTATGGATGAGATTGAAATTGGACGACGCAAGAGGTGGGCATCATCAGGTACACGTAAATGAAGAAATTGTCCAGCTTTCATAGCTTCAACCATGTCTCCTTCAAGTACTAGCTCAAAGATTGCTGGTGCGATTTCCTCTTGATCAATCACTTTCATATTTTCCAAGCGAATAGCACCCATGCGTTTTCTACAATTTGGATTCATAACTTTTCCTTCTTAAATTTTAAGGGGATCAGATAAAGAAAAACCTTGCTATTGCAAGGTTTCAGTTAAGATATTTACACAAAAGTGGCAAATAAACACCTGCTTACTTGTTTCCATTGTAGCTTCTTTTCTCTGACACCTTGTGAGTCTCTCTGGACTTCCCTTAAAGGTTAAATTTTCACTAGTATACTGTATCAAACATGAAAAGTCAAGTAAAAATAGGTAAGGTATCAGTTCATAAAAGTTGCTTATTTTTGCGAAGAAAGAATTTTTTCTAGTTTTTGATAATCTTTGACACTGTCAATTTCGTAGATAGAATTTTCTTCTAACTCCTCTACATAAACATCTAGTTCTTTGATGTTATCTTTAACCATGTTATCCCAGTAAAGGTCAACAAACTCGCCACTCTCATAGGCTTGGTTAATAAATCCTACAATCTTCTCAGCTGTTGGAGCATCCCAGAACGATACCCCACTCAAGATGCGTCCGTTTTTACTATCGACAATGATATCTTGAACTTTGAAGTCATCCCCATAAACTAGGAACCACTCATTATCACAGTCTTCACGATAGACACTAAAATAAGTTGAACGTTCGATGTCATTACGGAACATATTCTTGAAAAGATAGTTATCCGCATCGATAACGTAGCTATTAGCCAACTCTTCTTTTACCAAGTAAAGAGAGTAAAAGTTGTTGTAATCAGCATACTTATCATTGAAGACCAAACGAACACCGTATTTCTCTTTGAGGTAGTCGAACTGTTCTTTCAAATAACCTACAACGATGATAATATCATCAATACCACGTTCTTTTAAAAATTCAATTTGATATTCAACCAAAGGTTTTTGATTGACTTGTACCAAGGCTTTGGGAGTATTTTCTGTCATAGGACGTAAACGAGTTCCCAATCCCGCTGCTAAGATGATCGCTTTCACGCGTTTTCTCCTTTATTCTTTAATGATAATATAAACACCAGCCATTACAACAAATGAAGTTATAATGGTCAAGACAGTCAGAGGTGTCCCCAAGAACATCGCTGCAAACAGGACAGTCCAAACTACATAACTGACATTTAAACCAGTTGCTTTTGCTGGTTGCAATCGATTGATAGCCATATAGTAAGCAAGATAAGAAATCATATTAAATGCTGCAAAGACAATTAATAGACCAAACAATTGGCCGTTTGCCACTTCTGCAAATGAGTGATGCGAGAAAAGCACAATAACAAGATAAGACAAGAAGGATGTAACTTGACGAATCAAGAGAGCTTCAATTTCGCTGAGGTCACTTTCCATAGCAAAGGAGCTCAGAACACTTTCACTTCCCCAAGCAAAAGCACAAATCAAAGCACATAGAATACCTATGTAGAAAGAATTAACCTGCTCTGCTTTATAGGTCTGAGCAATAATCCCAGCAATGATTAGAAAGATACCAAAAATTGTATTTTTGGAAATCTTGTGCTTCAAAAAGAAGAAGGCAAGCAAGACTGAGACTGCCGGATAAATAGCTGAGACTGACGAAGCTAATGAACTTCCAATATACTTAACCGCATAGAGATTGGCCTGCATACCAATCGGACCGGCTAGTAAAGCTCCGATGATAACACTGACATTTCGAATGTTCAAGAAGATTGAAAAACGAACTCTGCCTTCCTTAACTAGAAGATATCCTAACAAGATAAAAATACTTAGGAAATCGTGTGCTGCTGCTACTACAAAGGGCGATAAATCCGTGAATATTGAAAAGATATAAGCACTAATAGTTAATCCTAATCCCCAGAACACACCTGATAGTAGCCCAAAAGAAACTCCATTTTTAGTTTTCATTTAAATCTCCTTCAGACTCTAATTCTTTTACTGCTCTATTGTAACGAGAGATTCCGTAATCTCCGAAATCTGCACCATTTTCTTCTTTGTAAATAGTCCAAAGACTCCAAATGATATCTTGCAAGATTTTGTAAATACGAATTTTCTCCCTTGAAACTGGAGTCTTGTCACTCTCGTAATGACTTAAAAAGTCTTCTTCTTCTGCACTTGTAAATTCAGATTCTAGGAAGAGGGCTGCCAAATCCCACATAGGATCATTCATAGAAGAATATTCCCAATCAATTAGATAAAGATGTCCGTCTGGACCTTCAATAAAGTTTTCTGGAACCAAATCAATATGACATGATTTCTTATCAATTCCAATTTGTTCAAGCTCTTCCTTCAGAGAAAATACAGCCTTTCTGACAGCTTCATAATTAGGATAAGAAATCTCCCCTTGAATCAATGATTCATATTTTTTAATTTCCTCAAAAGGAGCAAACTCTCCTTTCAATTCTTTACCAGAAGCATGAATCGTTTGTAAAATTGGAGCTATCTTTTCAAATTTAGTTTTAATGGTATTAAAATTAAGTGTCTCAGCATTTTCGATGTACTGATTAACCTTGATACCTGCTTCGATATCAAAAAGATAATTTTCTACATCTAATTTTAAATCTTTCAACAACTCAAGATTGTACTTTTCATTCTGGCGATCGATTAATTTATCAGTACCTTTACCGAAAAACTTAACGATGTACTGGTTTGAGGTTGTCTTAACCAAATAGTTTTGATTGGTCATCCCCCCCAATTGTTCAACGCTCTGAATTTCTTCGTCAGCTGACAATAAGGAAGCAATCTTTGCTTTAACGATTTTCTTCACAATAATCCTCCATTATACTTCCCACTTAAAGACTGTCTTAAATGCTGTATTTAAGTCAGTTGCAAAAACTCGGTGAATATCTTTAATTTCTCTGACTGGTTCTTCTAGATAAATAATATTCTTCAAACGATTGGCAAATTTTTTAATTTCCATCATTTGGATAGCATTTTCAAAGTCAATTCTTCCTGAACGTGAAGATCCGACTAGTAACAAGCCTTTTTCCAATGAATCCCGAGTGTTGATGTTGACCTTATACTCACTAACACCCATCATCAAAATGGTCCCTTGTGGTTTGATGTAACGGATCAAGTCATTAATAGCAGGTCCGCATCCATCACCACCACAGCATTCGAAACCATGGTCAAAACTTAAATCTTCTGGAATACTATCAGTAATGTAAAGCTCTTTTGCAAATGAGAAGAGTTCTAACTTTTCCCAGTGACGACCGATAACAATAATCTCAGCTTCAGGCAGAGTATAGTTAATAATATTAGCCATGACAAAAGCTAAACTTCCATCACCAATGACAGCAATTCGTTGGCGTCTGCTGTGAGATATCGTCATGAAACGATTCATAGCATGCATGCCAACACTGACAAACTCTGTAATGGCGGCAACTGTGTCTTCGATTTCTTCGTAAGATACAACACGATCCTTAGGCAGAGATACAAATTCTCGCATAAACCCATCATAACCACTTGAAAGGAAATATGTTCCAGTCATGTAATTTTCGTAGAATTCCTCATCACTTTGCATAGGTGGTTGATTTGGAATCATAACAACCTTCTGACCAACTTTGTAGGTACCGGTTGGGTCAGAAATGACTGTACCACAAGATTCATGAATCATAGCCATAGGTAGTTTTTGGGCTAAAATTTTTGGATCTCGTTTACCTTGATAATAGCGCTGATCCGCATGACAAACAGCCATATAGTTTGGTCGGATGAGGATATGATTCTCTTGATCAATTTCTTCTTCCTGGTATTTAATATTAATAAACTTTGGTTTTGTCAGTTGATAAATTTGATTAATCATGTCTCTAGTCTTTCTCAATCATGCTTTTAGCAATCTTCAAGTCTGTCACTGTTGTGATTTTAAGATTTGAGTATTCACCCTTAGCCAAGGCTACATCTTTACCCTTAATGACAAAGATCTTACATGCATCTGTTAAAATTTCTTTTTCTTCTGCTGATAAAGAACCATACAAGTCAATAAAGTCTTTACAACGGAAGGTTTGTGGAGTTTGTCCTTGGTATAGATGAGCACGATTTGGAATATCTGTAATGAACTGACCATTTGTACTTTCAACAATGGTATCCACCGCTTCAACCACAGTGTCAACAGCATCATGTTTTTGAGCAAGAGCGATATTGTCTTGAATCATGCGAAGTGTGATAAAGGGACGAACCGAATCATGCGTCACTACGATATCATCTTCTGTTAGTGGACGGTAAGCATCAATTGCTTCAATAATCTTTTCAATACTAGAATTACGATCAGCCCCACCTTTTGTAATGATGATGCGGTCCTTGTGAAGTGGAAGGAATTTTTCAACTAGATCTTCAGCATGTGTAACCCAGTCACCATGAACTCCAACAACAATTTTTTCAATACTTGGTTCTAGGACAAATTTTTCAATTGTATGGATTAGAATTGGGCGGTCTCCCAACTCAAGAAATTGTTTAGGTAAATTACTGATACCCATACGCGTGCCGGTTCCACCTGCTAAAATTCCAGCGTAAATCATATTGATTCTCCTTTGGTTTGTTTTAAAAACTCATTCTTTAGTATTATATCATAATCTAGCACTATCTTGAAATAAATACTAGTTCTCTCTAGTTAGAAACTGATGATGAGAGCATTTCATGCATTGAACATTTAAAACTAATCCTTGCATTATTAACTCTCGGTTAATATAGAGTTCTTCAGAATAATATAGAAAGCTTAAAGAAACCTTAAACCATTGGTTGATATATATATATAGCAATCCTGAAATTTTAATTAGACTTTTCCAATTAAAATTGTTAAAATAAAATGGAAAATAAAAGAAAAGGAAGCTAACTACCGCCATGATGAATATGCAAAACATGATGCGTCAAGCTCAAAAACTTCAAAAACAAATGGAGCAAAGCCAAGCTGAATTGGCTGCCACAGAATTTGTTGGGACTTCTGCTCAAAACCTCGTAACTGCTACCTTAACAGGTGATAAAAAAGTTGTAAAAATTGATTTTGATCCCGCAGTTGTGGATGCTGAAGACATTGAAACTCTTTCAGATATGACTGTTCAAGCTCTCAATGCTGCGCTCGAACAAATTGATGAAACTACTAAGAAGAAACTTGGAGCATTTGCTGGTAAGTTACCATTTTAATTAGATTATCAAAAATAGGCTGGTACACAGCCTATTTTAATTTATGTTAAAAAGCAAATAATTCAGTTGCTTTATTTAGCAATAAGTCACTATATTCAGGATCTTCCTGAGCAGTTTCTAGTTCTTCTTTTATTTTTTCCAAGTCATCCGTAATTATTCCGTCAACACCTAGGTGAAAAGACTTATTAAAAGATTCGGAACTATTGATTGTCCATACATAGAGTTTTTGATCAGTATTCCATAGTTTCGTGACAAAATATTCATCCAAAGTAGAGTACTCCATTGTGTAGCCTGTCGCAACCGTTCTAGGAAAAACAGAATTGTAGGGAAGGATAAGATAGATTGGAATATTCTTATCATACTGAGTTACTTTCTCAACAACATGGTAATCCAAGGATTGCATTTGATGACCATAAACCTTAATTTTTGCAGCATACTTTTCGAGAAAATGTTCCATCATCTGCGGGCTATCTTTGTGGCTGGTCTTAATTTCAATGAGTAGTTTCTGATGCAGTTCATTTGCGCGAGTTAGATAATCATCGAAACTTGAAATCTTTGTATCATAACCATTCTCATGAATGTCAATCTGCTTTAACTCTTCTAAGGTCAAATCTTGTGGTGTTTTATTGATACCAGCTAATCCTCTAAGATTAGCATCATGCATCATGACAAATTGTCCATCCTTTGTTTCCTGGATATCCATCTCGATTAAATCTGGTTTTAATTGAGATGTTTTTTCTAGGGATTGAATGGTATTTTGTACACCATTGCCATTTGATACACCACGGTGTGAAATCACAAGTGGTGGATTGACTACAGGAGCTTCTAGATAATTATAGCCTTCAATCGCAAAGAAGATACATGCACACACCATGACACCCCACCTCATGATATGGTCCTTCTCGCGTCTTGGCATAATATCAAGTTCTTCTCCTGTTAAAAAGGACGTAAATTTTACAAGGAAATAGGTTAATGCCATATAGTGGAAATTCTTGATAAGAACAAAATTCAAAATAGCTAGAACCAGAGACTCTCTCTGAGTAAGGCTATCCACTATATACTGAGTAGATAATATCGGGATGAGAGGAAGATAGAAGAATAGATTGGTTTTTACAATAATTAAGAATAAATGCCAGGCGTAAAACCAAAAGTGATCTTTAGTTTTATCCAAACTATAAATGATTGCTTCCTTAACCGTCATCTTTTCATAAAAGACCTTGGGCAGAGTGAATATCAAGCGAACTGAAACATAAAAGAATAAGAGTGATAAGATAATAATGGCTACCCACCACATCCAGTACTTATCTTCCATGTAGGTTTGAATAAACTCTGGAATTACGATTTTATTGAAATAATAAATCTTAAATATCTTTCTGATAAACGGAAATAGCATTGCTACAAATATAAAGATGAACAAAGCTTTTGAAATAGTCAATTCCTTCATAAAAGCAAGGCTTTCACGAAATACTTTTCGACTGTATTCTATAAGAGTTCTTTTTTCGTGATATAGGAGGTGGCGAGCTCCAATAAAGAGAATACTAAGTTGAAAATAGGCTACCAGCAGATTGATGGCTATTAAGATTACGAAGCCAAGACTGACTATAGGTGCGTTTTTTATAATCTCAAAAATATTGTTGTAGGAAATAAACAAATATCCAGTCTGACTTAGTAAAAATCCAGCTATCACTGAGTTTAATGGCAACCAGATATAGTCAACCAACATAAAGATTAGAAAGAATAGAAAGAGGATTTTATCTAGATTTAGGTAAATCTTTTTAAAACCCAATTTTTTCGGTTTTTCAGGTTTCATAAAACCTCCTAATCAAAAAACTGTGATAGATCTAAGGCATCAAATGGATTCGAATTGAGACTACTCTGAGAATTGAGTAACAGCCTACTCTCATCTGACTCAAGAAAAGCTTCATACACTCGAGCAGTCATACGAGCATCCTCTAAACTATTATGAGATCGCCCTTTAAAACCTAGAAAATTAGCCACAGTTTGTAATTTTAGATTAGCAATTCCATGCAAATCAGAACTACGTCGCTCAAGTGCCTCATTATAGAGATCGACTAAATATTGTTCTCGATAGTCCAAACCATGTTCTAGTAAAATCGGTAAATCACTCTTTGCTGCATTATAACCAACAAGGGGTAAATCACCAACAAAATCTTGAAATTTTTGGAGGACTTCTTCTACCTTTGGAGCATTCTTGAGAGTCTCTGAAGTAATACCAGTCAAACCATTAATAAAACTCTTTAAAGGTACATCTGAGTGAACATAAGAGTCAAACGCTTCTACCTCTTCACCATCTTTAAAGTGCACTGCCGATACCTGAATCAAATGAGTCTTATCTTGGTGTTTGTTGAATTCTAAGTCAAATGAGATATAATCTCTTACTGTTTCCATCTTATCATTCCTTATTGATTTGTAAAAAGAAACCACCTGGTCTAATCATAGAAACCAAGCAGTTTTTTCTTATTTGCCAAATAAGCGAGCAAAGAAGCCTTTCTTCGATGCTTGAACTTCTTGCTTAGCTTGATCCAACTCCAACTGAAGAGTTTCTTGGTCCTTCATAGCTTGAAGGGTTAACTGTTGTTGTTGGTCCAATTGCTTATCTTTTTCAGCAATTTGGCGGTCTTTAACACGCATCTGTTCATCTTTTTCAGCCAGTTGCTTGTCTTTTGCTTTCAGTTGTTCATAAAGACGGATGATTTCAGCGTTCTTTTCATCAACAAGAATCTCCATAAGTTCTCGTTGCTTAACTTCATCACTAACTGGTTCATCTTCAAAGATAGTCTTTTTGTAGATTTCTTCAAGTTTGATCAATCCACTACGAGTAACAACAGTAACACCTTTGTCGTTTTTTGTAATATCTTCTTCAGGTAATTCTTTGACACGATTATTGATTGCTTGTCGGGATAGCCCCAAGACTTCAGCAATCTCACTGACAGTCATTTCAATACTCATAATATCCTCTATTTTTCTCTAGCTTTTCTTAAATTAAATCTTATCATAAGTAATTCAAACTGTCAAATAACACTGTATTTTCAATGGTTTTTTAAGATATAAAATTTTAAAACTACTTATTTGCGATATTTTAAAAAGATGAGAAAATCCCATCTTTCGACTAGTAGATAAAAATCATCGGTTGGCCAAATGCTTAATAGAAAACCTTTCTCGGTTTGTAAAGATGTTCTCGTTTCTCTAAAATTGCTAGTAATTTATCATCTTCAAAGCCAGCCAATTCCTTCTCAGTTTGTTCCAATTCAATAAAGCGACCAAAACGAACTTCTTCTGCCTGCTCTGGAGTCAAATTTACCTTTACTAAATCCCCTGTCCCAATCTCTAGAGGATGGAGAAAAACAAAATCTCCAGCTTGAACTTTTTCAGCGACTTCTTCCAAGGTCAAAGCATCTTCCAAGTTTAAACCTGCTGCACTAGTTCGAGTTAAGTGTGACATATGGGCCGCATAACCAAGTTTTTCTCCAAGATCAACAGACAAGGTACGGATATAAGTTCCCTTACTGCATTTGACACGAAAAGAAAATCGTGCAAGATGCCCATCATAAGAAATCGGACTCGTTCTTTCAAACCTATAAATCGTAACCTGACGCTCTGGACGCTCTACTTCTTGACCAGCACGCGCATACTCATAGAGCTTGCGACCATTGACCTTGACAGCAGAGTACATCGGTGGGATTTGAGTGATAGGACCAGTCAAACTCGCAATCGCCTCATCGACAAGTTTTTCATCCAGTGGATTTAAAACAGGAGTCTCTGCAACTACTTCCCCACTAGCATCCTCGGTCGTCGTTGAATAGCCTAGAGTGATTTCTCCCTCATAGACCTTACCCTCGTCCTGCATGAACTCAACCATGCGAGTCGCCTTTCCCACAGCAATGGGTAAAACGCCCACTACATCCGGATCCAAAGTGCCACCATGGCCAATCTTCTTAGTCCCTAAAATCTTACGCAGTTTAAAAACCGCATCATGCGAGGTCATCCCTGCTTCTTTCTTTAAGTTGATAATACCGTTCATTTATTAACTTTCTAAAAATACTAAAACTCTCTTTTGGAAATCCTTATTCTGTTCATAGAGTGCATGCCCGCACTCTGGCAAAATGGTGAGCTGGCTATCTTTGATATGCTGATGCAATACAAGTGAACCATCTACGCCAAGAACATCATCTTTTTCTGCTCCAATGATTAACGTAGGGCAGCTAATTTTTTCGAAAAAAGCTAGACTATCATGCTTCAAACAAGATACAGCCTGAATATCAATACGTTTTTTATCTTTAATGCGACCAAAGATTCCCATTATTCGATAAAGGTATTTAAATCTTCCAAAGGATTTAGTCGTGTAAGAGTGACGAGCAATATCTATCATCAGATCTTTATAAGTTCCTGTTTGACTCAGGTTCAGCCAGCAACTAATTCTCTCCCTGCCTAGATTACTTAGTTTTGCAGTGGTCACGGCTAAAATGAGCTTTTGAACCTTTTCAGGGAAATCCGCCACCAACCATTGGGCAATCATTCCACCTTGTGAAATCCCCATAACATAAGCGGTATCTAGGTTTAGTATCTCCATTGCTTCAGCAACATCTGCTGCCATATCCCGTGTAGTATAACCCTGCCTCAACTCATTGATTCGAGAAAAAACATAAATTTTGTAACGTTCGGCAAGTATACGGTATGTGATTGAAAAAGGCATAGCCATACCTTTAACCGTTTGTAGTCCATCGCCCAATCCTGGTATAATTACTAAAGGGTCCTTTCCTTTTCCAAATGTCACATAGTCCATAGTCTTTCCATTTATAGACAATGTGGCGTTCTTAGCTGAATACAAAGATTATTCTCCTTTCAACGCATCAAACTTCGCTTTCATAGTTGGATTTTTTCTTGTCAATTTTTTGACGGAAACATCATCTAATTTGTTGTTGGCGAGACGGAGTTGCTTTTCTGATGTGGTCAAGAATTTCTTAACTTCTTCCATCCGTTTAATAGCCTTGTCAATTTCATCGATGGCCTTACCGAAGTTGACAGAAGCTGAATTGTAGTTCTTAGCAAAGGCTACCTTGAAAGCTTCCAAATCTTCCTCAAAATGAGTGATATCGATATTTTGCTCACGTATAAGTGCTAGTTCCTGCTTGTATTTTAGAGAATTAAGGGCAGCATTGCGCAAGAGCCCAATCAGTTGGATAAAGAACTGAGGACGCACGACGTACATTTTCTCATACTCATGACTGACATCGACAATTCCAGTATTGAAGTAATCATTGTCAGCCTCAAGCATACTTACCAAAACTGCATACTCACAGTTCTTCTCACGGCGGTCCTTGTCCAACTCTTTGTAGAAATCTGCATTCTTGTGCTTTTTCTCAGTTCCATCCGCTTCATTTTTCATCTCAAACATGATGGAAATGAATTCCAGCCCATTTTCATCAAAATCACGGAAGATGAAGTCTCCTTTAGAACCACGCGCTGAAATCTTGTTGTCCTTTTCAAAATAAGCATTTGGAAAGGCAAAACTACGAACCTTGTTAAACTCGCTCTCCGCATACTGTTCTAGACTTTCACCAATAGCTTTTGTAGATTGTTGTGCCTTAAAATTCTTGTAAAACTCAACCTGCTCATTTGCTGCCTTAAGTTGGGCTTCATAGTTTTGTTTAACAGAAGCAAGAGAAAGCTCGTTTTCTTTTTCTTGTAAAAGGAGCTGATTTTTGACCTGGTCGCGTTCTTTTTCAAGATCAGAAAGAGTTTTTTGTAGTTGGTTCTCATGCTCCAAGCGCAAGGTAGCCAATTGATTCTCAAGAGCTTGGACCTCTTTTTCTTTTTCTAACAGACTTTTGCTAGCACTTTGCTCTACTTCCTTCCTAGCCAATTCTTTTTCAGTTTCGAAATTTTGGATTTGACTTTGTAGCTGGGCAATTTCTTGGTCTTTTTGAGCGAGTTTTGCCTGTTGTTCATTCAAGGCCTTTTGCTCTACCAATGTCAATTCTTGCTTGATTCGTTCATGCAATTCCTTATCAAACTCTACAGTGCGAACTTGAGAAATCAGTTCTGCATATTGACTTTCATTAACTGTAAAAACTTCGCCACAATTTGGACATTTAATTTCGTTCATGATTTTCCTCTAAATTTAACATTACTACTTTCATTATAGCATGGAAAAACAAAAAGAAAAAGTTGGAATCAATCCAACTTTTAATCTACGTATGTATCTTCGTTTTTGTTTAAGAAGGCGTAAGGCAATCCCATCAGTAGACCACCGCCGATAAAGTTACCGATGAAGGTTACACCCCAGTGACGAAGAATATTTCCGATACCAAAGTTTGCGATCGAATCAGCAGCAACACTGAATTTCACAATAGCAAATGAAGCAAAGTTTGCGGCGATGTGTTCGTTTGTTAAGAATACAAACATGTAAATGGCTGAAAGAACCAACCAAAGTTTAGCTCCACCATCTTTAACCAAAACAAATGATAGAATTGCGATATTTACAAAGATATTCGCTAAAATACCTTCTAGCAATACTAATTCATTTGAACGTGCTAGTTTCATTTCTACAACACCAGAAATGAAACTGTCGTGAGTGAGATTTGCATAGGCTGCTGAATGAGCGAATCCCCAACCGGCAATAAGGGCACCGATTAAGTTAAAGAAAGTACAATATAGAAGAATTTCTACTGTTTTTCTCCAGCTAATTTTTTTCAAAAAGCTACCAGCTGTAAGGAACATCATGTTTGATGTTACCAACTCAGCATTCAAGAAGACAGTGTAAGCCAATCCCCAAGCGAAAACAAATGGGAAAAGGAATCGTCCGCTACCTGGTGCAATCTTATTAATCAAATCTGCACCAACTGCTCCTGCTGCTGTACTGAAGGTAAGGAATGCACCTGCAAACATTGAACGGATAGCATACTTGAATTTGCTATTTGAATAAAGACTTTCTTTCTTTTTACAAGCAAATTCAATTTTTGAGATAAATTCTGATGAAACCATATAAACTCCTAAAACTTTATTTGTGAATATTATAACATAAAACCGATACAATGGGAAGACTTTCCTAAATCAATTCCTAATATTTTTTAAAAACATCGGAATCGTTTACATCCTTGTAGTATTAAGTTTTTAACCTTTAAATTTTTGTAAAATAATTCCTGAACTTCTAGCTTTATTTCTAATATTTAATATATTTTTTAAAAAAAGAAAAATAAAAAGAGAGAAACCAAGTGAATCTCTCTACTTCTATTAAAATTTTAATCTACATAAGTATCTTCGTTTTTATTTAAAAAAGCATATGGTAAACCGATTAAAAGTCCACCACCTATTAAGTTAGCAACAAAGGTGACCCCCCAATGACGGAGAATATTTGCGATTTCAAAGTGCTGAACTTCATTAGCAACAATGCTGAATTTAACAATACTAAATGAAGCAAAATTTGCAGCAATATGTTCGTTTGATAAAAATACAAACATCGAAATTGCTGACAAAATAATCCAAAGTTTTGCAGACGCATCCTTGACTAAGATTGAAGACAGAATGGCGATATTAACAAACACATTGGCAAGGATACCTTCAAGTAAAACTAATTCACTTGGACGCGCTAATTTCTTAGCTACTAGTTTTGGTAAATAACTATCGTGAGTCAGATGTGAAAATGCTGACGAATTCGCAAAGAACCATCCAGAAATCAAAGCACCTAGAAGGTTAAATAGAGTGCAGTTAAGTAAAAATAAATTTTTGTTCTTTACATTTGATTGTTTTTAGTACTAACAAAATCTTCAATTTCTTCTGCAGTCAACCCTACCAGCTCTGAAACCCACAAGCCGACAATATCTGATAAAACAGAATCGCAGACATATTCATTCTCACCATGACCATATTTACAAGTAAATAGTGGAGTTCTTATCGCTGATTGATAAAAATTGAACGCTAACTCTTGCAGTTTCTCTGGCTGAAATTCAAGTCCCAACTCTTGTGCGAGTCCGGCTCTCACTTTATCCCACAATTCACCTTTTGACTGGTAGTTTTCTCGTGCTTTGTAAATAAATCCCTGACAGAATTTTAACAACAAATCCTTGTTTTGATAGAGCAACCGACAGGAAAAGTCTGAGATAGAACCAGCATGAAGTAAGAAAGTAAGCAATTCATCAAGGCTTTCGGCTACCCGACCAACTTGGCCTTCACTCCCTATAAAACCTATACTCTGATCCTCAAGAATTACATATTCTCCCCCACTACCGTCTTTAGCAAAGGCTATGGGCGAAAGAGAATAAACTTCATTGTTCTTAGAAAATTCAACCTCTTTCAACTGGTCATAAAAGAGAATATCGCATTCTTGCATCAATAAAATTCTTAGTTGTTTATCTTCTCTTATTACTTGTAGTTGATTCATATTAGCTACTCTCCTGGCTTTGACAATTGTCACAAGTGACAACAATTCAATTTTAGCAATCGACTCTTAATAATAATAATAGATTTTAATATGGCACTTCTTGGCCACATTGGCAAGATTTTTCAATAACTCCTCGTTTCTTTTGCTTTTTCCAAAATGAAAAGTAAAAGATTTTCCATCTTTCCTTGTAAAGTACAGATGATACCTGTCCCCATTCATTCTTCTCCCTCGAACGTAATCAATATCAATCTGTCTAATTTCAGCTAGAGGAACAATCCTTTTTCTAAAAAGAATAATCGTGTGAATGTATAATCTTCCCTTTGCAATATGAAAAGGATCCAACATACTCCCACCACTTTTTAAAGATGTCTTAACTCTTTGGAAAAAAAGATAGAAATAAAATAGTGCTAAAAAAATTAACAAAAATCTAATGACCTGATTTTTCCAAAGGACTTCAAAAACTGAAATACGATAACCATACATATTAAAATAATCCCTTTTTTCTTTATTATACCACTTTTGTTGAGCTTCTAGGTTCATGGACAAAGAAAAAAACTGAACAAAGTTCAGCCCTTTTCAATAATATTTCATGTGATATCTTTATCTAGTCAAATCAATACGTTGACCAATTTTACCAATGATAATGGCACCGACAATTAGTGAAGCGAATTCTCCGATACCAGTAGTGAACCAGGTAAAGAAGAAAGGTGCTTCTGCTACGATGTTTAATTCAGCAGCAATGGTGATCATTGAAATTGAAAATAGAATTGAAAAGAAGAAATGATCTTTACGAATCAATCCATTAAAAAGATAGTCTTTACTATATTTACTGAACAACCAAACTCCTAAGCTAAGGAAGACAAGAGTTGAGCCTCCACCTACAGCGACATCAATGAGTCCAAAACTGAAGAAATTAGCAATCATACATCCAAGAGTAACCCCGATAATGTACTTAGGATTGTAAAAAGCTAAGAAGTTCATCATTTCAGATATACGGAACTGATAGGCGCCATAACTGATGGCATTCAGTGGTGGTGTGATTGTCAACACCACATAAATAGCTGCGACAATGGCAATATCTGCCAAATCACGGACAGTAAGTTTTTTCATATTTTCTCCTTTAGCGGCTCTCCCGCGTCTAATATGCTTGGTGAAAGAAGCTAAGCACCAAGGGTTGAGCAAGTCAACTTTATTAGTATAGCACATTTAAATGCTTTATGCTATACTAATCTTATGAAAAGATACATTAAAAAATTCTTCGATAATGAAATTTTGTCTTATTTGTTTTTCGGCGTTGCTACTACTATTGTTTCTGTAGGAACTCGCATGATTATTTTTTACTTGACACAGCAAGAATTAACCGCTACTGCTTTAGGAAATATAACAGGTATTCTATTCGCTTTCTTCACGAATGACACCATTGTTTTTAAACAAAAACGAGCAAATTGGTTTAGACGACTTATCAAATTCTCAGGAGCTAGACTTTTTACCTTCTTACTTGATATGGCATTAACCTTTATTTTTGTTACCAAGTTTCCTCATATAATTGGTCAATTTGTAGGTGATGATATTAATATAATTAATACGATTGAAATAGGGTTTGCTCAAGTTACAATTGTTGTTTTAAATTACCTATTTAGCAAGCTTTTTGTTTTTAAAAATAAATGAGCACTTTTCTTGCATTCAATATAGATTTACGATATAATTTTGTCTGTAAAAATTTGATAAAATTTTGAAAGGAAAAAGATTATGTTAAAGGATCTTAAGGATTTCTTGCTCCGCGGTAACGTCGTAGACCTTGCTGTCGGTGTGATCATCGCTACTGCTTTTGGTGCTATCGTAACTTCATTCGTTAACGATATCATCACTCCACTACTATTGAACCCAGCTTTGAAAGCTGCGAAAGTTGACCGCATTGCTGAACTTTCATGGAACGGTGTTGCTTACGGTAACTTCTTGAGCGCTATCATCAACTTCGTAGTAGTTGGTACTGTTCTTTTCTTTGTAGTTAAAGGAATTGAGAAAGCTCAAAACCTTCGTAAGAAAGAAGAAGTTGAAGCAGCTCCAGCTGGTCCAACTGAATTGGAAGTTCTTCAAGAAATCAAAGCACTTCTTGAAAAAAACTAAAAATGTAAAAGGGTTTAGATATTGCTAAAGCCTTTTTCTTATTCTTTTTATATTTATATTAGTCTTGAGTAAAAGTCCTATTTTTGATATAATGATGAGAGTTTCCACCCTTAGTGTAATGGATATCACGTAAGATTCCGGTTCTTGAGATGGGGGTTCGATTCCCTCAGGGTGGATATATGTAAACAAAAAAAGCAACAAACTTGTTGCTTTTTTCTATTTTAAAACTTTCTCCGACAACTCTTCCCACTCCAGCATAGATTCCTCCTGTCGCTGGCTAATCTTATCCAGTTCTGCTTGTAATTGCATGAGTTCATCCGCATCATTGGTGGTATGCATTTGTTCAGAGATTGATTGAGCTTGAGTTTCCAGTTCTTCGATTTCTGTCTCAAGACTTTCAATTTGTCTCATTAACTTACGAAGTTCTTTTTGACTTTCTTTTTGTGCTTGGTAATCATTAACTGGAGTTTCTTCATTTTTATTGCTATCAACTAACATTGCCACTACTTTGCTAGCTTCTATCTCTGCTTTCTTTTCGACATAATAGTCATAATCACCAAGATAGAGGGTTGAGCCATTTTCAGATAATTCTAGAACATGAGTGGCTACTCGGTTGATAAAATAACGGTCATGGCTGACAAAAAGTAAAGTACCATCAAAGTCAATCAAAGCATTTTCCAAGACTTCCTTACTATCGATGTCCAAGTGGTTTGTCGGCTCGTCGAGAATCAAGAAGTTATTGTTTTCCATAGAAAGTTTAGCTAAGAGCAAGCGAGCTTTTTCTCCACCTGAAAGCATACCAACTGATTTCTTAACATCATCCCCCGAGAAAAGAAATGCACCTAAGCGATTACGGATTTCTACTTCTGGCGTCAATCTAAAGTCATTCCAAAGTTCGTCTAAAACAGTATTGCTTGGTGTTAACTTACTTTGAGTTTGGTCATAGTAACCAACTTCAACATTGGCACCGAAACGCTTCTCACCCTTAATGAAGGGAATCTGATCAACAATAGACTTGATAAAGGTAGTCTTACCAATACCATTAGGACCGACAATCGCTACTGCATTCATCTTACGAAGGTCTAGATTGATGGGCTCTGACAATACTTCACCATCATAGCCAATAGAAGCATTCTCGACTGTCAAAACAACATTCCCGGATGTTTTATCAGAATGAAATGTCATATTGGCTGATTTAGTACCAACTTCAGGCTTATCCAAACGCTCCATCTTTTCTAGTTGTTTCTGTCGGGATTGGGCACGCTTTGTTGTTGAGGCTCGAACGAGATTCCGATTGACGAAGTCTTCTAAAGCAGCAATTTCCTTCTGTTGCTTTTCGTAGTTTTTTGCCTCCGTTGCAAGTTTCTGCTCCTTCTGTTCCACAAAGCTTGAGTAGTTTCCTACGTATCTATCTAAAGAATGTTTGGTTAAGTCGAGCGTTATGGTTGCTATCTTATCGAGGAAATAACGGTCGTGACTAACAATTAACAAGGCACCACTGTAATTAACCAGATAGTTTTCTAACCAGGCGATGGTTTCAATATCCAAGTGGTTAGTCGGCTCGTCCAAAACCAAGAGATTTGGTTTTTCAAGGAGCATTTTTGCAAGTGCTAATCTAGTATTTTGACCTCCAGAGAGCTCTGCAATCTTCATCTGCAACATAGACTCATCGAACTTGAAGCCGTTGAGGATAGCCCTAATATCCGCTTCGTAAGTAAAGCCTCCTGCCTGACGGAATTCTTCTGATAGACGGTCATAATCCTGCATGAGTTTTTCTAAGTCAGCCCCAGTTTTTTCCCCCATCGCAAGCTCCATCTGCCGCAAAGTTTTCTCGGTCTTTCTGAGATCGTCAAAGACATGGAGCATCTCATCGTAGATAGTATTGGACGACTCAAATCGACTATCCTGTGCTAAGTAAGAAAGGGAAATATCTTTTTTCTTATTAATCTCTCCAGAGGTTGGTTCTTCTTCTCCGACTAATATCTTTAATAGTGTAGACTTACCCGCTCCATTTTTCCCAACAAGACCGATACGATCTCTTTCATCTACTTGGAGGTTAATATTCTCAAAAAGAACCTCTCCAGCAAAAGAGCGTTCGATTTTATTTGCTTGTAAAATAATCATACAGTTAGTATAGCATGTTTCTTTAAGCCGTTCAAGGGTTGTTCTTAAGCTACATTTTACAACTTATCAGAAACTCATGCTAACGTTTTACTAAAACTTCATTTCATGGTATAATGAAGCCGATTAGAATATATAATAAAGGAGATTTCCTATGACTTATCAAGAAAATTACCAAAAATGGGTAAATTTTGCAGAACTTCCTGACTACCTTCGTCAAGATTTAGAAAATATGGATGAAAAAACAAAGGAAGACGCCTTCTATACTAATCTTGAATTTGGTACAGCTGGTATGCGCGGATTGATTGGTGCAGGTACAAACCGTATTAACATCTATGTTGTCCGTCAAGCAACTGAAGGTTTGGCTCGTTTGATTGAGTCAAAAGGGGGAAATGAAAAAGAACGTGGTGTAGCCATTGCTTACGATAGCCGTCACTTCTCTCCAGAATTTGCCTTTGAGTCTGCAGCAGTTCTTGCTAAACACAGTATTAAATCCTATGTCTTTGAAAGTCTTCGTCCAACTCCAGAACTTTCATTTGCTGTTCGTCACCTCAACTGTTTTGCAGGAATCATGATTACAGCTAGTCACAACCCAGCTCCATTTAATGGATACAAGGTTTATGGTGAAGATGGTGGTCAAATGCCTCCGCATGATGCAGATGCTTTGACAACTTATATTCGTGCTATCGAAAACCCATTTGCTGTTGAAGTTGCTGATGTAGAAGCTGAAAAAGCTTCTGGTTTGATTGAAGTTATTGGCGAAGCAGTCGATACCGAATACCTCAAAGAAGTTAAAGATGTAAACATCAACCCAGCCTTGATTGAAGAATTTGGTAAAGACATGAAGATTGTCTACACACCACTTCACGGTACTGGTGAAATGTTGGCTCGCCGTGCACTTGCACAAGCAGGATTTGACTCTGTACAAGTCGTGGAAGCTCAAGCAACACCAGATCCAGACTTCTCTACTGTGAAATCTCCAAACCCAGAAAATCAAGCAGCCTTTGCTCTTGCTGAAGAACTTGGTCGCCAAGTAGGTGCTGATGTTCTTGTCGCAACTGACCCTGACGCTGACCGCGTTGGTGTCGAAGTTCTTCAAAAAGATGGTAGCTACCTCAACCTATCAGGGAACCAAATCGGTGCTATCATGGCTAAATACATCTTGGAAGCCCACAAAAATGCTGGAACCCTTCCAGAAAATGCTGCCCTCTGCAAATCAATCGTATCAACTGACTTGGTTACTAAGATTGCTGAAAGCTACGGCGCAACTATGTTCAACGTCTTAACTGGTTTCAAATTTATTGCTGAAAAGATTCAAGAATTCGAAGACAAACACAATCACACCTACATGATGGGATTTGAAGAAAGCTTCGGTTACTTGATTAAACCATTCGTACGTGATAAAGATGCTATCCAAGCTGTCCTTGTTGTTGCAGAACTTGCTGCTTACTACCGTTCACGTGGGTTGACTCTTGCTGACGGTATCGAAGAAATCTACAAAGAATACGGCTACTATGCTGAAAAGACTATTTCTGTTACCCTTTCAGGTGTTGATGGAGCTGAGCAAATCAAAGCAATTATGGCGAAATTCCGTGAAAATGGTCCAAAAGAATGGAACGCAACAGAAATCACAGTCGTAGAAGACTTCAAAGCACAAACATCCACTGCCGCTGATGGTACTGTAACAGCCTTGACTACTCCTCCAAGTGATGTCTTGAAATACACTCTTGCAGATGGTTCATGGATCGCAGTTCGCCCTTCTGGTACTGAACCAAAAATCAAGTTCTACATTGCAGTTGTTGGTGAAAGCAACGAAGATTCACAAGCTAAGATTGCTAACATCGAAGCGGAAATCAATGCTTTTGTTAAATAAGAAATTATAAAAGATGAGATCAACCAATCTCATCTTTTTTTCGTATCAAATCTAAGCATTTTTAGAAACTTTATGGCATACTAAACTTATCAATGAAAGCGAGGTAATCTCATGGAACAATTTTTAGAAAATATCAAAGACCTTGAAGTCACTACAGTTGCGCGTGCGCAAGACGCTCTTGATAAAAAAGAAACTGCAACCTTCTTTATTGGCCGTAAAACTTGCCCTTACTGCCGTAAATTTGCTGGCACATTAGCAAGTGTGGTGGCTGAAACCAAAGCTCACATCTACTTCATTAACAGCGAAGAACCAAGTCAACTAGATGCATTGCAAAACTTCCGCTCACGTTACGAAATCCCAACTGTACCAGGTTTTGTTCATGTTGAAAATGGAGAGATTAAGGTTCGTTGCGACTCTTCAATGTCAGCTCAAGAAATCAAAGAATTCGCTGGATTGTAAAAATATATAAAAAAGAAGGCGTCTGCCTTCTTTTTTTATATGTCTGTTAGTGGTGTTGCAGTGTCTGGAGATGTATCGTAAATTTGAAAATCTACTCCTACTCCTAGATCTGCTTGAGCTAACTGATTGACCATGGTCATGTGGGCTAGCTCCTTGATATTATTCTCTTTAGATAGATGTCCTAGGTAAATCTTCTTGGTACGATTACCTAGTGTACGAATCATGGCATCTGCACCATCTTCATTCGAGAGGTGACCAAGGTCAGACAGGATGCGTTGTTTGAGTCGCCAAGCATAAGATCCAGCTCTCAGGATTTCCACATCATGATTAGACTCAATCAAGTAACCATCTGCATTCTCGACAATGCCAGCCATACGATCACTAACATAGCCTGTATCCGTCAGCATAACAAAGCTCTTGTCATCCTTCATAAAGCGGTAGAATTGGGGAGCAACTGCATCATGGCTAACTCCAAAACTCTCAATGTCGATATCTCCAAATGTTTTAGTTTTTCCCATTTCAAAGATATGTTTTTGAGAAGAATCAACATTGCCTAGATACTTACTATTTTCCATGGCTTGCCAGGTCTTTTCATTTGCGTAAAGATCCATGCCATACTTACGTGCCAAAACACCAACACCGTGGATATGGTCAGCATGTTCATGCGTTATCAAGATAGCATCCAAATCCTCTGGTTTACGATTGATTTCACCCAACAAACTTGTGATCTTTTTACCGGATAAGCCTGCATCTACTAAAATCTTTTTCTTAGGGGTTTCTAGATAGAAGGAATTTCCACTAGAACCCGATGCTAAAATACTATATTTAAAGCCTTTTTCACTCATTCTTGTCTTCTACTTCATCCTCCCATACTTCTTCTTTCACAGCATCATTATCATAAGGAAGAACAATGGTAAAGGTTGAACCCTTGTCATATTCACTCTTGGCCCAGATAAATCCATTGTGTTGCTTGATGATTTCTTTTGCTATAGCAAGACCTAAACCAGTCCCACCTTGGGCACGACTTCTAGCCTTATCAACCCTGTAGAAACGGTCAAAAATCTTCGGTAAATCTTCTTTAGGAATTCCAAGTCCTTGATCAGAAATGGATAAAATCATCTGGTCATCAGTGGTTTTCATGCTAACCGTAATTTTCCCACCATCAGGGGAATACTTGATGGCATTGTTAAGAATATTATCGATTACCTGAGTCATCTTGTCTGTATCAATTTCAATCCAGACCGATGTAATGGGATAATCACGAACCAACTCGTATTTCTTTTCTTGATCCTGGGCTCGTATCTTATCGAAACGGTTTAGGATAAACGTAATGAAAGCTGTAAAGTTAATCAATTCAACATCTAAATGGCTAGTTGCATTATCAATACGCGAAAGATGCAAGAGGTCCGTCACCATTCGCATCATACGGTTGGTCTCATCTAAAGATACTTTGATAAAATCAGGAGCAACAGGTTCATATAATGCACCCTCATCCAAGGCCTCAAGATAAGATTTTACACTGGTCAAAGGAGTTCGCAATTCATGACTAACGTTTGAAACGAAAAGCCTTCTCTCGCGCTCTTCCTTCTCTTGTTCAGTCGTATCATGTAGGACTGCTACCAAACCGGAGATAAAACCAGATTCTCTACGAATCAAGGCAAAACGCACACGCAAACTGATATACTCTCCATTAACATTTTGGGAATAAATCATCAATTCAGGACTTTGAGTTATTAAGTCTCTAAGCTCGTACTCATCTTCAATCTTGAGCAACTCTAAAATGTTCTGATTTAATGCTTCATCACTTACGACGCCAAGTTGCCTCTTAGCCATATCGTTAATCATCGTGATTTGACCACGACGATTTGTTGCAAGAACCCCATCTGTCATATATGACAAAATACTATGCAATCTTTTACTTTCCTGCTCAAGGTTTTCCTGAGTTAGACGAATAACTTCAGACAAATCATTTAAGTTATTCGTAATGTTAGTGATTTCAGTATTCCCCTGCATATCCAGTACTTGAGAATAATCACCAGCAATTAAATCTTTAATCTTTTGATTTAACTGTTTGAGTCGGATATTATCTCTACGGCCTTCAAGCAAGAGAAAACTAACAAGCATGATAAAACCAATTAAAATGAGTACAAAGACGAAATCTCTGGTTAAAATTGTTTGTCTAATTACTTCAATCATTATTTCTCATGTAATAACCAACACCACGACGAGTTAAGATATATTCAGGTCTACTTGGTGTGTCTTCAATCTTCTCACGTAGACGTCTAATAGTGACATCGACAGTACGAACATCACCAAAATAATCATAACCCCAAACAGTCTCAAGGAGATGTTCACGAGTAATAACTTGACCTAGATGCGAAGCTAAGTGATGCAACAACTCAAACTCTCTATGAGTTAAGTCCAATTCTTCTCCATATTTTTTGGCTACATAAGCATCTGGAAGAATCTCTAAATCCCCAATTTGAAGACTTTGCAATTTAGTATCTTCCTCTTGGTTATCCACTGCTACTAACTCCGTACGACGAAGAAGTGCCTTAACACGCGCTTGTAGCTCACGGTTTGAAAATGGCTTGGTCACATAATCATCCGCGCCAAGTTCAAGACCAATAACCTTATCAAACTCACTGTCTTTTGCTGAAAGCATGATAATCGGAACACTGCTTGTCTTGCGAATTGTTTTAGCCACTTCAAGACCATCAATTTCTGGAAGCATCAAGTCCAAAATAATAATATCAGGTTTTTCAGCTTCAAACAGTTCAATCGCTTCACGTCCATTAAAGGCTGTAATAACTTCATAGCCTTCCTTGGTCATATTAAACTTAATAATATCTGAGATTGGTTTTTCATCATCTACAATCAATATTTTTTTCATATAGTCACCTTTTTCCTTATATCAATTATACCAAAAAAATGCAAAGAAGACACGAAAGACTGGTGTGTCAGCATCTTTTTGAATACTCTTGCCAAATTTTTTGTTGAGGTTTTGCTAGTGGATAGAGGTCAAACTCATCTGGAGTTAACCAAACAACTTCTTTGTCGCTATACTCTTTACTATCAACTACTTGTCCCGCTAGGATTCGTACATGCCACTTTCGATGGCTAAAGATATGCTTCACTTCTTTGAAATCACAATCCTGCCAGTCAACTTCTAAATCATAATCCTGCTCAAAACTTTCTTGAGGTGATGGACCAAGTTGCATGGATGGTTCAGCAACCTGATTAAAGAGATTTAGTTCTTCATCTTTTGAAAATTCATCTACCTCAATCAAGGGGAAATGCCAAAATCCAGCAAGTAACTTTTCACTTTCATTCTTTTCTAGTAAAAACTGTCCTCTGCCATTTTGCACAACTAAAGCATTTAAAAATATAGGAACTGGTTTTTTCTTTGGCGCTTTAATAGGATAGCGATCCATTGTTCCATTTTGATAGGCAGCACTAAAATCTTTAACTGGACTATCTTCTGGCCTCGGGTTAACGGGTGCCTCAATATCTGAACCCAAATCCATCAAAGCCTGATTGAAATCCCCTGGACGATTTGGGTCAATCAAGATTTCCATCATAGCTTGAAATATCTTGCGATTGCTTGGATTTCCAATATCATAATTGACTTCAAATAGACGAGCCAAAACACGCATGACATTCCCATCAACTGCTGGTTGTGGTAGGTTAAAGGCAATACTTGCAATAGCCCCAGCTGTATAGGGCCCTATCCCCTTCAAGCTTGAAATACCTTCGTTAGTTGAAGGAAATTCCCCATTAAACTCATTCATAATCTGCTGGGCTGCAGTTTGCATATTGCGAACACGAGAATAATAACCAAGACCTTCCCAAGCTTTTAATAAACGTTCTTCAGGTGCATTTGCTAAACTCTCTACAGTCGGAAACCATTCTAGAAACCGTTCATAATAAGGAATAACTGTATCAACTCTGGTTTGCTGCAACATGATTTCAGACACCCAGATATGATAAGGATTTTTAGTCCTTCTCCAAGGTAGGTCCCGCTTATTTTCATCATACCAAGCTAATAACTTTTTACGAAAAGAGAGAATCCTCTCCTCTTCCCACATGGACACGCCATATTTCTCCAAATCTAACATATTTCTAGTATAGCATATCCTTATAGGATACTCAAAAAATGAAAATTGTCCTTGTTTTTGTATCGACTCTCTTATCATGCCTGACTATCAGACATATCTCTACTCTTTCTGTTATTTTCTATCTTTTTTTGATATAATGAATTTTAAATGAATCTTTAAAGGAGATATCAATGCGTTTTAATCAATTTAGTTATTATCCCGTTACAAATCAACAAGCTTTACAAGAATTATCTGAGCTTGGATTCAAGCTTGATCTTTCAGCTTCACATAAAGAACAGTTTGAAGCCTTTGTTAGAACTTGTTTCTTCAATTACAAAAATACCGACTATCCACTTTCCGCTTTAGCAGTTGATAAAGAAACTGATTTACTTACTTTCTTCAATTCAGACCGTGAATTGACACCAGAAATTTTCTATACTGTAGCATTCCAGTTACTTGGATTCAGTTACTTACTAGACTTTGAAGATGGTCTTGTTTTTCACAAAGAAACGGCATTCCCAATTGTATACGGAGATCTGATTGACAACCTCTACCAACTTCTTAATACGCGCACTAAAAAGGGAAATATCTTGATTGATCAGCTAGTTAGTGATGGTTTTATTCCTGAGGACAATGACTATCATTACTTCAATGGTAAAAGTTTGGCAACTTTCTCAACTGCCAATGTCATTCGTGAGGTTGTTTATGTAGAGGCTCGTGTTGATTCTGATAGAGATGGACTTCCTGATCTCATTAAGGTGAGCATAATCCGACCAACATACAATGGGAAGATTCCAGCTGTTATGACTGCAAGTCCATACCATCAAGGAACTAATGATAAAGCAAGCGACAAAGCTCTTTACAAAATGGAAGCTGAACTAGAAGTCAAGGAACCACATGAAATTACGTTAGAAAATCCAACCCTGGACTTGGTTGAACCTATTGGGGGAGCTGAACTTGTTGCAGAAGCTGAAGAAAAACTCACTCATATCAATAGTAGCTACACACTTAACGACTACTTCCTCCCAAGAGGATTTGCCAATATCTATGTATCAGGTCTTGGTACCAAGGATTCACAAGGTCAAATGACCAACGGAGATTACCGACAAGTTGAAGCCTATAAAAATGTTATCGATTGGCTAAATGGTCGTTGTCGTGCCTTTACAGACCATAGTCGTAAACGTCAAGTCAAAGCTGACTGGTCAAATGGCAAAGTAGCAACTACAGGTCTTTCTTACTTAGGAACAATGTCTAACGGCCTTGCCACTACAGGAGTTGATGGCTTAGAAGTCATTATTGCCGAAGCAGGTATCTCATCATGGTACAACTATTATCGTGAAAATGGTCTTGTGACAAGCCCAGGCGGCTATCCTGGAGAGGACTTCGATTCATTAGATGAATTAACTTATTCTCGTAATCTCTTAGCTGGTGACTTTATTCGTGGAAACGAGGCTCATAAAGCTTCCATAGAAGAACTAAAGAAAAATCTAGACCGTAAAACTGGTGATTATAACCAATTTTGGCATGACAGAAACTACCTACTCAATGCTGAAAAAATTAAGGCTGAAGTTGTCTTTACCCACGGTTCACAAGACTGGAATGTAAAACCACTTCATGTCTATCAAATGTTCAATGCTCTTCCAAGCAATATTAAGAAACATCTCTTTTATCATAACGGTGCCCATGTTTATATGAACAACTGGCAGTCAATTGATTTCCGTGAATCCATGAATGCCCTTTTGACACAGAAATTATTGGGTCAAAACACTGACTACCAACTACCAAGAGTCGTTTGGCAAGACAATACTGCTCCTCAAACATGGCATAAACTTGATGACTTTGGAAATCAAACCAACCACAAAACTTTCACATTAGGTACTGAAGAAGCTGTCATTCAAAACCACTACCAAGATTCTGACTTCGAACGTTTTGGAAAAACCTACCAAACCTTTAATAATGAACTCTATCAAGGAAAAGTCAATCAGGTTACCATAGACCTGCAAGTGACAGAAGACCTTCATCTTAATGGGCGTGTTAAACTGAACCTTCGTCTCAAGTCAAGTACAAACAAAGGCTTACTTTCTGCTCAACTTCTCGAACTTGGTC
This sequence comes from Streptococcus sp. oral taxon 061, assembly GCF_013394695.1. NCBI lineage: Bacteria > Bacillati > Bacillota > Bacilli > Lactobacillales > Streptococcaceae > Streptococcus > Streptococcus sp. oral taxon 061. The sequence goes on from NZ_CP058258.1 coordinate 1,010,761, forward strand.
AAAAGAAATACTTACAACCATATCCAGGAGTTTTGGCTGCTCGTACTATTGATAATGGTCGTTACCATATGCTGGAAAACCTTTGTGAACTACCATATTGTCCAAATGCCCAGCGTGTTATTACCAAAGGCTACCTCAATCTCCAAAATCGTCATGATTTATTGAAAATTGAAGAAGTTAAGCCAGATGAATGGATGGAATTCCAATTTGAACTCCAACCAACGATTTACAAACTAAAAAAAGACGATACAATCCGACTAGTTCTTTATACTACTGACTTTGAGATTACTATCCGTGACAATACAGACTATCAATTAACTGTGGACCTTTCACAATCTAGTCTAGAAATTCCTTATCAAAAATAGTCAGTAAACTATAAAACCCGTGATACGAATATCACGGGTTCTTTTATTCTTATTTTTTTTCTTCGGCTTGTTTCTTCATTCTCGCAAGTCTCAATGAACGATTTGGATTGAGGCGATTAAAAAGTTCTTCTAATTTCTTTTCATTCCAGACGTCTGCTGCAGAAACAAAATTTCCGTCAGCATCTCGGAAAGATATTGGTTTATCACCCATAGCTATCTCCTAGTCTACAAATTCAAACTCAAATTTTCCAATACGGACAAGGTCGCCGTCCTTAGCACCACGAGCACGAAGAGCTTCATCAACACCCATACCACGCAACTGACGAGCAAACTTCATGACAGACTCATCACGGTCAAAGTTAGTCATATTAAAGAGTTTCATGAGTTTTTCACCTGAAAGAACCCATGTTGCATCATCGTCACGACCAATCTCAAATGGTTTTTCTTCTTCATCGAAGCCATAGTAAGCCTCTTCTTCCATTTCTGATTCGTCGTAAATTGGAAATTCTGGCGTCTTATCAAGAAGTTCTGCCGTTGCATCTAATAGAGGTGCAAGACCTTGCTTGGTCAAACCTGAAATTGGGAAGATTGGCGGTAATTCTTCAAATTCATCATAATTAGCAGCCAATTTTTTCTTGAATTCTTCAAGGTTTTCTTGACTCTCAGGCATATCCATTTTATTGGCAACAATAATCTGTGGACGCTCCATCAGACGAAGATTGTAAGATTCAAGTTCCTTATTGATTGCTAGATAGTCCTCATAAGGATCACGTCCTTCGCTAGCTGACATATCAATGATATGCAGGATAACACGAGTACGCTCGATATGGCGCAAGAACTGAGTTCCTAGTCCAACACCTTGGCTAGCACCTTCAATCAATCCAGGAAGGTCTGCAACGGCAAAGGATTCACCGGACTGGGTACGAACCATACCAAGATTTGGAACAATTGTCGTAAAGTGGTAGGCACCAATTTTTGGCTTAGCAGAGGTAATCACGCTAAGGAGTGTTGATTTACCGACAGATGGGAAGCCAACTAGGCCAACATCCGCAAGAATTTTAAGTTCTAACTGTAATTCACGTTCCTGACCTGGTTCTCCATTTTCTGAGATTTCTGGTGCAGGATTTTTTGGTGTTGCAAAACGGATATTTCCACGTCCACCACGTCCACCATGAGCTACAATAAACTCTTGACCATTCTCAATCAAATCGGTGATGACTTTTCCAGTCTCGGCATCACGCACAGTTGTCCCTTGAGGTACACGGACAATTAAGTCTTCTGCCCCTCTACCGTGCATCCCTTTGGTCATTCCCTTCTCGCCAGATTGGGCTTTGAAATGACGATTGTAACGGAAGTCCATAAGGGTACGTAAACCTTCGTCTACAACGAAAACAACGTTACCACCACGTCCTCCATCACCGCCCCATGGTCCACCATTAGGGACGTATTTTTCACGACGAAAAGCAACCATGCCATCGCCACCATTACCAGCCTTTACTTTAATCTTGGCTGTATCTAAAAACATACTCATATTCTCTTCTCACTTCAAAAAGGGCTGGGAAATCCCAGTCACCCAACTTATTGCCAAACAATAAAATGATTAACTTTTTAGAATCTGCTAAATACACCAATAGCAGTAGCAAAGATACCTGCCAATGTTACAAATAACATTACTAATACTACAAACATTGTAAGTTTTTCAAAGAATGTTTTTTTACGTTTACCATTATCACCGAATGCCATGTTTTCTCCTTTACTATAATACTCTGTTCTTAATATTCATCTGATACAGGAGCGATTGCCCACAAGATTAAGTAAGCAATAAGTCCAGCACCATAACAGAAAGCTAAAACTCCCCAAATAACACGTACGATTGTAGGGTCGATATCAAAATAATTAGCTAAACCAGCGCATACACCACCGATTTTTTGATCTCTACCACTTCTCATAAATTTCTTTTTCATATTTTTATTTCCTTTCTTTGATTCGATTAATCATTTATATATTTTCTTAAATTTCTTAATTGTTTTCTAGATGCCTTAAGCATACGCTTCGAACCTTTAACTGGCATAGTAACAGCCTGTTGCGGGATATAGAAAACTGTCTTTAAAATACGTTTTGTAACAGGTTCGTCAGCCCCTATTTCTTTAGCAAAATTATTTGAAATAATAACGTCTAGATAAAATTCATGGACTCTTCTAGCAAAATTCTCAGCAGAAATTTCATATAATTTTTCAGCCAAGTGTTTTTCATCCATTGACGGTGTAACAAGTAAGGCTTCAAGAATCGCTCCTGCCAAGTCCCTTTCCTCATAATAAAGGGTTCCGAACATTTTATCACTGATGAGATTATCCAAATAAGGATTACCATGGGCAATAACAGGTGTCTTACTAGCTAAACTTTCTAGATAAGTTAATCCCTGAGTCTCACTTGTAGAAGCCGATATGAAGAAATCAGCTGCCTTATAAAAGAGTGCCGTCTCATTTGGCGGAATCATACCTGTAAAGATAACAGAATCTTGAATTTTTAAATCTTCTGCTTGCTCCTTAAGGTTGTCTAAATAAGGTCCATCTCCAGCTACAACCAGTTTAACATTTGGTTCTTCTTTTAGGACATCTGGTAAAGCTGCTAGAACTGCTTGAATGTTCTTCTCGTACGAAACACGAGAAAGACTTAGAAGCATCTTTTCATCTTGTTGAATCCCTAGTTTATCCCGTAAGTCACTAATGTGTTCGGGACCAATCTCAGGGCGTTCAAATTTGGCAAGTTCAATTCCAGTAGGAATGACACGCTTTTCAACTTTTACCTTATAGTCAGATAAAAGGTCGCGCACAATTTCACTTGGACAAATGACCCCATCAACGTCATGAAGAAATCCTCTCACAAGATACTTGACCATACCTGGACGAATCAACATCCCCTTAGCAATATAGTGAACATAATCCTCGTACTGGGTATGATACGTATGAATGACTGGGATTTTCAATTCTCGTGCAATCCAAATTCCCAATAAACCAAGAGAAAACTCAGTCTGGGTATGAATAATATCGAGTTTGTATTGTTTCGCAATCTCAAGAGCTTTGGTAAATCCACGGTAAGCGAAACGACGGTCTTTAAAAGCAAAGAAAGGAACACTTGGAATACGGATAATTTGCCAGTCTTCATAGCGATTAACATCCTTATCAGTTGTCGTAAAGATAAAGACTGCATGCCCTTGCTTTTCAAGCTCAGTTTTTAAGGTTCGAATACTGGTCGCAACACCCGAGACCTGTGGGAAATAAGTATCTGTAAATAATCCAATTCGCATATACTACCTCATTTTTTTCCTAAAGCTGCTTGCTCCCGATAGAATTTTAGCCAGATTTCTAAAAGATGCTCTTCTGAGTATTCTTTTGAAATAGCCTTAGCCCTCTCTTTTAATTCTTTTAGTGCTTCTGGATGCGCTCTGTATTCCAAAATGGCTTCTTTCATCTCTTCCACATCGGTGGTTGGTCTGTAATTTCCTTCTAGAATCACCTTATAAAGATCTAAGTCCCGAAGCATAATGGGAGCTTCACAACTCGCAGCTTCTAGAATAGTCATCGGAAAGAGCTCATTATAGCTAGGAAGTAAGAACAAATCTGCCAAAGCATACAGCTCTCTCATCCGTTCTGGCTCAACAATTCCAGGGAAAATCAGATTCTCTGGAGGATTATCCATGATTTTTTTATAGCGTTCATAACCATCTGTAATCCCACCAAAAGAGAAGCCTCCAGCCCAAATAAAGGTGATATCCGGTAGTTCCTCAGCAAGTGTAATGAAATCATCAATCCCTTTACGCTTTTGAACCTGCCCAGCCCCTACTACTACAAATTGATTTTCGTTCAATCCCATGTCACTTCGAAGTTTCCTTACTTCTTCTTCAGGAAGTGAATGCCATTTTTCTTTGTTAACAAAGTTAGGGATGTAGGTCACCTTTTCACGAGGAATACCAGCTGCAACCAAATCTTCGATAAAAGTAGGATTAACCACAACTAAATGTTCCATACGGTCATAAAAAGAAAATACGTAGCGCTTCACAATTCCTTTTAGAAAGAATGGAATCTTCAAACTGCCCTCCAAGGTATCAGGTAAGAAGTGGACATAACCAATTCTACGACCAGAACGCTTCTTTTGGAATGTTGACAAATAATAAGGAAGGTCGATTGTATGAAAATGAGTAACATCAGCTTCTACAGGAAGATTCTCCGTTACTATTAGTTGGTCTTTCGCATCACGTTTCAAAAGTTGCACAAGTTCACGGTAAGCTCCAGATACACCTTGTCCTGCTACCTTTTCACTTGAACTTAGCATATTGATGCGCAATTTCTCTTTTTCCATACTATCCATTATATCATTTTCTTGAAAGAAAATCAGCAAATTAAAAGAGAGATAGCATAAAAGGTAGGGAATGTCCTAACAAATATGCTATTTCTCTTTTCTTGTTTTATTCTACTTAATTCCTAAAGCGATACGTGCATAGCGACTCATTTTTTCAACCGTCCAAGCTGGATACCAAACTAATTTTACTTCAACGTTAGTAACCTCTGGCACATCTGTCATAGCATCATAGATTTGATCAGTCAAGAGGTCGGCCAAAGGACAACCCATAGTCGTCAAGGTCATATCAATCTCAGTATCACCGGTATCACCATCAAATCGAATCTCATAAATTAAACCTAAGTTGACGATATCAATTCCTAATTCTGGGTCGATAACCTCTTCTAGAGCCGTCAAAATACGAGTTTTGATGTTTTCAATTTGCTCTTCTGTGTAAGCCATATTCAGTCTCCTCTATCTTAATCCTCGATAAAGTCACGAAGCGGTTTGCTTCTACTTGGTTGACGAAGTTTTCTCAAAGCTTTTGCCTCAATCTGACGAATACGTTCACGAGTGACATTAAAGACTTTACCCACATCTTCTAGAGTACGCATTTTACCATCATCAAGACCGAAACGTAGACGAAGAACATTTTCTTCTCTATCAGTCAAGGTATCTAGAACTTCATCCAACTGCTCACGCAAGACGATACGAGTTGTATAGTCAACTGGATTTTCAATCACTTCATCTTCGATAAAGTCACCAAGGTGGCTGTCATCTTCTTCACCAATTGGTGTTTCAAGAGAAACTGGTTCTTGAGCAATTTTAAGGATTTCACGAACCTTATCAGGTGTCATATCCATACGTTCTGCAATTTGCTCAGGAGTAGGATCTTGTCCTAACTCTTGAAGAAGATTACGTTGTTCACGAACAAGCTTGTTAATTGTTTCCACCATGTGAACTGGGATACGGATGGTACGAGCTTGGTCAGCAATGGCACGGGTAATAGCCTGACGGATCCACCAAGTTGCATAAGTTGAGAATTTGAACCCTTTAGAGTAGTCAAATTTATCAACGGCTTTCATAAGCCCCATGTTACCTTCTTGGATTAAGTCAAGGAATTGCATTCCACGTCCAACATAGCGTTTCGCGATAGACACAACCAAACGAAGGTTAGCTTCTGCTAGACGTTGCTTAGCTTCAACATCACCTGCTTCAACAGCAAGAGCCAACTCTTTTTCTTCTTCGTTTGTAAGAAGAGGTACAACCCCAATTTCTTTCAAATACATGCGAACAGGATCGTTAACCTTGGCAGATGTAGAACCAATTAAATCCTCATCGCTAAGTTCGGGTTCTTCCTCAGTACTTAGAACACGTTCACTTGGGTTTCCTTCGTTATCCGTGATTGCAATACCTGCATCTTGAATACGTTGCAACAGATTTTCAATTCCTTCAACATCAAGTGCAAAAGGAATTACAAGGTCATTGTTAATTTCGTCATCTGTCGCAGTACCAGTTTTCTTATGGTTACGAATAAACTCAGCGACTTGGACATCAAAAGTTGTTACTTCTTTTTGTTTTTTTGCCATTCTTACTCCATTCTTCTTTTTTGGGCAATTAAGCGTTCAAGCTCTTCTAAAGCGGTATCAGTATCACCTACATGACTAGCTTTCTGAACCTTCTTTTTGATCTGCAAATTTTGTTGATTCAACAGAGCACGATTTCTCGACTCTTCCACTTCTTTTAACTCTTCTGGAGACATTTCAGAAGGTAAATCCAAGGCTAACACTTGGTACCAAGCATTTTCAACTTCTCTAGTCTGGTTAGCCAAATCTTCCGAAGTGATTGAGCCATTATTAATCAGCAGACCATACAAGGTCTGAAACTCTGGAGTTTCAAATACAAAATCATCTCTCAGACGATAATCATTCAACACAAGGGGATGCTCCATCATACGATAAAGAATATGTGCTTCAGCTCTCATGACTGCCGTTAATTGTTTAGAAACCGACATAGTAATTGGTGTCGGATTAACAACTTGCTTAACCTTCTCTTGTCTCTGTCTAACACGACTTTCATTAATAACGTGCTCTACTTGTTGATAATCAAAAGATGGTAAATAATCCGTCAACAAATGAATATAGGTGTTCTGGGCTGTGATAGATGGTTCTTTGACGATAAGAGGTGCAATTTTCTCGATAAAATCAATCTGTGCTTGAAGATTTTCACTATTACTAGGTTTGTAATGGTGAATGTAAAACTCAATCGGACTGATTCGAGTATTGGATAAAAGATAAGCCAAATCCTCTGGAGAATTCTTTTGTAAATACTCATCAGGGTCCATTGCATCTGGAATCTGAACAATTTGAACTGGTAAATCACCAAGTTCCTTTAGAGCTTTAGCGGTTGCTGCTTGTCCTGCCTTATCACCATCATAAGTGATAATCACTTTTTTAGTAAAGCGTTTGAGATGTTCAACGTGTTCAGCAGTCAAGGCTGTTCCCATGGAAGCTACAGCATTTTCAATACCAGCACGGTAGGCTGCAATGACATCCATAAAACCTTCCATCAGATAAATTTCAGGAGCCTTACCAGACCCTTTTTTTACCCTATCCAAATGATATAATTCGTAACTCTTATTAAAAATTGCCGTCGCTCGACTATTTTTATACTTGGCAGTTTGAGAATCCGTCTCTTGCCAAACACGACCAGAAAAAGCAATTACCTTACCTTGATCGTTAAAGAGTGGAAATATAATCCGGTTATGGAAGGTATCAAAGAATTGATTACTCTCGGAAAGATAAAACAGACCTGAATCCAGCAAGTCCTTTTCGCTATAATCATCAGCTAAACGTTGGTAGAGATAAGAACGTTCAGCAGGGGCTAAACCAATCATAAAATGCTTAATGACATCATCGGTCAAACCACGTTTATAGAGATAGTTTCTTGCTTCCTCACCCATTTTTGTTGTCATGAGAATAGCATGATAAAAGCGTGCAGCCTTATCATGCATCTCATAAAGATTTTGATGAGGGGACGTATGTTGAGCAGTATTGTGTACAGGAGTTTCAAGATGCATCCCAAGACGCTCACCTAAAATCCTTACTGCATCGGCAAAGGTTACTTGTTGATATTCTTCAATAAATTTAAAGACATCTCCAGAACGGCCACAACCAAAACAGTGGTAAAACTGCTTATCTTCAACTACGTTAAAGGAAGGGGTCTTTTCACCATGAAAAGGACAGAGCCCTAAAAAGTTCCGTCCAGATTTTTGTAAGGAAATTACTTCTCCTATGATTTCGACAATATTGGTATTGTTTTTGATTTCTTCGATGACTCTCTTGTCAACCATAGACAATACCTCCATTTTATCACAGTTTACTTTATATAGTATAGCTTATTTCTGAAAAAAAGTAAACCATTTCATACACTTTACATGAGACTATTTCATAAGTTTCCAGCTATCATGAAAAACTGAATCTTCTGAGCAAATCATTCTAATATTTGAAAGAAAAACAAAAGAAATAAAATCCTATTTCACTTGATTTTCGAGATTATTTTTCAATATCCTGCTAATATACTGACCATCTTTTCTACTGATACAAGCTGTTGCATAAGTCAATGGTGCCTTGTATACCACTCCTCTATAGGATGGATCAGTCAATACAGGCATGGAATAATAGGCGTTCTTTTTATTTTTAAGGTCAATAAACCATTTACCTCCAAGGTGCTTACGGAAGGTTTCACCGATATAAACGGTCAAATAATCCAACATCTTGCGGTCTGCTATCAAAGCATGGTGGTCATCGTAGTGAGCCAAGATCCAAGCCTCCAAATCATCCAAAGACTGTATGCTATAGTCTAAATGAAGGCCTTGTTCCTCAGCAAACTCCCTAGTAAAATAGTCCATCTTAAATCCAATTTGAAAAATCCATTCTTGAAAATCTTCTTGTGTGTAAGTCATCTTTTTATCTCCTACTCCTATAAAAGTTTAAGATTCTTATACTGATTATACTCTATAGTAAAACTGATGAAAAGGAAAAAAAGTAATATTTAAAATTCACCAAAAAACTTAGAAGCAAAAGTCTACTTCTAAGTTTTTAAGGATGCTTGATTTAAAAATTATCTACTCAAAAAGTTGATAATAATCGGAAATTTTCATCTTGGCTTTTTCATCCTTATTCAAATCTTGGATGATTTGTCCATCTTTCATAACAATCAAGCGATTTCCATACTTGAGAGCATCTTCCATATGGTGAGTAATCATCAAAGCTGTTAGATGGTCCTTGTTGATAAAGTCATTTGTCAATTCCATCAAGGCAACACTTGTTTTAGGGTCAAGTGCAGCTGTATGTTCATCCAGTAAAAGGAGCTCTGGACGTTTCAAGGTTGCCATCAAGAGGCTCAAGGCCTGTCTTTGTCCACCTGACAAGAATTCAATCGGTGTATCCAAATGCTTCTCTAGACCATTGCCAACCTTCTCAATGGTTGCTTGAAATTCTTCTTTATAAGCTGAGAGCTTTCTTGGAAATAAGCCACGTTTTTCTCCACGAAACTTAGCAATCAAAAGGTTTTCTGCGACTGTCATACGTGGAGCTGTCCCCATCTTTGGATCTTGAAAAACACGAGAAAGATACTTGGCACGCTTTTCAGGGCTAAAATGAGTTACATCTTCGCCCATGATGCGAATAGTCCCACTAGTCAAGGGAAGAGTTCCTGCAATGCTATTAAAGAGCGTTGACTTTCCTGCTCCATTTCCACCCAAGATTGTGATGAAGTCATGTTCAAAAATTTCAAGTGAAACATCGTTTAGGATAATTTTTTCCTCGTCGAAGCCGTTTTTCACAATTTTTGTGGCATTTTTTAATTCAACAATTGCTGTCATTTGCTTAATTTGACTCCTTTCAAGTATTTATCCTTAAGGGTTGGAATTACTAGACAAGTTGCTAGTATAAGGGCACTGTATAAACGTAGGTAGCTGGTATTAAAGCCAAGAGCAATGACTCCCCATACCAAGAATTGGTAACTAATAGAACCAACAACTATAGTAACCAAGCGTTCTGCTAGAGTTAGACTCTTGAAGAGAACTTCACCGATAATCAAGCTTGCAAGACCAACTACGATAACCCCGATACCACGAGAGACATCGGCATAGCCTTCTTGTTGAGCGATAAGAGCGCCAGCAAGTGCGATCACACCATTTGACAAGACCAAGCCCATAAGCTCCATACGTCCAGTATTGATACCAAAACTACGAGCCATATCTGGATTATCTCCTGTAGCGATATAGGCCTGTCCAAGTTTGGTATCTAGGAAGAAAAGCATGAGTAAAATGACCAAAGTCACAAAAATCAAACCTGTCAGTAACTGATTAACCTCAGATGAGAAAGGAAGAACGTCCTGGATTTGCTTGGTATTTAAGAGTCCAAGGTTTGCGCGCCCCATAATCATAAGCATGATAGAATGGCACGAAGTCATCACCAAAATACCAGACAAGAGTGTTGGAATCTTCCCTTTCGTGTAAAGAAGACCAGTCGCTAAACCTGCAAGACAGCCTGCTCCAACAGCTACTAAGGTAGCAAGAAAAGGATTGACTCCTTGTGTAATTAGAGTTACTGCTACCGCTCCTCCAAGCGGGAAGGAGCCCTCGGTTGTCATATCTGGAAAGTTGAGGATTCGAAAGGTCATAAAGATTCCCAAACCTAGAATAGCCCAGACAAATCCTTGTGAAATTATCGATACTATCATGTTGCATTCATTTCCTTCTTTTAAAAATTGGAGGAGATGTCTCCAACTCCTCCTTCATTCTTATTCGATTACTTGACCAGCTTCTTTGAGAACTGATTCAGGAACAGTAATTCCAAGTTCTTGAGCTAGTTTTTTGTTGATCACTGATTTACCAGTTGAGAAGACATTGACTGGAGTATCAGCAGGTTTTTCACCCTTCAAGACTTTAGCGATCATCTTACCAGTAGCCACACCAAGATCGTGTTGATCAACAACCACTGATGCCAAACCACCCGCTTCTACCATTGCAGTTGCACTTGGATAGATTGGTTTTTTAGCTGTTTGGTTACTTGATACTACAGTTGAGAACGCAGATGCGATTGTGTTGTCAATTGGAACCCAGATTGCATCTACTTTTCCTGTCATGACGTTTACTGTAGAAGCGATTTCGTTAGTTGATGGAACTGCAAAAGTTTCTACTTTCAAACCAGCTTTTTCAGCGTAAGCTTTGAATTCTTCGACTTGTGATTTTGAGTTATCTTCGCTACTTGAGTAAAGAGCTCCGATTGTTTTAACATCAGGTGTCAAAGCTTTAATTAATTCAACTTGTTGCTCAGCAGGGTTGTGGTCAGATACACCTGTGATGTTCCCACCTGGTTTTTCCAAATCTGTTACAAGGTTAGCACCGATTGGGTCAGTTACAGCTGCCATAATAACTGGAAGATCTTTTGTTGCACTTGCAAGCCCTTGAGCTGCTGGAGTTGCGATACCGACAACAACATCGTTTCCGTTTGCTACCAATTGTTTACTCATTGTCGCAACCTTACTTTGGTCACCTTCTGAGTTCATAAAGTCGATTTTAACTTGGTCGCCTTTATAGCCTTCTTCAGCAAGTCCATCTTGGATACCTTGGTAGATCAAGTCAAGTGATGGGTGACTGACAAACTGTAGAACACCAACCTTAGCTATTTTGTTAGCTGTCTCAGTTTTAGTTTCTTGTTTCGTTAAGTTAGAGTAAACCAAGCTTCCTCCAACTACAAGTGCTAGTGTTGCAATAATACCAATTAAACGTTTATTCATATCTATTTCTCCTTATTTCACTTAAACTTAGTAATGTTCATTTCACTTTCATTATAATTTTACCAAGCGTCGCCATCGTTTGATTTCCATAAAATTGCCTCCCCATAGAAAAAGTCCTCACACAAAAAACTTGTGTGAGGACGTCGATGCGCGGTGCCACCTCAATTATAGGAACTATTCCTATCGCTCTTACTCGCTTCACGAGTTGCACTATAAGGTGTGCTCACCGAATTCTTATGATTTCAAATTCTTAATAGCATTCAGCCCAATTTCATCATCTTCATCTATCTGTTTTCACCAACCACAGACTCGCTAAAAAAATTCGATGATTACTTTCTGAATGCTTAAATTATATCATTTTACTAAAACTTGTCAAGGCTTTTTATGAATTATTTTTTAAAATTATGAAAATTCCTACGGTTTTTAAAAAATATAGCTTGTATTAACCTGAATTACGTAATCCTGTAGCAATTCCGTTAATAGTTGTATGAATCAATCTTTCTTCATCTGAAGAAAGCTCGCCACGACGTTGACGCTTAATCAATTCCAACTGGATATAGTTAAGGATATTGAAATAAGGCATACGGTAGTTCAAACTGTCTTTCAAGTAAGTATTTTCTGCCAAAAGTTCATCATAGCCTTCAATAGCCAGGATAACATTCTTAGTCAATTGCCATTCATCCAAAATAGTATAGTAGATTGCTTGTACTTCTTCACTTTCACAAAGTTTAGCATATTCAAAAGCAATATTCATATTTGATTTTGACAAGACCATATCAACGTTAGATAGGAGTGACTGGAAGAAAGGCCAGTTTTTATACATGTCGCGAAGGTATTCAATATTTTTTGGATCTTGATCAATAAATTCTTTGAAGCTTGAACCAACACCATACCAACCCGGGAACATGACACGACTTTGTGACCATGAGAATACCCAAGGAATGGCACGTAGACCACCAATTTCAGTGATTGTTTTACGAGCTGCTGGACGAGAACCAATATTAAAGCTTGAGATATTCTTTATTGGACTAGATTCAAAGAAATAATCGTAGAAATGGTCATTTCCAAATACTAGTTCACGGTAGATATCATAGCTACGACTGACTACTTGGTCCATGATAGCTTCATAGCGATTTGATGTATTAGTATCGCTCTTCTTCTGCGTAATCATACGATTGATAGCTGCTGATACCAACATTTCCAAGTTATAGTAGGCCGCATCCTTGTTTCCGTATTTATTTCCGATAACTTCACCTTGTTCAGTTAATCGAATACGATCTTTGATTGATTTGAGTGGTTGAGAAGCAATGGCATCATAAGTAGGGCCACCACCACGACCAACGGTACCACCACGACCGTGGAAGAAGGTTACTTTGACACCAAACTCATCACCAATAGCAGTCAATTGTTTTTGTGCCTTATAGAGTGTCCAACAAGATGAGAGGTATCCACCATCTTTGTTACTATCAGAGTAGCCAAGCATGATTTCTTGATAATTATCTTTTGAAGCAATCCACTTCTTAGCAAGCGGTAAAGAGAAATACTTTCTCATTGTTTCTTCGGAATGATCCAAGTCCTCAATTGTTTCAAAGAGAGGCACGATTTGAACACGTGCTTTTTCAGCATCCACAAGACCGACTTCTTTGAGCATGATTGCCAATTCTAACATATCAGACACGCTTGTTGCATGAGAAATAATCGTTTGACGAATGACGTCTTCTCCCAAACGATCTTTTAATTCACGAGCAGTTTGGAAAATGGCTAATTCTTTTTCAAGAAGTTCAGACTTTTCAGCATGAGTAGCTGACAAGATTCGAGGATCTTCTAACAATTCATGTAAAAGCAACTCGCACTTCTCATCTTCTGACAAATCGCTATAGTGGTCATTAATACCAGCAGATGCTAACAATTCAGCAACACAGGCTTCATGAACACTTGAGTCTTGGCGCATATCGATAGATGCTAAGAAGAAACCAAAGACTTCAACAGCCTCCAAAAGCTCAGCAAACTCTCCAGTTAGCAAGGCTTCTGCCTTATTTTCAAGCAATGAATCCTTAATGACATATAAGTCATGCTTAAACTCTTCAATTGTTTCGTAGTAAGGAGGACGCTCATCTGCCAAATCTTGGATAGCTCCTGAGATTCGATTGCTGATATAGTCAGTGATTTCTCCTTGTTGATGCCCTTGAGCGCCAAGAAGACGTTCGACATGATGACGTTCATCTGCTGATGAACCAACAACCGCCCACTCTTTTAGATTTAAAAGTGTTTGAATTAATTTAGATTGGATAAAGTGAAAAGCACGACGATAAGGTTCTTTCTCACGGAAGACAGATGTGTCACGAGATTGTGATGCCATTGCTTCGACAGCTTTGCTTGTCTTAGATAAATTTGTCGAAAGCGAGAATGTACGATAGAGACTAGAAATCTTACTGATATAATAATTTAATATTACTTCACTCTGAATAGTTGCTGAACGCATGAGAGTTTCAGCAGTTACAAATGGGTTCCCATCTCGGTCTCCACCGATCCACATTCCCATAGTAATAGGTTTTGCTTGTTTTAGGTCAATACCTTGCTCTTTTGCTAGACGTTTATACTCTAGCATTAGATTTGGTACTGCTTGAAGGAAGGAACTATTGTAGTATTCCATCACATTTGTGATTTCATTAGTTACTTTTAGTTTCTTTTCACGAATCATATCCGTCTGCATGATAATCTCTATATAGCGACGCAGATCATTGTGCCATTTTTCCTTATTAATAAGGCCCATTCTTACGTCACGGTATTTACGCAAGAGCGTATGAATATGAGTTGTCAAATCCAACATACTCTTCCGTTGAACCTGAGTTGGGTGGGCTGTCAATACTGGCACGACATTCAGACGTTCAAGAATCTCGGCCGCATTTTCTTTTTCTGCTACCATTTCAATGGTTGTTGACAATTTTCCAAGGTAATCTTGATCGATATTGTTTAAATGGTTAATCTCGTAAGCCAAGTCAACGTCTTCAGAAATATTGATTAATAGTGGCAAAATAGAGAAATATCTAGAGATGTAGACCATTTCATCATTTGAAAGTCCCGTCACAACTTTATCCAGTCCTTGATAGTCAAGCTTTGATGAAAGTTCCTTTAATTGTATAATTTTGTCAAAGGTCTCAGCGGGAAGCATATTTTTCGTGATATCTTCAAGTAAATCTGTCAAGATTTGAACTTCTTCTTGCACGACAGTTTTGTTACCAAAATTTTCTAACTTTTGAAGAGACATTTTTTTCTCCTTGTTACTTTTTCTTAGAGCTGTGCTTCATATTCGCTATAGAGTTTTGCACGTTTTTCACTAGCATCGATATTTAACACAAAGGCGATAGCTACTGATAGAACCAGGAGACTATTCCCCCCTTGAGAAAGGAATGGGAAGGTTACACCTGTTGAAGGGATCAATCCTGAAATCCCTCCGATATTAACGAATACCTGAATTAGAATCATCCCACCAATACCGATTGCTACCATAGAGTTGAACGGATCTTTTGCTCGTACCCCCACTAAAATAATACGAAGAATTAGGAAGAATAATAGTGCTAAAATAAGACTGGCACCAACAAATCCAAATTCCTCAATCACAATAGAGAAAACGAAGTCCGTGTGTGCCTCAGGTAGATAACCTCGTTTTTCGATAGAGTTTCCTAATCCTAGCCCAAACCATCCTCCATTTACCATAGCATAGTATGAATTTGCCAACTGGTGTCCTGCACCAGCGACATCATCAAATGGATTAAAGAAAGCACTGAATCGTTTAGCAACGTATCCAAATACTGGAATCTTAGAAACCTTTTCAACACCAATCAATTTAATGGCTGTGAGGGAAACAAAGGATAAACTGGTCAATATTCCAAGAATAGTTGCAAACCATCGATGAGCTATCCCACTAATTGAGTACATCAACAATGCTACTAAAAAGAGAATTGTAGCATTTCCAAGGTCAGGGAAAATAGCCAAACTTCCAATCATGACCAAAAGGACAAATCGCCAATCGTTAAAGGATCTAGGCAACCATTGGTTTTGAGTTAAAACTTGAAAATCATAAATACCAATCTCTTCTTGTTGTTTTGAAAAACGTTGAGCCAAGTACCAAATGATTATAATTTTCAAGTATTCCGCAGGCTGAACAGTTATAGGTCCTACTTTAATCCAACCGTAAGCACCATTGATGGGAATCCCAATCAAACGGGCTAAAGCTAGTAACACTAACTCAGCAAACATAACAATAAATAACAAACGTTCGTTTCGAAGAAAACCAAGTTTCAACTTATAGATTACTGCAATAAGCAACAAACTAACGATCCAAAACAAGCCCTGATTTCGAACTAATTGAAAAGCGCTCTTTCCTTCTTGAATCAAAGATGCACTCGTTGTCGAATATACCACTATTAAACCCAGAACGGATAAGAGAATATAGGGCACTAAAATAGAGTAATTCAACAGGTGCCTTTTACTAATTTTCATACTTCACCATCTACTAAATTTTTAATTTTCTATTCATTCTAGTTTTACAAGCTATTATACCATTTTTTAGACTAGAAAAAAACTCTTACCCTATAAAGGTTAGAATTTAAGCTTGTAGAATTCAAACAACAATTATTCTCATTTATAACTTTTATCTACGGAAGATTAAAAAAACTCTATCTTTCAAGAGTAGAAAGATAGAGTTGTCACCCTTAGTTTGAAGATGTTGTTGTAGTTTCACTTGCTGTTGTTGTAGTATCGCTTGCTGCTGATGTAGTTGTAGTTTCACTTGTTGTATCACTTTGGATATACTGAGTAAAGATATTTTGGAAGGCTTGGTCCTTAACCTTAATATTTGCGGCTTGCAATTCTTTACTAATAATACCTTGAACGAAAGTAGCATCATTTTGTTTTTGAGTCAGGATAACTGTCTTCAATTTTTCTTTATAATCTTCCCAGTTAGAAGATTTTTCTGTTTTCTTGGTCAATTTCACAATATAGAAACTGTTTGAATAAGCTTGTGTACCTGGAGCTGTGATCACATCTGAAATACCATTTACATCAAGAGCAAATGCAGCTTTTTTAACAACGTCTGGCAATTCTGTTGATGCAGAGTCAAAAGTGATTTCTCCCCCATTTGCTTTTGTCTTTTCGTCAGTTGAATTATCTTTAGCCAATTGTGCGAAGTCAGCTCCAGATTCTTTTGCTTTAGCAAGAACTTCTTTAGCCTTATCTTCACTATCAAGTTTAATAATTTGCGCAGTTACTTCTGGTGTGTACTCATCGTAAGCTTTTTTGTAGTTCTCATCTGTCAATTCAGCTTCTGCAGCTTTCTTAACAGCATACTCAACCAATTTACTTGTACGAATTTGAGCCTTACGACTTTCAGCTGTCATACCAGCACGAGAAAGAACGATTTGATAGCTATCACCATATTTCTTCTGCTCTTCTGCTACAGCTTCTTCAACTTCTTTATCACTTACTTCAGATCCATATTGTTTTTCAAAAACTTTTTGAATAGTCATGTTAAGTAATACTTGTTGAGCAGTTGGGTTGTTTTTCACTTCTTCATAAAATTGGTGCTCAGTGATGACATCACCCTTCATACTGATGAGGTCAGCTCCTTGAGAACTATTTGAACAAGCAGCCAAAGTAGCTACTGATAACAAAGTGATGGCACCAGCCAATAATTTTTTCTTCATGTTTACTCCTTTTTATCACTAGATAAATGTTTACCTTATCTATTTTACTAAATTGTCTTAAAAATATCTGAAACTAATCAACATCAGGCAGTTCTACTTCTGCTTGATTCTTTCTTAGCATCAATATTCCATCTCCAAGAGGAACTAGACTAGCTGTTAATCCTGGATTGTCTAAAGTTGCGTCAAATAGTCTTTGCAAACCACGATAAATGGTTCGTTGCCCGCGTCGGACTTCCATAATATCCTTAGCAATGTCTCCACCTTGGAAAATATCATCCAAGACAACTACTCCACCAACCTCAAGGTGTTTTAGGATTTCTGGCAAAAATACGATGTATTTGGATTTTGCAGAATCCATAAAAACAAAATCATAGGTCTCTGTCAATGTTGACAAAACGTCTACCGCATCGCCTTCCAAAAGAGTGATTTGTTGGCGAGTATCAAACTTGGCGAAATTTTCCTTGGCAAAACCAATCATTTCAGGATTTCTGTCAATGGTTGTAATTTTAGCCTCTGGGGCATGTTGAGCCATTAAAAGTGCCGAAAATCCAATTGCCGCTCCAATTTCTAAAATATTTTTTGGTTGAATTGTTTCCATTAGGAAACGGAAATAAGCGACTGTTTCATGAGGAATGATAGGAATATTCTCCTTGCGAGCAAAGTTTTCTAGTTCTTTTAAAGAACCAGTCACCTGCTCTTGTCTGTGGCGCATAAATTCCACAATCTCATCCTTAACAACAGGCCGTCGCATGTTATGGTTAGCATTTTTACTGTATGACTCAACCATTTTATGCTAATCCTAATTTTTCAACAAGGGCTTCGAACTCGTCCAAACGGCGTTCAAAGACTTCAAAAGCATCATTAAGATAGTCTTCTTTTTCCATATCGACACCAGCTTTTCGCATGATATTTAGAGGATAGTCTGACTTCCCAGCCTTGAGGTAATCAATATAACGGTCACGATCATCTTGACTACCGTGAACAATCTTTTCAGCCAAGGCCGAAGCTGCTGCAAAACCTGTTGAATATTGATATACATAGTAATTATAGTAGAAATGAGGGATACGAGCCCACTCATACTGAATTTGAGGGTTGTCTTCCTTGCTCAAGCCATAATATTCTTGGTTCAAGTCAGCATAGAGATTGTTTAAGAACTCGCTTGTCAAGACTTCACCATTTTGATCGGCTTGGTGAATAGCATGTTCAAATTCAGCAAATTGAGTTTGGCGGAACACTGTTCCACGGAAACCATCCAAGAAGTTATTGAGAATAGCAAAGCGTGTTGCGTCATCTTGAACTTCTTGCAATAATTTTTCAGTTAAGATATTTTCATTGGTTGTTGAAGCAATTTCTGCCAAGAAGATTGAGTAATCTCCGTATACATAAGGTTGGGTTTCACGCGTGTAGCTTGAATGCATACTATGACCTGTCTCATGTACAAGAGTAAAGAGATTGTCTAGGTTATCTTGCCAGTTAAGAAGCATAAAAGCGTTAGTATCGTAGGAACCACCAGAGTATGCACCTGAACGCTTGCCTTGGTTTTCATACACATCAATCCAACGTTCGCTAAAGGCGCGTTTGACACGACTCAAGTAATCTTCGCCAAGAACTGCTAAAGCTTCTTCTGCCTTCTTCAAGGCTTCCTCATAAGTAAAGCTGTATTCTACTGAAGACAAAGGTGTATAGACATCGTACATTTTAAGGTCTGGAATACCCAATATTTTTGAGCGAAGTGAGAGATAACGATGCAATAATGGCAAATGCTTACGAACAGCAGATACTAAGTTGTCATAGACACTTTCTGGAACAAAGTTCGCTGCAAGAGCTGCTTCACGCGCACTCGTGTAGTTTCGAACTTTTGCACGGTAGTTTTGTACTTTTACATTGGTCTGCAAGGTTTTAGCGTAAGTGTGCTGGTATTGCTCATAGGTAGAGTATAGTGCTTCATATGCACCACGACGAACTTCACGGTTCTTAGATTCTACTAAGCGCATATAGACACCGTGTGACAACTGCACTTCATTTCCATCTTCATCTTTAACAAATGGAAAGGCGATATCTGCATTATCTAAGATAGCGAAAGTTTCACTAGCAGCACCAAAGATTTCACCAGCACCTGCTAACAACTCTTCTTCACGTTGTGAAAGGACATGTTCCTTATTTTGCAAGAGTTTATCAAAGAAGTGTTTATAAGGCTGGAGTCTTGGTTCTTCTGCTAAAAAGTTTTGATACTGCTCTTCTGTTATTGCCATAAATTCTGGCTCATAGAAAGAGAACACCTGGTCGAGTTGACTATAAAGAGTCATTGCTTTTGCATAGTATTCTTGATATTTAGCAACTCGTGTATCCTGGTCGTTTTTCATATGAGCGTAGACATAGAGTTTTTCAAGACGACGGCTCAAATCCAAATAACGCTCTGTAATATTTAATAGGCTCTCTGCGCTATCCAAAAGATGCCCTTCAAGGCTAGCTGCTTCTTTTGTGTCCTCGGTTAATAGGGCTAATTCTTCTTCCCATTTTTGGTCTGTTTCAAAGATTGTTGATAGATCCCATGTATCTTTTTCATTGATTTCATTTCGTTGTAATACCATAAATTTCCTCCATCCTTTCTATTTTACCATATTTTTCGAGAAATAATGCTGATAAAAGGCAGGTGGATAGAGCTTTTGTTGCTGATTTTGTGGATTCAGTTCATAATAAGCCTGAAAGTTGCGGTAATAATCATATAGATTTTGACTTATCTGACAAAAATGAACATGTTCTATCGGCCTTACTTGGGGATACCAGTCCTGAGTCTTCAAATTTAATAGGTTTTCTCCTCTCAAGTAAGCTTGGGCTTGTTGCTTCATCCAATATGGATTTTGATAATAGAGTTGTTTTTGAATGTAACGACAAATATTTGCGTCTTGCTCAATGGAAAAAGTGGTTAGTTTTTGTTGCTGATAAGGGGTTCGTAATATTTCTAAAAGATTCCCTTTGCCATATGGAAATTCCTTGACCTGGTAATGTAGTTTTCCTTTCAAATCTTGATGGAGTAGATACTTGAGTCTCAAAACTCGTTTTTTATAATCTAACTCCCAAAGATAAAATCCCATATTATTACTAAAATAAAGAAAATCTCTTTGAAGTTTAGTTAGTCGCTCTTTTAGCCAGAGCTTTTCTCCCAATAGCCAAAGAACTTGAATTCCCAAACTTCGATAACCATTGCTTCTCTCCCGTAAAAGTTCACAAGAAATAGGACTACACTGAACTTCCAGTGCTAATCGCTTATTGATGAGGATATCTGCGATTTGCTTAAGTTCAGGAATCAGATGTTCCATTTCTACTTCAGCATCTTTCTTAGCCCAATTAAAAAGTGCCACCTTATTCTCTAAATGTTCTGGTCCTTCGTTCTCATGATAAAAATCACAACTTTTTAAACTTTCATGTGCAAAATGAGTTCTTACATTTTTTCCTTTTTTCAAGCGAACACTCGTTCCGCAAGCTGGACAATAATAAGCTTGTTTCTTTACTTCATTCTCTAACGCGTTGATTAAATGACCTTTTTTATCTCTAGCTAAAAACATATATCCCCCTTTTCTACTTTATTCGAAAAGGATAAGAAAAGAGAGTGGGACAGAAATCGGTAATTTGCTAGAATTCGATTTCGTCGTCCCACCTCCGCACAGTTGAGTAGGGCTGTAAAAGCTGATGAAAGCAGCGTAGTAGAGCCCACTCAACCACTGCGTCTTGCTCGACAATCCAAAGACAATTGAGAGTCTAGAACTATTATCCCAGACTCTTCTTCACTATAACATCTAGTATCATTGACGTTTGTTCTTCATATATTTTCGTAACATGGGAATAAGATTCTGTATTTGATCCTGCTTTATCACCATTACACCATATTCCTGACAACGATGACTATAAACAGGATTGATTTTTCCAGAGCAAACAATCATTTTCAAACAATTATCACCTGCAAAATGATTGGCATAAACTTCAAGTTCGTTAATAGCTTCAACTGCTAGATCCGTCATTTTACAAGAAATGAAAACTACAGAGTGACCTTTACGAAGAATAACATCAATCTCATTTTGAACATTGTCAGCCTCAGGGAAAATCCCATTCCAGTCAATTTCAGTACCAATCATACATTCATCAAAATACTCCGACTCGAGCGCTAGTAAATAGATATACAATTCTAAAATATGCCCTTTAGTTCGACATAACAGATGTGCTTCTGGTGTTGGGAATGTATAAGTAACAGTATCTGTTGTTTCCTCTTCTACTTTTAATAAATTAGCTTTTGTGAACAAAGGAATCAAGCTACTGGGGTAAGAATAAGTTTTTGCATTACTCTCCAAAACTTTTGCTGTTTCAGCGTGAAAATCATTTGTTTTTGCCAGTGCAAAGAATTGGGTAATCTGATACCATTTTTCAGGATTTTCGATAGCATATTTGGCCAATTTTTTTATAGCTAGCACTTGCTTATTAGAATGCTGAGGCCTTCTTGATTTAAGGACTTTTCCACCACGTAAAGCTATCAATTGTTCAATGGATAAACTAGGAAGCTCTAACTTTTTATCATAAATCTTACCCCTTTCCCAGGCATACTGCTTTCCTTGTTCAACATCCATAGCAATAATGGGAATACCTTTCTCCAAACCATACTGATATAGAACTATTGCTAATAGATTATCTCCACCAAAAACATCGATGGTCACTGTCTCAAAATCATTGATAAATACGTCTAATTCCTGGCAGATTTTTTCTAGGTGAAATTGTCGAAAATATACTTGTTTTAAGTGTGGAACTTGTTCCATTAGAAAATGCTTCAAGGATAGCTTATCTTCCTCAGCAATTTTTCTTGTAGAAAGGTATAAAATCTCATCACAATCATTGACAAAAGCCTGGTAGACATTTTTCTCAATAGCATGACGATCGTATAGTTCAATTAAAAGACTAGTCATCTTAAGACCTCCTAGACAAAAAAGTCTGAAAGAATAGTGGTCGATCAGAATCGTTGAAAAACTATCACAATTCTGTTAAATTTCATCGACTTCTCCTACTTCTAGTATAGCATAAATTGAGATTTCCCTTTCTTATTAGGGTAACAAATAAGGAATAGAAAACGACCGCTCTCTATTCCTTTTATACATTTATTTTACTTTTTTAGCCAACATGGTTGCAAAACGTAGTTGGATACGATTTCCGTTTTCATCACGACGGTGGAGATGGCCAGGATTTTCATTGTACTTCACTAATTCCCAGTCCTTGTAGTAATTTGATAACTCACCCTCTTTGAAGGTAAATGGGAAATCAACTGAACATGGATAATCTTCTGTATCCATAGCACACACAATCAAATTGTAACCTCCAATTGAGGTTTGTTCCTGCATGTTTTGAATAATAGCTGGAATGCGATCTGCTTGTAAAAACATCAGAACAACCGTTGATACGATAAAATCGTAAGTTTGTCCAATGCTAGCTGAATTGATATCGTAGATACCGACAGGCATTTCTAAATCTTCTTGCTCCACAATGCTCTGCAAGATTTCAAGAGATAGCTCATTTTGATCTACAGCTGTGACATCAAAGCCATGTTGAGCTAGAAAGAGTGCATTTCTTCCTTGACCACATCCTAGGTCTAGTGTCTTACATGGTTTTACTGTATCCATAGCTTCTAAAACTTCCGAATGAACTGGATTGCTATTGTATTTCTTAGGGAAGTAATCCTCCAGTTTACAGTAGAATTCCAAGTACCATTCCACATCTTCTGTGGCTGCTTCTACTCTGTGCCAGGCTTGAGGTTGTGCCATAGGATTATCAGCACCTGCTTCAAAAAAGTGCTCGGCTAAAACTTCCCCGTCTTCAGTCAACTCAATAAACTTAAGAGTCCCTTTTAATACGGTAATCTTGCCCCAGGTTCCGACCTTAGTATTGTGTTTTCTTTGAACAGCTTCTGGCATGGTGTCTTTATTCCAGACAGGCATGCGTTTGTAAGCAACTAGTTTATCCATATTCTTCACTCTTTCTATCGATGGTTAACAGCTTTCATCACACGCGCAATATCACGATCTTGCTCACGTCGTTTGATAGACTCACGTTTATCGTAATCGTGTTTCCCTTTTGCTAATCCTAAAAGAAGCTTGGCGTAACCATCTTTGATATAAACTTTAAGAGGAACCAGCGTCATCCCTGTTCCTTTGGTTTCTTGCTCTAATTTCTGGATTTGTTTTTTATGAAGGAGGAGTTTTCGACGACGTTCTGGCTCCTGGTTCCAGATGTTGCCCTCTTCATACGGAGCGATATGGACATTACTCAGCCAAACTTCCCCATTCTTAACCTGGGCAAACCCATCTTTCAGATTGATGCGAGCTGCTCGAACACTTTTGATCTCAGTTCCTGTCAAAACCATTCCTGCTTCAAGCGTATCTACAATTATATAGTCGTGGTGCGCCTTTTTATTTTGCGCGACGACCTTTCCCTCGCCCTTTGCCATGCTTGGCTCCTTTCTTTGCTACTTCTTTATAAAAAGGTTTCTTGCTTTTTTTCTTCTTGTCTTTTGGAGAATGCTTGCGCTTATCAACTAAGCGACCAGATTTTCTCTTGTCTTCTTTCTTATCTGAACGACGCCCTCTATCCTTACGACCAGAGTCTTTCAAACCTTTCTCAATGACATCAAATTCACTTGGAATAAAGGAGAAATCAATCTCACCAGTCATCTTATCAGCTCTTTCAACACGAATACGTATCTGCTGACCCACTCGGAAAGTAATTCCTGATTTCCCCCCAAGAAGGGTTAAATCGCGTTCGTTAAAATGATAGAACTCAGGCAGATTTGTAATATGAATCAAGCCTTCGACTGTATTTGGCAATTCAACAAAAAGACCAAATTTGACGATACTTGATACTACTGCATCATACTCTTCACCCACAAACTCTTCCATGTACTCAGCTTTTTTCATGGCTTCGACTTCACGTTCAGCTTCGATAGCCCGACGCTCACGATTGGATGATTGAGTTGCAATCTCTGGAATGACCTGTTCAAAATGTTCCGCCACTTCTTTAGAACGTCCATAGTCACGAATCATTCGGTGAACAAGGAGGTCCGGATAACGGCGAATCGGACTGGTAAAGTGAGTGTAATAGTCTGCGGCTAAACCATAATGCCCATGATTATGCTCAGAATAACGAGCCTGCTGCATAGAACGCAAAAGCATCATGGATAATACATCCGCGTAAGGTTCTCCCTCAACAGCACGCATGATGTCTTGGAGGGCTTCTTGACTAATTTCACTGGCAGTCCCATAAATTCTCAAGCCAAAACTTGAAGCATAATCAATAAACTTCTGAACTTTTTCAGCTTTAGGTTCCTCATGGATACGATAGATAAAAGGTAGGTCCAGCTTGCTGAAGTGCTCAGCAACCGTTTCGTTAGCAATCAACATAAAGGACTCAATCATACGTTCAGCAACACCACGATGTCGAAGAACAATGTCAACTGGCTTGCCTTTTTTATCTACCAAAATCTTAGCTTCATTGGTATCAAAACTGAGGGCTCCACGCTTAATTCGCATACTTTCCAAAGTTTCATGGAGCTTGGCCATAAGTTCGATACTAGGAACAATTTTCTTATACTCTCGTCTCTTCTCCTCGTCACCTGCTAGGATGTCATTGACATCACTATAAGTCATACGGAAACTTGTCTTGATAACAGTCTGTGTAATCGTATAATTACGAACACGACCATTTTTATCAATCTCCATAATAGCAGATTGAGTCAAGCGGTCCACTTGAGGGTTAAGAGAACAGATACCGTTTGAAAGACGCTCTGGCAACATTGGAACTACACGGTCTGTCACGTAGACGGAGGTCGCCCGATTAAGGGCTTCCTTATCTAGAGCAGATCCCTCTGTCACATAGTAAGAAACGTCGGCAATATGAACACCTAGTTCGATATTTCCATTTTTCAATGGTTTGATATGAACAGCATCATCCAAGTCTTTTGCATCCGCACCATCTATAGTAAATGTAATTTCATTCCTAAGATCCAATCGTCCTTCAAAATCCTTCTCAGATGGTACATCCGGTACATTTTCCGCTTCTTTAAGAACAGCTTCTGGAAACTCAGATACAATGTCCATTGACTCCAAGACTTCGAGGACATCAATCCCTGCATCTGTAGAATGTCCAACAACATCTAGCACACTAGCGACAAAGAAATCGTGTTTCTTACTTGGGTACTTATCAATAAAGACCTTGAGAACTTCTGTACCGTCTAATTGAATAGCTGGCTTCTTAACGTAGATAGGTTGACTAATCTTTTGATTTTTAGAACGGATATAACCCGCATACTTGGGTTTTTCCTCATCAAGAACGATTTGCCCGACAACCGTCGTCAAACTGTGTTCTAAAATATCAATAATCTTAGCTTCAGCTGCTGTACCTTTCTGTCGGTCTGCAATCTTCTTAATTACAATTTCAACAGTATCGCCATCAATGGCATAGTTAACATCATTTTTTCCTACAAAAAGGTCATCTTCTTCCCCTTCTAGGCTTACAAAACCAAAGCCATTTTTGTGGGCATGAAAAGTTCCTTTAAGAGTAATCTCGTGTTTCTTCTTTTGGTCCAAGGTGAGACTACCATCTTCTTCAAAGCGAATTTGGTGCTTCCTTTCCATCAGGGACAAGGTTTTAATGAGCTCTCGAAAGTCCTTGGAACCATCCTTTCCAAGAGCTTGAGCCAAGTCATTTACAGTGACTCGTCCCTTTTCTTTTAAATATTCTTTTATTCTATCTTTCATGTTTTCTTTCTAGATTGTTAAAATTTTTCTTTTTGGCGTAAAACCTTATTTCTTTCAAAAATAAAAATAGGCAAAGACCTAGTCTCGCCCATTATTTTCTTATCTACTTGATAATACCGTCAATGCTAAGGCAATGGCTAGCCAGAAAAAGACTAAGATTCCTGTCAAACGTTGCATTACGGCTTCAAAACCACGCGCTTTGCTACGTTCAAACAAATCACCTGAGCTGGCATCAAATACATTGCTAGATTGATTTTTAGTTGGTTGCATAAAAATTGCAATCACAATCACAACAGATAATACTAATAAAATGGTTAATAATAGGTTATACATATCAAACTCCTTAAAATCCCTATTATTCTACCATAATTTCTACTTAGATTCAAGATGTAGAGTCACTTTTCTTTCTTTGGGACAATACTTTAAGACTTCAATCTTATCTGGATGTGTTTTAGAGTTCTTACTGGTTAGATAATTCATGCTGCCACAAGAGGAGCATTTTAGATTAATTTTTACACGCACTAGATTTTTGTATTTGATACTATTTTAATCTAAGATGACTTGAACAAACAATACCAAAATTCTCCTTCCTAACAAAGTTGATTTATAGACACATTTCATCAAGCAACTGAACTACCTGAGCTATCAGCTGTTCTTGATTTCCATTATTATCTAGACTGTGGCTAGCCAGACTAATTTTTCTTTCTAAAGGCCATTGAGAGTTTAAACGGGATTCAGCTGCTTCTTTTGAAATTTGATCCCGTCTCATTAATCGCTCCAATTGAACATCACGATTTACATAGACTAACCAAGTTTCGTCAAACCATGAAGCATAGTCCTGCTCAAAAAGCAGGGGAATATCCATGAAAAAGAGTGCTTCAGTCCGAGCCAACTGATTTCGTAAAATGGCTAACTCCTCACGAATAATTTCTCCTTGGGTTCTCTTAGACCATTCCTGCTCTTCGGGCTTTGAAAAAATAAGACTAGCCAGAATGGGGCGATTCAGTTCACCATTCTCAAGAAGGATCTTCTCCCCAAAGTGCTCCACTAAAATCTGATAGAGACGTCCACCTGGTTTTTGTAGTTGGTGCACAAGGGCATCCGCATCAACGACTTCAAACCCTTTGTGTCTAAGAAAATTTATAACAGTTGACTTCCCAGATGCAATGCCTCCAGTAATTCCAATGATTTTAGCCATTACTTCCTCCTTTGACACTTAGGACAAAAGTGAGTTCCACGACCACCAAGTTGAATCTTTTCGATGATAGCTCCGCAACGCGAACAAGCTTGACCTGCCTTGTCGTATACTTGATGAAATTCCTGCATAGTGCCATCTTCTCCAAAAGCATTGGTATAGGTTCGGATAGTGGACCCTCCCTTTTCAACAGCCTGTCCTAGAACCTTAATGGTTTCATCATGGACTTTTCTAGCCTCTTGGGAGCTTAAACTATTAGAACTTCTAAACGGATGAATCTTCGCTCTCCAAAGAACTTCATCAACATAGATATTTCCTAATCCTGCTACAAGAGTCTGGTCCAGCAAATGAGATTTAATTGGTTTTTTAGACTTTTTCAAGGCTAGTTTTAATCTTGCTAAATCAAAATCTTGCTCAGTCGGTTCCGGACCTAATTTTTTAGTAACAAAGTAAGCTTCTAAAAGCTTCGGAGCAAGCAATTCCATAGTCCCAAACTTACGAACATCCTCATACACCAAAGTACCACCATCTTCAAAATGTATCAAAATATGAGCGTGTTTACGTTCTGGAACTTGGTCTGGGTAATAAAAATACTTGCCTTCCATTCTCAAATGTGAGATAAGGACTTTATCAGATAAATAGAAAAGTAGATACTTGCCACGGCGTCCCATTGATAAGATAACTTGACCAGGCAGTTCCTTTCGAAATTGGTCCAAATCTGTCTTAATCATCTTGGGGTAACGAATGTCAAGACTAGCAACCTTCTTCCCCAGAATCAATTTTTCTAGTCCACGCCGAACCGTTTCGACCTCAGGTAATTCAGGCATAGCTCCTCCTTTTCTAAAAACAAGAAGCAGGCTACTGCCCACCTCTTCTTAATATTCTTTTTCGTTGTAACCAAAATCAGCAAGATCTAATTTCTTATCGCGCCAATTTTTCTTAACCTTGACCCATGTTTCTAGGAAGACCTTGTCACCTAGCATGAGTTCGATATCTTTACGAGCCATGGTTCCAATTTTCTTGAGCATGGCACCGCCTTTACCAATGATAATTCCTTTTTGGCTGTCACGCTCGACCATAATGGTTGCTCGAATATGAACTTTATCGGTTTCCTCATCTCGTTTCATAGAATCAACCACTACTGCAACTGAGTGTGGAATTTCCTCACGCGTTAAGTGTAAAACTTTTTCACGAATCATCTCTGATACTAGGAAACGCTCTGGGTGATCTGTGATTTGATCTGACGGGAAATATTGGAAACCTTCTTCTAAGTTTTCGCTCAAAATATCGATCAAACGCGAAACATTATTTCCTTGTAGAGCTGAAATCGGTACAATTTCCTTAAAGTCCATCTGATTACGGAAGTCATCGATCTGAGCCAAAAGTTGGTCTGGGTGCACCTTGTCAATCTTGTTTACCACGAGAATCACAGGAACCTTAGCAGCCTTGAGTCGTTCGATAATCATATCGTCACCCTTCCCACGTGGTTCATCAGCAGGAACCATAAAGAGAACGGTATCGACTTCACGAAGAGTGCTATAGGCTGACTCTACCATGAAATCTCCAAGAGCTGTCTTAGGTTTGTGAATTCCCGGCGTATCGATAAAGACAATCTGTTCCTTATCGGTCGTGTAGATTCCCATAATCTTGTTGCGCGTTGTCTGCGCCTTGTCACTCATGATGGCAATTTTTTGCCCCATGACATGATTCAAAAAAGTTGACTTCCCAACATTGGGACGTCCTAAAATGGCTACAAAGCCTGATTTAAATGTCATAGTTACCTCTATAATGTTTAAAATAGCAAATCCCAAATCCTAGGGATGAAAATGATAAGTCCAGTCACTGCAGCAAATAAAGACACAACAAGAACTGCACCTGCAGCCATGTCTTTAGCCTTCTTTGCAAGCATATCGAAGTGATAATGGCTAGCCAAATCCACTACATTTTCAATAGCAGAATTTAAAATCTCAAAAGCAATTACTAAAAAAATGCTTAATAGGAGAAATAGCCATTCAATTCTGGAAACTTGAAAAACAATGCCTGCAAGTAGAACTAAGAGAGAAGTCACCGTATGCTTTCTCATATTACGCTCTTCTTTTATGGCAGTAAAAATACCTGTCAGGGCAAAATCTAAACTTGAAAGCAAGTCGCGATTCTTCCATTTTCGTTTATTGTCTTGTGAGTCCATAGGCTGTTAAAATTTCTTCTTGTAAACCGAACATCTCCGCTTCTTCTTCCGGAGTGTAGTGATCATAACCGTTTATGTGTAAAAAACCGTGCACAGCTAAAAAGCCCATTTCACGTTCAAAACTATGACCGTACTCTTCAGCTTGCTCATGCGCTTTATCAATTGAAATGAATAACTCGCCGATATAAGAATCAAATTCTGACATCATTTCTGCTAAGTCAGGATCTTCTGCCAAATCCTCTTCGTCAAAGGTAATCTCTAATTCAGGTTTGTATTCAAGACTAATAACGTCTGTTGGACGGTCAGTATCACGAAACTCTAAATTGAGTTCATGACTGCGTTCATTGGTCACAAAAGTGACTGCCATCTCCTTGTCTTCTTTTCCAATTTTTTTAGCAGCAAATTCCAAAATTTCTTGTGTTTGCTTTAAAATTTCTTCAGAAACCTGACCAGTTTCATCTACCATTTCAATATACATGTGCTTCTCGATTCTCTTTACTTGGCTTTATTATACCATATTTCTATGATTTTATTCTACCTTTTTGATATAATACTATGGAATACATTCATAAGGAGAGAACCATGTCATTTGATGGATTTTTTTTACACCACATGGTTGAGGAATTGCGAGCTGAATTACTAAACGGTCGCATTCAAAAAATTAATCAACCCTTTGACCAAGAATTGGTCTTACAAATCCGTAGCAATCGCCAAAGTCATCGTCTGCTCCTTTCTGCTCACCCTGTTTTCGGACGCATCCAGTTAACAGAAACGACCTTTGAAAACCCTGCTCAACCTTCTACCTTTATCATGGTTTTGAGGAAATATTTACAGGGTGCTGTTATCGAGTCTATCGAGCAGATTGAAAACGATCGAATCGTTGAAATCACTGTTTCTAACAAGAATGAGATTGGAGACAATATCCAAGCCACCCTCATCATTGAGATTATGGGTAAACATAGTAATATTCTCCTTGTAGATAAGTCTAGCAATAAAGTTCTTGAGGTTATCAAACACATTGGTTTCTCTCAAAATAGTTACCGTACACTCCTACCTGGTGCAACGTACTTAGCACCACCAAGTACGGAGGCTCTCAATCCTTTTACCATCAAGGATGAAAAACTTTTTGAAATCCTACAAACACAGGAATTGACAGCTAAAAATCTTCAAGTTCTCTTTCAAGGTTTAGGCCGTGATACGGCATTTGAATTAGAAAATTTATTAACTATTGAAAGACTTTCCAATTTCCGTAACTTTTTTAATCAAGAAACAAATCCATGCTTAACTGATAAGTCTTTTTCTTGTGTCCCTTTTTCAACTAAAATTGAAGGACATTTTTCAAGCTTATCTCAACTTCTTGATGTTTTTTACAAAGATAAGGCAGAACGTGATCGTGTCAAACAACAGGCTAGTGAACTCATTCGTCGTGTTGAAAATGAACTACAAAAAAATCGTCAAAAACTGAAGAAACAAGAAAAAGAACTTCAAGCTACCGAAAACGCTGAAGAATTTCGTCAAAAAGGCGAATTACTAACGACTTTTCTTCATCAAGTTCCAAACGACCAAGACCAAGTCATATTAGATAACTACTACACCAATCAGCCTATCACAATTGCACTTGATAAGGCTTTAACACCAAACCAAAACGCTCAAAAATACTTCAAACGTTATCAGAAGTTAAAAGAGGCTGTCAAATATCTGACTGAACTAATTGAAGAAACCAAGGCAACAATTCTTTATTTGGAAAGTGTAGAGACAGTTCTCAGCCAAGCTGGGTTAGATGAAATTGCTGAAATTCGTGAAGAATTAATTCAAACAGGCTTTATTAGAAGACGCCAACGCGAGAAAATTCAAAAGCGTAAAAAGCCAGAGAAATATCTAGCTAGCGATGGTAAAACCATTATTCTCGTTGGACGAAACAATCTTCAAAACGAAGAGTTGACCTTTAAAATAGCACGCAAAGAGGAACTTTGGTTCCATGCTAAGGATATACCAGGAAGCCACGTTGTCATCTCAGGAAATCTGAATCCTTCTGACGAAGTCAAGACGGATGCTGCAGAACTAGCTGCCTACTATTCGAAAGGACGCCTTTCCAATCTTGTTCAAGTTGATATGATTGAGGTTAAAAAGCTTAATAAACCAACTGGTGGAAAACCTGGATTTGTGACTTATACAGGTCAAAAAACGCTTCGTGTCACACCTGATTCTGAGAAAATTGAATCCATGAAATTGTAATAAAACTTTTGTAGTCAAACTCTCACTACTTTACTTTTGCACAAATAAATATAGGAGGGAGCTCTATGCTTCGGCATATTAAATCAACTGTAACTATTATTTTCGGAGCTGCTATTTTCGCCTTCGGACTTACCTATTTTGTTGTTCCACATCACTTGTTCGAAGGTGGAGCAACAGGGATAACCTTGATTACCTACTATCTCTTTAACATCCCTATTTCGCTGATGAATATCTTGATTAATATCCCTCTCTTCTTACTAGCTTGGAAAATATTTGGACTAAGATCACTATATTCCAGTCTACTTGGAACCATCGCTGTCTCCGTCTGGTTAGCTATCTTTGAGAAGATTCCTCTTCAGTTTAACCTTGAAGGAGATCTCGTTGTGGTTGCTTTAGTAGCTGGTGTCCTCCTAGGTGTTGGACTTGGTGTTATTTTCAATGCGGGTGGAACAACTGGTGGTACTGATATCGTCGCTCGTATCCTTAATAAATACACCAATATCTCTGTTGGAAAATTGCTTTTTGGACTTGATTTTCTGATTCTAATGTTGATTTTAATCATCTTCCAAGACCTACGTCTTGTAACCTATACTCTCTTATTTGACTTCATCGTTTCAAGAGTTATTGACTTAATCGGTGAGGGTGGATATGCTGGAAAAGGATTTATGATTATCACTCAAAAACCGATGGAATTAGCCGATAAAATTAACGAAGAACTCGGTCGTGGTGTTACCTTTATCTCAGGACAAGGCTACTATAGCAAAAAGGACTTAAAGATTATTTACTGTATTGTCGCAAGAAATGAAATTGTCAAGATGAAAGAAATGATTCATACAGTTGATCCGATGGCCTTTATCACTATCACGGAAGCTCACGAAATCCTTGGAGAAGGGTTTACTTTCCCAGCAAGAGACGAGGTTTCTTAACCTAAAAATAAAAAAAGTAACTTCAACTATTGTACTGCCCCCAAAAAGTTAGACAATTAATTTACCCAAAGGATTTAGTTCTGTATTGTACAGGACTAAGTCCTTTTAGTTTTACCTTAATTCGTTTGTTGTTGTAGTAATCAATATAGTCTACAATAGCTTGTTCCAAGTGCTCAAGTGACTGAAACGTATTCTCATAACCATAAAACATTTCAGACTTAAGAATGCCAAAGAAAGATTCCATCATACCGTTATCTGGGCTATTTCCCTTACGTGACATAGATGGTTGGATTCCCTTATTCTTTAAAAAATGATGATAGAAATCGTGTTGGTATTGCCATCCTTGGTCACTATGGAGAATTGTATTTTCGTAATGGTTCTCTGTAAAGGCTTGTTCTAGCATAGCTTTCATTTGTACTAAGTTCGGTGAAGTAGAAAGATTGTAGGAGATAATTTCGCTGTTAAAGCCATCTAAAACTGGTGATAAATAAAGCTTTTGACTGCTTGCTGGAATGGTAAATTCTGTCACATCTGTGTAGCACTTTTGCATTGGTTTGGTTGCTTCAAATTGACGTTGAATAAGATTGTCTGCTTTCTTGCCAATCTCTCCTTGGTATGAAGAATACTTCCGTTTACGACGAATTCGAGCACTTAAACCAAGGACCTTCATTAGACGTTGCACCTTCTTATGATTCACTACAAAACCACGATTCCTCAATTCAAGAGTCATTCGACGATAGCCGTAATTCCCTTTATGCTCAGTAAAAATAGCTTGAATTTCAACTTTAACATCATAATCTTTATCGTTTTGATCGAGCTGTTTTAAATGATAATAATAAGTTGAACGGGCAAGCTTAATAATCTTTAGAAGAATCTCTAAAGAAAACTCTGTTACCAATCCTCGGACAATTTCCGTTTTTCTTCTTGCTCTTTTTCGTCCCTCAATCGGAGTTCTCTCAACTTTTTTAGAACAGCATTCTCCGCTCTCAGGTATTCATTTTCTGCTTGAAGACGTTCTAACTCTGTCATCTCTTCAGGTTTCTTCTTTGACTTACGTCCCATTTTAGGTGGTCTCCCTCTTATTTTCTCAACAATAGTATACCCGTTTTTCTTGTATTGTGCCAGCCAATTCGAAAGTAATCCACTACTTGGAAGAGCATAATCCAGAGACACCCTAATTTGTGAACGACCTTCAAGAAGAACTTTATCAATGATCTCTTGTTTTAGTTCAGGAGAATAGTAACAATTCTTTCCTTTTTTGACGATTTTTATCCCATAACGATCAATCAATTTAATCATGTACTGAAGATTAGAAATATTTATCCCAAATTGATTTGAAAGCTTTCTAAAGCTCTCTCCTTGCTTTTTGAGTTCATAGATCCGAACTTTATCTTCATAAGTTAATTTCATAATAAAACACCCCAAAAGTTAGATTTTTTCCTGTCTAACTTTTGGGGTGCAGTTCACTATTGAAGTTACTTTTTTTATTGTCATATCATCAATTATTTTTCAGCTGTAAGAGCAGCCATTGTGATGTAGTTGTATGGTTTGTTGAAGTGTGGCAAGAAGAATAGGTCAGTCAATGCCAACTTGTCGATTGTTACATGTTCTTGGATAGCAAGTGAGAACATGTGGATAGCCATAGAGATTGCAGAATCACGAGATACCATTTGAGCACCAAGGATTTCACGACTATCTTTATCAAAGACAATCTTAATTGCAACTTCATAGTTGTCATGTTTCATAAATTCTGGTTTTTGAAGATCGTTAAAGCCAGTTTCAGTTGCATTGTAACCTGCAGCTTTTGCTTTTTCAAGTGTCAAACCAGTTGAAACCATGTGAAGACCATAGATTGAGATACCATTTGATCCTTGAACACCGATTCCTTCAAGCTCATGTCCACAAGCATTGTAAGCACCTACAATACCAGTACGAACAGCGTTTGATGCAAGGGCAATGTAGCTAGTGTCTTTACGAGCGTTGTCATAAACAGTCGCACAGTCACCAACAGCGTATACACCTGGGATTGAAGTTTCTTGTTTCTTGTCTACAAGGAAAGCACCGTTACGGAAGAGTTCGATCTTACCATCAGCAAGAGCTGTGTTTGGACGGAAACCAACTGCAAGAACAACCATATCCACATCAAATGTTTCTTTATCAGTGATCAAGCGTTCAACTTTTCCTTCACCTTCGATAGCTTTAACTGTTTGACCAAGTGCCAAACGGATGTTGTGGTCTTCCAAGTTTTTAGCCATCATTTGTGTGAAGTCTTTGTCATAGTATCCGTTCAATACTGTGTCAACGATATCAACAAGGACAACTTCTTTCCCAAGACGTTCGAAAGCTTCGGCAAGCTCAACACCGATGTAACCACCACCGACAACAGCGATGCGCTCAAGGTGTTTGCTCTTATCCGCAAGTTTGTTGATAACTTCTTCAGCATTTTGGTACAATTTAACGAATTGTACGTTTTCAAGAGTTGCTTTGAACTCACGGTTACCTTTAACGATTTCAACACCTTCGATTGGTGGCAAGATTGGAGTTGAACCAGTAGCGAAGATCAATTTATCATAAGATTCTTTGTGTTCTTTACCTTCTACTTCTGCAGTAACAACTTTGTTGTCGTAGTCGATTGAAAGAACTGGTGAGTTCATGTAAACTTTAGCACCTTTTGCTTCCAATTTTTCTTTGTCAGAGTAGAACAAACCTTCAGGTCCGTCAATTTGTTCACCAATCCAAAGTGCCATTCCGCATCCAAGGAATGAAATGTTTGAGTTTTGGTCAAATACAACGATTTCGTTTTCGTTTCCAAAATTATCCAACATAGTGTTGATACATGCAGTTCCAGCGTGGTTAGCACCCACAACTACGATTTTACTCATAAGATAAATCCTACCTTTATTTTTTTATTTACTAATCAAGTATATCATTATCTGGGAACGTTTACAAGATTTTTGACCGAATTGATATTTTTTTGCAATTTTTCTAATCTCATATTATCTTATATAAAATTGTTTTCATCATTTCTCAATTCCTGAATAACTTTCTAAAATCTTATAAGCATATTTCTTGACTTTTTGTAAAAAATAATTTGTGAAAACGTTGACTTTATGATATTCTATTTATATGGAAATGAAATATAAATCTTTAGAATACTATCAATTCAAGATTTAAACTCTTTCCAATCGATTTGAAGGGAGTTGATTTTTTGCCTCTCAGTTCATCATCTGAGCGATTAATGGGAACTACGATTACTATTTCCTTAGTTCATGAACAAGCCGATAATCTTCTCCGTCAAGCTTTTGATTTGCTCAAGGAACTTGAATTCCGTTTCAATGCGAATAGTACTGAATCAGAATTGATGGAAATTAACTATCAAGCAGGAATTGCCCCAGTTAAGGTTCACCCTGATTTATTTGAATTGATTTCTTTAGGTTTAGAACATAGTCTAGCGCCTGGTAGTCATCTCAATATCAGTATCGGTCCTTTGGTTCAAACCTGGCGTATTGGTTTTTCCGACGCAAAGGTTGCTAGTCCTGAAGAGATTGCTTCTGTTTTACCATTGATAGACCCTCATTTTATTAGACTCGATTCAATCAATTCTACGGTTTTCCTAGAAAAAAAGGGAATGAAAATTGACTTAGGGTGTTTAGCAAAGGGGTACAGTGCAGATAAGGTTGCAGCTTTCTTAAAAGAAAATGGCGTCACCTCTGCTCTTATCAATCTTGGAGGAAACATCCTCACAATTGGGAACAACCAATCAAAAGATGGACGTCCGTGGCAAATCGGCATTCAAGATCCAAATAATCCACGCGGTAATCACCTGATGACCTTGTCTATTACTGGAAAATCAGTGGTTACATCTGGGATTTATGAACGGCATCTTGAAATCAACGGCAAGGATTATCATCACATTTTTGATAGTGAGACAGGTTATCCCATTGAAACGGATTTAGCCAGTTTAACCATTGTATCTGACCGTTCAGTCGACGGTGAGATATGGACCACTCGTTTGTTTGGCGAACGTAGCGCCTCTATTATGTGGCAAGTCGAAAATATTGATGGTATCGAAGCCATTCTCATTTATAAAGATGGACATGTCGCTTGTTCATCTGGTATCCAACGGTAATTAATTAATAATGCAAAAGAGAAAGGAAAGCCCATGCTTAAACTTATTGCTATTGTAGGAACAAACTCAAAACGTTCCACAAACCGCCAACTGCTTCAATATATGCAGAAACACTTTGCTGACAAAGCAGAAATCGAATTGGTAGAAATTAAAGATCTGCCTGTATTTAACAAACCAGCTGACAAACAAATCCCAGCTGAAGCTACGGAAATCGCTGCTAAAATCGAAGCTGCTGATGGAGTTATTATCGGTACACCTGAATACGATCACTCAATCCCAGCTGTTCTTATGAGCGCTCTTGCTTGGATTTCATATGGTGTATTCCCACTTTTGAACAAACCTGTTATGATTACAGGTGCTTCATATGGTACACTCGGTTCTTCACGCGCTCAATTGCAACTTCGTCAAATCCTTAATGCTCCTGAAATCAAAGCAAATGTTCTTCCAGATGAATTCTTGCTTTCTCATTCTCTTCAAGCATTTGATCAAAATGGTGACTTGGTAGATCTTGATGTCATCAAGAAATTGGATGCCATCTTTGATGACTTCCGTATCTTTGTTAAAGTTACCGAGAAATTGCGTAACGCACAAGAACTTCTTCGCAAAGATGCTGAAGATTTTGATTGGGAAAATTTGTAAGATAGGAGATCGAAAGAATGAAATTTGTTGGACTTGTTGGATCAAACTACGATCAATCATATAACCGCAAACTATTGGAGTTCATCCGCCGTCAGTTTAAATTTAAATTTGAACTAGAAGTTTTGGAAATCGATGAAGTTCCAATGTTTAACCAAGACGAAAAATGGGACGAAAGTTTCCAGTTGCGCCTTCTTTACAACAAAATTACTCGAGCTGATGGTGTGATTATTGCTACTCCAGAGCACAACCACACGATTTCTGCTTCACTTAAGTCAGTCCTTGAATGGCTTTCATACGAAGTTCATCCATTTGAAAACAAACCAGTTATGATCGTGGGTGCTTCATATTATGACCAAGGTACTTCACGTGCTCAAGTTCACCTTCGTAAAATTCTTGATGCACCAGGAGTAAATGCCTACACATTACCAGGTAATGAATTCCTTCTTGGAAAAGCCAAAGAAGCTTTTGATGCAAACGGAAATATTATTAACGAAGGAACTGTTAAATTCCTTGAAACTTGCTTAGATAACTTTGTCAAATACGTAGGAGTCGTATCTAATTTGAAAAAACCAAAACCAATTGAACCAGAAGATTTGGATTGTGGAAAACCAATTGCCACAACTATTACAGAAGTTGACCCTGATGATCCAGAATGGGTAGAAAAAGTTGCAGAAATCACAGGAGCTGTATCTGGTGATACATACGTTAAACTTGACCATGGTATCCTTACAGTTAATCAAATCGATATGTTCTTGAAAGCTATGCCTTTTGAATTGACATATGCTGACGATAACAACCAATTCCTATACTACAACAACGCTCATCAAGATCCAGAAACAATGTTTGCGAAACGTGTACCACCTCAATCAGGTAGCCGTATGTCAACAGTTCACGGATCACTTCCACCTGCACGTATGAAGAACGTTGAGTGGGTTATCGGTACACTTCGCAATGGCAACCAAGAATACGTACGTACAATTGTTCCTGGTTCTCCAGCAGGTGTTATCAATACTCACAACTACCAAGCTATGTACTATCCTGATGGATCATATGCTGGTATCAATGAAATTGTCTTTAACTTCCAACCATGGCTTGACTGGTACTTGAAAGAAACTGGTCAACGTTTGGTAGGCGGTAGCGGACCTTTCGCTCCTGCTGCAGGTCATGGTGATGCAGATGCTACTTCTGGCGCTTCTGACTCAGCTGATGGCGGCCACGGCCACGGTGGTGGCGCAGATGCTACTTCTGGTGCTAGTAACTAATAACTAACAAAAAGGAACCATTTTGGGTTCCTTTTTTAAGAGACAACAAAACTCGGATAGCATACACTAACCGAGTTTTGTTTTGTTTTATTTAACTTAGGAATTTGGATCGTCAAGACTTCGACCATGCAAGCCTTTTTCACGTTGTACCTGACGAAGCTTTTCCGGTGTCACGTCGTTTCCTTCCTCATCCACGATTTTAATTCCTTCAACATGGTGACGAACTGCTCGACGATATCCCTCAATGTATTCTTCACGAAGTTGGGCTTGTTCTATTTTTTCTTCCGCAGTCAAACCTTCTGTTTTTTTCTTTTTAGCAAGCTCATTAATACGAGCGATTTTTTCTGGTGTCATATTTGGACCTCCAATTTATTTTGTATTGAGAAGATTGAAAGCAGCCACTGTTTTTGCTTTATTAACAAGTTCAGCAAGGATAGCTAAACGGTTGTTCTTCACATCAACATCTTCTGCCATAACCATGGTATTGTCAAAGAATGCATCAATTACTGGACTAAGAGCAAATAGTTGCGTTAATTTATCACTAGCTGAACCTTGCAATTCTAATCTTTCTACAGCTTGAGCTAGTTCTCTTTCTTGTTCATTTTCAAAGAGACTTGAATCAACTTTGACTGAACCATCTGCCTTTTCGGCTAAGTTAAAGGCACGAGAGAGAGATTCAACTGATGATTTGTAATCTTCAGTATTTGCAGCTTCGGTTAAAGCTTCTGCAGCTTCAATCATATCAGAAACAACAAAATTCGAACTTGCGAGAACAGCTTCTTTGATATCTTTTGCAGTAGAACCCATCATCTTATCAACACGAGCTTTAATGAAGTTAAGCACTTCTTCTTGATTATCATAAGTTAGACTTTCAAATGATAAGGCATAAAGGCTCGCAATCAATTCGTCCATTGGAATCTTCCAACCAAAGTCTTCCAAGATTCGAACAATTCCTTGTGTTGCACGTCGAAGAGCATACGGGTCGTTTGAACCTGATGGAATCAAGCCAACCGAGAAGAAAGATAAGAGAGTATCTAATTTATCAGCTAGTGCAAGGATAGCACCAACTTTAGACTCAGGAAGGGCTCCGTCAGCTGAATCTGGAAGATAGTGCTCACGAATAGCTTGTGCTACTGCCGCATTTTCACCAGCGAGAAGCGCATATTTCTCACCCATGATCCCTTGAAGCTCATCAAATTCACCAACCATACCGGTTAAGAGGTCAAATTTATAAATGGCTGCAGCACGAGCAAGATCAATAGATTCATCAACTGATAGACCAGCTTTTTCAGCTAGCTGGATAGCAATTTGCCCTGTACGAATCATGTGTTCACGAAGAGAACCAATCTTTTCATGGAAGGTAACGTGTGAAAGTTTAGCAACTAAATCTTCAATCTTGAGTTTTTGGTCTTCACGCCAGAAGAATTCTCCATCTTCCAAACGAGCAACCAAAACTTTCTCATTTCCTCGAATGACATTTCCCAAGTGTTCAGCATTTCCGTTACGAACTGAAATGAAGTTTGGTTTTAGATTTCCTTCAAGATCACGGACTACAAAGTAGCGTTGATGAGTTTCCATTGAAGTAACCAAAACTTCTTCTGGAACTTCTAGGTATTTAGGATCAAAATTACCCATAAAAGCGGTTGGATATTCGACCAAGTTTAAGACTTCGTTTAAAAGTCCTTCATCAATCTGTACTTGAACGCCTTGTTCTGCTTCAATTTCCTTGATTTGTTCACGAATCATATTTTCACGTTCAATGCTATCAGCAATGACATAGACTTTGCGTAAGTCTTCTTCGTAACTATCAGCATGACGAATTTCCACTTCATGTCCAAGGAAACGATGTCCACGGCTCACTCTGCCTGAATGGATGTCTAGGAAGTCCATTTCAAGAGCTTCATCATCCAAAAGGACTATCAAAGTATGGACAGGACGAATGTATTCAAAGGTATTATTTGCCCAGTGCATACTTACTGGGAAGCTAAGGCTAGCCAATACTTCTGGAATCCCTGTCAACACTTCCTCAGCAGGTTTTCCAGCTTCATGCTTGGTTACATAGACATATTCTTCACCTTTAATTTCACGGAATTCAATATCATCAACTGTCAAGCCTTTTCCACGGACGAATCCTTGAGCTGCTTTAGAAAAGTTCCCTTCTTCATCCAAGGCGATTTTCTTAGAAGGTCCTTTAAAATCTTCAGTCAAATCTGTTTGTTGGTCTGCTAAACCAAGTACACGAACAGCCAAACGACGTGGAGTTGAGAAAGTTTGAATCCCTTCGTATGAAAGGCGATTTTCATCCAAGAAGGCTGCCATTTTTTCACCTAGTTGTTTTTCACTTGGTGTGACAACGTAGGCTGGTAACTCTTCGAGTCCTAATTCTACTAATAAGT
This sequence comes from Streptococcus sp. oral taxon 061, assembly GCF_013394695.1. Taxonomy (NCBI): domain Bacteria; kingdom Bacillati; phylum Bacillota; class Bacilli; order Lactobacillales; family Streptococcaceae; genus Streptococcus; species Streptococcus sp. oral taxon 061. Next base: position 1,051,735 of record NZ_CP058258.1, read on the forward strand.
TTTTTGTCATGTTTTTTCTCCGAAAAATATCTTTTTTTCCAGTTTGCCTTATGTGATTGGCACGCAAGCAACCGACTTCGTCGTTTCATTGCTAAAATTGGAGCCTAAGGTCTCCAATTTTGCCTGGTATCGTTAGTTTCTCTAACGATACCTTTATCACTGCGGCAACTGGTTCTGTAGGATTGCTCTATCAACCAATCCTATCTAATACACTCTTTATTCTTCCTCTTCTGCTAGGAGTTGAGCACGTGTGACTTCATCTAGAAGTGGGTAACCGAGTTTCTTGCGTTCTGCGACGAAGGTTTTGGCTACGACACGAGCCAAGTTACGGATGCGGGCAATATAACCAGCACGTTCTGTAACAGAAACAGCACCACGAGCGTCGAGTAGGTTGAAGGTATGTGAACATTTCAAAACGTAATCATAGGCTGGATGGACAAGGCCCAATTCCAAAGCACGTCCTGCTTCTTTTTCAAATTTTTCGAAGTTTTCAAGAAGCATATCTTGGTCAGAAACTTCAAAGCTGTATTTTGAGTGTTCATATTCTGGCTGAAGGAAGATTTCTCCATATTTAACTCCTGGAGCCCACTCAATATCATAAACAGAATCTACTTCTTGAATGTAAGAAGCTAAACGCTCTAAACCATAAGTAACTTCAGCTGTAACAGGACCAGTAGCTAAGCCACCGACTTGTTGGAAATAAGTGAACTGAGTAATCTCCATACCATCAAGCCAAACTTCCCAACCAAGACCAGCTGAACCAGTTGATGGGTTTTCCCAGTTATCTTCAACGAAGCGGATATCGTGTTCCAAAGGATTAATACCCAATTTCTCCAACGACTCAAGGTAGAGCTCTTGGATGTTTGAAGGTGATGGTTTCATAACCACTTGGAATTGATGGTGTTGGTAGAGACGGTTTGGGTTTTCCCCGTAACGACCATCTGCTGGACGACGAGATGGCTCTACATAAGCTGCGTTCCATGGTTCAGGACCAATAGCACGGAGGAAGGTATAAGGACTCATTGTTCCCGCACCTTTTTCGTTATCATAAGCCTGCATCAGCATACAACCCTGGTCATTCCAGTATTGCTGCAAGGTCAAAATAATTTCTTGGAAGGTTAATTTTTTGGACATGTTTTACTCCTTTTTTTTATTCTTGTGACTTTGGATACAAAAAAACCGTGTCTTTGCTCCTAAGTCAAGTGACCTAGGGGCGTCAAAAACGCGGTTCCACCCTAATTTATTACTTCATTATCTTTATTAAAATACCAAAAGCGCCACACTTATCTCTCAATCACCTGACTCTCACTATCTCAGACTCGCTTAGGATTTACCAATAAGATATTCTTTCTTGGGTCTATTATAACAAAATGAAATTCAAAAGTAAATTATTTTCATAAGGAATCTTTTCTAAATCATCTAAACTAGACACACCAATTTAACATCGTTGTCCCTTTTTTGCCCCTTTTTGAACAAAAAGAAAAACCGCTACTCCTAAGAATAGCGGTTTAATCATGTTTTTAAGCTACAAATGTAGTCGCTCTATTATTTAAGAGTAACTGAAGCTCCAGCTTCTTCCAATTTAGCTTTGATTTCTTCAGCTTCTGCAGTTGGAACGCCTTCTTTGATAACACCTGGTGCACCATCAACAAGTTCTTTAGCTTCTTTAAGTCCAAGACCAGTGATTTCACGTACAACTTTGATAACGCCAACTTTTTTGTCACCAGCAGCTGTCAATTCAACGTCAAATGAGTCTTTAGCAGCACCAGCGTCAGCAGCACCAGCTGCAGCAACAGCTACAGGAGCAGCTGCAGTTACACCAAATTCTTCTTCGATAGCTTTTACAAGGTCGTTCAATTCAAGGATTGAAGCTTCTTTAATTTCAGCAATAATGTTTTCAATGTTCAATGCCATTGTTATTTCCTCCAAATAAGTTTAAATTTAATTTTGTTATTTTTTTGTAGCTAGGCTACGCTGCGTAGCTTATGATTAAGCTGCGTCTTCTTTGTTGTCTGCAACCGCTTTGACTGCAAGAGCAACGTTGCGCACTGGCGCTTGAAGTACAGAAAGGAGCATAGAAAGAAGTCCTTCGCGACTTGGAAGAGTTGCAAGAGCAAGAATCTCTTCTTTTGATGCGACAGCGCCTTCGATTGCACCACCTTTGATTTCAAGTGCTTCAGCGTTTTTAGAAAAGTCGTTCAAGATTTTCGCTGGTGCGATAACATCTTCGTTAGAAAATGCTACTGCAGATGGTCCAACAAAAACAGATGCAAGATCTTCAAGTCCAGCTTGTTCAGCTGCACGACGTAAGATTGAGTTTTTAATAACTTTATACTCAACTTCGCTTCCACGAAGCTCACGACGAAGAACTGTATCTTGTTCAACTGTCAAACCACGAGCGTCTACAACGACGATTGATGCAGCAGCTTTCATTTTCTCAGCTACTACGTCAACTAGTTCCGCTTTCTTAGCAATAATTGCTTCACTCATTAGTGTGTTCACCTCCGTAATTATTTTGCTTGGGGAATTTTTCCAAAAGAAAAACGCGCCCAAACCTAGACACGAAAGTACAATACGCTTCTTTTTACATGATACGTTTTGTCCTCGGTAGGATATTTATGAGTCTTGCTCCCCTACTGTCTTAGGCAGTTTTTTCAAACCGTTTATAAGTATATCACAATAATTCTATCAAAGCAAGTATTTTTTAAAAAAATTTAAGTTTTTTCTCAATTCTACTGCCACTTAGAGAAGAATATTTTTTATATTTTCTCAGTAAATTGAAAAGATTGGTACCAAGGTATTATAGATTAAGAGCGCATGAAAGAGCAACATTAACACATGAAATATGAATGGAGTATTTTCCGTGTTTTGAATGTCCTGATTAGATTTTTGACTGTCTAAGAATAGTGTTAATGACAAGAAAAGCAAAATCATTCCATAAATAATACTAATGTGAAAAAGAATCACTCCTATCGCACGAAAATATAGAAAACCGAAAATGGGTATACTAAAAACAATTAGTGCTAGTGATCCAAAAGCAATTTGAATTAAAGAAATCATTAAGAAACTATAGGCGGTAAATGTAGTAAATTTTGATACTCGTAATCCAGTTTTCTTCAGCTTAGATGTATAATAAATGACAAAAATCGGGTAAAGAATATCTACCATCTCAACTCTCCACTTTTAATAAGATTATTTACTATATTTTAACGATTTTTCTCCAGAAATGCAATTTGCTCCTTGACTAGTTTAAAATTTTAGTGTACTATACAACTGTATATACAGAAAAAGGAGTTATTATGAATACAAAAAAGAAAACCCAATTCATGACTGTAACCGCATTGCTAACCGCTATCGCTATTTTGATTCCTATAGTGATGCCATTTAAAATCGTTATTCCTCCCGCTTCCTACACTCTTGGAAGCCACGTGGCCATCTTCATTGCTATGTTTCTCTCTCCATGGATGGCTATTTTTGTCATTATTGCTTCTAGTATTGGATTCTTACTAGCCGGTTATCCGATTGTTATCGTACTTCGAGCTTTTTCTCATATCTTCTTTGGAACCCTGGGAGCTTTCTACCTTCAAAAACATCCTCAAACCTTGGACAACAAGAAATCTTCCTTGATTTTTAACTTTGTACTTGGTTTAGTACATGCTATCGCCGAAGTCTTTGCTTGTATCATCTTCTATGCTAGTACAGGAACAGACCTAAAAAATATGTTCTATGTTCTCTTTGTATTAGTTGGTTTTGGAACTATTGTTCATAGTATGATAGACTATTACTTAGCATTAGCTGTTTATAAAGCACTAAAAAAACGCCATTAAGAAAGAGACTATGACAAAAAATAGAAAAGAAACCCTTTTACAACTCTTAAAAGAAGCTCCAAAACCTCTAAACGGACAAAGCTTAGCAGAACATTTTCATGTAACTCGTCAGATTATTGTTCAGGATATAGCTGTGCTTCGTGCAGATGGTGCTCCTATCCTATCAACCAATCGTGGGTATATCTATAAAGAAAACAAAGCCAATTCTTTTGTTCATAAACTCTTTAAGGTCAAACATAAAGAGGAAGATATGGGGCAAGAATTACTTGCTATCGTTGATAACGGAGGACGGGTTCAAAATATCCTTATTGACCATCCTGTCTACGGGGAAATCGAAACCCTCCTCAAACTAAGTTGTAGACGCGATGTGGAGCACTTTTTAAACCAAGTTAAGACGTCTGATTTTCGCCCCCTATCTGAATTAACAGATGGCGTCCATTATCACCTAGTCGAAGCTGAAAACGAACAAGACCTCCTCTATATCGAGAAGGCCTTGGACCAGCTTGGTTATTTAGTAAAAGATTAGAAGGTTCTCTTTTCCCACCCATCCTCTGTACGGTGACGGTAGAAAAATTCAGACTTGTCTGGAGCTTCCATCATCTCCATCAAAGGTAACATATCATAGGCCAGATCCAAATTTGGAATCTGGTCTTTTTCTATCCAGGACACTTCTCCTTCTTCAGATGATTGTAGAGTACCAGTAAACTCAGTCGCCTTATAACAAAAGACAATATAACGCTCACCTGTATCTAACGGCCAATTTTTAATGCCGACAAGTTGAGGATTTTGAATCGTCAGACCTGTTTCCTCGTATATTTCACGAATAACTGACTCTGTAAAAGCCTCTCCGTCTTCGACATGGCCTCCTGGAAAGGCATAGCCAGACCAATGGTTGCTTTCGGGTGATCGATACTGCATAACAACGCGCTTCTTTTCAAGATCTTCAATCAGACAAATATTTGTTAAAATCGTTAATTGTGCTCGTGACATAGGATTCACTTTCTAATCTTTAATTTTCTATCATGTACTTAACTTTAGATTTCATAATCAAAGGATTAATCCAGTCATGATATTCATGAATTTCATGGAGTAAGAATCCTCTGTTGATTCTGATTTCATTTTTTTCCCTAATCACATAGTAGTCTAAATTGATAGGCATAGATGAATCTGGAACCGTGGATAAAATGAAAAAGATCATAAACCAGATTAAAAGAGCGAAAAAGCCACTGAGAGCCTGAAAAATCAGATGATGCCATTGAAAGATTCTAGTTTTATAGAAGATAGTCCATGGATGAATAAATAAAGTAAGGCAAAGACTAAATAACCAGATGTTCCACACAATAGGTGTAAAAGCAAAACCGAACAAGCCTAAGATAAAATGAATCAGGACAAATACAAGAAACATAAGGTAAAGAATCCTAAATATAGTTAGATGTTTTAGCATGATTAACTCCTTTTCTTTTTAATATATTTGGAAATTAAAATGATCAAAGTAGCCACTAAGAAGAAGGTTATATAAGTAAGAATTGGAAACCAGATGTAGCGGTGATCTAGAGATAAGAGAGAAGGTAAAATCCCTTTACTATTTTTCCCACCAATCCCAATAAAGAGATGAACTATTAAACCGATACTATTAAGATAGATAAATAAATCTGCATATCTTTTTATCGTCATTCTTGTCCTAGTCAAGTCTAGGAACCAATAGTCAAATAATCGATAGACCAGACAAAAAAGATTTATATATATTGGAAAACTATAGTTGATATCTCTGTATGGCGAAGGAATAGGAAGACTTTCAAAAATTAGATTCAAACTTAGTCCTATTGCTAGGATAAGACCGAGGATCAAGAAGAATCCTAAAAATTTATGAGAATCTAGCCAGAGCTGAAAACTTTCTCTCCTTGATAAATTCTTTTTTGTATTTGAATATCTTTTATTCTTTTTCATTTGAGTGGATTTTCCTTATTTTCTTATTTTCTTTTTTTCTTTTCAATATGCTTGGAAATTAAAATAATCAAAGCAGGCACTAAGAAGAAGGTTATATAAGTAACGATTGGAAACCAGATGTAACGGTGATCTAAGGTTAGCAAGGGAGGAATAGACTTTCTATTTCGACCCATTATTCCGAAAAATGAGTGAAACAACAAACCTACTCCATTTAGGTACAAGAATGGATTTGTAAAATCTTGGAGTCTAGTCATTCCATCGAAATTATCTCTAAAAATACCCTGATAAAGTATATTCACTAAGAATACTAGATTCATAAAAAGTGGAAAGACATAATTAAAGTTTTGATAGGGTTTTGGAAGAAGAGTTGTCCCAAGCAACAAATAGATTATCCCAAAAGCTGATAAGAAAAATATACTACTATCTAATAGAAAAGCTATTTTTGAATGCTGTAGCAACCACAATTTTACTTTATCCAGCCAGCTTATTTTTTGATTTGGCTTATAGTGTTTTTTGATGTTTTCTCTATTTTATTATCTTGTTTTATGATAGTTTCTTCACTTCTGCTGCGACCTTTTTGAGATGCTTTTCCCGCATACTAGCGGTATTCACATCCCGTCCAACTTCACCTAGTACGCACACGCGCTTAGTTTTAATTCCACAGTGATTCAAGACCGCATTTTTCAAAACAGAGATGCCATAGCTATCTGGAATGTTGATAGGACCCGAAAAGATTTTGTACCACCAAGTGGGTGCCATGGAGGTTGCGTAAATACTGGCTGTTTTCCCTTTTAATAACTTTTTAAACTGCTTGCCTCTAAGGTAATTCCAGATAAAACTCCCCTGATCATTAGCAGAGTAAGCAATCCCTGGAGTAAAGACCCGGTCAATCCAGCCCTTCATAAGGCTCGGCATACTACTCCACCAGATGGGATAAACAAATATGAAATGATCTGCCCACTGTATTAATTCTTGGGAACGAAGGATAAAAGAATCTTCTTCCATACGTTTTCGATAGCCATAACGTAAAACAGGATCAAAGTTCTCTTCATTAAGGTTGATGACTTCAACTTCATGGTGCTTTGAATCAATATTTTCTACAATGGTTTGAAAAATAGCCTGACAGTAACTTTCCTTATCAGGGTGTCCATTGATGACTAGAATTTTCATTCGTCTTCTCCTATCTAATCCAAAGCCTTGACTTCCAACATCATATCACGTATTTGAGCTGCCAACTCGAAATCAAGCACTTCGACGGCTTCTTGCATTTGTTTTTCTAGTTTCTTAACCAATTCTTTGCGTTCTTGTTTGTTAAGGCTATTGATGTCGACTTCTTTATCTTCTTCCTTAGCCACAGCTTTTGTAACAGAAATCAGGTCACGGATTTCCTTCTTTATGGTTTGGGGAACAATACCGTGTTCTTTATTATAAGCCATCTGAATTTTACGACGACGAGCTGTTTCATCAATGGCTTTTTGCATAGACTGAGTCACTGTGTCAGCATACATGATGACATGACCTTCACTATTACGGGCGGCACGACCAATGGTTTGGATCAGACCACGTTCATTACGGAGGAAGCCTTCCTTGTCGGCATCGAGAATGGCAACTAAACTGACTTCAGGTACGTCAATCCCTTCACGAAGGAGGTTAATTCCAACCAAGACATCAAAGACACCCAGACGCAAGTCACGGATAATCTCTGTCCGCTCTAAAGTCTTGATATCCGAGTGCATGTACTTGACTTTGATCCCCATTTCCTTGAAGTAATCCGTCAAATCTTCTGCCATTTTCTTGGTCAAGGTAGTGATAAAGGTACGTTCGTTCTTTTCAACACGGGCATTGATTTCACCAAGCAAATCGTCAATCTGTCCCATCGTTGGGCGCACTTCCACCTCTGGATCCAAAAGACCAGTCGGACGGATAATCTGCTCAATCACGGTGTCCGTTTGTTCCATCTCGTAATCACCCGGTGTCGCAGAAACGTAGACAATCTGATGAATATGACTTTCAAATTCTTCACGACGAAGGGGACGGTTGTCCAAGGCAGACGGTAAACGAAAACCGTAGTTAACCAACATTTCCTTACGCGAACGGTCTCCATTATACATGCCCTTGATTTGTCCCATGGTCATGTGACTTTCATCAATCATAATCAGAAAATCATCAGGGAAGAAGTCAAGAAGGGTGTACGGAGGCTCTCCTTCGCTTCGTCCATCCATGTGACGTGAGTAGTTCTCGACACCATTGGTATAACCCATTTCACGGAGCATCTCAATGTCGTACTCTGTCCGTTGTTTCAAACGTTGCGCTTCGAGGAGCTTACCTTCCTTTTCAAAAACAGCTAATTGCCCCTCCAACTCGGCCTGAATCTTGGCAATAGCTACTTCCATGTGGTCATCATTGGTCACAAAGTGAGTGGCTGGGAAAATCGCCAAGTGATCCACTTCACCAAGAACTTGCCCTGTCAAAGCTTCGACTTCACGAATACGGTCAATCTCATCCCCGAAAAACTCTACACGAAAGGCATGCTCGTCACGAGAGGCTGGGAAAATCTCCACCACATCCCCACGGACTCGGAATCTCCCCCGTTGAAAGTCGATGTCATTGCGCTCAAACTGGATATCTACTAAGTCGTTCAGCAGTTTATCTCGAGAAATCTCAAGACCCGGACGCAAACTTACCACACTATCAGCATATTCCTTTGGAGAACCCAAACCATAGATACAAGAAACTGATGCCACAATGATAACATCATTACGCTCCAACAAAGCTGATGTTGCTGAGTGGCGTAATTTATCAATCTCGTCATTGACCGAGCTATCTTTTTCGATGTAGGTATCGCTAGAGGGCACATAAGCTTCTGGCTGGTAGTAATCATAGTAAGAAACGAAGTACTCAACAGCATTCTCTGGGAAAAATTCCTTGAACTCCCCATAGAGCTGGCCTGCTAGTGTCTTATTGTGGGCAATGACCAAGGTTGGCTTATTAACTTGCGCAATCACTTGACTCATGGTATAGGTTTTCCCTGTTCCAGTCGCCCCCATCAGGATTTGAGCCTTTTCTCCTCCCTCGATGTTATCCACCAACTGCTCGATAGCCTGCGGTTGGTCACCAGAGGGTTGGTATTTAGATACGAGTTTAAATTTATTGTCTGTAATTCTATTTATCATAATAGCCTCATATACATTTTCTATCCTTCTATTTTACCATAAAAAGGGAAGACTTTCCGATTACCAATTTTATACCTTTGTCATTCATATGTTATATCTTCTAACATCGAAATATAAAATATTTGCCGGATTCAATTTTTTCTGCTATAATTTGAAAATACCCTGAAAGGAGACATCACATGAAGAAAAAAATTCTAGCTTGTTTGCTTATTTTATTTCCTATTTTCTCATTAGGACTAGTAAAAGCTGATACTGAGAAAACCAAGTATGTCATTGCCAGTGACTCGTCATTTGCACCATTTGTTTTCCAAGACTCAAGCAATCAATACACTGGTATCGATATGGATCTAATCAAGGCTATCGCTGAAGACCAAGGCTTTGAGGTCGAGATTACCAATCCTGGTTTTGATGCTGCTATTAACGCAGTCCAGTCTGGACAAGCAGACGGTATCATTGCAGGTATGTCAGTGACTGATGCTCGTAAAGAAACTTTTGATTTCTCTGACTCTTACTATACAGCAAACACCATTCTCGGTGTGAAAGAATCAAGTACCATTTCTTCTTATGAAGATTTGAACGGTAAAACTGTAGGTGTGAAAAACGGTACTGCTTCACAAACCTTCCTAACAGAGAATCAAAGCAAATATGGTTATAAGATCAAAACTTTTTCCGATGCTGCCTCTATGTATGATAGTTTAAATGCCGGTTCAATAGATGCCGTTATGGACGACGAACCTGTTATTAAATACTCTATCAGTAAAGGACAAAAACTAAAAACACCAATCGCAGGTACACCAATTGGCGAAACTGCCTTTGCTGTTAAAAAAGGAAGTAATCCAGAATTGCTAGAGAAGTTCAATAAAGGACTTGCAAATCTTAAGGCAAATGGAGAATTCCAAAAGATTCTTAATAAATATTTAGCTAGCGATTCTACTACCACAACTTCAACTGCTGATGAGACAACTATTTGGGGCTTGTTGAAAAATAACTACAAACAACTCCTTAGCGGCCTTGGAATTACTCTTGCCTTAGCCCTTGTTTCATTTGCAATTGCTATTTTCATCGGAATTATCTTTGGTATGTTTAGCGTCAGCCCATATAAATCACTTCGTTTGATTTCGGAGATTTTTGTTGACGTCATCCGTGGTATTCCATTGATGATTCTTGCAGCATTTATTTTCTGGGGCATTCCTAACTTTATCGAGTCCCTTACAGGTCAACAAAGTCCAATCAACGACTTTGTCGCTGGTACAATTGCCCTCTCCCTAAACTCATCAGCTTACATCGCTGAAATTGTTCGTGGTGGTATTAAGGCCGTTCCTGTTGGACAAATGGAAGCTAGCCGAAGTCTTGGTATTTCATACGGAAAAACCATGCGTAAGATTGTCTTGCCTCAAGCAACCAAACTCATGCTTCCAAACTTCGTTAACCAATTTGTTATCGCATTGAAAGATACGACAATCGTATCTGCGATCGGTCTTGTAGAACTCTTCCAAACTGGTAAAATTATCATTGCTCGTAACTACCAAAGTTTCAAAATGTATGCAATTCTCGCAGTCTTTTACCTTTTGATTATCACTCTTCTAACTAGACTAGCAAAACGCTTAGAAAAGAGGATTCAATAATGGCAAAATTAAAAATTGATGTCGATAATTTACATAAACAATATGGAAAAAACAAGGTTCTTAAAGGAATCTCTGTAAAATTCTACGAAGGTGATGTTGTTTGTATCATCGGTCCTTCTGGGTCAGGTAAGTCAACTTTCTTGCGTAGCTTGAATCTCCTCGAAGAGGGGACAAAAGGTCATATCACAGTTAATGGTTATGATTTGACTGACAAAGCAACCAACGTGGACCATGTTCGTGAAAATGTCGGTATGGTTTTCCAGCACTTCAATCTATTTCCACATATGACTGTATTGGAAAATATTACTTTTGCTCCTATCGAGCATAAGTTGTTAACCAAGGCTGAAGCTGAAAAATTAGGGATGGAACTCCTTGAAAAAGTTGGACTTGCTGATAAGGCCAATGCTAATCCTGATAGTCTATCAGGGGGACAAAAACAACGTGTGGCTATCGCTCGAGGTTTAGCAATGAATCCTGATATCATGCTCTTTGACGAGCCAACCTCTGCCCTTGACCCTGAAATGGTTGGCGACGTTCTTAACGTTATGAAGGAATTAGCTGAACAAGGTATGACCATGATCATCGTAACCCATGAAATGGGATTTGCTCGTAAGGTTGCCAATCGTGTTATCTTTACAGCAGACGGTGAATTCTTAGAAGATGGAACCCCTGACCAAATCTTTGATAACCCACAACACCCTCGTCTAAAAGAATTTTTGGACAAGGTTCTCAACGCTTAAAAAAACTGCAAGGAAAACCTTGCAGTTTTTTTCTTACTTGTATTGGAATTTTGGATTTTTTAGAAAATTATGATAAAATAAAGGGTATGAAAATGGGGATTCCTCATGACTAGCTTGACTAGGAAACAAAATAGAAATTAGGTAGCTCGATGTCATCTAAAGTTATTGTTACAATTTTCGGTGCAAGTGGAGATTTGGCTAAACGCAAGCTTTACCCTTCACTCTTTAGACTTTATAAATCAGGTAATCTTTCTGATCATTTTGCTGTTATTGGAACTGCTCGTAGACCTTGGAGTAAAGAGTATTTCGAATCTGTTGTTGTCGAATCTATTCTGGACTTGGCAGATAGCGCAGAAGAGGCTCAAGCATTTGCTAGTCATTTTTACTACCAAAGTCACGATGTTAATGACACTGAGCACTATATCGAATTACGTAAGCTTCAGGCTGAGTTAAATGAAAAGTATCAAACTGAACACAACAAGCTTTTCTTCCTCTCAATGGCACCTCAGTTCTTTGGTACCATCGCCAAACACCTCAAGTCAGAGCAAATCGTTGACGGTAAAGGTTTTGAACGTTTGATTGTTGAAAAACCTTTCGGTACAGACTATGAAACTGCGAGCAAACTAAACGAAGAACTTCTAGCAACTTTTAACGAAGAGCAAATCTATCGTATCGACCATTATCTTGGTAAGGAAATGATTCAAAGCATTTTTGCTATCCGATTTGCCAACATGATTTTTGAAAATGTTTGGAATCGTGAGCACATCGATAATGTTCAAATCACATTTGCAGAGCGTCTAGGTGTTGAAGAACGGGGTGGCTACTATGATGAGTCTGGTGCCCTTCGAGACATGGTTCAAAACCACACACTTCAGCTTCTGTCACTCCTTGCTATGGACAAGCCTGCAAGCTTTACAAAGGATGACATTCGCGCAGAGAAAATCAAAGTCTTCAAGAACCTTTACCACCCTACAGACGAGGAACTTAAAGAGCACTTCATCCGTGGTCAATATCGTTCTGGTAAAGTAGATGGCATGAAATACATTTCTTACCGCAGCGAACCAAATGTTAACCCAGAATCAATGACAGAAACCTTCGCGTCAGGTGCCTTCTTTGTCGATACTGATCGCTTCCGTGATGTACCTTTCTTCTTCCGTACAGGTAAACGCCTCACTGAAAAAGGAACACACGTGAACATTATCTTCAAACAAATGGATTCTATTTTCGGTGAACCACTAGCACCAAATGTGCTTACCATCTATATCCAACCTACTGAAGGATTCTCTCTTAGCCTTAACGGTAAAAAGGTGGGTGAAGAGTTTAGCCTTGCGCCAAATTCTCTTGACTATCGAACGGACGCGACTGCTACAGGTGCTTCACCAGACCCATATGAAAAACTGATCTACGATGTTTTGAACAATAACTCAACAAACTTTAGCCACTGGAATGAAGTAAGCGCATCATGGAAATTGATTGACCGTATTGAGAAACTTTGGGCTGAAAATGGAGCTCCACTTCATGACTACAAGGCTGGTACAATGGGACCTCAGGCTAGCTTTGATCTCCTTGAAAAATACGGAGCTCAATGGACATGGCAACCTGACATCGCCTATCGTAAAGATGGTCGTTTAGAATAATGAAAAACAATCCTGCAAGAATTCTTGCAGGATTTTCTTTTATAGCAAACCTTCTAGAAGGCCCTTCATAAAGTTTTCAGAATTGAACTCACCGATATCATCGATTTTTTCACCAAATCCAATCAATTTAACAGGGATATTGAGCTCTTCACGGATAGCAAGAACGACACCACCTCGGGCAGTTCCATCAATCTTGGTTAAGACAATACCTGTCAAAGGAGTGATTTTTGAAAATTCTTTAGCTTGTACAAGAGCATTTTGACCAGTTGAGGCATCTAGAGCTAGGAAGGTTTCATGAGGTGCTTCAGGCACAACACGCTTGATGATACGACCAATTTTTTCCAACTCTGCCATCAAGTTTTCTTTGTTTTGCAAACGTCCAGCTGTATCAATCATGAGAATATCAATACCTTCTGCTACTGCACGTTCCATTCCATCAAAGACCACACTGGCTGGATCAGCTTTTTCTGGACCCGTTACAACAGGCACACCGACACGACGACCCCATTCTGCTAGCTGAGCTACCGCACCAGCACGGAAGGTATCCGCAGCAACCAGCATAACTTTCTTACCAGCTTGTTTGTAGCGATGTGCCAATTTACCGATTGATGTTGTCTTTCCGACACCATTAACACCTACAAAGAGCATGACAGTCAAACCATCTTGGAAGTTAATACTTTCATTGTATTGCCCATCTTTTTCGTAAAGCTCCACCAATTTTTCGATGATAACACGACGAAGAGCTTCTGGTTTCTTGGCATTTTCAAGTTTAGCCTCATAACGCAATTCTTCCGTTAGATTTGAAGCTACCTGAACACCAACGTCACTCATGATTAAGAGTTCTTCTAGTTCTTCAAAGAATTCTTCATCAACTGAGCGGAAATTAGCAAAGAAGGCATTCAAACGAGCCCCAAATCCCGTACGAGTTTTCTTGAGACTGCGATCATACTTTTCCTGTACAGTCTCTTCAACCAGAGGAGTTTCTTCGATTACTAGATCTTCTTCCACTTCCTCAGTGATTTCCGGCTCTGTTTCGTCTGATTGAAGTTGATTAAAATCCTCTTCTTCTTCATCGCTTGAAGTCATATCTTCAACGTAAGATGATTCCACTTGAGGACTTTCTACCTCTTCAACTTGAATTGCTTCTTCTTGAGAAACTTCAACTTCATCAAGAGGTTCAATGATAGCTTCTTCTACAACCTCTACTGCAGGTGAGTCTTCACTTGTTTCTTCCTGAGGTTCAGCAGGTAAGATAACTTCTTCTGGTTCTGTCACTTCAGCATTTTCAGATTCCGATGCCTCGTTTTGCTCGTTATCATCTGATAAGTCAATGTTTTCTAACGCTTCTTTGACGACATCTTCAATTTTTGGTTCTTCTATTTTCCCAAATAAACGGTCAAATAATCCCATACTTTAATTCTCCTTCAGTACATATTTTTCAATAGCCCAGGCGACGGCTTCCTCATCGTTGGTCATAGGCGTTACCACATTAGCCACAGCCTTAACTTCTGGCACAGCATTTTGCATGGCTACACCAAGACCTGCCCATTCAATCATCGAAAGGTCATTAGCCTCATCTCCACAGGCCATAACCTGACTTTGGTCAATTCCCAGGTGTTCAATTAGTTTAGATAATCCTGTCGCCTTATGAACATTCTTTGGTGACCATTCTAGCAAGAGTTCACGTGATTTAAAAATTTCATATTGGTCGTATAATTCTGGTGAAATCTTTTGAATAGCCGCATCCAAAGGTTCCTGAGGAAAGGCAGTCACACATTTATTGTATGTTACCTGACTAGACAAATCTTCAAAAGTAGTTGGAACAAAAGTTAGAGCTGGGTTAAACTGAGCATATAAACTTTCTTGGTCAGACTGAATCTGGTAAACTGTTCCTTCTGAAATTGCATCTAAGGGGATTCCTAATTTTTCAGTTTCTTCATAAATACGGCTCACATCATCAATTGAAAAGACTGTCTTATCAAGAATCTCACCTGTATTTTTCTGAACCAATCCACCGTTGAAAGTGATAGTATATTCGTCATCATGACCGTCTGTTCCAAGCTCTTTAAGGAAGAAATCCATAGCCTTGAGAGGACGTCCAGTTGTTAGGACTACCTTGACCCCTT
Organism: Streptococcus sp. oral taxon 061; assembly: GCF_013394695.1. Classification (NCBI taxonomy): domain Bacteria; kingdom Bacillati; phylum Bacillota; class Bacilli; order Lactobacillales; family Streptococcaceae; genus Streptococcus; species Streptococcus sp. oral taxon 061. The sequence continues at coordinate 1,066,810 of NZ_CP058258.1, forward strand.
GTTCACGCGCAGCCTTTAAAGTTGCCTTGGTACGATCAGTCAATTTCTTGTCTGTCGTCAGCAAGGTTCCATCTAAATCTAGGGCAATTAATTTAATATCTGCCATTATAACCCCTCCATATAAGCGATAACAGATTGGTCCTTATGGTGACCGATAACTGTTTCAGCTAGTTCCAAAATCTCTGGACGGGCATTTTCAGGTGCGACTGGGTGCCCTACAACTTGCATCATGTGAAGATCATTAAGATTATCACCAAAAGCCATCACTTGGTCCATATCTAGATTTAACTTCTTAGCCAATTCGACAATCGCAACTCCCTTATCCACATAATCAAGAACAATATCAATGGATTCAAAACCTGTCGTCATTGCCTTAACACCAGGCACATGTTCATTAACCCAAGCTTCGCCAGCTTCTACTGTCTCTTCTGTAAAGTTAGTTGTGAATTTGAAAATTTCATCGGTGATATCTTCAAGTTTGGCTACTTTTTGAATATTCTCATTGTAATGATGACTAAACATGAGATAGGTTTCATCAACCGTATCTAGAACATAGCATGCTTTTTTACCTGTTAGGAGCATCTTCTTTTCATCAAAATAAGGTGATGTCTTTAGCTTTTCAAAAGTTGATAGGTAAAAATCTCTAGGCATGGTCGCTTCATAGAGGTCTTGTCCATGAAAACGAACCAGACTCCCATTTTCAGCAATGAAAATAATCTCATCTTTGACATCCGAAAAATGCTTTTCAAGCGACAAAAGACCGCGGCCAGAAGCTACAGCAAAGTAAATCCCTTTTTCTTTATAAGAATGGAGAAGCTTTTTTAAACGTTCCATATCAAATTGGCCAGCTTCATCCAGAAAAGTCCCGTCCATATCAGTTGCGACTAGTTTAATCATAAATCCATCTATTCTCCAGTTATAAATCTATCTTCTATTATACCATAGAAAAAGTAAAAAAAGACGTGCTGAATTGACACGTCCTTGTATTCTATAAATCTATCCGTAGGGCCAATTGTTATTATAAATATAAGCCCCTTTCCACACTTTCCTGAATCAAATCTTCCGTCAGTTTCCATAATTCTTCTGATTCACTTTTTATGAACTTTTTCTTTTCTAATACCATGTCTGCAGTGATATTATCAGGGTTATAATTTAATTCTGACACTTCTAAGTGATTTATCAGTGGTACCAATGCATCGATTACTCTTGCATATCTTGCTTCAGCACTCTGTCCTTTTTCAAATTCCAACCACAAATTTTTCATATTCAAATATTTCTCTTCTGGAAGGAGGCTCATTGTTTTTTCTATAGATTCTAACTCTCTATCATGAGAATGAACCTTTTTTTTATCATCAAAAACCCAAGTATCTCCGGCATAAATCTCACCTAAATCATGAATCAATAACATAGAAATAACTTTTTCCATTTTTAACTTTTCAGGATAATAATCTTGAAGAACTATAGCAGCTATAGCACCTTGCCAAGAATGCTCGGCACTATTTTCAAATCTTCCATCAAGGGTTCTATTAAATCTTGTTACTGACTTTAACTTCTCTATTTCTTTAATAAAATCGACTGAATTCTTTAAATTACTCATTGTAGCTCCTATCTTATTTAAAATTTTAGATATAATACCAAAAAATATTAATTTCATCAAATATTTCCCGTATTTGCAAAAAATAAAATAGCGCCTAATCCATATGAGATTAGACGCTTGATTAAACTTGTAATTTATAAAATATTTATCAATCGAGTGATTGAACTTTCCTACCATCAATCAATTCCAAGTCTTTTTATCCATATTTGGCAAAGAGAGCTTAAACTTAATAATACAGAGTCGAATCACAAAACCGACAATTGAGAGAATGATAAAAGCAGTGATTCTTGGAAAGTGAAGGACAAAGGCTAACCAGTAATAAATAATGCCAATTACAAAAGATAGAAGGGCATAGATGTCCTCTTTTAGAACACTTGGGACTTCATTAATCAAGAGATCTCGGATGATACCTCCGCCAGCTCCTGTTAAACAGGCTAAAATCCCTGCAGACATCAAGTTCAATTTACTATCAGCTAAGGCGGTAGCTCCAATCAAGGAAAAGATGATTAAGCCAATCGAATCAAAGATAAGATAAGCTTCTCTCAGCCACTTATAGAATTTTTTTTCTTGACTAGCATTGGCTTGTTTTGATGTCACAAAGGCATACATAATAACAGCTACTAGAATAGAGACATAAATCGGTCCAGGATCTGCGAGAGCGGATGGAAAACGACTGATAATAGAATCTCTTAAAATACCCCCACCTACTGCTGTTACAATTGCCAATAAACTAATTCCAAAAATATCTAAACGTTTACCAAATCCTTTAATGGCACCTGACGCCGCAAAGGCAATAGTCCCAATATAATTACAAATCATTAGGAATAGGTCAAAATCCATGTAAGCTCCTCAATTTATTTTTGTAACCTTTCTGACTTCTTGAAGGTCATTCTACATGCTCTAGCTTGAAATGTTATATTAAAAACAAACTAAGCATCCATATTTTCTAAATCTTTTAGTTTAACAGATACAATCTTAGAAACACCAGATTCTTGCATGGTTACCCCATAAATAGAGTCTGCGGCTGCCATGGTTCCCTTACGGTGGGTAACAACGATAAACTGGCTATCCTTGTCAAATCGGTTAAGATAATCCCCAAAGCGTTTAACGTTAGCTTCATCGAGTGCAGCCTCTACTTCATCCAAAATAACAAATGGAATGGTCTTGACACGAATAATTGAGAAAAGCAAAGCAAGAGCTGACAAGGCCTTCTCTCCACCACTCATGAGGTTGAGGGATTGGATTTTCTTTCCTGGCGGTTGAACAGAGATTTCAACACCTGCTGTCAATAAATCTCCCTCGGTCAAGATTAGGTCCGCTTGACCACCACCAAACATCTGCTTGAAGGTCACTTTGAAGGATTCACGAATAGCTTCAAAGGTTGATTTGAATCGTTCCTTCACTTCATCGTTCATCTCTGTAATGGTTTCAAGAAGAAGATTTTTGGCAGAAAGAATGTCATCACGCTGACTATTTAAGAATTCCAAGCGTTCGTGAACTTCGTCAAACTGTTCAATGGCATCCAAATTGACTGGACCAAGTGAACGAATGGCTTTTTCTAGATCCTTGACCTTTTGTTCAGCGATTGCTAAATCTTCCAACTGATTAGCTTGCTCCAAAGCTTCTGTATAACTAATCTGGTATTCTTCAGTCAGTTGACCCTGAAGATAGCGAAGGCGGTCCGTAATCTTCTCTTTGGTTGCTTCTGCACGTGTTTGCTTACGAATCCATTCTTCATTTTGCTGACGAGCTTGTTCTAAATGACTAGCAATATCATCCAATTGACCTTCAATATCATCCAGCTCAAACTGCTTGCGAATAAGCCCTTGTTGAATTTCTTCCTTCTGACTCTTAGCTTCTGTTTCCTGCTTGGTCAAAAGTTCCGTATCAACCTTTTCAAGATTGTCTACCTTTTCTTGGAGAAGGCGTTCGATTTCATCTTGCTCCATATCAAGGTATTCAAGCTCTTTGTTAATCCGTTCAATATCTGCAACTTCGTAACGTTTTCGCCCTATCATTTCTGTTTTGAGCAGACGTTCTTGAGAAAGTTTATCCTGCAAGCTTTGATAACGTTCTTGAATCGCATTTTTATTGGACTTAATTTCTTCAATCTCAGACTCCAGCTTTTGCTTTTCAGTTGAAATAACTGCAAGACGTTCTTGGCATTTTTCTTTTTCAGCTTGCCAATCTCCACCTCTGAGATTGTTTAATTCTTTTTCCTGAAGTTCTAAAAGTGTTTCGAGTTCTTCGACTTGTTGGCAAGTTTGTTGATAAGCCAGATATAAGCCTTGCTCCTCTATTCGAGCTTGCTCTCCTTGGGACTTAATGATTTCCAAAGTTTGAGCGAGAGCAGTCAAGTTTTCTTGAAGTGATTTCAGATTTTCTTCTTCCTGACCAAGAATCTTCTCTTCCTTAGCAATTTCTTTTTGCAATTGCTCCAATTCAGGCTTGATGAAAATACTGTTATTTTGACGATTGGCACCACCAGCATAAGAACCACCTGTTCGCAATTCTGTACCATCGAGGGTTACCATCCGAACCTGATAGCGTACCTTACGAGCTGCATCACGCGCATGCTCTACCGTATCAAAGATTGCAGTTGTAGCAAGCAAGTTTTTAAATATAGCTTCATGCTTAGCATCAAAAGTAACCAATTCATCTGCCATTCCAAGAAAACCTGGACTTGAGGCAATCACATCTTGGTTCTGACCAGAAATGCTACGAGCCTTGATGGTTGTCAAAGGTAGGAAGGTCGCACGACCAGCTCGGTTTCGTTTAAGGAAGTCGATAGCCTTAGTCGCAGCCTGTTCGTCTTCAACGATGATATGTTGGCTACTTGCTCCGAGGGCAATTTCAAGGGCTGTTTGATAACGAACATCAAAAGTTAAATGTTCACTGACCGCTCCGACAATACCGCCCAGGCGATTTTTTTCTTGTAGAACACTTTTAACACCCGCATAGAAATTACTATGGTTTTTAAGAATGTTTTCCAGACTTTGCGCCTTGGCCTGCTTGTTTTTCAAACTATCTAGGCGGTCAAAAAGTTGATTTTGCTGACTTTGATAAGCCTGCTTTTGTTCTTCTTCCTGTTTAGCATTCGTCTGATAGTCAGCAAGCAAGGTCTGTACTTTTTCTTTTGCTGATTTAAGAGCAGTTTCTTGTTCACTTGCCTTAGATTTGGCAGAAGCTAATTGTTCCTTCAAGGACTCCAATTGTTCTTCTTGCTTTTGAGTCTGTTGGCGACTATTTTCAAGATCATTTTCAATCCGTGTCAATTGGTTAGAGACATCCGCTTCTTCCTGCAAGAAAGCAACAAAGCGCTCACGCAATTGCTCAATCATCTGATCTGGATCATCAGAAAATGCTACTAACTCAGCTTCTAAACGATTGATCTCCTTGGTATTGACTGCAAGATTTTCTTCTAACTGACTGAGATTTGCTTCTTTTTCTTCCTTCTCTTGAATAAGAACATTTCTCTTTTCATCCAAACTAGCTAAACGAGCTTGAGCCTCTTGTTGATTGAGAGCAACCTGCTCTGTCTCCAGTTTAGACAAGGCCAATTTCCGTTCTAAATCACTGATTAGAGCAGTCAAATCCATCAAACTAGTTTGATCTTTAGCCATCTCTGCTTGTAAATCTTGTCTCTGCTTCTTGAGAGATTGATTTTCAAGTTCTAGTGACTCGCGTTTTTGATAATAACTAGTCAACAGTTCTTGAACTTGGTTTAATTCTTCTTCTGTTAAATTCAATTCAGCCTTATTGGCTTGAATTTGTGCAACTAAAACATCTAAGTAGATGCCTTTACGCTGACTGTCCAAGTCTATAAATTTACGAGCTGTTGCTGCTTGCTTTTCTAAGGGCTTGATTTGATTGTCTAACTCATAGATGATATCTTCCAAGCGGTCTAAATTGTCTTGAGTTTGTTGAAGTTTGCTTTCCGTCTCTTTGCGACGAGTTTTATATTTTAAAACTCCGGCAGCTTCTTCAAAGATTGCGCGACGTTCCTCAGGTTTAGAGTTGAAGATTTCTTCAACCTTCCCTTGGGAAATAATAGAGAAGGAGTCGCGACCAAGTCCGGTATCTAAGAAAAGATCATGAATATCACGAAGACGGACTTTTTTCCCATCAATCTTGTATTCACTATCTCCCGTACGATAGATGTGACGCTCCACCTTGATTTCCTGTCCTGAATCCTTGATGAAACCATCCTGGTTATCTAGAGTAACAACTACAGAAGCATAGTTTAATGGTTTTCTACTTTCTGTTCCTGCAAAGATAACATCTGGCATCTTCCCGCCACGAAGACTTTTGACACTGGATTCCCCAAGAGCCCAGCGTAAACTTTCTGTGATGTTAGATTTTCCAGAACCATTGGGTCCTACAACTGCTGTTACTCCTTGGTCAAAGACAACCTTGGTTTTGTCAGCGAAGGACTTAAACCCCTGAATCTCAATTTCTTTTAAATACATGAATCCAGTCCTTCCTCAACTGCATTTTTAGCGGCTTCTTGTTCGGCCAATTTTTTAGATCGTCCTTGACCCCTACCTAAACTTTGACCCTCGACGAGGACTTCAACCTCAAACATCTTATCATGGGCAGGTCCAATCTCTGAAATCACCTGATAACGAATATCGACATCACCATTGACTTGGAGTAATTCTTGGAGGTGAGTCTTGTAGTCTTTAATCATCTCAAAATCACCAGCCTCAACCTTCGGTATCATGACCTGATAGATAAACTCTTTTACCGTAAGTAGATCCTTATCTAAAAGCAGGGCACCCAAAAAGGCTTCGAAAGCATCTCCCAAGATGGTATCTCGATTACGGCCTCCAGATTTTTCCTCTCCCTTTCCTAGCTTGATAAACTGGTCAAACTGGCAGTCACGGGCAAAACCAGCCAAACTCTCTTCACGTACAATCATGGCACGGAGTTTAGATAGGTCACCTTCTGGTTTTTTAGGATATTTTTTGTACAGATATTCTGAAATCAATAATTGCAGAACAGCGTCTCCTAAAAATTCCAAGCGTTCATTGTGTGAAATTTTTAAGAGGCGGTGCTCATTGGCATAACTAGTGTGAGTAAAAGCTGTTTCAAGTAATTGTTTATCTGAAAAAACAAGCCCAAAACGTTGCTCTAACACGGTTTCTAATTCTTTCATAAGAACCTCTTTCTAAAACATTATAATACACTCCATTATACCAAAAAATACAATCATAGTCAGAAAATAACAGTTAAAATCACTTTTTCTGACTTGTGTTTAAAATCAATCCATTACTAGCAGTTCAGGCTATTTTTTGGTATAATAAATCTTATGGAAATTGAAAAAACCAATCGAATGAATGCTCTGTTTGAATTTTATGCAGCCCTTTTGACTGATAAGCAGATGAACTATATCGAGCTTTACTATGCAGACGACTATAGTTTAGCTGAAATTGCAGAAGAGTTCGGTGTCAGTCGTCAGGCTGTTTATGATAATATCAAACGTACAGAAAAGATTCTGGAAGATTATGAGATGAAGCTTCATATGTACTCTGATTACATTGTCCGCAGTCAGATTTTTGATCAGATCATTGAGCGCTATCCAGAAGATGCTTTTCTACAAGAGCAAGTTGAGATTTTAACAAGTATTGACAATCGGGAGTAATCATGGGCAGTCTAGTTAATTATCAAGGAATACCTTGCAAACTATTAGCCGCAGAGGAACCATTTCCTACTCGACTACAGATTATCTCGCCCAATGATATCTCCAAAGCTATGCAAATAGGTTTTAGCTGTTGGGGATATCCAAATGAAATCATGAAAGAAGTCACACCTGAAGAACTAGAGTGTTTGCAACATTTCGGACGATTTCCACTGAATTGAATAAATAGGAGAAAAATATGGCATTTGAAAATTTAACAGAACGTTTACAGAACGTCTTTAAAAATCTACGTAAAAAAGGAAAAATCACAGAGAGTGATATCCAAGAAGCAACCAAGGAAATTCGTCTGGCTCTTTTAGAAGCCGACGTTGCTCTTCCAGTTGTCAAGGATTTTATCAAAAAAGTTCGTGAACGTGCGATTGGGCACGAAGTCATTGATACCCTCAATCCAGCTCAACAAATCATCAAGATTGTTAATGAAGAGTTGACGGAAGTTCTTGGTTCTGATACAGCTGAGATTATCAAGTCTCCTAAGATTCCTACAATCATCATGATGGTTGGTTTGCAGGGGGCTGGTAAAACAACCTTCGCTGGAAAACTTGCTAACAAACTCAAAAAAGAAGAGGATGCTCGTCCTCTGATGATTGCGGCCGACATCTATCGTCCTGCAGCTATTGACCAGCTTAAAACACTAGGACAACAAATTGATGTTCCTGTCTTTGCTCTTGGAACTGAAGTTCCTGCAGTGGAGATTGTTCGCCAAGGTTTGGAGCAAGCTAAAGCCAACCATAACGACTATGTTTTGATTGATACGGCCGGTCGTTTGCAAATTGACGAACTTCTCATGAACGAGCTCCGTGATGTTAAAGCTCTTGCTCAACCAAATGAAATCCTTCTCGTCATCGATGCCATGATTGGTCAAGAAGCTGCAAACGTTGCGCGTGAATTTAACGCCCAATTAGAAGTTACCGGTGTCATCCTTACCAAGATTGATGGTGATACTCGTGGTGGTGCTGCCCTTTCTGTTCGTCACATTACTGGAAAACCAATCAAATTCACTGGTACTGGTGAAAAGATTACCGACATTGAAACCTTCCACCCTGACCGTATGGCAAGCCGTATTCTCGGTATGGGAGATATGCTGACTCTGATTGAGAAAGCTTCCCAAGAATACGATGAGCAAAAAGCCCTTGAAATGGCTGAAAAAATGCGTGAAAATACCTTTGATTTCAACGATTTCATTGATCAGTTGGATCAGGTACAAAATATGGGACCAATGGAAGATTTGCTCAAGATGATTCCTGGTATGGCCAACAATCCAGCTGTCCAAAACATGAAGGTGGATGAAAAACAAATAGCTCGCAAACGTGCTATCGTGTCTTCTATGACTCCTGAAGAACGTGAAAATCCAGATTTGCTCACTCCAAGCCGTCGTCGTCGTATTGCAGCTGGTTCTGGTAATACCTTTATCGATGTCAACAAGTTCATCAAAGACTTTAACCAAGCTAAACAACTCATGCAAGGTGTCATGTCTGGTGACATGAACAAGATGATGAAGCAAATGGGCATCAACCCTAACAACCTTCCTAAAAACATGCCTGGTGGCATGGATATGTCCGCCCTTGAAGGTATGATGGGACAAGGTGGCATGCCGGATATGTCTGCTCTCGGAGGAGCTGGAATGCCCGATATGAGCCAGATGTTTGGTGGAGGTCTCAAGGGTAAAATCGGTGAATTTGCCATGAAACAATCCATGAAACGCATGGCCAACAAAATGAAAAAAGCTAAGAAAAAACGCAAATAAAAAAGAGAGTGGGACAGAAATCGGTAATTCGTTAGAATTCGATTTCGTCGTCCCACCTCCGCACAGTTGAGTAGGGCTGTAAAAGCTGATGAAATCAGCGTAGTAGAGCCCACTCAACCACTGCGTCTTGATCGACAATCCAAAGATAATTGAGAGGCTGGGACAAAAGTCCTAGCCTCTTTTTTAGTTATTTCTAAGTTTCTCCAAGGTTTGCTTGAATATTTCTGGAATATCAGCAGTAAATTCCATAGTTTCACCGGTTCTTGGATGAGTAAATCCTAGCGTTTTGGCATGGAGAAATTGTCCATGTCCCTTTAGGGTTTTACGAAGTCCATAAACCTTATCCCCAGCTACAGGATGGCCGATATAAGCCATGTGCACACGGATTTGATGAGTTCGTCCTGTTTCCAATTGCAACTCTAATAAAGAATAGTCACCAAAGCGTTCTAAGACTTGGAAACGTGTCACTGCTGGTTTTCCTTTAGCAGTCACAGCTTGTTTCTTGCGGTCTTTTTCGCTACGACCAATCGGCGCCTCAATAACACCTCGGTCATTTGGAAGATTTCCATGAACGATGGCCCAATACTTACGAAGAGATTTCTTGTCCTTCAATTCTTGAGCAAGTGCGATGTGCGCTTCATCATTTTTGGCAATCATCAAAAGCCCAGATGTGTCCTTATCGATACGATGGACAATCCCTGGACGTATCACACCATTGATTCCTGATAAGTCTTTGATATGATACATGAGAGCATTCACCAAGGTACCACTGGTATGACCAGCACTTGGATGAACAACCATGCCTTGAGGTTTGTTGACTACTGCTACATCCTCATCTTGATAAATGATTTCTAAAGGAATATCTTCAGCTACATACTCTAAAACCTCTGGTTCGGGAACTTGATAGGTGATGACATCCCCCTCTTGGACCGTATACTTGGCTTTCTTAACCTGGCCGTTGACCAGGACTTGACCAGACTTGATTTGTTCATTGGCGAGACTACGAGACAATTCTGTCAAATCTGACAAAGCCTTATCTAGGCGTATCCCGCCGGTTTCAATTTTAATTTCCATTCATTTCCTCTTTTAGCATTGCAATTAATAACACAACTACTCCTACTGTCAGATAACTATCAGCCACATTGAAAATCGCAAAATTGATAAAGTCTAAGTGAAACATATCCACGACAAATCCTTGGCTAATGCGATCAATGAAGTTTCCCAGACCACCTGCAATAATCAGAACCAATCCAATGACTGTCCAGAGGGAATCCTCTATATGCTTATGCAAATACCAAATAGCTCCCACCATAACTACTAGTGTTATAACTGCAAAAAACCACTGTTGATCTTGAAGCATAGAAAAAGCTGCCCCCCTATTTTGCAGATAGGTTAAACTCACCAGATTAGGAATCCATGATTTGATTTCACCAAGAGCAATATTCTGAACGACATAAGCCTTTACCAATTGATCTAATACAATCAAGGCTGCTATAATCCCTGCTACTAATACTCTTTTTTTCATGCTTTCCTCTTCTGATCAAAATACTCTTGCATAACTTCTACAAATAAGGTTCCCGCTGGGCTCAAGTCTACTTCCTCACGTTTCACATAAACCATGCGATTATTGAGATTATCATTTAATGGAATAACCGTAATTCCGTTGACACTATCGCTATCTAAGAATCCAGAACCAGTCGCATAAGCATTTGTTCTTTCAAGAATTCCATTTAAAGTAGCGCGGTCTGTTACGTTAAACATCTGAGAGCTGGCACTTGTATCCACAAAGTTTTCTGAGTAATAGAGATATTCATCCTTTTCTTGCGTGAATCGAACTGTTGGCAAATCAACTAAATCTTCCATGACCAACTCTTTTTTCTTAGCTAAAGGATGTCCTTCACGCAGATAGATATGCGTCTGGAAAGGAATCAACTCAATCACTTCAAGGCCTAACTTTTCAACCCGTTGCATGATACCCTTTTGGTTTTGATTGTTGAGGTAAATAATCCCAATCTCACTATGACCTTGGGCTACTTCATCCAAAATCTGAACAGTTGTAGATTCAAAAATACGGAAATTTTTATAGTCTGGGTACCTTTGAGAAAAAGTTGTGATAGTCGGTGGCAAGAAATCATAGTGCTGGCTGGCTATTGAAAACTCATCCTTTTCCTCTTCAGGATTGGCATACTGGTTCTGGAAAACATCAAATCCTTTGACCAACTCTTGGGCCTTTTCATAAAATTCCATTCCACGACGAGTAAGAAAGGTACCCGAACTAGTTCTGCGGAAAATCTTGAATCCTAGCTCTTTCTCCAGATCTCTTACAGAAATAGATAGACTGGGTTGGCTAACGTACATTTTCTCAGCCGCTTCACGAAAAGTACCACTATTTGCAATAGCAACAACGTAGCGTAATTGTTGAATATTCATGATTTCTCCTTCGTTTTCTATCTTATCATTATACCATAAATAAAGCCTATCCAACAAAGGAAAATCATGAGACTGATTCTTCTAATCAAAGCAAACAAAAAACACCTTTCATGTTAGATAAATTTCTAACCAAAAGGTGTTGTTAGTAAGTTTATTTAGCTGCTGCGTAAAGCTCGTCTACTTTGTTCCAGTTAATCACTGAGAAGAAAGCTTTGATGTAGTCAGGACGAACGTTGCGGTATTTCACGTAGTAGGCATGTTCCCAAACGTCCAAGCCCAAGATTGGTTTTTTACCTTCTGAGATTGGTGTGTCTTGGTTTGCTGTTGAAGTCACTTCAAGTTTACCTTCTTTGTTAACAACCAACCATGCCCATCCAGAACCGAAACGAGTAGTTGCTGCCGCAGTAAATGCTGCTTGGAATTCTTCAAATGAACCGAAAGTTTCATCGATGGCTGCTGCAAGTTCTGCTGAAGGAGCTGTCTTTTCAGGAGTCATCAATTCCCAGAAAAGAGCGTGGTTCAAGTGTCCACCACCGTTGTTGATAAGCGCTTGACGGATATCAGCTGGGATAGATTCAACATCTGCAAGCAATGCTTCGAGGTCTTCACCAATTTCAGGGTGTTTTTCAAGAGCTGCGTTTGCGTTGTTTACGTATGTTTGGTGGTGTTTGTCATGGTGCAAGTGCATTGTTTCAGCATCAATGTATGGTTCCAATGCATCGTAAGCGTATGGAAGATCTGGTAAGATAATAGCCATCTGTAATACCTCTTTTTCTTTTTATATAAAAATGATAACGCAAACAACCTATTTTTTCAAGTTTTTTGCTCAATTTGACTGGCTTGCAATTTGCAACAAAGCATTCTCAAACAGGTAGCCTTTTTCGTAAACCCCTGTCTTAATTTGGTAATCTGCTTGGATAAGATAACGAATGGAATCCTGTAAGAAATTCAAGGACAATCCTCGCGTGTCACGAAGGGCAAATCTGATTTGGTAAGGATTAGGATTGCGACCAAGATAGTGACCTAAACTGCTGACCATCTTAGCCTCTGTCTGACCAGACTCTTGTAAAATTTTCACTTGTGTATAGAGTCTGAACTGCCCCAGCATAATGGCAATCAGTTTAATCTCATCTTCTCCCTGCAAGGTCAAATCTTTGACTAAATCACGTGCCTGATCAATCTTCTTAGTCAATATTAACTGGGTCAAATCAAAGATATTATCCTGCAAAGTCTTTGGTATGGCTTCAACAATGTCTTCTTCTGTAATGTCACCATTATCCTTGTAGGCCTGTAAGAAGAGTAGATTTTTCTGAATTTCACTAAATTGAAAACCTGATTTAATAAGCAACTGTTCGAAAGATTTTCCAGCAAAATTCAGTCCTAATTCCTGAGCCCACTCTTGAAAATAAGCTCGTATTTCTTGCTCTTTTGGCTCGATGGCTTCAAAAACTGTCGCATCCCTCTTGAGCAATTTGACCAAACGTCTCTTACTATCCAACTTCCCTTCAGCAAAAATGACTAGTTTACTAGAAGGTAAAGGATTTTCCAGATAGTCTTCAAAAGACTTAAGCTCATCATCAGTTAGATAGCGTTTTTTAGCTGTCGTTATATCGACAAAATGATCTAAAATAACAATTTTTTCATCCGCAAAGAAAGGAAGACTGACCAGCTCTAGTTCCAAGCTTTTGTAGTCTACTTCTTTCATGTCAAAATAAGCAAAATTCAAATCTGCAGGATCGTAGCCGATTTGCTTTAGAACCTGAGTTTTCATGATGTCGTACTGTCCTTGATCGACCCCTGTAAACAGGGTCAAACTCGGAAGGTTTGCTAAGGACAGTTTTCGGCTTTCTTCTATGGCTAGCATTTATTCTCCTTTCTTTTTAATTTAGCTTCTGTTTAATCCATATAATTCAATTTTCCACGGAAATCCTCTAGGCTTTGGTATCCTTTTTCCGTCATAATTTCTTTGAGTTCCTTTGTAATACGTTCAAAAGCACCTACACCTTCTTTATGAAGAGTAGTTCCTACTTGTACCATGCTGGCACCACATAGGATATGTTCAAAGGCATCACGCCCTGTGAGCACTCCACCAGTTCCGATGATTTGAATTTGAGGATTTAAGCGTTGATAAAAGGCATGGACATTGGCAAGTGCAGTTGGTTTAATGTATTCTCCACCAATTCCACCAAAACCATTCTTAGGACGAATTACGACAGACTCGTCTTTAATATAAAGACCATTTCCGATAGAGTTAACACAGTTGACGAACTTGAGTGGGTATTTGTTAAAAATCGCTGCTGCTTGATCAAAATGTACAATATCAAAATAAGGTGGTAGCTTAATTCCTAGAGGTTTTGTAAAATACTCAAAGACTTCTGACAAGATACGGTCTGTTGTTTCAAAATCATAGGCAATCTGAGGTTTTCCTGGAACATTGGGACATGAGAGATTGAGTTCAGTTAGACCACGAAAATCACTTTCTTGCACCTTCTTCAAAATGGTATGAGTTTCCTCTGGAGACATTCCAACTAAAGACAGAAAGAAAGTACGGTTTGGTTCTTTTTCTTGTAACTCTAATAGATACTTCAAATAATAATCTAAACCATTATTAGGCAGCCCCATCGAGTTAATAGAACCTAGTGGAACATCTTGATAACGTGGTTCAGGATTTCCCTGACGAAATTCCAAGGTTGCTGTTTTTGTGACAAAAGTTCCTGCTGCTGAGTTTTTAACACCTTCCAATTCCTCAATGGTCATACAAGTAACTCCTGCTGCATTCATCAAGCAATTATCAAATTCAAAACCAGCAATCTGTGTTTTAGTTGATACCATGATTCTATTCCTCCAGATGATTCCTTTATATCTCCACTATTATACCATACTTTGATAGGACTCTTTTAATAAAACTGACCTCATAAAAATGTTGGCTTTTTTAGCTGAAAAATAGAGCTGTTGCTAAATTGAAAGAATTTTTAGAAAATTTGTGTTTTTTCCTTTACAGTAAAAAATTTTTCTGCTATAATGTCTCATGTAATAAAATATGACAACAAAAAGGAGAACGATATGACATCTGCTAAAGAATATATCCAAAGCGTGTTTGAAACTGTAAAAGCTCGTAACGGGCATGAGGCTGAATTTCTCCAGGCGGTTGAAGAATTCTTCAGCACTTTGGAGCCTGTCTTTGAAAAACACCCTGAGTATATTGAAGAAAATATCTTGGCACGTATCACTGAACCTGAGCGCGTAATTTCTTTCCGTGTTCCTTGGGTTGACCGTGATGGAAAAGTTCAAGTTAACCGTGGTTACCGTGTTCAATTCAACTCAGCTGTTGGACCATATAAAGGCGGACTTCGTTTCCACCCAACTGTAAATCAAGGGATCTTGAAATTCCTCGGATTCGAACAAATCTTTAAAAACGTTTTGACTGGACTTCCAATCGGTGGAGGTAAAGGTGGATCAGACTTTGATCCTAAAGGCAAAACTGATGCTGAAGTGATGCGCTTCTGCCAAAGCTTCATGACTGAATTGCAAAAATACATCGGACCATCTCTTGACGTGCCTGCTGGTGATATCGGTGTCGGTGGACGTGAAATTGGTTACCTTTACGGACAATACAAACGCCTCAACCAATTTGATGCTGGTGTCTTGACTGGTAAACCTCTTGGATTTGGTGGTAGCTTGATTCGTCCAGAAGCAACTGGTTATGGATTGGTTTACTACACTGAAGAAATGCTTAAAGCAAACGGCAACAGCTTTGCAGGTAAGAAAGTTGTTATTTCAGGTTCTGGTAACGTAGCTCAATACGCTCTTCAAAAAGCAACTGAACTTGGTGCAACTGTTATCTCTGTATCTGACTCAAATGGTTATGTGATTGATGAAAACGGAATCGATTTTGACCTTCTTACAGATGTTAAAAACAACCGTCGTGCTCGTTTGACTGAATACGCTGCAGAAAAACCAACTGCTACTTACCATGAAGGTTCTGTATGGACTTACTCAGGCAACTACGACATCGCCCTTCCATGTGCGACTCAAAATGAAATTGACGGTGATGCTGCAAAACGTTTGGTAGCTCAAGGTGTGAAAGTTGTCTCTGAAGGAGCAAACATGCCAAGTAACTTGGAAGCTATCCATGTTTACAAAGAAAATGGTGTCCTTTACGGACCTGCAAAAGCTGCCAATGCTGGTGGTGTTGCTGTATCTGCCCTTGAAATGAGCCAAAACAGTCTTCGCCTTTCATGGACACGTGAAGAAGTTGACGGACGTCTCAAAGACATCATGACAAACATCTTTAACACTGCTAAAACAACTGCAGAAACATACGGTCTTGGTACTGACTACCTTGCAGGTGCAAATATTGCAGCCTTTGAAAACGTAGCAAATGCTATGATTGCCCAAGGTATTGTTTAAAAATAAAGATTATTATCAAAAAAGCAACAACTTATTAAGTTGTTGCTTTTTATCATATTCAAATAAAGTATATCAAACTCTTATTAAGAAACGATAAATGTTTCACCACAGTTTTCACAAGTTAAGTTAGTTCCAATTACTCCATCTGTTGATGTATGACAATTAGGACAGTAGGCCCGTTTTGCTGACAATCTATAAGATAATTGATCTTGTAATACTTTTCCCTTTGTTTCTATAACATCTTCTTCAAGTTCTTCAAATTCAAGAACTGTCATCAAACTTTTATTATATTGTTTCATCCTTGGTTGTATTAAAAATAAAATAAATGATATGACAATAAATAAGAAAAATAATATGAATAAAATTGTAACTATCAAAAGCCACATAAAGTAGAAATCGTGAAGTAATCCTTCTTTTTTTCCTAATAACCATCTTATTTCCTTATCTATGGACTGATAAAATTTCAATCCCGAAACAATACAAATGAAAGATACTAGCGGATAAACAAATTTTGATATCATTAAACGATAGCGTCTCATTTATACTTCCTTTCTAGATAACCATGCACCACAATAATCACATGATTTACCCTGACCTAAGTCAAGCAAATTCTCCCCACTGCATGATGGACAAATAACAGGATAGGTGTTTTTATGAATCTTATGCTTTTCAAATAAGGTGAATAATGCTTGTATCTGTTTTTGTGTCTTAATTTCCTCTTCTCTCTTTGATTCTCGGTAAGTTAGGATCAATATCACAATCAAATTAAGCAAATACCAAGGAATTAAAAGAAATAAAAATCGGATAGACCATTCCCTGGATTTTACTAGTTCAAAAAGTGATGAAAAAGTAATTAAAACAAGCATTTGAAGTAGATTCTTTTGTTTCAACTTTTTCAAGGAAAAGGAATCTTTAATTGTTTTTCGGAATAAGAATAAAATAATTAAGGCAATAACGACATAAGAAATATTTTGGAATGCTAAAAACACTAAACTTATAACAATAGGAATCCCGATAACCTTCCCCAAGAGTATAAAATCAAGATTTTTTAAAATAACATTAGTTGGTTCATCTTCGAGAGCAAAGATAGCTAGTGATAGAACTACAAAACAGAGTATTACTATATTTGAAATTAACCAATGAAAGACTTCTTTCCAATTATTCTTAATATACTGTTTCACCTATCTTCTCCTCTAGTTGCTATATATTCTCTATAAAGAGCTTTCCCATTATATATCTCATCCAAAGCTTTGACTTTAATTTTTATATTTTCTAAAACACCAAAGCTATAAAATGCAAAGGAAGACAAAAAGAAACCTGATAAAGAAAAAATAATAGGTGTCACTATTGAGAAAATCGGCTTACCATATCCTAGAAATAGAGTTGCAATCAATAGTGAAATAAAAAATGTTGCACTTGTTAATCCCATAAAAAGTATACTTAATAAACGAAATACTTGATACATTCACAATATCCTCCTATAATAAATTTCCTAACTGTTTAACTGTCTAGTTTTTCTAATTTTCCTTCTACATTGATACAATTCCATTAATTTAATGTTCACACAAAGAATACATATGTATCAGTATAAAAAATGGGAACTCTGACACAAACAGAACTCCCAAAATAAGCTAATGATTGGGATTAGAAACATGATAGAATCAAAATATTATAAAGATTTTTAAGACATATGTATATTTCATCCCACATTTTATTTTAAAATTTAAACTTTATCTAGGTTGACCGCAATTAGAACAAAACTTAGCTTCTTCAGAAAATTCAGCCCCACACTGACTACAGAACTTAGCTAAAGCATCCTCTTTACTTGAATCGAATTGATTCTGTTCGGAACTATTATTAGCTTGGTTAAGCCCTTCGATATTTCCTACAAGGTTGTTAAGTTTAGCTCCTATTCCAAGACCCATAGCGACTTCCATTCCTACACCCATTAATTTTCCATTAGAATTTTCATTTTTCGCTGCTTCTTCTAGAATATCAAATTTTCGCTCCTCCTGATAGTTATATCCTTCGATATCTCGACTTGTAGTCTTAATTTTAGCATCTACAATTTGTTTATGGAATTTGAAAATATCTTTATATCCCTGACATCCTTGATTAACTTTTAGAGATTCAATATTAAATTCTTCAATACGAATACCATACTTATCGAACTGATTCTCTAAAATCTTAGATAGTTCAAGACCAATTTCATTGCTGTGCATTTCAATATCAATAACAGCAATCTGATTACTATAGACAACTTTTGAAATAGCTGAACTAATTAGTCCAATGGTAGCTTGCCTAAAGCGTTTTTGAAAAATATCTACTGTAATAAGATCAGGCTGACTTGGCATAAATTCCAATAAAAAAGCTTCCAAGTTTACAATTCGAGGAACAAAATTTCCATGTAATTTCAATTCGACAGGAATATCAGTCTCTGGATCTCGTACTAAAATAGCTGAAGGAGTTCCCCAACCAATGGGTTGTAAATCATACAAATTTACGAACCATAGATTTGATGAATTCTGTAAAACACCACCACTGACAAAGGTTTTAAATTCATCCAATAACTGTGTGTCAGAGATTTCAATCTTATGCTTTCCTGCATTAAATCTAGCTAATTCTTTCCCATTTGAAAATAATATTGCACATTGTCCAGGGTTAACAATTAATGTTGAACCAGATTTAATATCCGTTTTAGGATGTCTCCAAGCAAGTATATTTCTGGTATTTTCTCCTTCGTACCGAATAACATCAAACATTTTTAAAGCCATGGTTTCTCCTTTTTATAGTTTCCAAAAATTATAATCAATCAAATCTTATTTTCTTACTTATACTTATATTTATATTATATAATCTCGTTATTAAAAAGGCAACTCAAATTATTAAAGGTTATATCAAGCAAATTGTGACTTAATATGAGCTTTATATGTAAAAATCCCTATCCAAACGGATAGGGATTTTTTGATTACAATTTACCTGCTACGGCATCCAACAATTCTTGGATTTTTGCTTGGTTGCTTCCTCCTGCCATGGCCATGTCTGGTTTACCACCACCACGTCCATCAACGATAGGAGCCAATTCTTTGACCAAGTTACCTGCGTGGATGTCTTTTGTCTTGCTGGCTACAAGAAGGTTGACCTTGTCACCGATGGCTGCGACAAGAACAAGCACATCAGAGTAGTCTTTTTGCTTCCAGTTATCTGCAAAGGTACGAAGAGCACCTGCATCTGATACAGAAACTTGACTAGCAATGTAACGGTGGCCGTTTGCTTCTTGAACATTCTTGAAGACATCGCCGGCTGCAGCTGCTGCCGCTTTTTCCTTCAATTCTGCATTTTCTTTTTGCAATTGACGGAGTTGTTCTTGAAGTCCTTCAACCTTGTGAGGTACTTCTTTGAGTTGAGGAGCTTTCAAGGTTGCTGCGACTGCTTTCAGTGCATCTTCTTGTTCACGATAAGCTTCAAAGGCTTCCTTACCAGTCACTGCCAAGATACGACGAGTTCCTGAGCCGATCCCTTCTTCCTTGACAATCTTGAAGAGACCGATCTCAGAAGTATTGCCAACGTGGGTACCACCACAAAGTTCAACTGAGTAGTCACCAATCGTTACAACACGGACTTCTTTACCGTATTTCTCACCAAAGAGGGCCATAGCTCCCATTTCTTTGGCTGTGTCGATATCAGTCTCAACAGTCTTGACTGCAATAGCTTCCCAGATCTTCTCATTGACTTGTTG
The DNA here is from genome assembly GCF_013394695.1 of Streptococcus sp. oral taxon 061. Lineage (NCBI taxonomy): Bacteria > Bacillati > Bacillota > Bacilli > Lactobacillales > Streptococcaceae > Streptococcus > Streptococcus sp. oral taxon 061. The sequence goes on from NZ_CP058258.1 coordinate 1,086,431, forward strand.
CTCAATAGCACGCAATTCTTTTGGAGTCACGGCTTGGAAGTGGGTGAAGTCAAAGCGAAGAAATTCTACTTCATTAAGTGAACCTGCTTGAGTAGCGTGATGTCCAAGGATATTGTGAAGGGCCGCATGGAGCAAGTGAGTGGCTGTGTGGTTCTTCATGACACGGTGACGACGATTGCTATCGATGGCCAAAGTGTATTCTTGGTTCAAAGCAAGCGGTGCAAGAATTTCAACAGTATGAAGAGCTTGTCCATTTGGTGCTTTTTGAACATCCGTTACAGTCGCTACAAGATTTCCTGCAGCATCCAAGATTTGACCATGGTCCGCAACTTGTCCACCCATTTCAGCGTAGAATGGAGTTTCTGCAAATATCAGTGATGCAGTTCCTTCTGCTACAGCTTCTACTTCTGCATTATCTGCTACGATAGCCACCAATTTAGAAGGCAATTGGCTAGCATTGTAGTTGAAGACACTCTCTACAGTGATGTTTTGAAGGGTTTCATTTTGCATACCCATAGATCCGCCTTTAACAGCTGACGCACGCGCACGCTCTTGTTGTTCCTTCATGGCTGCTTCAAAACCTTCACGGTCTACAGTCATTCCTGCTTCTTCAGCGATTTCTTCTGTCAACTCTACTGGGAATCCGTATGTATCATAGAGTTTGAAGACATCTTGACCAGCGATAACCGTTTGACCTTTTTCTTTCAAGTCTGCTACGATAGTTTCTGCAAAGTGTTGACCTGAGTGAAGAGTACGCGCAAATGACTCTTCTTCGCTCTTGACGATTTTTTCGATAAAATCACGTTTTTCAAGCACTTCTGGGTAGTAGCTTTCCATGATTTTTCCAACAGTTGGAACCAGTTTGTAAAGGAAAGGCTCGTTTATGCCCAATTTTTGACCATGCATAGACGCACGACGGAGGAGACGACGAAGAACGTAACCGCGTCCTTCATTACCAGGAAGAGCTCCATCCCCAATCGCAAATGAAAGTGAACGGATATGGTCGGCAATAACCTTGAAGCTCATGTTATCGCCATCTTGGTCGTAAACCTTACCAGATAATTTCTCAACTTCACGAATGATTGGCATGAAGAGGTCTGTTTCAAAGTTGGTCTTAGCACCTTGGATAACAGCTACCAAACGCTCCAATCCAGCGCCCGTATCAATGTTTTTGTGTGGCAATTCCTTGTACTCGCTACGAGGTACAGCTGGATCAGCGTTAAATTGTGACAATACAATGTTCCAGATTTCGATATAACGGTCATTTTCGATATCTTCTGCAAGAAGACGAAGACCAATGTTTTCAGGGTCAAAGGCTTCTCCACGGTCGAAGAAGATTTCTGTATCAGGTCCAGAAGGTCCCGCACCGATTTCCCAGAAGTTGTCTTCAATTGGGATCAAATGACTTGGATCTACTCCCACTTCAATCCAGCGGTTGTATGAATCCTTGTCATCTGGATAGTATGTCATGTAAAGTTTGTCTTTAGGGAAGTCAAACCACTCAGGACTTGTCAAAAGCTCATATGCCCATGTAATTGCTTCGTCACGGAAGTAATCCCCGATTGAGAAGTTCCCCAACATTTCAAACATGGTATGGTGACGGGCAGTCTTCCCTACGTTTTCGATATCGTTGGTACGGATGGCTTTTTGAGCATTGGTAATACGTGGATTTTCAGGTTTGATAGTTCCATCGAAGTATTTTTTAAGAGTGGCAACCCCTGAGTTGATCCACAAAAGGGTTGGGTCGTTTACTGGAACCAAGCTAACGGATGGTTCTACTGAGTGGCCTTTTGTAGCCCAGAAATCAAGCCACATTTGGCGGACTTGTGCACTAGATAATTGTTTCATAGATATCTCCTTATTGTATCATTGTTTGATTGACTTTCTAGCATCTCTACGTAGTCGATAGCGACACAGAGAGAAACAACTAGATCAGCATAAGAATCTTCATAAACGGTAAGATTGTATGTAGAGGTCAGACGAATGAATTCTTTCGAGATTTCTGCAATCACTTGATCTCGGTCATCCAAAAGTTTGAAATCCCAATCCCAAATATCTCCTTCAATGCGAAGACCCAGGTTGTCAAATTCATACTTATCTCTAAAGAAAGTAAATTTCTTGCGGATGTAAAAGCTATCTCCGTTACTCAGTTGAATTTCAAAACGGGGCAAGAAGGTCATGACTTCTTTTCGAATCTCACTGACCTTTTGGTTATCTGCATCATAGATAGTAAATGTTTTGGGAATATTAAAAAAAGAACCTTCTACCTGATAGGCGATTTCTCCCCTATCATCCTTGATATCAAAACGTTCACCACCTATGCGGAATTTTTGTTTGACATGAAATGTTCTCATAAACACCTCCAAAAATAAAAGACAAATCCATATCACGAAGGGCGAAAAACCGCGGTACCACCTTCATTCAATGAACTTGTCATTCTCTTATTCTTATGCAATTGTGTGATTGAGTAGCATGATTTTCTATCTTAGATGGCTCGCAGCACCGCCAATTCTCTGAACTAAGATGGAGAGAAAATCAATTCTCAACTCTAGTATTATATCGTTTTTAGAGAAGTTCGTCAAGGTTTATCCTCTTAAAGATACTGCATCAAATAATAAATTCTGAAACTTAGATACTAATCGTCTCTCCTACAGAAAGAGTTTTATAATTAGCATCTATTACTTCTTTTTTTGTCGTCTGGTAATGACTATAATCCTCAATATGAATTGGATAAATATTTTTTGGTTGAAGTGTAGATTCTAATTGCTGTAACATCTTTAAATTCATTGTGAATGGACCACCAAATGAATCTGATTTAACAGCTCCAAGGTTTGCAAAAATAGCATCAATTTTTCGGGAAACAAAATCTGTTACCCTTGGATATAAAATCGTGTCACCTGTAAAGTAGATTATTTTAGTTTGCAAAGGAGCTGTGATTGTTATTTGATATCCATTAACCTTACCAACTATTTTTTGCATTATATAATTACTCGCATGATAAGCTGGTACAGCTTTTATAGCAATTTGATATTCATCAACTGAAAACAACTGCTCTTCTCCCCAATTTAAAACTATATTATTTAAGCATGATAATCCTTCTGTGATTTTTCTGTTAGGAGTAATTACAGTTTTATCCCTTAGGTATCCCTTTCCTACATCATCTAAATGATCTTTATGACCATGAGTTATTAACCATAAATCAACTTTGTTAAAAAGAGTCATATCATGATAAACATCGGTCTTTTTCTCAGATAGAAAACCTTTGAACTGGACCAAAGTACCTTTAGGAGATAAATCAGGGTCAATTCCTATATGAAATTTGTCATCTACGGAAATGACTCCACATGCAACTCCACAATAAGTAAACGAAATAGACATAATACTCCTACAAATACTTCCCAAATCACTTTTTCTATGAAAAGATAGATTCCTTATGATTAGAAAAATTATAACACGATTCACAAATTATTACTACTTAACACTTGTAACAATAATAAAACCTAGCTATAGAAACTTTACTAGTTACACATAGCTAGGTTTTGTTTTACTTTAATTGAAATTATTTACGACAGTTGGAAAGCTCCTACTTCCGATACATCTTAAATTGTAGGAAGAGGTCGCTGTAGATTCCTGTCCATTTATGGTCAAACTTCTCATAAACTTCTAGGTGTTTCATAGTATCTGCATCTGGATAGAAGGACTTATCCTCTTTTGTCTCCTCTGGGAGCATTTCCTTAGCAGCATTGTTTGGTGTTGAATAACCGACATACTCTGCATTCTTGAGAGCATTTTCAGGCTTCAGCATAAAGTTGATAAATGCATAAGCTGCTTCCTGGTTCTTAACTGTCTTAGGTATCACCATATTGTCAAACCAGAGGTTACTTGCTTCTGTCGGTACGACGTATTTGAGGTTAGGATTCTTTTCCAACATCTGGCTAGCTTCCCCTGAGAAAGTCACACCGATAGCAGCATTATTCTGAATCATGTAACCCTTCATCTCATCGGCTACAATAGCCTTGATATTAGGAGTCAACTCATACAGTTTATCAACCGTTTGTGACAGTTGCTCTGGACTTTTTGAGTTAAGGCTATAGCCTAGTGAGTTAAGACCTAAACCAAGAACCTCACGCGCCCCATCAAAGAGCATGATCGAATCCTTGTATTCTGGTTTCCAGAGGTCATCCCAATGTTCAGGCGCTTCTTCCACCATGGTTTCATTGTAGACAATTCCCAAAGTTCCCCAGAAATATGGGATTGAGTACTGGTTGTTTGGGTCAAAAGACTGGTTGAGAAACTCTGGACCGATATTCTCAATTCCCTCAATCTTACTATAATCCAGTGGAACTAGAAGATCTTCATCCTTCATCTTGTTAATCATGTACTCACTTGGGATAGCAATATCATAGGTTGTTCCACCCTGCTTGATTTTCGTGTACATGGCTTCGTTAGAGTCAAAGGTTTCGTACTGAACTTGGATTCCCGTTTCTTCCGTAAATTTCTCCAGAAGTTCAGGATCGATATAGTCTCCCCAGTTGTAGATAACCAATTTTTGACTATCACGGCTATTGATTTTACTATCAAGATGGTAAGAAATTCCCCACAAGACGAGGATAATCGCTAAAATTCCTGCTAAAAATGAATAGAGTCGTTTCATGCTTTCTCCTCCTTCTCACGTGAAATGAAGTAATATCCAACTACTAGGATAATACTAAAGAGAAAGACCAAGGCTGAAAGAGCATTGATTTCAAGCGAAATTCCCTTACGAGCCCGAGAGTAGATCTCAACTGAGAGGGTTGAAAAACCATTCCCCGTTACAAAGAAAGTCACGGCAAAGTCATCTAGGGAATAGGTGAAAGCCATAAAGTAACCTGCGATGATAGACGGCGTTAAGTAAGGAAGCATGATTTCTTTAAACATCTGGAACTGACTAGCCCCAAGGTCATAGGCTGCATGAATCATATCTCCATTCATCTCTTTCAATCGTGGCAAGACCATGAGCACTACGATTGGAATCGAGAATGCTACATGACTGGAAAGTACCGTCAGAAAGCCAAGTGAAAACTTGAGTTGGGTAAAGAGAATCAAGAAACTGGCACCAATCATAACGTCAGGAGCAACCATCAAAATGTTATTAAGTGATAGAAAGGCTTCTTGGTATTTTTTGCGTGATTGGTAAATATAGATAGCACCGAAAGTCCCAATAACAGTCGCAATCAAGGCTGATAGAAAGGCTAGTAAAAAGGTTTGAACCAAGATAAGCATGAGCCTTCCATCACCAAACATGGTTTCAAAGTGAGTCCAGCTAAAACCTGTAAAGCTGTTCATATCATCCCCGGCATTGAAGGCATAGCCAATCAGGTAAAAGATTGGCAAATAAAGGACGATAAAGACAAAGGCTAGGTAAATATTCGATAATTTTTTCATCGTTCTCTCCTTTCCTTAGTCACCCACATGGTGATAAACATGGTCAGGATAAGAACAACACCGATAGTTGACCCCATACCATAGTTGTCATTGGTCAAGAAGTTCTGCTCGATGGCAGTCCCCAAAGTAATCACTCGGTTCCCCCCAATCAAACGTGTCAACATGAAGAGACTCAAACTTGGGATAAAGACAGATTGAACTCCGCTTCGCACCCCGTTCATAGACAGAGGGAAGATGACATGACGGAAGGTTTCCCACTTGGTTGCACCAAGGTCATAGCTGGCATTGATGAGATTGTTATCCATATCATCCAAAACATTGAAGATGGGCAAAATCATAAATGGAAGCTCGATATAGCTTGCGACAAAGATAAATGAGAAATCTGTAAATAGCAACTGCTGAGAACCAATTCCGATGAATTCTAGAAATTGATTAATAGAGCCATTTTGACCAAAAATTCCGATAAAGGCATATGCCTTAAGGAGAAGGTTGATCCAGGTTGGCAAGATGATTAGCATGAGCCAGAGTTGACGGTGTTTGAGACGAGTCAAAAAGAGGGCTGTTGGATAACTGATAAGAAGCGTCACCAGAGTCACAATCCCAGCATAAAGAACAGAGTTAAAACTCATTTTGAGATAGGTCAAGTTTTGTGACGCAAAATAGGATTTATAGTTTTCTAAACTAAACTGGCCTTCGATGTTGAAAAATGATTGTCCAAAAATCAAGACCAAGGGTGCCAATACAAAGAGTGCAATCCAAAGCATGTAGGGCACTACAAAGAGTTTAGAGGTTGTTTTCTTCATCTCTTTCCTCCTCGATAGCGTTTATCAAACCTGCTTCATGCTCTTCGATTTCTACGTACTCTTCGATACGAGCATCGAACTCTTCTTCTGTTTCATTGAGACGCATGATGTGGATGTCTTCTGGTTCAAAGTCCAGACCGATTTCCTCACCAACGATGGCCTTACGAGTCGAGTGAATCATCCATTCGTTACCGAGTTCATCATAGGCGATAATCTCATAGTGAACCCCACGGAAGAGTTGCGTATCGACTTTAACTTGAAGTTTTCCTTCTTCTGGAAGAGTAATGCGCAAGTCCTCTGGACGAATGACGACTTCGACAGGCTCGTTTGGCTTCATCCCACCATCGACCGCTTCAAATCGTTTGCCATTGAACTCGACCAAATAGTCCTCAATCATGGTCCCTGACAAGATATTTGATTCACCGATGAAGGTGGCTACAAAGTGGTTGATAGGCTCGTCGTAGATGTCAACTGGTGTCCCAGACTGAACAATCTCACCGTCATTCATGACAAAAATCCAGTCACTCATGGCCAAGGCTTCTTCCTGATCGTGAGTAACAAAGACAAAGGTGATGCCCAAGCGTTGTTGCAGTTCACGTAGTTCGTACTGCATGTCTGTCCGCAACTTCAAGTCAAGTGCTGACAAAGGCTCATCCAAGAGCACCACACGAGGCTGGTTGATAATCGCACGCGCAATAGCTACACGCTGACGTTGTCCTCCAGATAATCTACGGATAGAACGTTTTTCATATCCTTCAAGCTGTACCATCTTGAGAACTTCTAAGACACGTTTTTCGATTTCTTTTTTATCGACCTTGCGTAATCGCAATGGAAAGGCAACATTTTCAAAGACATTCATATGCGGGAACAAGGCGTAAGATTGGAAGACCGTGTGAACATCGCGCTTATTGGTCGGGATGTCATTGATACGAACACCGTCTAGCAAAATATCACCCGTCGTTGCATCCAACAAACCGGCGATAATATTTAGAATGGTTGATTTTCCTGAACCAGAAGCTCCTAGCAGTGTATAAAATTTTCCTTCTTCCAACTCAAAGTTAATATCCTTGAGAACCTTAGTGTCACTATCTTCAAAAACTTTAGAAACGTTTCTGAATTCGATAATTGGCTTTTTCAATTCCTCTAAATTCCTTTTTCTTCGTAAATTAACAGATTGGGACCTTGTTAAATGCTAGCAATAACTGTAAGGAATTGACCCAAACCATATCTAGCGATAAAATCCCAATCTTTGTATAATGTGTAATAATAATGTTATTCGTGCTCACCCAAGATACGAACTTCTCGCTCTAAGGTAACACCTGAATGTTCTCTAACTTTGTCAATGACAGACTCAATTAAGTCTTCATAATCTCGAGCAGTCCCATCAGCCACGTTTATCATAAAGCCTGCATGTTTTTCTGAGACTTCGACACCACCGATACGGTAGCCCTTCAAACCAGCTTCTGAAATCAATTGCCCTGCAAAATGCCCGACTGGACGTTTAAAGACAGAACCACATGATGGATATTCCAAAGGTTGTTTGAGTTCTCGAAGGTGGGTCAAACGTTCCATTTCTTGATTAATAGTCTCATAATTCCCTGGAGATAGTGCAAATTTAGCTGATAAGACTACTGCTCCAGAATCTTGAATAGCTGAATGACGATAACCAAAGGCTAAATCCTTAGCTGATAAAGTCACGATTTCCCCATCCTTGGTCAATACTTTGCAAGACTGCAAAATATGAGCAATCTCACCTCCATAAGCACCAGCGTTCATAAAGACAGCTCCACCAACGCTTCCTGGAATTCCACAGGCAAACTCAAAACCAGTCAAGCTATGGCGTAGAGCAATACGAGTGGTCTCAATCAAGTTAGCACCTGCTTCTGCTTCAATGGTGTAACCATCGACCGAAACATTGTTGAGCTTGTCACACATAATGACAAAGCCACGAATTCCGCCTTCTCGGACAATAATATTACTGGCATTTCCAAGAACCATCCATGGGATATTTTCTTGATTAGCGAACTTAACCACACGGGCCATCTCATAATGATTGCGAGGAAAAGCTAAGTAATCTGCCTTCCCTCCGACTTTGGTATAGGTATAAGTTTTTAATGGCTCATCGAATCGAATATCAATTCCTTCTAATGTTTCTTTTAATTTATCTAGTACTGTCATATCTCTCATCCTTTTATAAAATCCATTCTATTATACCATTTTTAGCGATTTTTTTCGACGATTTGAAAAGCTTTTTTATTCACACAAGTAAAAAAGAGGTCAGACCTCTTTTGCATGATTATTCTTTATACAAGATGGTTTTTGTAAAGTATACAAATAGAACAACTTCCATTGCTAACAATCCTTCAACAAGAAGCGGATTTGAAATCCAACCAACCTGAGATAGACTCGGAGCCAGATCAAAGAAGGCATGTAAACCATAAGCAGTTACTAGATAAATCCAATTCTTTTGACGAACTGCTTGATAGACCCAGAAAGAGAGACCGATTTGCATAATAAGAGCAAGCACACGCTCAACACCTAGTAAATAAACCTGCCAAGCAGATAGAGATTGAACTGTTTCGAGAGTAGTTTTCGGAAGGAGATTTGCCAAATCTGGATTTGAAGACTCTAATAACGAAAAGAGAATCAAAAGACTAATCAAGCTTCCCATTCCGAGGTAGAGCAATTCTAAGCCACCATGACCAAGTCCATAGGCGAGGGCATCCGAATCTTCCAAAGCTCTCTTCTTCTCTAACCATTTAAAGAAGACAAGTCGAGCCGTTTCTTCAAAGAGAGCTGCCATAGCAATTCCATAAAGGACATATAAAAAAGGGTGCTCCTGCATAAGCGAAATGGTTCCATCTTTTTGTGGATGAAGCACCAAAAGGTGAACAATTTTCTCCAGTACTTGAGATGATACAAAAAATGCAACTGCCCCAAGTCCTAAAACTGAAAGGTTAATCTTGTACTTCTTTTTTGAGAACCAAATGGCAGCTATGAGAATTACAAATAAAGCTATCATTGTGATTATTACATGAATTTTCATACTTTTCTCCTTTTATTCAGCCTGATCGATATCTTTTTTCATCTCATCAACATTGAACTTAGCAAAGAGGTACTGACGATCCTGGACAGGGAAACGTTGATCCAACTGATCGACAGCTCCAACCTCTACGATTCCTTCCTTGATGACAAAGTCCATAACGTGACCACCAAAGGTTAGGTCATCTGAGATAAAGTGCAAATGATAACCTGCGACACTGACACCATGGAAAATTTCAGGTGTCCAGAATCCAACGATAGTCCCAGAGACATTTTCGCAACTATATTCAGGCTGATGAGTCGCAACCTCAGCAAACTTTGTTTCAGTTGTTGATTTTGGAATCATGCGAACATGCATGTGTTTAAAGTCACCATGAATTTTGATAGAGCGGAAGAGGTTTTCTCCATCATAATAGGACTCGATACGTTTTTCTAGTTCCTGATCAGTCATTTCAAAACGCTGGCGAAAAATGACTTCTGCCTGATGGGGTACAACTGCTGCATAGGGAATCAGCGCGTCTGGTGAAACTTCAACGATTTCAGGCTTCTCACCTGAACCCTTAGCTTGATAGGCTTTACCATCTAAGACAATTAACTCCCCATCAATAGAGTCCAAGGTTCCTAGCCCTAAATCTCCATGTTCCAATAACTCACCAACTGTCATGGTCCCGCCGTAAAGTCCTGCCATCAAGGCTCCCAAAGTATTATATTGGAATAATTTAACTGGTTCTTGCACCTTTATCATCTCACTCTTCTTTGAAAATTTTACTTACTAAGTATATCACATTTCTGATTAGAATTGAATGCTGGAAAGCCTTTTAACATTGCCAAACGTCTAAAAAAAAGGTACAATGTAACAAAATCAAGAGAGGTCTGGAATGAAGCAAGAAAGTAAGTACGAACAAGTTGTTCACTATCTAAAAGAAGAGATTGAATCAGGAAAACTTCAAACAGGAAGTCGTCTACCTTCTATCCGAAAACTCAGTCAAGACTTCCACTGCAGTAAAGATACTGTGCAGCGTGCACTTTTGGAACTCCGATACGAGAAATACATATACTCCAAACCTCAAAGTGGCTATTATGTTTTAGAACAACAAGCTAGCCACGAAGACCTCGTTATCTCGGTCAATGACGAACATGCTGCTGCCTATGATGATTTTCGTCTTTGTGTCAATGAAAGCTTGATTGGTCGAGAAAATTATCTCTACAACTACTATGAACACCAAGAGGGTTTAGAAGAATTACGAAAGTCTGTTCAGAAACTACTGTTTGACCAAGCTATCTATAGTAAACCCGATCAATTAGTCATGACAACTGGAACCCAACAAGCACTGTTTATTCTTTCTCAAATTGACTTTCCAAGTAAGGGCCAAGAAATACTGGTCGAACAACCAACCTATCACCGAATGAACCAACTTCTGCTGGCTCAAAATATTCCCTATCAAACCATTGAACGTCGCGTGGATGGCATTGACCTGAAAGAACTTGAGAAACATTTTAAAAGTGGTAACATTAAGTTTTTCTACACCATTCCTCGATTCCACTATCCGCTGGGTCATTCATATTCTGAAGAGGAGAAACGTGCTATCCTTGATCTAGCAGCCAAATATCAAATTTATATTGTTGAAGATGATTATCTGGGAGATCTAGATCCTAAAATGGGACAAACCTTTCATTATTTGGACCAAAATGATTTGGTCATCTACATCAAGTCTTTTTCAACAAGTATTTTCCCCGCACTTCGAATCACTGCTCTCATACTTCCAAATGTTATGAAAGAAGCTTTTGTCTCTTATAAAAACATTCTGGACTATGATAACAACCTCATTATGCAAAAGGCTTTATCTCTCTATATTGATAGTCAACTCTTTGAAAAAAATAGAGTAGCAAGATTGGCACTGCAAGAGAAAAGTCAAGACTTCATTCATAAGCTATTAAAATCTTATCCCCTTTCCCTACCAAACTATCCTCTCCATGATGGACTTTTGCTTGATCTCAGGAACTATCCTAAGATTGCAAGCCTCAAACATAGCTCTTTAAATCTAGACTTTTTCGAATCGTCCTACATTGAGACTTGCCCTTATCAATTTGCTAAGGTTCCTTTAGAAAATCTTGAAACAACTTTAAATTACTTAAAAACAGAGAGTGGGACAGAAATCGGTAATTCGTTATAATTCGATTTCGTCGTCCCACCTCCGCACAGTTGAGTAAGGCTGTAAAAGCTGATGAAATCAGCGTAGTAGAGCCCACTCAACCACTGCGTCTTGCTTGATAATCCAATGACAATTGAGAGGCTAGGACTTTTGTCCCAGCCTCTGTTATTTTTTATTGCTCTACTTCTGTTAGCTTGGCAGCTTTTTCAAGATATGTTTGATAAGTACCGTCATCTTTCAGTTTTTGAATAACCTTATCAACTACTTCCTTCAAATCTGAATTGCCTTTCTTGATAGCAACTGCATTTTCTTCGCCTTCTTTCATAGTTAAGCTTACTGTTGCGACAACCAAGTCAGCATTTTTTGTTGCATAGCTGAGGGCTACTGGCTCGTCCATATGAACAGCATCAACCTTACCTGATTGAAGTTCATTAACAGCTTCACCCATATTTGTCAATGAAGTCAACTGCGCTTTAGGAAGTTGCTCTTTGACCATAGATTCAGGGACAGTTCCTTTTTGAGCTGCAATATTTGCACTTACTAGAGAATCCAAATCTTTGTATTTTTCAAGATCAGTTTTTCTGATTAGGAAGCTAATTTTGTTTTCATAGTAAGGAATTGAGAAATCAAAGACTTCTTTTCTTTCTTCAGTTGCACTGATTCCCGCAATGGCCAAATCTGCTTTCCCTGTTTGAAGGCTGGTCAAGACATTATCAAAACTCATGCTTGAAACTTCCAATTTCACTCCAAGTTCATCAGCGATAGCTTGTGCCATATCAATATCAGCTCCTACGACTTGGTTCTTGCCATTCACAAGTGCTTGAAACTCAAATGGAGCATAGTCTGGACTAGTTGCGACCACCAATTTTCCTTTTTGTTTGATAGCCTCTACTGCAGACTGTGAGCTTGAGCTAGACGATTGGCAAGCTACTAAAAAGAAACTTGCAAGAAAACTACATAAAACAAATATCCATTTTTTAAATTTCATAAATAAACAGCCTCTCTATTAATTTTGTATAATTATAACTTATTTAAAAATAATTGTCAACATTTTCTTGCGTTTTCCATAAAATATATTTATAAAAAATACAAATTCAATGATTGGTTTATCTATCTATTGGGAAACAATTTTCAAAAAAATCATTAATCATATCTTGATGTTGCTGGTTTACAATTGTGATATTTTGCATATCTCTGTGATCAAACAACCCTAATTCTAAGGTTTCGTCGCTCGTAAAAACATTTGTAGAGATTGAAGTTTCAGATGTAACTAAATACAACATTGTAATAACTTGTGCCTCATCACCATTTGGATAACTATCTGAATATTTTGTATAAACATTTAAGAGTTTTTTCACTGTTACTTTCACTCCAGTTTCTTCATAAAACTCTCGCACTAATGCTTCTACAGCCGATTCACCTAATTCAATAGCACCACCTGGTAAACCCCAAGTTCCTTTGTCTGCTCGTTTTTGTAATAATATTTTCCCTGTTTGACTTAAAATTCCACAAGTAAAATTTAAAATAATTTTATCTTTTCCAACTTTTTTTCTTATACTCTGTATATAGTTCATTATTCACCCCTGACAAAGAAAACTATCGATACAATGAAAGCTTACTATATTAAAAAGTAAGCTTTCACAATAATTATTATCTTCTAAATATTTTACAATTCAACAATCTTACCCGTTTCAAAGTAAACAACCCATTCACAGATATTCTTTGCATAGTCACCGATGCGCTCCAAGTAAGAAATAACTTGGAAATAATCACGACCTGTGACAATAGCATCCGGATTCTTTCTGATTTCTTCAGTTGCCAAATCACGAATATTTTCGAAGTAATGGTTGATTTTTTCATCCATGGTTGCAACTTCGTAGGCCTTATCAACTGATCCGTTAAGGTAAAGTTCAAGAGTTGTTTCCACAAAATCTTTAACATCGCGTCCCATGTTTTTGATTTCTTCCTCAACTGCTGGGATACGTTGTTCACCCTTCATACGAATAGTAGCTTCAGCAATGGATACTGCGTGGTCCCCCATACGTTCCAAGTCTGAAACAGCCTTTAGAACAGTTAGAACTGTACGCAAGTCTTGTGAAACAGGCTGTTGAAGTGCAATAATTTCAAATGATTTCTTTTCAAGTTTTACTTCATATTCATTTACTTCTGCGTCTTCCTCGATAACTTCTTTTGCCAAGTCACGGTCATGTGTCACAAAAGCTCGTACTGTACGATTGATTTGGGAAAGAACTTCTTGTCCCATCGCGTAAAATTGGTTGTGCAATTTCTCTAAATCTTCTTCAAATTGAGATCGTAACATCTTTTTCTCCTTATCCAAATTTACCTGAAATGTAGTCCTCAGTTTCTTTATTTTGAGGATAGAGGAACATTTCCTTGGTATCGTTAAATTCTATCAAATCTCCATTAAGGAAAAAGCCTGTTTTATCAGAGATTCGAGATGCTTGCTGCATGGAACGAGTAACCAAAAGCATGGTGTACTTGTCTTTTAGACCATACAAGGTTTCCTCAATCTTACCCGCAGAAATAGGGTCCAAGGCTGAAGTTGGTTCATCCAAAAGGATAATTTTAGGACTAGTCGCCAATACGCGCGCTACACAAACACGTTGCTGTTGACCACCTGAAAGACCAATAGCAGAGTCATGCAAGCGATCCTTGACCTCATCCCAGATTGAAGCACGCTGTAAAGCTTTCTCCACTGCTTCATCCAAGACCTGCTTGTCCTTTTCTCCATTTATACGGAGACCATAGACGACATTTTCATAGATAGACATAGGGAAAGGATTAGGTTGTTGAAATACCATTCCAATTTCCTTACGCAATTCAACTGTATCGGTACGAGGACTATAGATATTGTGACCATTATAGACCACTGAACCAGTTGTCGTCACTTCAGGATTAAGGTCACCCATTCGGTTAATAGCCTTGAGCAGGGTTGACTTCCCTGAGCCTGATGGTCCGATAAGGGCTGTAATTTCCTTGGGTTGAAATGATAAGGAAACACTATTCAAGGCCTTCTTTTTATTGTAATAGACTGACAGGTCTGAAACCTGCAAAATCGGTTCTGTCATACTGTTCCCTTTCTAACCAAAGTGTCCTGTTACATAGTCATTGGTTGACTGTAGCTTAGCATTTTGGAAAATATTAGCAGTCTTATCATATTCAATCAAGTCACCCAAGTAGAAAAATCCTGTGTAGTCACTAGCACGCGCAGCCTGTTGCATACTGTGGGTTACGATGATAATGGTAAAGTCCTTCTTCAACTCCAACATAGTTTCCTCAAGTTGAGCTGTCGCAATCGGGTCCAAGGCTGATGCAGGTTCATCCATCAAGAGAATATCTGGTTTAACAGAGATGGCACGAGCGATACAAAGACGTTGCTGTTGACCACCTGATAGGGTTAAGGCAGACTTATGAAGGTCATCTTTGACCTGATCCCAGAGGGCAGCCTGACGAAGAGAGGTTTCTACAATTTCATCTAGGACTTTCTTGTCCTTAACTCCTGCACGTTCATGTGCAAAAGTAATATTACGATAGATTGATTTTGCAAATGGATTTGGACGTTGGAACACCATTCCGATATGTTTACGCATTTCATAAACATTGATTTCAGGACGGTTAACGTCAATACCTCGATAGAGAATCTGTCCTGTCACCTTAGCAATATCAATGGTATCATTCATACGGTTGAGACTGCGAAGGTAGGTTGATTTCCCTGATCCAGACGGACCTATCAAGGCCGTGATTTTGTTTTTTTCGAATTGCATATCGACGCCCTTAATGGATTCGTTTTTACCGTAGTAAACATGTAAATCCTTAGTAGAGAGGGCCACTTTTTCTTCTGGAAAGGTAATGATATGCCTTTCATCCCAATTATATTTTGACATGGCTTCTCCTTTAGGCAGCGGTTAATTTCTTGTGTAGGTAGCTTCCGAGTTTGCGAGCTCCAAAGTTAAAGATTAAGATAAAGATTAGGAGCACCGCTGCAGAACCTGCTGAAACAAGTGTTCCATCAGGAATAGTTCCTTCACTGTTGACTTTCCAGATATGAACAGCCAAGGTTTCTGCTTGACGGAAGATTGAGATTGGACTGGTTACGCTGAGGACATTCCAGTTTGACCAATCAAGAGCTGGTGCTGATTGTCCTGCTGTGTAGATAAGAGCTGCAGCTTCACCAAAGATACGACCTGATGCAAGTACTACCCCAGTAACAATACCAGGTAAGGCTTCGGGGATAACGACATGAAGAACTGTTTCCCAACGTGAAAGTCCAAGTGCTAAACCTGCTTCACGTTGCGTATGGTGAACGTGCTTCAAACTGTCTTCAACATTACGTGTCATCTGTGGAAGGTTAAAGACGGTTAAAGCCAAGGCACCTGAAATAATTGAAAATCCATATTCAAACTGAACGACAAAGATAAGGTAACCAAAGAGACCGACTACAACGGATGGTAGAGAAGACAAGATTTCAATACAGGTACGGACAAAATTTGTAATCCGACCTTTTTTAGCATACTCTGCTAGGAAAATTCCAGCTCCCATTGAAAGAGGTACTGAGATAAATAAGGTAATCACCAAAAGGAAAAAGGAATTATAAAGCTGAATTCCAATACCACCACCTGCTTGATAGGAGGATGATTTTCCTGTCAAGAATGACCAAGAAACATGAGGTAAACCTCGAACCAAGATATAAAGAATCAAGGAAGCTAGAATGGTCACAATGATTCCTGCGATGGTGTAGAGGATAGCTGTTGCAAGTTTATCTAATTTCTTAGCGTGCATAGTTTTTCTTTCCTCTCTCTTTTGTAATCAGTTTAATGACACTGTTAAAGGCCAAGCTCATCAAAAGCAATACTAAGGCCAGTGACCAAAGAACATTATTATCAACAGTTCCCATAACGGTATTACCGATTCCCATGGTCAATACAGATGTCAGAGTCGCTGCTGGTGTTGTCAATGAAGTTGGAACAACTGCTGAGTTTCCGACCACCATCTGAATAGCTAGGGCTTCACCGAAAGCACGCGCCATTCCGAAGACTACTGCCGTAAAAATACCTGAACGAGCAGCCTTCAAGGTTACACGCCAGATGGTTTGCCAACGAGTCGCTCCCATGGCTAAACTTGCTTCACGGTAGTGACGAGGAACCGCACGTAGGCTATCTGTTGTCATGAAGGTTACAGTCGGCAAAATCATAACAAAGAGAACGAAAATTCCTGATAAAATACCGAAACCTGTTCCACCAAAGACAGTACGTACAAATGGTACCACGACCTGCAAACCTATAAATCCATAAACTACTGAAGGAATCCCAACTAAGAGTTCAATAGCAGGTTGCAAAATCTTAGCTCCTTTTGGAGACACCTCTGTCATAAAGACTGCTGCCCCAATGGCAAATGGTGTTGCAATCAGAGCTGATAGAATGGTAACGATAAAGGAACCTAAAATCATTGGAAGGGCGCCAAACTGTTTACCTGAAGGGTTCCAAGTTGCACCAAAGAGAAAATCAAAGATATTCACACCATTGACAAAGAAGGTTGACAAACCTTTTTGGGCTACAAAGATTAAAATCATAGCAACGATGATGACAATCAAAGAAAGGCAAGCAAAGGTTAGACCTTTTCCTAATTTCTCAAGACGAGAGTTTTTTGAAGGAGAGAGCAATTTTTTTGATAATTCTTCTTGATTCATTATTGGCTCCCTTCTAGCGCTGTCACAGTACCTGCAGCATCTTTTTCGACTTTCATTTCCTTGACAGAAATATAGCCCATTCCTTTAACAATTCCATTCTGCGCTTCGTCTGAAAGAACAAAGTTCAAGAATTCGGCAACCAATTCATTTGGCTCACCAAGTGTATACATATGTTCATAAGACCACAAAGGCCAATTATTCGTGGTTACATTCTCTGAAATTGGTTCATAACCATTGAGTTTGATTGTCCCAACAGAATCATCGACATAGGCAAATGCTAGGTAGGAAATAGCTCCAGGGGTTTGGGAAACGATGGACTTCACCATACCGTTTGAATCCTGCTCCTGACTTTGAACCGCTGACTGACCATTCATAATCACACTGTCAAAAGTCGCACGAGAACCTGAGCTCGCAGCACGGTTGATAATAGAGATTGCTAAATCTTTACCACCAACTTCTTTCCAGTTGGTAATTTCACCTGTAAAAATTTTGCGAAGTTGTTCTGTCGTAAGATTATCAACATCTACTTCTTTGTTGATGATAACAGCTATCCCCGCAACAGCTACCTTGTGGTCAACTAAGGCAGATGCATCGATTCCGTCTTTTTCCTCGGCAAATACATCCGAATTACCGACGTCTACCGCTCCAGACTGGACTTGAGACAGACCTGTACCAGATCCACCACCTTGAACATTGACTGTTTTACCAATGTGAGCTGACGCAAACTCATCTGCTGCCGCTTCGACTAAAGGTTGAAGGGCAGTTGAACCTACAGCTGTCATAGATTCCCCACGATCAATCCAACTTGCACATCCTGCTAGCGAACCAGCAAGTAAAAGAGTTGCAAGAGAGATGGTGAGTTTTTTAAATTTTTTCACTATTTGTCTCCTTGAAAATAATGATGAATAGCTTGAATTTTTGCCCTTATTTTCTATTGTTCTCAGGGAAAATCCATACTTCCACTATAACATAGAATACTGTTTTTGACTAGTTTTTCACCTTAAACCTCAAACCCTTAGGGAAATAATTCTTTAAGGTATTTCCGGTTACTTTTGCAAAACCTAGACCATTTCCACCAACCAAAACTTGGTACCAACCATTTGGCAGAGTTTCAGCTAATTGGACCGTTTCACCAGCCACATATTTGACAAAGTCTTCTTGATGAATTTCGATTTCTTGCTTGACTTGGCTTGGTTTTAAAGCTAGGCCAAGAGCAAAACTTGGTTCAAAACGTTTCTTCTTAAAAGTCCCGAGATGAAGACCATTACGAGCAATTCTAAGTTTTCCTAAATCTGGTAGGATTTCTGGCAAGAGATAAAGCTGGTCTCCGAAAACTTGTAGAACACCGGTCAGTTTTTCTTTAAGGTGCTTTTTCTCAAAATCCTGCCATAAGGAAATCTGTTCACGAGATAAGTTGGATTTAGAAGGTTTGAACTTCCCAGCCTTGTTTTGACCTTTAAACTGAAGATGGGCCACGAACTGACCTTCTCCCTTAAAGTGATGAGGGTACATTCTAGCTGTTTCAGTTAAATCAATCCCAGGTACCATTCCATTGATGTGTTGGATTGGAATCAATTCAAAATTATAGCTATCCAGTAACCATTGGACGATTTCTTCGTTTTCTTCTGGCGCCCAGGTACAGGTTGAATAGACTAGTCGACCACCATCAGCCAACATAGTAACTGCATCTGCTAAAATCTCACGTTGTAAACTAGCGCACTTACTAGGATAATCAACACTCCAATAATCCATAGCGTCAGGTTGTTTACGAAACATCCCTTCTCCTGAGCAAGGTGCATCTAAAACGATCAGGTCAAAATAGCCTTTAAAAACCTTGGCTAAACGGTCTGCTGATTCATTGGTCACAACGACATTAGTCGCGCCAAAGCGTTCCATATTTTCAACTAAAATCTTTGACCGTTTACTTGAAATCTCATTTGAAACAAGAAGACCGTCTCCTGCAAGATAGGAGGCCAGTTGAGTGGATTTCCCACCGGGAGCCGCTGCCAAGTCTAAGACCTTCATACCTGGCTTTGGCTGGGCTACTTGAGCGACCATTTGTGCGGCAGGTTCTTGTGAATAGACCAAGCCAGTTACATGTTCTGGTGATTTCCCTGAAACCTTCCCATAGTAGCCCCAGGGTGTATTGGGAATAGCATCTGAAAAAGAAAGCTGTCTTTCTTTTAAAGGGTTGATACGAAAAGCAGAAACAGCCTCATCATCAAAAGAGGCAAGAAAAGCTCTTGCCTCATCTCCCAATATTGTTTCGTATTTTTTTACAAATCCATCTGGAAATTGCATGTAGGTTTATTTCCTTTCATAGATATAGGATTGAATCTCATCTTTCATCTCGACTGGCACCATCATAACGGCCTGTCTTGTTTGAAAATCGACTTCCTCACCAGCAATCGTAAAAACCTTATAACCCAAACTCTCACCTAGGATACTTGCGGCCGCATAATCCCAAGGTTGTAAATAAGTGATATAAGTTAAAAGTCGACCTGATAGCACCTTGGCAAAACTAATAGCGGCGCTGCCATAAACTCGTGTTCCAAGTGCAGCATTTCCCAAATCCGCTAAGCCCCATTCGTTAGTCGCTAGCATTCCAGAATTACCAGCTACCAAAAATTCTCTCAAGGGTTTCTTTTTAAAAAGTGGCAAAGGTTCGTCATTGCGACAGGGCGGGAAGTCTCCTCCACCATGGTAACAATCACCTTTCATGACATCATAAATAATACCAAACTTACCAATACCATCCTCAAAATAGGCCAGCATAACGGCAAAATCTTCACCTTGTGCTACGAAGTTGTTGGTTCCATCAATAGGATCAATAATCCATACAGAACCTTGTCCTACTGCTGCACGCATGCAGCCTTCTTCTGCACAAAATAGATCATCTGGATAGCGAGAACGGATTTTTTTAATAAGTAAGTCTTGAACTTCTTTATCTAATTTAGTTACCAAATCTGTAGGGGAAGACTTTCTCTCAACATGGAGATCTTCTTTCATATGTTGGAGAATGTATTCCCCAGCTTCCCTGACAATTTCTTTGGCAAATGTAAATTTATTTTCCAAGTGAAATCTTCCCTTCTCCTTTTTCTTTGGCCAACTGGACTGCACGGTAGAAAGAGTATCCACTAACTGATTCAAACTCACGTCCCAAACGTTTTTCTTCGCTCTTGCTAGGCACAACTGACTTGAATACCTTGTAGGAATCTAATAGTTTCTTAGCATCTACCTGTGTTTCATAGGCAGCTTCAACATCATTAAAAAAAGAAAGCACTGAAGCAAGTTCTTCAGTGCTCCACGACAAATCTAGTGGGTAACTATACTGTTTATTCATCTAATTAATACCAGCTCTTAATGTAGCTTCTTTCAATTCTTGCTTACGGTAACTGCGAGGAAGAAATGCACGAATCTCATCTTCATTAAAGCCAATCTGCATACGTTTATCATCAATGATGATTGGACGACGCAAAAGACTAGGATATTGCTCAATTAAATTAAGCAACTCTGTCACCGAGATACTTTCCACATCGATATTTAACTTTTGGAAAATTTTTGAACGAGTTGAAATGATGTCATCGGTACCGTTTTCGGTCAAGGAAAGAATGTGTTGTAATTCTTTTCTTGATAAAGGACTGGTCATAATGTTGTGCTCTTGGAAAGGCACTTTATGATTATCAAGCCAGGCCTTTGCCTTACGACATGATGTACAACTCGGTGATAAAAATAGTGTAATCATGCTATTCTCTTCTTTGCATACTTTTCTCACTCTATTATACAAAAAAATAAAGCGCTTGACTAGTTATTTCCGTAAAAAAACCTATTTTTTCAAGAAAAATAGGTTTTTCGCACATTCTTTTAAAACATTTTTATGCATTTATTCTTTTAATTGCCTGTTTTTCGACTTTTAAGGTACATAAATCCAAAAATCAACTCATACAAGCAGAAAAATAGGAGAAAGGCATGCAGGAAAAAGTCCTCTGGTAGAATAAGAATGACTGGGTCTTTTGCTGGATCAAAAAGCCAGGTATCATCACCTACAAAAAGAATTTGATGAAACAATGTAAAGAATTGTTCAAACCCAATGAAGACACCAACTAAACCAAGAACCAAAGGTAAAGACAGCATAATCAAGAGACCTCTGCGATATAGAGACAGAAAACCTTTCTGAATGACTTGCTTCCAAAAAAGATAAAAAATCGGTAGGGTAACTATCGCTACTCCTTGCGCTAGGTGAAAGAGTCCCTTGACAACCTCAAAATGATGAATCCCAGAGGCAGACGAAGGAAAATCCGGCATTGCTAATACCTGACTCAATGGATTGGTCAAATAATTCATCAACACATTAAAGTTATGCTGGATTGTCTGAGGTTGAACATGAACACGACTTGTCAGATTTAACCAAGAAATCTCCAGAGGGTAAACCAACCAAGACAGGTAGATGGTCAATAAAATAGCAAGCGAGAGGAGAAAGAGAAGACTTCCTCCGAAAGTTAATTTAGTTTTCATCGAAATTCCACTCCGCTAGACTTGAGAAGACATGAGTTGGGGCGATTGGTAAATCTGCTACTTCTTCAGGTTTTGTAAAACCAGTAGTTACTAACAAAGTTGGAATTCCATTATCGATACCAGCTCGAATATCAGTCAGGTAATTATCGCCCACCATGACAATTTCTTGGCGCTCAAGTCCTAGATGTTCAACAGCCTTGTCCATAATAATCGCATTTGGTTTTCCAATATAAACTGGTTTTACGCGAGTTGCTGCTTCTAGAAGAGTAATCAGTGAACCAGCACCAGGTAAAAGTCCACGTTCTGTTGGAATATTTAAATCTGGATTGGTGCCGATAAAATGAGCACCTTTATGGATAGCTAGGGTTGCAGTAGCAAATTTTTCATAGTCAACTTGCCAGTCCAAACCTACAACCACATAGGCTGGATTTTCTTTATCTTCAACATAACCAGCTGCTTGAATGGCTTCCTTGAGCCCAGCTTCTCCAATCACATAAACTGTCTTTTCAAGTCCCAGGTCATTCATGTAATCAATGGTCGCTAAGGTTGCAGTATAGATTGTCGATACAGGCGTGTCAATATTAAACTGATTTGCCAACATCTCTTGAACACTTTCAGGTGTACGAGTAGTGTTGTTTGTTACAAAAAGATAAGGAATTTCCTTTTTCTGCAGCTCATGTACAAAAGCTTCTCCCGCTGGGATTCTATCTTTACCCTTGTATATTGTTCCGTCTAAATCAATTAAATAACCTTTATAAGTCATATATTTCCTTCTAATCTTTTTTAATTTCTTGCCAAGTTATCTTTGCCTGAGCATTGATGTCGCCATCACTTGTGACTTGGTGATTACTTTCTAGTCCATTCAATTCGTAACTAGAAGTAATCATACCACCTGGTCGAACTTCCTTGACATACTTGAGGTTGATTTTTTTAGGAATATGATTGGTTAGGAAATCTGCCCCCATAACTTCAAAAACCCAGTCCAGATATTTGCTGTTATTGACGTGGCCATTCATATCCAAGTCATAAAAACGAACGTGGTAATCTTTGCTAATCGCTTCTTCTAGCTCTGCATATTTTGGCCCGCGAAGGAGTTTCTTAGAAAACTCAGATTGATAAGGGGCGACTATTTCAGGTTCTACAGGATGAACCTTCCGACTCTCACGATCCATAAGGACAAAGGTAGCTACCATGTGAATGATTTCTTGACCATCTTCATCATAAATAGTAAAACGGCGGTAGCAAAATAGACGATTGTAAGTCAAGGCTTCCGTTTCAATTGTGATTTCCTCAGCAAATTGAGGTAAACGTACAACATCGATATCATAATCAGTGATAATCCAGACTAGATTATACTGTTCTAAAACATCCTTGTCACTCACTCCTAGATTAATTGATTGCATTCCTGATACTTGCAGGGACAACAAGATAACATCTGGTAGCTTGATATGGCCATTCATATCAGCCATATCAAAAGGAATTTTCATCTTCATTTGATAAGTTAAGCCCATAATTCTACTCCAATATAAATCGTTCTGCTACTGTATCTCCTAAAAAGAGACCTTTTTTTGTCATTCGTATTTGTTGACCTTCTACTTGTAAAAGACCTTGATGACATAAATCTCTTACAACTTGACCATATAAATTTTCAAAAGATGTGCTAAATTTTTCTTCGAATCTTGCTTTTGAAACTCCTGTCTTCTTGCGAAGTCCAAGAAACATCTCTTCTTCCATTTGTTCCCTTAGACTCAGATGTTCTTCATGGATGCGAGCATTTCCCTCTTCTACTGCCTTCAAATAATGGCGGATAGGACCATGATTTTTATAGCGAACACCATTGACGTAACCAGAAGCACCAGCACCAATACCATAATACTCAGCATTATCCCAATACATGAGGTTATGACGACTTTCAAAACCTGGTTTTGAAAAATTTGAAATTTCATAATGCTCAAAACCAGCTCTCTCTAATTCAGCAATGATATATTCGAACATTTCAGCTTCTACTTCTTCTTTAGGAAGTGGTAACTTCCCACGACGCATACGATTCATAAAGACCGTATGGTTTTCCAAAATCAAGCTATAAAGACTCATGTGGGGAATGTCCAAAGCGATGGCCTTGGCAACATTGTCCTTGACCTGGTCCATAGTCTGACCAGGAAGAGCGTAGATCAAGTCAATGGAAATATTATCAAACCCTGCTAACTTGAGACGATCAATATTTTCATAGATATCTTTCTCCAAATGACTACGACCAATTTTTTTCAGCATTTTGTCATCAAAGGTTTGGACACCCAACGAAACACGGTTGACCGCTGAATTTTTCAAAACTGCAATCTTGTCCTCATCCAAATCACCAGGATTAGCCTCAATGGTTAATTCCTCTAAGACTGACAAATCTAAGTTTTTAGTCAATCCATCCAGAAGCACCTCTAACTGTGGCGCAGACAAGGCTGTCGGTGTTCCTCCCCCAATATAGAGAGTACGTAACTTCTGAATGTCATAAGAATGAAATTCTTGCAGTAGATGTTCTAGATAGCTGTCTACTGGTTGATTTTTAATAAAGACCTTAGAAAAGTCACAATAATAACAGATTTGTGTACAAAATGGAATGTGCACATAAGCTGATGTTGGTTTCTTCTGCATAGTATTTATTATACCACAAAGACTTCCCTCAAGAAAAAAATCACCATCTCCGACTCTAAGGGAATCAAAAATGGTGATTTCTATTTTAATCTTCTTTGATTTCGATGATGATTTCTTGACCTTCTTCTGGGTCTTCAACAACTACTTTTTCTTCCAATTGTTCCTTGAGATTGTTCAAGGTCTCTTTTGAAGCTTCAGTAGCTTGTTGAGCTAAAGATTTAGATTTCTCAAGAACTGAATCCAAGGTAATTTCGCCTGATTCTACTTGTTCTTTTGTCTTTAGAACAAAATCTCTGGTTTGTTCTTTGACTTCTGTCAATTTTTCGATTGCTTGTTCCTTAGCATATTCTGGATCTTCTCTCAGATCTTCAATAAAGTCTTGTGCCTGACTAGTAACACGTTTCCCTTTTTCACTTGTTAGAAACAAGGCAACAGCCACACCTGAAACAGTTCCTAAAAGGATTGATGATAATTTACCCATGAGTTATCTCCTTTTTATTTTTTAAAAAATTTACTTGCAATACGAACGGCAGATAAGCCTGCACTAGTCTTTAATGTTTTTGAACCTGCAGATGATGCTTTTTTACTCAAGACACGAGCCTGCTCATTTAAGTCAGAGACAGAAACAGAAAGGTCTGCAACTGCTGTAAAGAGTGGATCAATGGTTGCAACTTTAATATTGATATCATCAGCAAGAACATTGACCTTGGCAAGAAGTTCATTTGTGTGATGTAGAGTAACATTTACATCTGAAGTTAGCGTTTTAACAGTATTTTCAGTTTCATCGATTACACGTCCAACTTTTTGAAGGGTAATAATCAAATAAACAATAAATACAATCAAGGCAATAGCCACAATAATATAAGCAACTTCTAACATTTTAATTCTCCTTTTTTACATTATAAAATGGTGCTTTTTTCCGATTTTGATAAACGATAATATAAATACCAAGTCCAATTAATAGAACAGACAACCACTGAGATACTCGAAGTCCAAAGAACATGAGACTATCTGTACGCATGCCCTCAATAATCATACGTCCAAAACCATACCAAATTAAGTAAAAGGCTATGATATGACCACGACGAATACCATTTAATCGGCGTCTAAAAATAACAATCAAAGCAAAACCAATCAGGTTCCAGATAGATTCGTATAAGAAAGTTGGTTGACGATAAGAACCATCAATATACATCTGATTCTTAATAAAACCAGGTAAATAATCAAGGTTTTCTACAACTGCTCCGTAAGCTTCTTGGTTAAAGAAGTTCCCCCAACGTCCTAGACTCTGAGCAATCATGACACTCGGAGCTGCAATATCTAAGAAATCCCAGGTATTGATTAATTTACGGTCTGCGAAAATATAAAGTACAATCGCTCCGGTAATTAGACCGCCGTAAATCGCAAGACCACCATTCCAGACAGCAAATATCTCCCCTAAATGTTGGCTATAATAGTCAAATTTAAAAATAACATAGTAAAGTCTCGCGCCGATGATTGACAAAGGGAAAGCCACTAAGATAAAATCCAGAATATCTTCTGATAAGATTTTCTTTTTAGGAGCTTCTTTACTTGCCAAATATACCGCTAAGATAAGGCCGGAAACGATACAAAGTG
This sequence comes from Streptococcus sp. oral taxon 061, assembly GCF_013394695.1. Taxonomy (NCBI): domain Bacteria; kingdom Bacillati; phylum Bacillota; class Bacilli; order Lactobacillales; family Streptococcaceae; genus Streptococcus; species Streptococcus sp. oral taxon 061. The sequence goes on from NZ_CP058258.1 coordinate 1,112,338, forward strand.
CATACCATCTAATGGCAAATGGACCTATTTGAAAAGCAACTGGATCAATCATTTTGCACCTCGTTCTTTTCAATTAATTTCGTCAATCTTTCTTCAAACAGACGCGTCGCATCAAAGCCCATTTCCTTAGAACGATAGTTCATGGCAGCAGCTTCGATAACTACAGAAATATTGCGCCCTGTTTTAACTGGGATGCGGATACGTGGAATGGTAACTCCAGAAACTTCTAGTTCTTCAGCATTATTTCCTAAGCGATCAAAGGTCTTATTTGTATCATAATTTTCCAAATAAACAGCTAGCTGAACTTGTGAAGAATCCTTAACTGCACTGGCACCGTATAGACTCATGACATCAATGATCCCTACTCCACGAATTTCGATCAGATGTTTCAAGATTTCAGCAGGTTCACCCCAGAGAGTCATTTCATCCTTAGAATAGATATCTACCCGATCGTCTGCTACCAAACGGTGACCACGTTTAACTAGTTCTAAACCTGTCTCACTCTTACCGATTCCACTATCACCTTGAATGAGAACACCCATACCATAAATATCCATTAGGACCCCATGTACACTTGTACGTTCCGCTAAGCGGGAGTCCAAATAACTAGACAGTTCTCCAGAAAGACGACTTGTAGCTGTGCGACTTGTTAAAATTGCGATTTTACATTCTCTAGCTGCCTTTAACATTTCCTCAGGAACAACTAGACCACGCGCAACAATAACTGCTGGTGTTTCTGGTAGGAACATTTTTTTCAAAACAGTATAACGGTTGTGAGAAGACATACTGATCAGATAGGACCATTCCTTCATCCCCAACAATTGAATACGCTCTGGAGTATAGTAATCAAAATAGCCTGTCATTTCGAGACCAGGTCGCGTTATATCTGCAGTATTAATTTCCTTTTCAAGTAATTCAGGCTCCCCATAGACAATGTCTAATCTAAGCTTCTCAATTACTTCTTTTACTGAAACCGACATATATTTCTCCTTAAATCGAGTTCTCTTACTATTATATCAGATTGTAGGAAGAAGTTTGTATTTTTTACCGTGTTTACGCTATTAATTTATCTGATAATATTTGAACGATACAAAAAAGGATTAAACAACAAATTGTTGTCTAATCCTTCGGACTATTATTTCATAATAGATAGTGCACTTTAGTTATCTTGTTTCTTTAAGCCCAAGACTCCAAGACCAGCTACCAAGAGTGCTACACCAGTTGCAAACAATGATTCTTTAGAACCAGTATTTGGCAATTCCTTTTTAGGTTCAGATGTTGTAGACGTAGTTTCAGGTCTTGTTTCTTCAGTTGTTTTACCTGAAGGAGTTTCTTCACTTGATTTACCTGGAGTTGTCTCAACTGTTGTAGTAGTGGTAGTTGATTCTTCTGTTGTTGTAGTGGTAGTTGATTCTTCTGTTGTTGTAGTGGTAGTTGACGCTTCTGCCGTTGTAGTTGTTGTTGGCTCTACTGTCGTTGTAGTTGTTGAAGTAGTAGTTGGCTCTACTGTTGTTGTCGTGGTAGTTGTAGTCGTGGTAGTTGTAGTCGTAGTACTAGTTGTTGTCGTAGTTTGTTCTACTTTTTTATACCAGTGGATACGATTTCCTTCACGATCTTTTTCTGTTTTCACAAACTCATAACCATCAATAGTAGCTGGATCTTTCCAACCCTTATCCTGTGGTTTAAGATTTTCTTTTGTATCGATATCTTTGTAGTCTGTTACAAGCGTATCAAGAACTAATTGTGCACCTGCAGAATCATTAATGATACGGTAAATATAGATACCCTTTGAATCTTTCCCATCAATAGTTGCCGTAGCTACTTTCGAAACATCATATTGCATTTTTTCAAGATCAATCTTAGATTTATCGATGATATTAATACGGTTTTGACCAACACCGAAGAATACTCCTAATTCTTTTGGAACATCTCCTGAAATCATTTCAAGTGTGATTTTCTTAGCTGAAACTGAAGTTACTTTAAACTTAGGTGCTACACCTGTCGGGAACACATAAGCACCATATTGGTTAACACTATAGCTACTATAGACAGGTAAGATAAAGTAAGCTTGGTGTGTGTCGCCCACTTTAATTGCATCATCTCCACTTGTTTTCCACTCGATACCTGAAGCATCATTGAATTCTAACTCAACAGTTGAACCAACTTTCATACCTTCACTTCCACGAACTTGGAATTGTGTAGTCGTTTCATATGATCCATCAGCGTTGAATTTAATCGTATTTCCAGAAGGTGTGAAGTGGATTGAGTTTGTCTCAGTAGCAAATTGTTCTACTTTCGGAATATCTACTGTACTTGTCACAGAAGAAGATCCAACTTTAATCACTTGGTTTAAAGTGTAGTCTTTATTTGCGATTACAGCTCCATTATAAGCGTTATCTGATGTAATTTGGAACTTGACTTGTTTCAATACATCTGGTTTTTCAGCTTCAATAGCTTTCGTAAATGTAATTTTTAATGTCGCGCGTGTTGATTCCAATTCAGCTTGTTGCATTTGAGCTGTATCGTTTGAACCTTGACGTGCTTTATTGACGTTTTCAAACGAAACAATTGAAATTTTACCAATTGTCTTACCTTCGTAAGTGACATCCTTGCCATTTAGTTGATTTAAGACAGCGACGTTTTCTAATGTAACTGTAACATAGTCGCCTTCTTTCACATCATCATCTGTAATTGAAAAAGAAAGGTCTACATCTGTGTAGTATTCATAATATTTAATATCATGGTTTTTAATAGTACCAGTCACTTCTGCAGCTACTTCTCTTGCTTCACGTGCAGGAGTTTCTGTAGTTGTTACAGCTTCAGCAGAAGTTGTTGCTTCAGCACTTGTTGTAGAAATTTGCTCAGCTGTCGTTGTTTCTTCAGCAGTGATGATTTCTTGACTTTGAAGAGCGGCCAAAAGCACACCTGTAGACAATAAAGTGATTAATAATTTTCCAAACCTTTTCTGGTTTTTCATCCCTATTTACCTCCGTGTAAAATTACACTATTTTAGCACAATTTTACTCTATTTTTCAATTAAAATCAACTAAAACGAATAATTATTTTAAATGTCAAATAAAAGTAAATAGAGTTATAATATTCAGTTATTACATCCTTAAGTTTGATTTTTATCCAATTCCTAAATAATCATTGAAACATGTAAAATTATTCGGGTCTTAAGAATACAAAAAAGACTAGACAAGTCTAGCCTTTCACTTCAATTAGAATTTTTTACGTTTACGAGCTGCTTCTGATTTACGTTTACGTTTTACAGAAGGTTTTTCATAGAATTCACGTTTGCGTGTTTCTTGAAGAGTACCAGCTTTAGTAACCGCACGTTTGAAACGACGAAGTGCATCGTCAAGAGATTCATTCTTACGTACTACTGTTTTAGACATTTTTTTCACTCCCTTCAAGTTCAAGATCTATTCTATTTTACATGCATAATGAATAAATGTCAAGGGGAAGCCTACATTTATTCCTATTTTCCAGTTTATTAATTACTTTCTTACCTATACTTTATCAAATCATACAACTTTGTTACTGCTTGTTCAAAAGATTCAATATATTCCCAATATTCATCAGGAAGATTTGAAATCTTACTCAAGTCATTGCTATCAAAATGATATACCAGATGACGAAGAATTTGATTTTCAATAAAATGCAAATCCCTCAGCTGATCTATACTAATAGAATCGATCTTTTCTACGTAGTGACATAAATTAGCCAGCGACTGCCTATCAAATACTTTTTCCTCGTGTAAATAATAGAGAAAGCTTTGGTTTTCAGCCTTTTTATTATCTTCTATCAAATTCCTATTCTTCGTATTCATTCTGATTCCTCCTGTAAAAGATTTTAAAAAAGCTACTTTTTAACAAATCCTTTACGAATTTTATAAAGGATCCACGATCCCTTTCTTTGACTAGCTACGAGCTCAAACCCTACTGATAACAAGAATCGTCTAAATGCTTCTTCGCTTTGAACCTGTGGTAAAAAGTAAGATAACTTGTTATATTCACAAGCCAGTAAGAGCATCCCGTCTGATTTGAGTATTCTTCGAATTTCCATAAAAGAAGCCTCTAGATTCTGCCAATGAAAATGAGTTTGAAAGGCTGTGATTAAATCAACACTTTCATCAGAAAAACCTGTCTCCCTAACGTCTCTTCGTTCAAAATTTAGATTAGTCATCTCTATCTGTTTGGCTTGAGCTATTGCGGTATCTGAAATATCGATTCCAGTTATAGTACTTTGCGGAAAAGTTTCTTTCAGTAGGATGGTTGAACGGCCGTTCCCAACTCCTACATCTAAGATTACAGGGTAAAATGTCCTATCCAGATGACGAATTGCCCATACAAACATGGGGAGATAGGCTCTATTCCACAATTTCATCATTCGTTTTCCTAGAATACCTGAAGGGTTCTTTGATTGCTGAATGAGACGATAAAACAGTAACATTAAAAGTAAAAAACAAATAAAACCGATTATATAAATCAAAGTTCGAACCTCCTTTATATAGCTATATTATACCACCTTAGCAGGATAGTGAACATTTGAAGTAAAAAACCACTCACTACAAAGAGCAAGTGGTTCGTGAATTTTTTATTTTTCAAGCAGGCTAAGTGCTCCAGCATCCGCAATAATAGTTACATCTGGATGGTTCTGCAAACTACTTGCTGGAAGACTTTCAGTAACTGGACCTTCAACAGTTCCAGCGATAGCTTCTGCCTTAGATTCACCATAAGCAAAGAGAAGAATAGATTTTGCATCTAGAATATTTTTGATTCCCATTGAGATAGCTTGTGTTGGTACATCTTCAATCTTATCAAAGAAGCGAGCATTTGCTTCAATAGTAGACTGATCAAGATCTACAAGGTGTGTTTGACTATCAAATGGAGTTCCTGGCTCATTAAATCCAATATGTCCATTTCGGCCAATTCCCAAGATTTGTAAATCTACTGGATGATCTGCAAGAATTTGATTATAACGTTCTACTTCTTCTTCTGCATTATCTTTTACACCACGCGGTAAAAAGCTTTCTTTGAATGGCTTTTTATTGAATAGATTTTCTTGCATAAAGTAACGATAAGATTGTGGGTTATCTCCATCAAGACCTACATATTCGTCCAAGTTAACACTTGTAAGATTTGAAAAATCAAGGTCACTCTTAACGATTTCTCCATAAAACTCAAGTGGACTGCTACCTGTCGCAAGTCCTAATGTTTGAGCACCGTTTGCTAACTTTTCTTTTAAAATTTCAAAAGCTACTTTTCCACCTTCTTCAGGATTTTTTACTTGAATAACTTTCATAATTGTTCCTCCATATTTCTTTATTTCATTATATGGTATAGACCAATTTTTGTCAAGTGAAAACGGTTTAATATTTTAAATTTTATAGGAGAATGTCAAAAAAAGAGAAGACTAAACTAGTCTTCTCTTTTTAAATTGTCAGAATGAATTAGTCTTCTTTTTTCTTTCTTGACAAAGCATAACCGGCAGTAGCTAAACCAATAAGTGCTGAATAAGTCATGAATGATTGTTCAACTGAACCAGTATTTGGCAATGATTTCTTAGATGATTCTGGTTTTGGCTCTGGTTTTGGTTCTGGCTTAGGCTCTGGTTTTGGCTCTGGTTTTGGCTCTGGTTTTGGCTCTGGTTTTGGTTCTGGCTTAGGCTCTGGTTTTGGTTCTGGCTTAGGCTCTGGTTTTGGCTCTGGCTTAGGCTCTGGTTTTGGCTCTGGCTTAGGCTCTGGTTTTGGTTCTGGCTTAGGCTCTGGTTTTGGTTCTGGCTTAGGTTGTGGTTTTTCATTTTCCTTGATAAGCACAACATTTTTATTCCATTCAACAACTGGTTTTTCTGTTTCTTTCTTAACAGGATCCTTCACCAACTCAGGTGCTTCTGGTTTAACCGGTTCACTTGGTAAGACAGGTACAGTTTTATATTCTGGTTCTGTCGGTGGAACTGGTTTTTCTTTAACAGTTGGTACTTCTGTCAATTCTGGTTTTTCAGGTTTAACTGGAGGTGTTGGTTCTGTTGGTTTAACTGGCTCTTCACCTGGATCTTGAGGGAAGCCAACGTTTGAGTTGATAGAGAACCAATAGATAGTTGCTTCGCCTGTTGCGTTAGCACCTTTTGCTGTAAATTCAAGATGACCATCTTTCAAAATAACAGCAGCACCACCATAGTAAAGGTAAGGGCTCGTAGGATCATCCCAACCCTTAGTTTCACTTGAAGAGTCTGCATTAAATGTAGCACCTTGATCCATGTATTGGTTTTGTTCTTTAGCAGATACTTCTTTTGTAGATGAATCTTGGTCTACACTTGAATTTGGAAGTTTAATAAACTCTTTGTCACCAATGTTTACAGACTCAACGTGAGGAGTATCTTGGTGTTTCATTTTTGGTGTGTATCTCAAAACACCTGATGTAGCGTCTACAGTGTAAGAACCGATAACATCTGATTTATCACCAAATGTGTAATCTTCAGTACCAACTGAGTGACCATTTCCGCCACCAGATGCGTTCACTGTTGTAGCATCAACTGTTGTTTCTTCAGTTACTTTGAAGGCATCATCAACCCATGTTGCTTTTTGAGCAACAATTTTCAAAGGATTATCAGCATTGATATCAACTTCTGCACTACCGAAGTCAGCTTTACCGCTTTTCACAACAACGTTTGCACCATCGAGTTTTGGTTCAGTTCCATCTGAATATGGATCCCAAGTTCCACGAACTGTATTGCCTTCGCTATCTTTAGCTTCAACAACTAGAGGACGAGGTTTGTCATTTTCAACATAAGATGCACCATTCCAGTGGTTAAGTGAGTTAAGGGCAAGGATTGCATTGTGTTGTGACAAATCAATTAATTGGTCATTTTCATCGTAAAACTCAATGTCAACACCAACAGTTACTGGGTTTTCAGTATCTGTTGAGCTACCAATTGTCATTGTAACTGCTGGATCGTTATAAATTTGAACGATTCCTTTTCCATCTGATGATGGAAGGCTCTTCACTTCGTATTTATAAACAACTTTTGCAATACGTTTTTCTTCGCTACCTTTTACAATTTTAGCTTGAGTAAGTCCTGTGTATGTCACATCAAATTTGTCTCCGACTTTTACAACTCCCCACTCAATTTCATTGTTGGCATATGGATTTGTAGTTGTCAAATCAGAATCTTGAAGATTCTTTGTTTCATACATTTTTGTAGCTTTCCCATCGCCGTACATACGAGAATGACCTTCTTTTGTCAAGTAAGTTGTTAATCCAGTTGTTTGGTGTGTGATTTTAGTTGTTTCGCCATCAGCAAGTTCTTCAGAGAGGAATGTCAAATCTTGTTTGTATTTCTCAGGATTTCCACCACGCTCTGCAACCATCTTATTGAAGGCATCTTTAGCATCATCGTATTGTGCTTTTTTCTTGTTGTAAATTTCGAGCTCAATCAAGTAAGCAGCTTGTGCTTCATCATAAGCAGCTTTTTTAGTCTTGTAGTCAGCTAATTTAGCTTCATATTCTGCTTGAGCTAATTTATTACTTTCAGTAGCTTCTTGATTTGCTGTTACAGATGCATTGTATGCTGCAAGTGCTGTGTTATATTCTTCAAGAGCTTTTTCATAAGCAACACGTGCTTCTTCATTACTTTTTTCTACTGCTGTTTTTTCTGCTGATTTTTCAGTCAATTCTTTTTTATAAGCAGTAAGTTTTTCGTTGTAAGCTGCAAGCTCTTTATCGTAGTTTGCTTGTGTAGCAGCATTTTTAGCATCAACTTCAGCTTTTTCTTTTTCGTAAGCTTCTTGATTTGCTGCCACTTCAGCTTTATAATCAGCTACAGTTTTATTAATATCAGTAACTTGTTTTTCGTAATCTTTAGCAGCAGCTTCCTCTGAATCTTGCTTTTTAGTCTCAGTTTCTTTAACTTCAAGACCTTCATTTGTGGCAGCAGTTTTAGCTTCTTCCAACTTCTCTGGAACCGCAACTTCTTTTGTTTCTTCTCCAGCTACTGTTGTAGTTGAAGTAGTAACAGGTGTAGTTACTGATGAAGTTTCATCGGCAGATACAGTAGCAATACCTGCAGCAGCAATCACTGTTGCGACTGCAACAGAACCAAAAGCAACTGAGGTTTTTCTCAAGGCATACTTAATCGTTTTATTATTCTTTAACGATGACATGACAAACTCCTTTTTAAATGTTTTTTATTTATGCTTATCAAGCAAAAAGAATTTTTGTTCTTCGAAGTCAGAAAAATCGTAACAAAAATTATTTTAAAAGTCAAGTATTTTTATTAATTTTTTTCAAGTTTTTTTCACTTTACTTTCATGAGTTTTTCATTTTGTTTTCAAAAAGTTTACGTTTTTGTTGACATTTTCTTATGAACTGTCGTATAATTTCAACTAACAAAATACTATGATTGGAGGATATAATGAAATCTTCAAATAACTTTTCTCAAGAAAAAGGTCACGGCTATTTCCGTAAGCGAAATAAAGTACTTGTATCTATGATTACGGTCTTTGGTTCTTTAATGTTAAGTTCTGTTGCTATGGCTGATGAAGTTGCTTCAACTACAACTTCATCTACAAACGTAACAACATCAAGTCAACCAGCCACTAGTAATGAGACCACTAGTGAGCAACCTACTACAACAACTAGTGAGGAGACCACTAGTGAGCAACCTACTACAACAACTAGTGAGGAAACCCCAAAGACTTCTTCAAGTGAAGAGACATCATCTTTGCCTCAAACTGCAAGTGCAACTGAACCAACAACTCGTAGTACTTCAGTGGCAACAAGCACTTATAACACACCAAAAATCCAAAACGATGTAACATTTAACAAAGCCACATATAAAAGTGGGGAGGATGTTAGCATCTCAATCAATAATCCTGACGTAACTTCGTCTGATTTGACAGTGTCTCATCTAGACAAAGTTATTTATGAGTTGAAAAATGCTCCAGGAAATTCACTTGTCATTCCAAACTCTGTTTTCTCTCCAAATTCTGGTTATCTCATTGACGTCATCGGAAAGAATGCTGATGGAAAACAAGAATTTCACAAGGTAGCTGGTCTATCAGTTGAAGATGATTGGACTGTATATCCACGTTATGGTGTTGTAGCAGGTTCAAAAGACAATCACAATTCGATCACTAAAGAGCAAGTGGAAGGATATAAAAATAGTATTGACCAATTGGCCAATATGCACATCAATAACTACTTCTTCTACGACGTTTACAATACTCCTGCTAATCCATTCCCAGCTAATGTTGAACGATTCACTCAAGATTGGGCTACTTTCTTGATTCCGAAAGATGAAACAGATCCCGAAAAACGTAAAACATACTTACCGGTTATTGACACAGAAGCTGTAAAAGAGTTGGTTTCTCATGTCCATTCAACTGGTGCTAAAGCTATGCTTTATAATATGATTTACGCTGTGTCTCTTGATGAAAAAATCCCAGACCAAGTAAAAAGTGCGATCGTACGCAACTTGCAAGATCACTTCAACTTTGGAAAGACTGGTGATGTTACAGCGACTGACATCCAACAATTTCTTGATCCAGGAGATCCGAACTGGCAAAACTTTATCATCAATGTAATGTTAAAAGCCATGAAAGAAGGCGGCTTCGATGGTTGGCAAGGGGACACTATGGGGACTAACTTGGTTGAAAAAGTTAACGAACCTGGAAAAGCTTTCTCTTTAAGTGATAACTATCCAAAGCTAGCCGCAGCTGCAACAGAGGCCCTCAAAAAAGAAGGCTATGACTTCATGATCAACGATATCTCTACTGGAGATGCTGATCGATTAGGAAAAACCAATGTCTCTGCACCTTATGCGGAAGTTTGGGGAGATAGCATCGCCCATGATTCTACCTACCAAGCCTTAACACGCTTGACTGAGCGTATGCGAGATTTATACAACGGAAAATCTCCAATTATCGCTGCTTATACACACCGTGAAAAAAATGCAGCAAAACTCAGCAAAGACAATGAATTACTAACAGATGCAATTATTGCAGCAAGTGGAGGTTATCATATGACCACTGCTGCTCTCAATACATCTCAAGATGAAAAAGGTTTTGGTGTTATTCAGGCTGAATGGTACCTCAATCAAAACTTACCAGTCAATGCTGATTTTGCTAATGCAGAATTCAACTACCAAGAATTTATCGTTGCCTACCAAGAACTCCTTCGTGGACGCGAAACTTTAGCACATGATACTCGCCGTATTGGAGACAATACAAATGTTCTTGTAAATGGTAAATTTATCGGTTCTAATCTTGATAATTCAGATGGTGTTCAATCTGGTACCGTTTATACCATCACAAAAGAAACTAAAACTGGTGACCGAATTGCTCATTTAATTAATCTTGTTGGAATTACTGAAAACAAATGGAATAGTGCTGTTAATTCCACTACCAAACTGACTAACATCCAAGCTTTTGTGCCACTTGGTAAAATTTCAAAAGATCAGGCCGAACATGCGAATATCTACTGGGCTACCCCAGATGCAGTAGATGGAAAGTATAATATTAAACTTCGCGAAACTACTGCTAATGTATATTATGATAGCGGGGCTGGTCAATGGATGGCTGCAATTGATGTTCCTAGCCTGGATGTATGGGATATGCTCTATGTCAAACTTAATGAAGTTGCCCGTGTTATTTATCAAGATGAAAATGGCAAGGAACTTGAACGTTCAAGCGACTTTGTTGGCCATACTGGTGAAAAGATTGACTACTCAACAAAAGATACGATTGCTAAATACCTGAAACAAGGTTATAAACTAGTTGAGAACGAATTTGATAAAAATGGACCAGCAAAATTTGACCGAGATGCTTCAAACATTAATGGTGATGGCGTACAGGAATTCATCGTTCGCTTTACACCAAAAATTGTAGATTTTTCTGAAACACAACCAATTCAAGTTGGCCGAGTTGTTCCAGGAGATACCGATGGTAGCATCTATCCAACTCCTAAAGCTCCAAACGGAAAATCTATTAGTGATCTCAATCATTTATCAGAAAAAGTAACTCGTACTATCACCTATGTTACTGAAGATAAGAATGGTAACAATCGCCAAGAAGCTGACATCGTTTCAAAAACAGATAGTTTAAACTTTAGCCGAAAAGGAACTATCAATTTGGTAACTGGAGAAACAACACTTGAAGATTGGGTGTCTAAAGACGGTACTACTTTCGCAGATTATGAAAATCCAGTCAAAAATGGATATGTTGTCGTATCTAAAGAATCAAATGTAACAATCTCTCCTGATCTTAATAAATCTGGAGGTCATACTGGAATCCTAGCTGAATCTGATGACATTTCTGATATTGTTGTCTACCGACCAGTCGGTGTTTATACAATTAGTTATGCATCAGGAAAAGAACCATCAAATGCTATTAAAGAGATTGCATATTTAAATGATTCTTCTAATCCAACTGCTATTTCAGCGCCAACTGCAACTCTACCATATATTGAAGGGTTAGAACCAAAAGATGCAACTGGAAAAATCTTAACCTTTGTAGATCCACTTGATGAAACAAAGGGATACCTTCTTCCTACTGCAACTTCTGCTACTAATGATACAGCAATTACTTATACAATTTCTCAAGGAACAGTGACGGTACAATTCCTCATTACAGGTAGTGATACCGAATTACAAGACTCTCAAACAGTTTCTGAAAACGCAGACTTTGGTACGAACTATACTACAGATGCACCAAAAGTAATTACAAAAGACGGTCTAGTCTATAATCTAGTTGGTCATCGTGAGGGTTCTGCTGATGTTTCAGGAACAGTATCTAAGGGAAATAAAACAGTAATTTATGACTACAAACTTGCTTCAGGAAATGTCATTGCACGATTTGTCCTTCAAAACACCACAACTGAATTGCAACCAGCTGTCGTTATTGCTTCAAATGCAGATAACGGTTCTGCCTACATTGCTGTTGCACCGGACGAAATTTCTTATAATGGTCAAACATACGAACGTATTAGCAGTGCACAACAATCAGGCCAAGTCGGAGTAGGAACTACAGATCTGATTTTTGAATACAAAGTCAAAGAATTACCAACTCCTCAACCTCAACCTGAACCTCAACCTGAACCTCAACCTCAACCTCAACCTCAACCTCAACCTCAACCTAAACCTCAACCTCAGCCTCAACCTCAACCTCAACCTCAGCCTAAACCTCAACCTCAAACTCAAACTCAAACTCAACCTCAGCCTAAACCTCAACCTCAACCTCAAACTCAAACTCAACCTCAAACTCAAGTTCAACCTCAAACTCAAGTTCAAGGTTCTGAACGTCAAAAAGAGTCAATACAATCAGAAAGAACTTTGATTAAACCTGGTAGTCAGCTACCTGCAACAGGAGAGCAAAATTCCCAATTAGCATATCTTGGATTTGCTTTTCTCACTGGATTTGCAGGTCTTGTCGGTTATAAAAAGAAACAAGATTAAACTACTATAATTTTAAAAGCCCAAGGAATAAGTCCTCGGGTTTTTTTATAAGAAAATAACAAAGAGGCCTTGCTCTTACGAGCAAAGCCTCTTCATTTTAAAGCTAAAATTGTTATTTCAACATCAAAATATTGATGTCATCTCAATCTTAGTCTTCACGTCTTTTTGGTTTTGCAACCAAACCTAGACCTACGAGACCAAGCGCAGCACCAAGTGCAACAACTCCAGATTTAGATTGTTCACCAGTATTTGGCAACTCAGGACCTTTAGGTTTTTCTGATGTTGGCGGTGTTACCGGTGTTGGCGGTGTTGGCGGCGTTGGTGGTGTTGATGGTGTTGGCGGTGTTGGCGGTGTTGGTGGTGTTGGCGGTGTTGGCGGTGTTGGCGGTGTTGGCGGTGTTGGCGGTGTTGGCGGCGTTGGCGGTGTTGGCGGTGTTGGCGGCGTTGGCGGTGTTGGCGGTGTTGGCGGTGTTGGCGGTGTTGGCGGTGTTACCTTGTTGTTAAACTCAGTATCTTCAGGCATTTGTGAAGTAAGAGTTAATACTTTACCGTCCTTCGTCACAGCAACTCCAACTGTAGCAACCATCTTATCGTACTCAACTCCAGCCTCTTTACCTTTCACTTCTTCTACATGATAAATATAAGTACCTTCTTGACCACGTTTGAATTCAAGAGCTGAGAACTTGATCTTACCTTCAGCATCATTGCTTACGGTTTCAATCACGTTACCATCTTTGTCTTTCAATACGAAGCTGAATTCACCAGCTTTCAACGCACGACCTTCTAATTTCTTCGTGAAGTTGAATTCAACTTTCACTGGAATATTAACAACACGTTTTTCAGTTGGTTTTTCTGGTTTTTCAACTGATTTCTTAGTTGGATCATATTGGTGAACAATTTGAGAAGCTGTATTTTCAATATCTACACCTTCTTTAGCAGTTCCCTTGATACGTGCTGGAATATCAAACTTGTAGTAACGTCCAAATGCTAATTTAGCAGTGTCTATTACTTGAGTATTTTCTGCATCTCCAAGAGGCATAGTCAAGTCAGCCTTAGATGTAGCAGTAATGACACCATCCACAATTGAAATATCAAACTTAGCTGTTACATCTTCACCAGTTACTGAATCGTAAGCTTTAATATTAGCTACATTAACATCCAAGTTTTCACTGTCATATTTATCTGTAATTCCAACAGATTGAATATTGTGAGCTTCTGTAAATTTAGTTGTATCAAGCCATACTTGGTAAACAACCTTATCACCTTTATGGAGTGTTTGAGTATTGATATTTTGCGTTTCATTATTATCAACTTTGTCCGTATATGGATCTTTGTTGGTATCAGCTACTTTATCAGTTAACTCTTTATCATCATCCAAAAGCTTAGTTCCAGTAATGTCAAATTTCTCTTCGTTAAGAATATATTTTTCTGGGTTAAACTCAGGTGTTTCTGGAGGGGTCACAATGTTATTGAACTCTTTATCTGGAGCATCAGTTAGTGTCTTCACAAGTGCTTTAGCTGTACCATCGTATTTAACTTCTACTGTGATTTCAGCCTTCATAGAGTCGTAAGTGACTGTCGCATCAGATCCTGTAACTTCTTCTACAGTGTACTTATGAGTTCCAACTTGGGCTTTAGTGAATTCAAGTTTAGCGAATTTCACCTTACCATCTTTATCGTTCTGAACCGTTTCGATTTCAGTACCTTTAGAGTCTTTCAATACGAAGCTGAACTCACCAGCTTTCAATTCACGGCCTTCCAATTTCTTAGTGAAGTTGAATTCGACTTCAATTGGAACTGAATTGACACGTTTTTCAGTTGGTTTTTCTGGTTTTTCAACTTTCTTCGTAGATGGGTTGTAGTAGTTTACAATTTGCGCTGCTGTATTTTCGATGTCTACCCCACCTTTAACGTCTGCTTTAACAGTGGCTGGGATATCGAATTTATAGTAGCGACCAAACTCGAATTTAGTTGTGTCGATGATTTGTGTATCGTCTGCGTCTCCAAGTGACTTAGTGAAGCCAGCTTTAAGAGTTGCGGTCATAACACCATTTTCAACCTTAATGTCGAACTTGTTAGTCACATCTGCACCAGTTACTGAATCGTAAGCCTTGATAGCTGAAGCATCTACATCAACCTTAGTTTCATCGAAGTCATCAGAAATACTTACTGATTGGATGTTATCCTTGTTGTCAGCGTCGAACTTAGTAGTATCAAGCCATACTTGGTAGTAGAGCTTAGCTCCACGCTTAACAGTCTTAGTATTGATGTTTTCTGCTTCGTTGTTATCAGTTTTATCTACATACGGATCTGTGTTGGTATCTCCGTACTTGTCTGCCAATTCAGAATCATCATCAAGAAGTTTGTTATCAGTAATTGAGAACTTAGCTGTATCCAATACATATTTCTCTGGTTGGAACTTAGGCTCTTCTGGTGGAGTCACAGTGTTATTGAACTCTTTATCTGGAGCGTCAGTTAGTGTCTTCACAAGTGCTTTAGCTGTACCATCGTATTTAACTTCTACTGTGATTTCAGCCTTCATAGAGTCGTAAGTGACTGTCGCATCAGATCCTGTAACTTCTTCTACAGTGTACTTATGAGTTCCAACTTGGGCTTTAGTGAACTCAAGTTTAGCGAATTTCACCTTACCATCTTTATCGTTCTGAACTGTTTCGATTTCAGTACCTTTAGAGTCTTTCAATACGAAGCTGAACTCACCAGCTTTCAACTCACGGCCTTCGAGTTTCTTAGTGAAGTTGAATTCGACTTCAATTGGAACTGAGTTGACACGTTTTTCAGTTGGTTTTTCTGGTTTCTCAACTTTCTTCGTAGATGGGTTGTAGTAGTTTACAATTTGCGCTGCTGTATTTTCGATGTCTACTCCACCTTTAACGTCTGTTTTAACAGTGGCTGGGATATCGAATTTATAGTAGCGACCAAACTCGAATTTAGTTGTGTCGATGATTTGTGTATCGTCTGCGTCTCCAAGTGACTTAGTGAAGCCGGCTTTAAGAGTTGCGGTCATAACACCATTTTCAACCTTAATGTCGAACTTGTCAGTCACATCCGCACCAGTTACTGAATCGTAAGCCTTGATAGCTGAAGCGTCTACATCAACCTTAGTTTCGTCGAAGTCATCAGAGATACTTACTGTTTGGATGTAATCCTTGTTGTCTGCGTCGAACTTAGTTGTGTCAAGCCATACTTGGTAAACCAATTTAGCGCCACGTTTAACAGTCTTAGTATTCAAGTTTTCTGCTTCGTTGTTTGAAGTTCCATCTACATATGGATTTGTATTTGTTTCACCATATTTATCAGTCAACTCAGAATCATCATCAAGAAGCTTGTCGCCTGTGATGTCGTATTTCTCTTTAGTTACAACGTATTTCTCTGGTTGGAACTTAGGTTCTTCTGGAGGAGTCACAGTGTTGTTAAACTCTTTATCGGCAATATCTCCGACCTTAGCAACTAAAGCTTTAGCCGTACCATCATGAGAAACAGTGACTGTTACAACAGCTTTCATATTGTCATATGTAACGGTTGAGTCTGTACCAGCAACTTCTACTACTTTGTAACGGTAAACACCGATATCATTGTTTGTGTACTTAAGGCTAGTGAATTTAACCTTACCATCCTTATCATTGGTTGCTGTTTCAAGAACATTGAATTCATCATCGTCTAACAATTGGAAAGTAAACTCGTTGGCTTTCAATTGACGACCTGCAAGAGCTTTCTTGAAGTCAAGTTCAATTTGAATTGGTACGTTGTTTACACGTTTTTCAGTTGGTTTTTCAGGTTTTTCAACTTTCTTAGTTGTTGGGTTGTAGTAGTTGACTACTTGAGCCGCAGTATTTTCGATATCTACTCCGCCAGGAACATCAGCTTTCACTGTTGTTGGGATGTCGAACTTGTAGTAACGTCCGAAGCCGAACTTAGTTGTATCGATCACTTGAGTGTTTTCTGCATCGCCAAGTGACTTCGTGAAGCCAGCTTTAAGTGTCGCAGTAATCACACCGTTGTTCACAGTTATATCGAATTTATCAGTTACTTCTGCGCCTGTTACTGAGTCATAAGCTTTGATCTTAGTAGAATCAAGTTCTAACTTAGTTTCATCGTAGTCATCTGAGATTCCTACTGATTGGATGTTGTCCTTGTTAGCTGCGTCAAACTTAGTAGTATCCAACCATACTTGGTAAACCAATTTATCGCCACGTTCAACTGTCTTAGTATTCAAGTTTTCCACATCATTATTGACGGTATTGTCCGCATATGGGTTCACATTGGTATCCGCGTACTTATCTGCTAACTCTTTGTCATCATCAAGAAGCTTGTCGCCTGTGATATCGTATTTCTCTTTAGAAACAACGTATTTCTCTGGTTGGAACTTAGGTTCTTCCGGTGGAGTTACAGTATTATTGAACTCTTTATCTGGAGCGTCAGTAACAGTTGCTACAATTGCCTTAGCAGTACCATCATGGGCTACCTTCACTGTAACTGTTGCAACCATGTCGTCGTAAGTTACTGTTGTATCAGTACCTGCAACTTCTGAAACAGTATAAGTGTAGGTCTTGCCAAGATCATCTTTACCAAACTTAAATTTCTTAAAGGTAATCTTACCATCTTTATCATTCTTAACAGTTTCAACTGCAACATTGTCTTTCTTAAGAACAAAGCTAAATTCACCAGCTGCTAGAGTACGGCCTTCCAACTTCTTAGTGAACTTGAGATCAACTGTAACTGGTACAGAGTTGACACGTTTCTGAGTTGGTTTTTCAGGTGTTTCTACTGATTTGCTTACTGGGTTGTAGACATGAACGATTTGGTTGGCCTTATTTTCAATATCAGCCCCTGCCTTAACTGTGTCTTTAACAGTGGCTGGGATATCGAATTTATAGTAGCGACCAAATTCAAATTTAGTTGTGTCTATAACTTGAGTATTATCCACATCACCTAAAGACTTGTTCATAGAAGCCTTAGAAGTTGCTGTAATAACGCCATTTTCAACTTTAATATCAAACTTAGCAGTTACATCTTGGCCAGTTACACTGTCATATGCTTTAATATCAGCAGCATTAACTGTTACTTTTTCAGCATCATAAGTATCAGAGATTCCAACAGATTGGATATTGTTCTTATCTGAGAAGTTTTTAGTATCCAACCATACTTGGTAAACTAATTTATCGCCACGTTCAACTGTCTTAGTATTGATATTTTCTGCTTCGTTATTATTAGTTTTATCAGCGTACGGATTAGCATTGGTTTCTGTATACTCATTAGTCAATTCGTTGTCATCATCGACTAATTTAGTACCAGTGATGTCATACTTTTCTTTGTTCAGTACAAATTTCTCTGGTTGGAATACAGGTGTCTCTGGAGGAGTTATTTTATTGTTAAACTCTTTATCTTCCGTTCCATCTGTTGATTCTCCATTTTCATTCACACCATCTGCTGAGCTGACATTTGTTACTGTTGTTAGGGTATGTCCATTTTTTGAAACTTCCACAGTAAGCGTTGCTTTCATGGTGTCATAAGTCATTCCTAATTCTTTAGTAGCCGGGATAACCTCTTCTACTGTATAAGTATGGGTACCAACTTTTGTATTATCGAATGATAATTCTGAGAACGTAACAGTTCCGTCTTCTTTATTCTTAACAGTTTCAACTTCTTCACCTGCTGCATTCTTAAGGACGAAGCTAAATTCACCTGCCTTAAGTTTACGACCTGCGAGTTTCTTCGTAAAATCAAACTTAGTAACTACTGGTGAAACTACATAGTTGTTAAAGATTTTATCATTAGCATCTGCACTAAATCCACCTTCAGAACTATACTTAACGGTAGCTTCGAGATCACCCAATGCATTTTTTTCAGTTACCGTAACTGTCATTGTAACTGTCATCGCATCGTAGTCAACGTTTGCATCAGAACCTTTTAACTCTGTAATCTTATATTTATAGGTACCAGGATTGCTAAATGATAATTCACTAAATGTAACCTTGCCATTTTTGTTTGTAACAGTTTCTTCATGTTTATCTGGAGTACTCTTTTCTTCTGTTAACTTGAAGCTGAATTCTCCATCTGTTAATACACGTCCAGCAAGCTCTTTTTCGAATTCTGGTGTAACTTTTGCTGGTTCGCGTTTGACATAGTAATAAATTGGTTGCTTGTATGGTGTCAATGAGTTGAGCAAGTCAACGTTTGTACCGATACCATTTATTCCACGAACTAATTGTTCGTTTGGAGAAAGGTGACCAATGTTATCTCCCAGGAATGGAATGAATACAGTCTTCTTAGGCGTGTAGCCACCAGCTTTTTGGAAGTCAAATGGAAATTCTTTACCGTTTGGATAGTTTACACCTTTACTATCTGTGAAAGGAATAGTATAAAGTGGAGACTTCTTAACTACCAAATCTTCGGTATTTGCTTTTCCCGGTTTAATCGGTTTGGTTTCTGCAAGCAACATGTAACCGTCAGTACTTAGTGAACCATCTGAACGTTTGCTTTGTTGTTTTGGATCTAGTAAGTAAACACGAACTACTACTGTTCCGTCTTCACCTACGATTTCTTTGATACGTTTGATTCCTGCACGCTCAGCATCCATAAATTTAGTACCAACTTTGTAAGGACGGCTTACATAACCTGATGTCGTATCTGGGTCAGCTTTTTGATAAAGTTTGTACCCATCAAATTGACGCTCACCAGATGCTGTAAAATTTTGTCCTTCCATAGCTTTAGTTGTATATTTAGCTAAATCTACTTCATTACCATTTGGCTCATAATCTTGAACTGTTGCATCAGTTTTATTAGCATTAAATGTAGCATTGTTTTTATCAACTACTCTGTAGTAGGTTGTCTTTTCAACAAAGCTAGGAATTTTACTATTTGTATCAGTAATTGTACGACCATTATAAGCTGGTTCTACAACATTTATAATATCTGTAGAAGTTCTTGCAGCATAAACAGCATCGAATAGTTTTTGTTCCTCAGTAGTAAGATTATGTCCTGGAGCTACCAAAGCTTGGATAGCAGCACCAACTTCAAATCCGTATTGTAAGAATGGTTGAGCAGGTTCAGCCTTACTAGCAGGTGTCCCTTTATCGAAATCTACTTGATACGTTAACTCGCCATTAGATGCAGTTGCAGTCGTAGCAAATTTTTGAACACCACTTGTCGCTGTAATAGTTCTAGTTTCTACTGCATTACCAGTGTTTTTATCAATTAATTCTACAGTAGTATCAGTAGAATCATCAAATCTCTTGTAAGCACGTGTGTAGTAGTTTGTATGATACCGTTCGTTAAAGCGAGTAAGGTCTACGATGCTATAAGTGTAGACATCGCCTTCTTTAGCAGAATAACCAGCTGGTACATCTTGTGATTTAACAGTAGCCCCGTTAGGATTAGTGATAGATGGATCAACAGTCTCACCGTCTTTTAAATAAGTACTAACACTTACTGGTTTAGTGTTGTGATCTCCAGAAACTGCATCTTCCGTAGTCGCACGACGGTTACGAACTTTAGGTTTATTTGACTCATCTGTAGCTGGTTTTGATTCAGTTGCTGCTGGTTTTGATTCTTCAGTATTTTCTGCTTTATTAGCTTCTCCTTCAGCAACTTCAGCAACTTCTGGTTTAGCAGACTCTTCCACTTTGGCAGTTTCTTCTGTAGCTGGTTTTGATTCAGTTACTGCTGGTGTAGCTTCTTCTGCTTTGTTTCCTTCAGCAAGCTCAGTTGTTGCAACATTTTCTACAACATTCTGTTCCTTTTTAGAGGAATCCTCACTACTATCCTTTTTCACCAACTCTGTTTTTTCTTCAGAACTTGGTTGTGCAGGAAGTTCAGAAGCTTTTACTGCACCTCCATTTGCTAACATAAAACTAAGAGTTGTTCCCAAAAATACGGATGCAACACCTACCTTATATTTCCTCAAAGAAAAACGTTGTTGTTCCTTTCTTATCATTTTGATAAGTTCTCCTTTTATATTTTCTTACTATCAGTAGAGAAATTATATCGTATTTGAACCTAGAATACAATATTTTTCTCCTACTTCAGCACTTCTATCATACCATAAATCTAACATAACTTCAAATAATTATGTACTCCCGAAATCGTTTACTTTATTATATTTTAGGCCTTTTAAACATCCTTTGATTTGTTATATATACTTATATGTAAATGTATACCGTCCAATATTATGTCTATCTTTTAAAATCAATTAATTTTAAATTATACTATTTTTATATATTTACTTAGGTCCAGGTTTTGCATTTAATTATTTGTGAAAAATGATAGCAACGCTTTCATAAAAAAAGATTCTCAAATGAGAATCTTTTTATTAAATCGCTTCTGTGACAAAACTTCTGCTTTCTAATACTTTTAGCATGGCATCTGCTGTGTCTAGAGCTGTAAAGAGAGGAACTCCATGTTCAATTGCTGAACGTCTGATTTGTTCACCATCTTCATCAGCTGTCCGTTTGGTACCAACTGTGTTGATGATAGCTTGAATTTTTCCTTTGCGGACGTAGCTTGGAATATCGTGTTCATCATCACCAATCTTTCCAACGAGTTGAGCCTGCAATCCATGACTTGCAAAGAACTCTGCAGTTCCTTCAGTAGCAAGGATTCCGTAGCCAATATTTTGGAAACGACGAGCTAAATCCAAAGCTTCTTCTTTTGCATCATCCGCGATGGTGAAGACAACATTACCAAAGGTTGGTAAGTGAAGATAAGAAGCTTCAAAGGCCTTGTAGAGAGCTTTTTCAAGAGTGGTATCAGAACCCATGACTTCCCCTGTTGACTTCATTTCAGGGCCAAGAAGGCTGTCTACCTTAGCTAGCTTGGTAAAGGAGAATACTGGCGCCTTGATATGAACGCGAGTGCTTTCTGGGTAAAGCCCATCTTGGTAACCAAGCTCTTCAAGACTTTGACCGAGAATTAGCTTAGTCGCTACCTGTGCCATAGGGATATTGGTTACTTTTGAAAGGAACGGAACGGTACGACTGGCACGAGGGTTTACTTCAATGACGTATACTTTCTCATCCTTTATAACAAACTGAATGTTCATCATACCAAGACAGTTGAGGCCAATTGCAAGACGTTTGGTGTAGTCTGCAATCGTTTCTTGCACTTTTTGCGACAAGGTTTGAGGAGGATAAACCGCCATGGAGTCACCTGAGTGGACACCAGCGCGTTCGATATGCTCCATGATACCAGGAATGAGGACATTTTGTCCGTCTGAAATGGCATCGACTTCACACTCTTGTCCGACGATATAAGAGTCAACAAGAACAGGGTGGTCTGGACTTGCCTTAACCGCAGTACGCATGTAAGAACGGAGATCATCTTCATTCTCAACGATTTCCATAGCACGTCCACCCAAAACATATGAAGGGCGAACGAGAACTGGGAAACCAATTTTACGTGCAGCAAGTACTGCTTCTTCTTCATTGGTTGCTGTTTGTCCAGGAGGTTGTGGAATATCCAAGTCTTTGAGGGCTTGTTCGAAGAGGTCACGGTCTTCCGCACGGTCCAAGTCCGCAACTTGAGTACCAAGGATAGTCACACCAGCTTTTGCTAATGGCTCCGCAAGGTTGATAGCTGTTTGACCACCAAATTGAACGATAACACCTTTTGGTTGCTCTAAGTCGATAACATTCATAACATCTTCGAACGTTAATGGTTCAAAGTAGAGTTTATCAGATACAGAGAAGTCTGTTGAAACTGTCTCTGGGTTTGAGTTCATAATGATGGCTTCGTAGCCAGCAGCTTGGATTGCCTTAACAGAGTGAACAGTTGCGTAGTCAAACTCTACCCCTTGACCGATACGGATTGGGCCAGAACCTAGGACAAGTACAGATTCCTTATCAGACTTGATAGACTCATTTTCCCATCCATATGTTGAGTAGAAGTACGGAGTTTCTGATTCAAATTCTGCGGCACAAGTATCTACCATCTTGTAAACTGGGACAATCTTGTTTTCTAAACGAAGTTGGCGAACTTGATCAGCTGTAGTTCCCCAAAGTTCTGCGATTTTACGATCTGAGAAACCATTGAGTTTTGCTGTTTTCAAGACATCGACATCCTGAGGATGTGCGCCCAATTCTTGTTCAATCTCAAAAATATGCAAGAGTTTATCAAGGTAGAAAATATCAATCTTAGTTAAGTCAGCAATCTCTTCTGGTGTATAACCACGACGAATAGCTTCTGATACGTAGAAGAGACGGTCATCTTGAGCCTTGACAACTTTTTCAATCAAGGCATCATCTGAAACATCTGCAAGCTCAGGCATTTCATTATGATGGACACCGATTTCTAGAGAGCGACAAGCTTTAAGGAGAGATTCCTCGATGTTCCGACCGATGGCCATAACTTCTCCAGTTGCCTTCATCTGGGTACCAAGACGACGTTCCCCTTTTTCAAACTTGTCAAATGGGAAACGTGGAATCTTAGCCACCACATAGTCAAGGGCTGGTTCAAACATGGCATAAGTTGAACCTGTAACTGGGTTAATAACTTCATCCAAGGTCAACCCTACCGCAATCTTAGCAGCCAATTTAGCAATTGGATAACCTGTTGCCTTAGAGGCAAGAGCTGAAGAACGAGATACACGAGGATTTACTTCGATGACATAGTACTTAAAGCTGTGTGGATCAAGAGCTAACTGAACGTTACATCCACCTTCAATCTTGAGAGCGCGGATAATGCTTAAGCTAGCATCACGAAGCATTTGGTTTTCATAGTCGGACATGGTTTGCGCAGGCGCAAATACGATAGAATCCCCTGTGTGAATCCCGACAGGGTCAAAGTTTTCCATGTTACAAACAACAAGGGCATTATCAGCTGAGTCACGCATGACTTCATACTCAATTTCCTTGAAACCAGCAATGGAACGTTCAATCAAACACTGGGTAACAGGTGACAACTTCAAACCATTTTCAGCAATCTCTCGCAATTCTGCTTCGTTGGCACACATACCACCACCAGTACCACCTAGAGTAAAGGCAGGACGGACGATAACTGGGTATCCAATCGTCGCAGCAAAGGCAACAGCTTCTTCAACTGTATTTACAATTTCTGATTCTGGAATCGGTTGTTTCAGCTCTTCCATCAATTGTTTAAAGAGATCACGGTCTTCAGCTTGGTCAATGGCAGACAATTTAGTCCCTAGAAGTTCGACACCAAGTTCATCTAGGATACCATTTTTAGACAACTCCATAGCCATGTTAAGCCCTGTTTGACCTCCAAGAGTTGGAAGCAAGGCATCTGGACGTTCCTTACGGAGAATACGAGTCACAAACTCAAGTGTGATTGGCTCGATGTAAACCTTGTCTGCAATTTCCTTATCAGTCATGATGGTTGCAGGGTTTGAGTTCACCAAGACAACCTCGTAGCCTTCTTCTTTCAAAGACAAGCAGGCCTGAGTTCCAGCATAGTCAAACTCAGCAGCCTGACCAATAATAATTGGACCAGAACCAATCACCATAATTTTTTGAATATCAGTACGTTTAGGCATTTATAAGATATTAAGGGCGTCAAGCGGACAAAGCTAAAATAGGAGTTATGACGAAGAACTGTCAGTTCTAGGAATAACTATCTTTTTAGCACCGTCCGTAGCCCGTATTCAGTTCAGCAAATACGGACCACCCTTCTCCTTTCTATTCGTCGCCTCACAGAGCGACATTAAATAAATTCTCCGACGATTTCTCACTCGTCTTTAGTTTGCTTGTTTGAAAGCTTCCATCATCTCGATGAACTCATCAAATAGATAACTTGCATCATGTGGCCCAGGAGCTGCGTCTGGGTGGAATTGCACAGAGAAACCTGGTAGATATCTGTGACGTACGCCTTCAACTGACTTGTCATTGATTTCTTCGTGAGTGATAATCAAGTGCTCTGGTAAATCCTCACGGCTAACGGCGTAACCATGATTTTGACTTGTGAAGTCCACGCGCCCAGTTGCAATTTCTCGAACTGCATGGTTAAAGCCACGGTGACCAAACTTCATCTTGTAAGTCTTTGCACCATTTGCCATGGCAAAGAGTTGGTGACCCATACAAATACCAAAGATTGGAATCTTCCCTAGAATACCACGAATCATATCAAGTGCTTCTGGTACATCTTCTGGATTTCCCGGACCATTTGACAACATAACTCCATCAGGATTCAAATGTAGGATTTCCTCAGCTGTAGTTGTGTATGGAACTACAGTTACGTTACAATCACGTTTTGAAAGTTCTCGTAAAATAGAATGCTTAAGACCAAAGTCTACTAGAACAACACTCAAACCAACCCCTGGAGCTGGATAAGAAGTCTTGGTAGAAACTTGTCTGATATTATCAGTCGGTAAAACAGTCGCTTGAAGTTGATCAGCAACATGATCCATACTGTCTCCAGCGTGTGTCAAGGTTGCTCGCATGGTTCCATGTTTACGGATAATCTTTGTAAGAGCACGAGTATCAATTCCTGAAATACCAGGAATTTTCTTTGCTTTTAGGAATTCATCCAAGGTCATTTGATTCCGCCAGTTACTTGCTCTACGTGCCTCTTCGAAAACTACAACTCCCTTACAAGTAGGACTGATAGATTCGTAATCATCACGGTTAATCCCATAATTCCCCACCAATGGATAAGTGAAGGTCAAGATTTGCCCATTATAAGACTGGTCTGTAATGGATTCTTGATAGCCTGTCATCCCTGTATTAAAGACGATTTCCCCTGTTACATCAATATCTGCACCGAAGGCTTTACCTTCAAAAACTGTGCCATCTTCTAAAACTAGAAGTCGTTTTGTCATATTCTCACCTCTCGTGGACGCTCACTGGCGTCTTTTAACGTTTTGTGTCTTATTTGGCTTTTCTACTTGCCAATACGGATTCTAAGATTGCCATTCGAACAAAGACTCCATTGGTCATTTGTTGGACAATACGTGATTTTGGAGCTTCAACCAAGTGGTCAGCAATTTCTACATCCCGATTTACTGGAGCAGGATGCATAATGATTGCTTCTTCTTTTAAGCGATTGTAGCGTTCTTGGTTCAAGCCATGTTGAGCATGATAGCCTTCTTTTGAAAAGACGGCTCCACTTTCGTGACGTTCATGTTGAACCCGAAGCAACATCAGAACATCCACCTGATCAACAATCTCATCAATGGTAACAAACTGTCCATAGTCCGCAAATTCTTGACTTCGCCATTCTTCAGGTCCTGCAAAGTAGAGCTCTGCACCTAAGCGTTTCAAAATCTGCATATTGGATTTGGCAACACGTGAATGGTCCAAGTCTCCAGCAATCGCAACCTTGAGTCCTTCAAAATGTCCAAATTCTTCGTAAATTGTCATTAAATCAAGCAGACTCTGACTAGGATGTTGCCCTGAACCGTCACCACCGTTGATAATCGAAGTCGTGATTGTCGGACTCGCAATCAATTCTCTGTAGTAATCAACCTTAGGGTGACGAATAACGCAGACATCTACCCCCAGTGCGGATAAGGTTAGGATGGTATCATAGAGTGTCTCACCCTTGTTGACTGAACTTGTCTTTACATCAAAGTCAAGTCGTTCCAATCCTAGTTTGATCTCCGCAACTTCAAACGATTTATGCGTTCTTGTCGAATTTTCAAAGAAAAGATTGGAAACAATGGGATGGTCTTCGTAAGGCAACCGAGCTCCATTCTTAAACTCAATCCCTCGTTTAATCAATTTCATAACCTGATCCACAGTGAGATCTTCCATGGACACCACATGGTTGAGTGCTTGTTGATTTTCTGACATGGCTACTCCTTTAGCTATTAAGCTTCTTCAGTAATCAAAACTCTATCTTGGCCATCAAGTTCTGTCATCTCAACGATGATTTCTTCCGAACGACTGGTTGGAATATTTTTCCCAACGTAATCTGGACGAATTGGCAATTCTCTGTGTCCACGGTCAACTAGTACCGCAAGACTCACGCGCGCTGGACGACCATGTCCGACAATGTTATCGATAGCAGCACGGATTGTACGGCCTGTATAGAGCACATCATCCACCAAAATGACTTCGCGGTCTGTTACATCGACAGAAATTAATGAAGTATCCTCACCACTCTTAACATCGTCGCGGAAAGGTTTAGTATCTAATTCTACAACAGGAACTGAGATGTTTTCCAATTGTTCCAAGCGTTCTTGAATACGGTGAGCAATAAAGACACCACGTGTTTTAATTCCCGCTAAAATAATTTTATTCAAATCTTTGTTGCGTTCGATAATTTCATAAGTGATACGCGTAATTGCTCGCTTGACGGTTAATTCGTCAACAACTTCTTTTGTCTTCATGACAAACCTCCAAAAAGAAAAGTCTCCTAACACAAGGAGACTTGAAATGTATAGCCAAGCGAGCCCTACTGTATACAGTATAGACTTACCCTTCTACTTTATCGAGCTCCTTGCCTGCCTCACGGGACAGTTTTAAAGGAATATTTTATTGTCCTTACTATATCACAAAGCCCAGTGCAAAGCAAGTAAAAACATTCAATACTTGGCCTTATAATGAACTAAAATCGTATAACTGTGGATAGTGTTCGCATTCTGGATTTTTGGGATGACAGATAGCACGACCAAAGTAAATCATGGCCTGATGCGCCGCCAACCACTTTTCTGGTGGCAAGACATCCATGACACGTTTTTCAACCTCTAGTGGTGTAGCTGATTTTTTAACAATATCATGGTGTTTACAAATGCGCTCCACATGGGTATCTACCGCAAAAGCTGGAATTCCAAAACCCACACTCATGACTACATTAGCTGTTTTACGCCCAACACCAGCTAAGCTTTCTAATTCTTCCCTGGTCTGAGGAACTTGACCGCCAAAATCATCCAGAAGTTGTTGGGCACATTTTTTGAGGAATTTTGCTTTGTTTCGATAAAGACCTAGACGAGAAATATGTTTTGCAATTTCGCTCTCACTGGCATCTGCCATGGCTTGAGGCGTAGGGAACGCTGCAAAGAGACCTGGTGTGGCCTTGTTGACTGCAGCATCTGTCGTCTGAGCAGATAGCATAACGGCAACCAAAAGCTCAAAATGATTGCGAAAGTCTAGACTAGGTTTTGCATCGGGAAATAGAGCAATGATTTCCTCTATGACATGACGGGCGCGTTTCTTGGATAAAACCATTTACTCGTCTCCGTCAAACAGCCCTTGCAAGCCTGCAAAAGGACTATTTTCTTCTTTCTTAACTGCTTGTTGAGCTTGATATTCTTCCTCAGACATGATTTGCCAGTCATTTCCAGAGACAAAACCCTGACCAGCTTCTTCCTCAGCTGTTAAGACCTTGATTGGAATGTTTAGCAAGATATTATCTGAAACACTCTCAGCAAGGTCGATTTCACCATTTTCAATCGGTAAAACTAAGTCATCATCTAGAACTTCTTGGTCAAGTTGATTGGTAGCACCTTCCATAAAGACTTCTGTCACTGGATAAGACTCTTTCATTTCTACCGGTTCCATACTACGGCTAGAAGCTAGGACGATTGTATAAGATAAGAGATAGTCTAGGAAAAACATACGGTCTTCGTACTGAGCCTTCCCCGCTGCTTTGATATCTTTTACATCTAAAATTTCTTGATTACGAGCACGTAAGTCAGTTGCCAAGTCTAAAGTTTGCTCAAAGTGCAAGCCTTCAGGCTGCTTACGAATTTCTTGAATATTTAATTTCATACTTCCTCCATAAAGATTTACTCCCTTGATTATACCATGAAAAGAGCGCTAGCAAGGCAACTAAACTTTCAAAAAATCATTCTCTATTTTTTGATATATTTATTATGACAATTTTATTTTTTGTGCTATACTATAGGCATCAATACATGAGCAAAGGAGGACGCTCATATGGAAGACAAAGTTCTTTTAGCTGAAGCCTATCAACTCGTTTCAGAATTAAATCAAACTATACAAAACTGTAAACAAGGATTACCTGATGATCTACGCTTACAGCAAAATATAGATGAGATTCTCAGAGAACTTAAAAAAGCTGAGAAAGTAGACAACGCTATCTTAATTGAACTGGAAACTTTTTACCAACGGACTAGTCTTTTGATTGGACTTGGCTCACTAAAACTAAACGATCAAGCTCGCACTGCTTGGAGAAACTATGACAAGTTCCACTACGATCACGTTAAACATACATTGACACTTTACGGACCTGTTTTTGGTCTTTAATATAAAGAGGATTTTCTGGCTTAATCTTGACAAATTTTCGCAAAAAGAGTATGATGATTGTAGCAATACTCGGAGGTAAGGGAGACATGAACAACTAAGTCTATCAAATAAAGAACCTTTATTTAGTAGATCTTGTTTCTGTCTCTTTTTGTGTACTCTTTTTTGTGGTGGATTTTCAGCCTTTTTAAAAGAGGATTTTTTGACATAGACGATTGGCTCTACTAGATAAAGTAGAGCTTTTTGTTATGCAATATGGACATTCTAGAAAGTGCAATAATATGATAAACATCAATCATCTAACTATCACACAAAACAAAGATTTACGAGACCTTGTTTCCGATTTAAATATCACCATCCAAGACGGAGAAAAGGTCGCTATTATCGGCGAAGAAGGCAATGGAAAATCAACCTTACTTAAAACTTTAATGGGCGAAAGATTAGCTGATTTCTCAATCAGTGGAGAAATCCAGTCTGACTTTCAGTCCCTGGCCTGCATTCCCCAACATCTCCCTGAAGAACTGAAGAAAAAATCTCTACAGGACTACTTCTTTTTAGAGCCTACAGATTTGGACTACAGCATTCTTTATCGTTTGGCGGAGGAGTTGCACTTTGATAGCGACCGTTTTGCTAGTGACCAAGAAATTGGCAGTCTATCAGGGGGCGAAGCTTTGAAAATTCAGCTCATCCATGAATTGGCTAAACCCTTTGACATTCTATTTTTAGATGAACCTTCAAATGACCTAGATCTTGAGACGATTGATTGGCTAAAAGGTCAAATTCAGAAGATGAGGCAAACCGTTATTTTCATTTCTCATGATGAAGAATTCCTCTCTCGAACGGCAGATACCATTATCCACTTGCGACTAGTCAAGCACCGAAAGGAAGCTGAAACCCTAGTCGAACATCTAGACTATGATCGCTATAGTGAACAGAGAAAGGCTCATTTTGCCAGACAAAGCCAGCAAGCTGCCAACGACCAACGTTCCTATGAAAAAACCATGGAAAAGCATCGCAGAGTCAAGCAAAAAGTAGAAACTGCCTTGCGTAACACTAAAAATGATGTTGCGGGCCGCCTATTAGCTAAAAAGATGAAAAATGTTCTTTCTCAAGAAAAACGCTACGAAAAAGTAGCTCAGTCCATGACCCAAAAGCCGCTTGAAGAGGAACAAATCCAACTTTTCTTTTCAGATATAGAGCCATTAGCAGCTTCTAAAGTCTTAATTCGACTGGAAAAGAAAAATTTGTCTATTGGTGAGCGTGTTTTAGCTCAGGAGTTACAACTAACTGTCCGTGGTCAAGAAAAAATTGGTATTATCGGTCCCAATGGCATTGGCAAATCCACACTTTTAGCCAAGCTGCAGCAACTTCTTAATAATAAGCGAGAAATCTCGCTTGGATTTATGCCACAAGATTACCAAGAAACATTGCAATTGGCTCTATCGCCAGTAGAATTTCTCAGCCAAACTGGACATAAAGAGGAATTACAGAAAATCCAATCCTTCCTAGCCAGTCTCAATTTCAGTTATCCAGAGATGCACCAGCAAATCCACTCCTTATCTGGAGGTCAACAAGGTAAACTCCTTCTTTTGAATTTAGTTCTACGAAAACCGAACTTTCTCCTTCTGGATGAACCCACACGAAATTTTTCTCCAACTTCTCAACCAGAAATCAGAAAACTCTTTGCCACTTATCCCGGTGGTCTGGTTACTGTTTCGCATGATCGACGTTTCTTAAAAGAAGTCTGTACCAGTATTTATAGTCTGACAGAGCATGGTTTAGAAGTAGTTGATTTACAAGATCTTTAACTTTTGGAAATAAAACATCCAGAGAAAGTTCTCTGGATGTTTTTTTACATTTGTTTCAAACGTTCAATTCGCTCTGAAATAGGTGGATGCGTATAAAATAGTTTTTTCAAGAAACCTGGTTTTTGAGGATCATTGATATAAAGGGCACTACTAGCATCATCTACATGATGACTCATGGGTTGACTATTGTCTAATTTTTGTAAAGCATTGATCATCCCCTGAGGATTACGAGTTAGTTCCACACTTGAAGTATCTGCTAAAAATTCTCGTTGGCGAGAGATAGCTAACTGCACCAAAGTTGCTGCTAAAGGCGCTAGAACAATGGCCAAGAGAGATAGGACCAATAAAATAATCTCAAGTCCTCCACCATCACGGTCATTACTTCTACGACTACGACTAGCTCCACCCCACCACATCATACGACCTGCCATACTCGATAAAAGGGTGATGGCACTGGCAAGAGCAACAGCAATGGTAGAGATTCGAATATCTAAGTTGCGAATATGACTAACTTCATGCCCGATTACAGCTTCTAACTCCTCACGATTCATGATCTCTAAAAGTCCTGACGTAGCAGCAACAGCAGCATTTAGAGGATTCGAACCGGTGGCGAAGGCATTCAAACCCGGGTCATCAATTACATAAACTCGTGGCATAGGAATCTGCGCCACCAATGCCATATCCTCGACAACATGATAGAGAACAGGTTCTTCGTTTCTATCAACCTCACGCGCACCATTCATGCTCATGACAATCTCTGTAGATTGAAAAATCATGGTCAAGGCATAGATGAAACCGATAATCATAGCTACAGTCACGCCCCAGATACCTGAGTTCATGAACAGAAAACCAACAGCATAACCAACCAAGGCTAGCAAAAGAAAGAAGACAATTAAAAGAATCCAAGTTTTACGTTTATTACTAGCAATTTGTTTGTACAGCATCTTAGTCACCTAAACCACTAAAATCAACTCTAGGTACAGCCTTTTCTTCTTCTGGAGTTTGAAGGAAATCCGCTGCCTTGAAGCCAAATATAGCCGCAACCAGATTACTTGGGAAAGTTTCTAATTTAATATTGTAGTTGCTAACGACACTATTATAGAGCTGACGTGAATAAGAAATTTTATTTTCTGTGTTAGTCAGTTCTTCTTGTAAGTGAGCAAAATTGCTACTAGCCTTCAAGTCAGGATAATTCTCTGCAACCGCAAAAATACCAGATACCTGACGAGTCAGTGCATCACTAGCTTTCATGGCTTCTGCAGGTGTAGTTGCTGCAGCTACTTGTCTACGGAGTTCAGTCACCTTTTCTAGAGTAGAACTTTCGTATTTAGCGTAACCTTTTACTGTTTCAATTAAGTTTGGTAAGAGATCATTTCGACGCTTCAACTGAACATCAATCTGACTCCAAGCTTCCTTGGTCTGCATACGATTTTTCACCAATTTATTATAGCAGTCAATTACCAAGAAAATAATTAGAGCAAGAAGTCCATAAAAAATCCAATTCATCATAAAGCTCCTTTCTGCCTTTTGATTAGTACAAGTATATCAAATTTCCATGTTTTTGTGGTAAAATAAGATGATATACAAGAAGGATATAACTATGAAACCAGAAACTTTTTACACACTACTTGCTGAACAGAATATCAATCTTACTGACCAGCAAAAAGCACAATTTGAGCGCTATTTTGAACTCTTAGTCGAGTGGAACCAAAAAATCAACCTGACTGCAATTACTGAAAAGGAAGAAGTTTATCTTAAACACTTTTATGATTCCATCGCTCCTATCCTACAAGGGTTGATAGAAAACCAAGAAATTAAGTTACTTGATATTGGCGCTGGTGCAGGATTCCCAAGTCTTCCTATGAAGATTCTCTACCCTCAGCTAGATGTGACCATCATTGATTCACTCAATAAGCGCATTAACTTTCTTCAGCTTTTAGCTGAGGAGCTTAATCTAGAAGGTGTTCATTTCTACCATGGGCGCGCAGAAGATTTTGCTCAAGAGAAGAATTTCCGTGCCCAATTCGACATTGTAACAGCTCGTGCAGTTGCTCGCATGCAGGTCTTGTCTGAATTAACGATTCCTTATCTAAAGGTAGGAGGAAAACTTTTGGCACTTAAGGCCAGTAATGCACCAGAGGAATTGACAGAAGCCAAGAATGCCCTCAATCTTCTCTTCAGCAAGGTTGAAGACAACATCAGCTACACACTTCCTAATGGAGACCCTCGCTACATCACTATTGTCGAAAAGAAAAAAGAAACTCCAAACAAATATCCACGTAAGGCTGGTATGCCCAACAAACGACCACTTTAGGATATTTTAAATAGATACTCACAAGATTATACCTCGCGTCTTTATTTCCTTGCTCTGGAAAAAATGATTTACAAAATCATGCCTCGCTTTCTTATTTCTTGGCTCGGGAAAAATTCGTTTACAAGACGAATTTTTTCTGCTATACTATCTTAAGCAAAGGTTTTTAATGTCATCCCGTGAGGTGACGAAGACGCAGAAATATATGAAATTCTTTAAGAATGAGATAATTCTCTTTTTAAAGAAGTCTTACTCTGAGAGCCTATTGCTGTAAAATAATGGGCTCTTTTTTGATGCCCAAAAAGTGAGGTATTTATGAAACAAGAATCAACTGTTGATTTGTTACTCGACGTTGACCAACGTCCTTCTTTTGGTAAGGGAATCCTACTCAGTTTCCAGCACGTGTTTGCCATGTTTGGTGCAACCATCTTGGTACCATTGATTTTGGGAATGCCTGTATCTGTTGCCCTCTTTGCTTCAGGGGTTGGTACCCTCATCTATATGATTGCAACAGGTTTTAGAGTTCCTGTTTATCTTGGTTCTTCTTTCGCCTTTATTACAGCTATGTCACTTGCCATGAAAGAAATGGGGGGTGATGTATCTGCTGCTCAGACAGGGGTTATCCTAACTGGTTTTGTTTATGTCCTTGTTGCTGCAAGTGTTCGCTTCGCAGGTACAAAATGGATTGATAAACTCTTGCCTCCAATCATTATTGGTCCTATGATTATCGTTATCGGTCTTGGGCTTGCTGGTTCTGCCGTAACCAATGCTGGTCTTGTAGCTGACGGCAACTGGAAAAATGCTCTTGTAGCTGTGGTTACCTTCCTCATCGCTGCTTTTATCAATACAAAAGGAAAAGGTTTCCTTCGTATCATTCCTTTCCTCTTTGCAATTATTGGTGGATATCTCTTCGCGCTAGCACTTGGCTTAGTTGACTTCACTCCTGTTCTTCAAGCTAACTGGTTCGAAATTCCAGGCTTCTACCTACCATTTAGCACAGGTGGTGCCTTCAAAGAATACAACCTTTACTTCGGTCCAGAGACAATCGCAATCTTACCAATCGCGATCGTAACAATCTCAGAACACATTGGAGACCACACGGTCTTGAGCCAAATCTGTGGCCGTCAATTCTTGAAAGAACCAGGTCTTCACCGTACCCTTCTTGGTGACGGTATCGCAACATCAGTATCTGCCTTCCTTGGTGGTCCTGCTAATACTACTTACGGTGAAAATACTGGGGTGATCGGTATGACTCGTATCGCTTCTGTCTCAGTTATCCGTAATGCAGCCTTTATCGCAATTGCCCTTAGCTTCCTTGGTAAATTCACTGCCTTGATTTCTACAATCCCTAGTGCCGTACTTGGTGGTATGTCTATCCTTCTTTATGGGGTTATCGCCAGCAACGGTTTGAAAGTTTTGATCAAGGAACGTGTAGACTTTGGTCAAATGCGTAATCTTATCATCGCAAGTGCCATGTTGGTACTTGGACTTGGTGGAGCAATCCTTAAACTTGGTCCAGTTACCCTTTCAGGTACTGCTCTATCAGCTATGACAGGTATTCTTTTGAACTTGATCTTGCCATACGAAAATAAAGAATAAATTTCATTCATAAAAAAATCCACTCGAGTGAGTGGATTTTTTGCTTAAGTCCCCCAAGCAATCAAGAGGTACAAGAGACTTGAACCAAACATATCTGCAAGAGCATGCATAAGAAAGAATGGCAGTAAATTCTTGACTACATACTTGTACAAGAAATAATAGAATAGTCCATATACAAGCCCAATAACTAAGGCCCAGAGTAATCCTTGGTAGGTATGAAAAGAAATCCTGATAATTACGGAGTAAACTAGGACTAACCACTTATGTTTTTCTTTGACTGAAGTCAGTAAGCCCAAGAAGAAAAATTCTTCGTAAAAACCATTTAATAAAGCATAACCAATGGCCATTGGTGTTAAAGCCATGAATTTTCTAATAATCTCCATGGGATCTATAAAAGGGATCAACTGAGGATTAAAATAATTATACTCACCACTAAGGGTTGTTACAATATCTCCAATTATTCCAACAACTGCAAAGATAAGGGGAACCCAAATCAAAACTGACCAAGAAAAGCGAATTGGAAGCTGTTTAAAATCATAATTTCGAATCAAAAGATAGAGGAAAGTAATCCCTAGCATAATCAACTGGAAATTGAAATTACTAGAATAAGCTGCTCCATCACTTGCTACATTTGACGCAGTATCCACGACACTGGTAACAGTTGAAGGCGATAGACTCTCCATAAATTGTTGTGTGGAACGGATGATAAACTCTCCAAACATTAAAATAGTGATGATTAAGATATCGAACCATTTTAAGTATCTTAAAGGTTTAGCAGGATGAATACTTTGTATAAAATTCATATTTCCTCCGTTTAGCTTATTTTTCTAACTTTATTATAAACTTTCAATCTTAAAATTATATAAATTAATGCAGAACATAAAAAACAACCTCTTTATAAGGTTGTTCTGTCTTTAAATAGACTTGTGTTTCTTTTCTAGCATTAAATCCTTTAAAGAAATAATAGTTACAGCCAACAAAATCATTGCCATACCAAGAAAATCTACAGGATAAAAAATATCTCCCATAATCATAAAGGCAAAAAACACCGCAGAGATTGGCTCAATCGACGCCAGAAGACTAGATTTGACTGGTCCAACCATACTGGCTCCCTTGAGAAAAGCTGTGTAGGCAAAAACCGTTCCAATAAGAATAATTCCAGCAAAGGCTAGAAAAATATCAAATGACATAGGAATTCTAGCGCCGATAATTCCAGTAAATGGAACTGCCACAAAACCAGAAATGGTCATTCCAACACCAATAACCAAAATGCTCCCCCACTTTTGAATCAGTTTAATGGGTAAAATGATATACAAAGCATAGGTTAAAGCAGAGAACAAGCCCCAAAAGAGACCTGCTGGTGTCATAGAGAGCTGATCCATTTGACCGTGAGTCGCAATTAAAAAGGTTCCACCTATAGCCAAAAACATAGAAATGATTTCTGCTATAGTAGGGGCTACCTTATCTTTGATGCATGTGTAAGCCAAGATTCCAACAGGACAGACATATTGAAGAACTGTCGCTGTGCCAGCATTTGTCTCCTGAATGGCTGATAGATAAGCCAATTGATTTAGAAAGAGACCAAATAAAGAAAATAGCAAGAGAGAAAAGAGACTTGATTTATCCTTTAAAAAAGCTAGAAATTGTTCCTTAGACTTTATATAGGACAATAGAACCAAGAGGAGACCAGCAACAATCAAACGGATATTGGTCAGAACTAGAGCTGAAATCCTATGAGCCATCAGGTACTGCCCACTGGTTCCAGATAGTCCCCAAGCGATACCTGCAATGACTGTAAATAGAGTTCCTTTTAACGCTTTAGACATGAGCCCTCCCTAGTCTGCTTCACGAATTAAGTCCATGACCTGATTACGGTCTATGATCCACCGAGCACGCTCGTCCTTTTCGTAGGTTCTATTGGACAAGAAAATAGCAGCTTCCTGCTTCTTACGATTCCACATGATAAAGGTTCCAGTATAGCCTGTATGGTCTAGCCAATCTCCTTCAATATTCCAGGATAAGGAGCGCTCTTTATCATCTAAATCTGAGAAATTCTGGCTCAAATCTTCAGCAAAATCATCCTGTAAATAATGCTCTAGGAAGATTTTTAAATCCTTCACAGTTGAAAACAATCCAGCACTCCCTGCATGTTTCCCAAGCAAACGTGCCTTTGGATCATGCACCACTCCTGCTTTCTGACCACGAACA
This sequence comes from Streptococcus sp. oral taxon 061, assembly GCF_013394695.1. Classification (NCBI taxonomy): domain Bacteria; kingdom Bacillati; phylum Bacillota; class Bacilli; order Lactobacillales; family Streptococcaceae; genus Streptococcus; species Streptococcus sp. oral taxon 061. The sequence continues at coordinate 1,148,892 of NZ_CP058258.1, forward strand.
GTCGGCACAGCACTGGTTACAGGACCAAACCTCGTTTCCTTCATCCTCCATGGATCCAAAACTTGCTCTTGCAAAATCTGATCCAAGTCCTTATCAAAATATCTTTCCAAGAGAAAACCTAGCAAGAGAAAGTGCACATCTGAATATAGAAAGGCTCGCTTCTCCCTACGATTAAGATGAAACATAGCTTCTTTCAATTCTTCTGCATTCAACTGGTCACGATTGGGAATATAAGGGTCCAAGTCTGTGGCATGAGTGAGGAGTTGACGAATTGTGATATCTTGATAGTCAGAGTCAGGTAAAAATTCCGTCACTGACTTTTCTATATCTAATTCCCCTTGATGCCATAAGAAAGTTAAGACAGTTCCAACTCCGACAACTTTGCTCACACTTGCCAAATCATAGACTAAACCTTGACAAGTCTGCTCTCCAATTTCTGGATCTGCTTCTCCGAGGTAGCAATCAGACCATTCACCATCCCGATAATACGCAAAAGAGGCACCAGGATAAATCCCTGCCTCAATTTGTTGCTTTATTTTTTGAATGATTTCTTGTTTCATACTTCTTCAAACCACAATTCGATATTGTTGGCATCCTTAGTTAGGAAAAACTTCTCAGACTTAGGAATAAAGTAACCTGCAGTTTCAAAACGTTGACGGAGACTAGCCAATTCAAGTTCTTTTACTTGGAATTTCAACATAGACAAATCCCAAGTAACATTATTTTCAACGAGCAAATCACTACCTTGAGCTTGTTTAAAAGCTAGGCTAGTTTCGATTTCCTCTTTTTCAAGCAGGCTCGTCGTTTCATCAGGCAAGTTAATCTCTACTGAAATATCAAATGCTGTCAAATACTGCATCTTCTCATCTTTTGAGAAAGTAACAGTTTCATCAAACTTTCTCAAATCTTTGATGTCATCTTCCGCATGGATAAGGACAAGGTCCCCTTCCGGAGAAAGAGCTTCAAAAGCAAATCCCTTATTTCCTTTATAGAGTTGAGGAAGTTTTTCCATTCTAGCTAGTAAGGCTTCAATCTCGGATGGATTCGCTACTTTTACAATCAATCTAGCTAATTTTTTGATCCCTTCAACCTTACGGCTTCTCATACTTGGTGATTCTTCTAAAACCAATTTTTCAATGCCTGACTGGTCTCCTAGCGATAAGAAAGCCGACTCTTCAAGCAAGGGTTTCATACCCAAGGTTTGGATATAAAACAATTCATTTAATCTTCTATTATTTATCTTTAGCGTCGGGATCATACGCACAATTTGATTTACATTCATAAATTCCTCCAACACTTTTTATTTTAAAGGATTTTATTTCATTTTACAAGTTATTCAACTAAAAACTTTAACTATATTAACCCCTTGAGTAGTTAACCCCCTTCGCATATCCGAAGGGGGTCTTGTTTTATTTTAGTAAAATTATTTGTTAGTTCTTCCAAGAAAGTTCTGCTTGAAGACCATAGTGATCACTGACCTGTGGACTTTGTTTTCCATCAAAGACAACATGTAATGTTTCTACCTGTATATCCTTTGTCGTAAAGGCATAATCAATTCGAAGTGGTTCTGTATTTCCCTTCCAACCATCAATTTCAGGCGGAACAGTGTAACTACCACTTCTTTCTTTTGCAACTTCAAATGCATCTTGTAAGTTTAGTGGACTAGCTAAAATAGCTTGGTAACCCTCTTGGCCTGCAGGATTATTAAAATCACCTGCTAGCAAGAGTGGCTTCTTCAATTCTTTCAGAACTGCTTCAAAGCGCGCCCATTCCTCTTGGAAGCCTTTATCCCACCAAGAGAGATGGACACTCGCAACTGCAAGTTCTTTACCTTCAACTACTGTCTCTGCTAGAGCAACTCGACGAGTGTGGTAATCTGTCGGATCATCTACATCTGAAACCAAAATTTCACGCGCTTCAATTGGTGTTTTAGATAGGATTGCAACACCTTCATGGTAACGATCATAACCAATATGGTTGTAGGCCCAAGTCCAATAATAGTTTTGACCTTGCTCAGCTAAGTGTTCTACCAAGAGACGAACATAGTGGTCTTGATGAATCGGCTCAGCAGATGGTAATGGCTGATAAAGTGCACCAGCTTCTACTTGCGCTGAAGTAATTTCCTGGTTAATTTCCTGAAAACAAATCAAATCATAACTGTTTTCAAGTATATCTTGAAGTAAAAGTTGAAACTTTTGTTCAGGATCTTTTTCCATCCAACTATGAGTATTGAGTGTTAAAAACTTCATGCTTTTCTCCTATTAAACAAGAGGTTGGAAATAGCTTCCAACCTCCTAAATATTACAATTCTACTTTTGCAACTGCTGTTTTAGCTGCAAGAGAACCTGTTTGTTGTAATTTAACTGATTTGATCGCGTCACCATTTGTGAAGACAACTACAGTTGTAGTTTCACGACCAGCTTCACGGATAGCACCCAAGTCAGCTTTGACCAAGAGATCACCAGCAGCGACTGTTTGACCTTCTGAAACCATTACTTCAAATGGTTTTCCTTCAAGACTTACAGTATCAAGACCAATGTGAACAAGAACTTCAAGACCTGCTTCAGTTACAAGACCAAGAGCATGTTTAGTTGGGAAGACGCTTGATACAGTACCAGAAACTGGAGATACAATGTTTCCATTTGCTGGTTCTACTGCAAATCCATCACCCATCATTTTTTGTGAGAAGACTGGATCTTTAACTTGTTCCAATTCAATCACTTGACCGTCAGCAACTGAATAAACTTCTTCAGTTACACCTTTGTAGACAACAGTATCTTTTTGAGTTGCTGCCATTTGACTTGGAAGAGTTTCAGGAATCACTTCACCTGAGTCAAGAATATCTTGGATATCTGATTTCAAAACGTCAGCTTTAGGTCCGTAGATAGCTTGGACACCTTGTCCTTTCATGACAAGTCCCATAGCTCCTTCAGCTTTCCATTGTTCTTCTGTTCCAACTTTTTCAGCATCTTGTACAGTAACACGAAGACGAGTCATACATGCGTCGACATCAACGATGTTGGCACGTCCACCGAGAAGGTTGATGATGTTAACTGCTTGAGAAGCTTCTGCAACTTTAGTTTCACCAGCAGCTGAAGATTCAGATGAACCATCTGCATTTTCGTAGTTACCGTTACGTCCTGGAGTTGCATAGTTGAATTTCTTAATCATGAAGTTAGCGATGAAGTACATGATAAATCCAAAGAGTACTGTAACCCAGATAAAGTTAATGATATCCATACCAAGACCAGCGTTGATAGCTAGCGGAGTACGAGTCAAGAATTCGATTGAACCGAATGAGTGAACACGAAGGTTCACAATATCAGCCATTGCAAAGGCAGCACCTTGAACAAGAGCGTAAACAAGGTAAAGAGGTGTTGCGATGAACATGAACATGTACTCAATTGGTTCAGTTACCCCTGTCAAGAATGTTGCAAGAGCAGTTGCGATCATCATACCTTTGTATTGGTGTTTCTTATCTGGATCAACGTTACGGTAGATAGCCACAATTATACCCATCAAGATACCAAACGAACCGATCATTTGTCCAACTTTGAAACGAGCTGGATGTACTGTATCTAACAAGTGTTGGTATTGACCTGCGTCAGTACCTTTAAGGTTTACAAGGTCTGTTACCCATGCAAGCCAAAGTGGATCTTGTCCAAATACTTGAGTGCCTTTTGCTGCACCAGTTAACACATCATAAGTACCACCAAGAGCTGTATAGTTCATTGGGATAGTCAACATGTGGTGAAGTCCGAATGGCAAGAGCAAGCGTTCCAAAGTACCATACAAGAATGGTGCAAGAACTGGTGCTGTTTCTTGTGAATTGGCAATCCAGATACCGAAGTTGTTGATACCTGTTTGAACAACTGGCCAGAAAGCTGAAAGAAGAATTGCAGCGATTGCTGAGCGAAGAATAACTACAAATGGTACAAAACGTTTCCCGTTAAAGAATGAAAGGGCATCAGGAAGTTTACGGAAATTATAGTATTTGTTAAATGCAGTCGCTCCAACAAAACCTGAGATAATCCCTACAAATACCCCCATGTTAAGGGCTGGTGCCTCAAGTACACTAATGAAGTAATCAGCAACCTTGATAGATCCACCAAAGATTGTTGAAACCATAGCGTTAGGATCTTTCAACATATCCCCTGATACACCGAAGATTGTACCAGTGATACGGTTAATAAGGATAAATGCAAGACCTGCCGCAAAAGCACCACCAGCACGTTCTTTAGCCCAGCTTCCTCCAATAGCGAGGGCAAACAAAATATGAAGGTTACCGATAACTCCCCAACCAATTTGCTCTAGTACGCCACCAGTAATAACTAGGGGAGCAAGGTTTGGGTCAATCATTGCAAGTGACTTACCGATTGAGATCATCAATCCAGCCGCTGGCATAACAGCGATAACCACCATTAGAGCCTTACCGAATTTCTGCCAAAATTCGAAAGACAAGACATTTTTGAATGTATCTTTCATCATTCAAATCTCCTTTTATATTTATTAGGCAAACGTTTTACGAAAACGTTTGCACTTGTTTGTGACTTAATTATACCACTTTTTATTTTTTTGTAAAGGCTTTTTTTAAAATTTTTTTCTGTCCAATCATTTCAATATCTCTCACTTATTTGCTGACTTTGAGTTTGCGAGTCTTTTCTGATATAATATTAGCTATGAAATCCTATAATACCTTGAATGATTATTATCGAAATTTATTCGGAGAAAAAACTTTCAAAGTTCCTATCGATGCTGGATTTGATTGTCCCAATCGTGATGGTACAGTAGCTCATGGAGGTTGTACTTTCTGTACGGTTTCTGGTTCTGGAGATGCTATCGTTGCGCCTGACGCTCCTATTCGTGAGCAATTTTATAAGGAAATTGACTTTATGCACCGTAAATGGCCAGATGTAAAAAAATATCTAGTCTATTTCCAAAACTTTACTAATACTCATGAAAAACTCGAAGTGATTCGCGAACGCTATGAACAAGCTATTAATGAACCTGGAGTTGTTGGAATCAATATCGGTACACGACCAGATTGCCTGCCTGATGAGACTATCGAATACTTGGCAGAACTATCAGAGCGATTGCATGTTACTGTAGAGTTAGGTTTACAAACCACCTATGAAGCAACTTCTGAATTAATTAACCGTGCCCACTCCTATGAACTCTACGTGGAAACGGTTAAGCGCTTGAGAAAATATCCCAAGATTGAGATTGTTGCTCATCTAATCAATGGTTTGCCCGGTGAAACTCATGAAATGATGGTGGAAAACGTTCGGCGTTGTGTAAGGGACAATGATATCCAAGGGATTAAACTTCACCTACTTCACCTCATGACCAACACTCGAATGCAACGCGACTATCATGAAGGTCGTTTGCGGCTTATGAGTCAAGATGACTATGTGAAAGTTATCTGTGACCAACTTGAAATTATTCCCAAACATATAGTCATCCATAGGATTACGGGTGATGCGCCTAGAGATATGCTAATTGGTCCTATGTGGAGTCTCAATAAATGGGAAGTTCTAAATAGCATAGAAGCTGAAATGAGACGTCGAGGTAGTGTCCAAGGATGCAAGGCTGTAAAACAGGAGTTTATGAATGAAAAGACCACTTGAATTGGCGCATGATTTTCTTGCCCAAGTCATCACAAAAGATGATGTTGTTGTAGATGCAACAATGGGAAATGGACATGATACACTTTTTCTTGCTAAATTAGCTAAACAAGTCTACGCTTTTGATATACAAGAACAAGCTCTTCAAAAAACAAGTCAACGTCTACAAGAAGCCGGTTTGACCAATGTTGAATTACTTCTCCAAGGTCATGAAACCGTAGATCAGTTTGTAACTGAGGTGAAGGCAGCCATCTTTAATCTAGGTTATCTTCCTTCTGCCGATAAGTCTATTATTACTAAACCTCACACAACCATTGAGGCACTTGAAAAACTCTGTCAGATGCTCGTTAAAGGCGGACGAATAGCCATCATGATTTATTACGGGCATGAAGGCGGAGATATAGAACGGGATGCTGTCTTAGATTTTGTCAGTCAGTTGCCACAACAAGAATACACTGCTACAATCTATCGTACCCTCAACCAAGTCAACAATCCACCATTTTTAGTTATGATTGAAAAATTAGAAAGGTATCGCCATGGATAAACAATACCTACGAGATAAAATAGAAGGACTTCGCCACAAATTTGTTGAATCAACCCAACATGAACGGGCAGTTGGTATGTTAGATGAAGCTCATATGAGCAAAAAGATGCTAAAAATCAAGAAAAAAATGATTACACTTGAAATGGAGCGTTGTCAAAAGAAAATCGAGCATAAGGACTGCTCTAAGATTGATCAAAAAATCCAAGAACAAAAGGAACTTTTTGAAGCTTGTCGCAAACAAAAATAAGGAGGTAGAAGATGAATTTACTTTTTTATCTCTTAGTATTTTTACTAGTTCTTATTGTTTCTAGCACGACCAATAAACTTCTTCCCTTTTTACCCATGCCCCTGATTCAAATTTTGTTAGGGATTGGAATTGGGCTTTGCTTACCTAACAACCAATATCACTTAGATACTGAGTTGTTTCTGGCTTTAGTCATTGGCCCACTACTCTTTCGTGAAGCTCAAGAAGCAGATGTAACCTCTATCTTAAAGCACTGGAGAATCGTTCTCTACTTGATTTTCCCAGTTATCTTTATATCAGCTCTGAGCATGGGTGGACTCGCTCATGTCCTTTGGGCTAGCCTACCATTAGCAGCCTGTGTAGCAGTTGGTGCTGCCTTAGGGCCTACAGACCTAGTTGCCTTCGCTTCCCTTTCTCAACGTTTTTCCTTTCCAAAACGGGTTTCTAATATCTTAAAAGGGGAAGGTCTTCTTAATGATGCTTCTGGTCTAGTAGCCTTTCGTGTGGCTCTCATCGCTTGGACAACAGGAACATTTTCGCTCACCCAAGCCGGAACTTCATTAGCTATTTCCATTGTTGGAGGTTTTGCAGTCGGCTTTATAACAGCCCTAATCAATCGCTTCCTCCATACCTTTTTACTTAGTGTCCGCGCAACAGATATCGCAAGCGAGCTCTTGCTAGAACTCAGTTTGCCCCTCTTGACATTTTTCATAGCTGAAGAGATTCATGTCTCAGGTATTATCGCCGTTGTAGTCGCTGGGATTTTGAAAGCCAGTCGTTTCAAAAAAATCAACTTGCTTGAAGCCCAGGTTGATACTGTTACCGAGACTGTCTGGCACACTGTAACCTTCATGCTCAATGGTTCTGTCTTTGTCATTCTTGGGATGGAACTGGAAATGATTGCTGAACCAATTCTTAAGAGTGCATTTTACAACAAAGTGCTTCTCTTAGTCAGCGTTTTTCTCTTGACCTTCCTACTCTTTGCCATCCGCTTTGTGATGATCTACGGCTTTTACGCTTTTCGGATTAAGAAACTTCATAAAAGCTTAGATAAGTATGTCAAAGATATGCTTCTCCTTACCTTTTCTGGCGTCAAGGGAACTGTATCCATTGCCACTATCCTTTTGATACCGTCTAATCTAGAACAAGAATATCCTCTTCTTCTCTTCCTCGTAGCTGGTGTAACACTTGTCAGTTTCCTTACGGGATTACTGGTACTTCCACACCTTTCCGAAGAGAAAGAACCATCTAAGGATCAGCTCATGCACATCGCTATCTTAAATGATGTCGCCATGGAGTTAGAGAAGGATTTAGAGAACACAAAAAACAAGGTTCCACTCTATGCGGCTATTGACAATTATCATGGACGTATTGAAAATCTCATCCTCAGTCAGGAGAACAAGGAAATCCAGGAAGACTGGGAAGCTCTCAAACTACTGATTCTCAGTATCGAGAGCGATGGTTTGGAGCAAGCCTATGAAGAAGGCAAAATCGGCGAAAGAGGATATCGTGTCTACCAACGTTATCTGAAAAGCATGGAGAAAAATATTAAACGAAACTTCGCTTCTCGAATAACCTACTACTTCCTTGTTTCTATTCGGATTATACGTTTTCTCCTACACGAGTTGCTTACATTTGGCAAAACCCTTCGTTCCTTGAAGAACAAAGAAACCCAAAGACTTCTGGCCATTGACTATGACCAGATTGCTGAACTCTACCTAGCCAACACTGAAATCATCATCGAAAGTTTGGAAAACCTTAAAGGGATTTATAAAAGTTCTCTGATCAGCTTCATGCAGGAATCTCGTCTCCGTGAAACCAGTCATATTACGAGTGGCGCCTTTGTGGAACGGGTTATCAATCGTATCAAACCCAATAACATCGCTGAAATGCTTAGAGGTTACTACCTTGAACGTAAGTGTATCTTTGAATACGAAGCTCAAAAACTCATCTCAGCTCAGTATGCCAAAAAGCTACGCCAAAATGTCAATAATTTAGAAACCTATTCCTTAAAAGAATCTGCTAATACCTTACCTTACGATATGATGGAATTAGTTCGAAGAAATTAAAGTCTATACAAAACAAGAAAAACTGGAGGTTTGTGAAATGAAAAAGTTGTGGAAACAGCTGAACGATAGACCATTATTAAAAGCTTTTTTACACTACTATCAAGCCTCTGATAGCGAGCTAACCAGCGTTGCTGTTGCCTACTATTGGTTGATTTCAATCTTCCCTTTACTCATGATAGTGGTCAATATCTTACCCTACTTTCAAATTCCCATCTCAAACTTTCTATTAACCATCAAGGAATTTTTACCAGATACAATCTATGAAGTTGTTGCAAAGATTGTCAGAGAAGTTCTGACTCAACCATCGACAGGTTTACTGAGTTTTGCTATCTTATCAGCTCTTTGGACTTTCTCCAAATCCATGAATTTTCTTCAAAAGGCTTTTAATAAAGCCTATGGAATCGCAAAAAATAGAGGAATTATCTCACATCAGATGATGAGCCTCTTAGTTAGCTTTGGACTTCAAATTCTCTTTGCGCTTGCATTATTCCTTAGTATGTTTGGCCATATGTTATTGGACCTGCTTAAAAACTACTGGAAATCCGAGAGTGCTCTGTTTTCTTATCTACAAGATTTTACAGGACCGCTGATCTATGCCTTTCTTTTTGCTACCGTGATTATGCTCTATTATTTCCTACCAAATGTTAAAGTAAGTAAGATTCGCTACGTCATACCTGGAAGTCTCTTTGTACTAGTTACGACGATTGCTTTATTAAACATCTTTGCAGCTTATTTCAACAATTATGTCAATTATCTCGTTGACGTCAGATTTTTCAGTTCAATCGTCGTTGTTGTTATGATGTTCTGGTTCATTATCATTGCCAAGATATTAATCATCGGTGCCGTCATCAATGCCAGTGTTCAAAGTCTAAAAGACCCGGACTTTAAAGCAAATCAATAAGATTTCACCGATTACACAAATCGATCCCCCAGTCATTTAATACTGGGGGATTTTTGAATTTCCTGCTTTATTGTCCACTAGTCAGGGCTTGCAATTCTGTTTTTAGATACTGAGCCAAGTGTTGGTGGGCAAAAATAGTGGCATTTTTTTCTGCGGTAGGATTGTAGTTGGTGTTGGTATTTACATCATAGACATAAATGTCTCCACTCTCTGATTGAACCCATTCAATCGCCGCAACTTCAATCTGAGCATTTTTCAAGAAACTTTCATAAGCTTCTCTCCGGTCATCTGGTAGAGGTTCTGTAATCTGGAATTTTTCAGACGTTTCTAGTTGCTCTGGTCTCTTGCCGATTTGGCAACCATCTGCTGGACAAAGTTGGAAACCATCTGAAGAATCGATCGAAACAGTATAGAGGAATTTTTGATTGATAAACTCTGAACGACGGATACGTCCATCACTTGGCTTGATGTAGGCTTGTAACAAGGTAATCCCGTCCACTGATGGTTCAAAGAGAGGGCTATTGACATAAGTTGCCAGTTCCTCTTCATTTTGGAAGAGTTGAACGCCTAATCCCTTACCTGCACGATTGTGCTTGGTAATCAAAGGATAAATGTTTAATTTTCTTGCCGCTTCAATAATGTTTTCTTGACCCAAAACTGCAACTGTTGCAGGAGTCTCGATACCAGACTCGTTTAACTTCAAATATTGTTTGATTTTACTAATTTCAAGGTTGATAGCACCGGTACCATTCACAACTTTGCGTCCGTGTGCTTCTAACCAAGTAATCACTTGCTCTGTAAATTCTGGCGCATAACGATGTCCTCTTGTGTGTGAAGAGGCAGACATACGATTGTAAAAGATACCTTGCGGCGGTGGGCTTTGCAAATCTAAAATCCCACTAGACAAATCCCATAGTTCATAAGGGACTTCTAATTCTTCCAACCATTTCACTAAATGTTGAGTCCATTCTAGATTCTCATGAATCACATAAACTTTTGCTTCACTCATTATTCATATCTCCTTAAGAAAAGCTGACTGATAATTGGCTTTCCTTTTCTTCTTCTAAAATGTATCCTTCTGTTTTTTCGATAACGCTAACTGTTAAGATTTGACCCAAAACATTGATCATAGTACGGCCAGCATTGACAAAGAAATCAACTGCAAAAATCAAGGCCACTCCTTCAACTGGCAAGCCCAATTGAGGTGCTGCAGCTAATAGAACCACAATAGCTCCTGATGGTACGGTTGCCGCAGTTTTTCCAATTAAAGTCAAAAGTAAAACAGTAAACAAGAGACTTGATAATGAAAATTGAATGCCATAGGCATGGGCGATAAAAATTGTCGCTACTGAGAAATAAACCGCTGCTCCTTCTAAGTTAAAAGTATATCCTAAAGGAACAACTAAATCAATTGTATGCTCGTCATGCCCCTGTTTTTTCAAATCTTTAAGAAGTGATGGCAAGACCACACTAGAACTTCCAGTAACAAAAGCCAGAGTCAAGAGACTCCAATTTTCACGAAAGGCTGACAAATACGGCACCTTAAAGAATACAGCAATCAAAGGGAAAATAAGGAGAACCAATACAGCATAAGCCAGATAAGTTCCAATTACAAACTGACCAAGCCCAATCAACTTGTCGACACCCGTAGTTGCAACATCTTTAGCGATAAATCCAAAAATACCAATCGGTGATAGTTTGATAATTACTGCAACAATCTTGTAAATGGCTTCAATCCAGATTTGGAAACCTTCGATAATCTTCTGAGATTTGTCAGACTTAAGATTCCCAATTCCGTAACCAAGAAAGATGGCAAAAACGATAATTGGCAATAGAGCGCCATCTGAAAGAGATTTAACGATATTTGATGGAATGAAACCAAGCAAAAATTCGCTGAACTTGACATTGTTAGCAATCCCATCAAGGTTTCCACCAGTTTGACCGATATTCACTCCTTGACCAAATCCTAAATAGTAACTAGCAAATACAAACAAAAGAGTAATGGCAGTTGTTACAGCAAAAAAGTAAACCAAACTCTTGGTCAAAATTTTCCCGAAAGATTTTTTTCCGATAACTCCAGCTACTGCAACAACGATGGTTGGGAAGATTAGCGGAATGATAACCATATTGATCAATTTAATAAAGGCTTGACCTAAAAATTGATAAAAGCCTGAAAATTGTGGCCAGATAAGTGCAGCGATAACACCTAAGACCAAAGCCACCAATAATTGAATGCCTAGTGAGAGTTTTGACCATAACGTAACTAATTTCATAAGAAACTCCTTTGTTTTATTTGCTACTCATTCTACTACTATTCTTCTCTCCTGACTAATATATTTTTTCTATGGTCACCATAAAAAAGATTTATAATGAAGACTCAAACTACTCCAACTTTACAAAGTAAATCACATTGATGTTTGATATAGTATAAAAAATCAGTTTCTAAACAAAAATTTTTAGAAAAACACTGTTAAATCAAGGAATATGCTTTCCTTTTATTCAAATTTTATGATACAATATTGTTATGATTTTAATAAAACTCGCTTCTGTCTTGCTTTTGGTACTAACCTTGGCTTTGGCTATTATCTTTAGTAGATTTTTAAAGTTAAAGAAAAAGGGGATTAACTTTGCAGATTTGGCTTTTCCTTTTCTGATTTTTGAATACTATTTAATCAGTGCAAAGGTTTTTACCCATAATCAACTTCCCATTTTGGGGGCAGCCCTATCTTTGCTAGCCATCATTCTAGCCTTTTTCTTTTTAAGCAAAAAACGTAGTTTTTATTATCCAAAATTCCTTAAATTCTTTTGGAGAGCTGGATTTCTACTCACATTGCTCATCTACATCGTTATGATTGTTCAAATCTTCATGATGAAATAAATCATGCCAGCACCTCAACAGTTGGCGACTCGTTCTTCCACATGAGGTGCTTTTCTAATGACATTTTAAAAAAGATTATTAAAAAAATAGGAGATCAAACAAGTGAAAAAAACGCTCTTGGCAAGTGCCATCGCACTTACTTTTCTAGGATTCGCAACACACCCTGCTTTGGCTGAAGAAAATAACGTAAAAACTACAGCAGAAACGACACAAGAAACTACAACTACAGAAAAAGAAAAAAAGAGCATCCCTTCAACCAAGGAAACTGCTCCTTCTACTGAAACAAGTTCAAGCGTACCAACAACTTCTACAACAAATCCAAGTGAAACTCCAGCTAAGAAAGAGGAAGACAAGGCTCCAGAAGTCAAAAAAGAAGGTTGGGTATTAGAGGAAAACCACTGGCGTTTCTATGAAAACAATGCCCCTGTTCTTAACTGGAAAAAAATTCAAGGAAAATGGTACTACTTCGATAAGAACGGTATCATGCTCAGTGATACGATTTATGATGGATACATCCTGACTAGTAGCGGGGCTATGGTAGATAGTGGCTGGGGTAAAATCAAAGATAAATGGTATTATGCAAAGCCATCTGGTAAAATCTCTCAGCAAAAATGGGAAAAAGTTGGTGGTGTATGGTACTACTTTGACAAAGATGGAATCATGCTCAGCAACACCATTTTTGATGGTTATATCTTTACCAATAGTGGGGCTATGGCTGAGAGCGCTTGGGTCAAACAAGATGGTAAATGGTACTATGCCCAAACTTCTGGACAATTAAGTAAAAATAAGTGGGATAAAATTGGTGGTACTTGGTACTACTTTAATAAAGATGCCACTATGGCAAGTAACCAATGGCAAGGTAACTACTACCTAAAAGCTAGCGGTGCCATGGCTGAGAAAGAGTGGATTTTTGATAAAAACTATAATAGCTGGTTCTATTTAAAATCAGGTGGTGCTTATGCAGCGCGTGAATGGATTGGTTCATACTACCTCAAGTCAGGTGGTTACATGGCTAAGAGTGAATGGATTGATGACAGCTACTACAATGCTCGTTACTATGTAGATGAAAATGGTGTCTATGTCACAGGAACTCGTAAAATCGATGGAAAAGCACATCAGTTCCAAAGTAATGGAAAATGGATAGGTGAAGTTCCAGTAAGTCGTGGATTTGAAAAAGGAAAATACACATATACCGTTTTCTTAGACCCAGGACACGGCGGTAAAGATCCTGGTGCTGTTTATTATAACACGAATGAAAAAGACCTCACCATGCAAGTTTATCAAAAACTACGCAAGGAACTCCAAAGTCTTGGTTATACTGTTCTTTCTTCTAGAGATAGTGATGTCTATGTCGACTTTGTCACTGAACGTTCAAGAATGGTTAATAAGACTGATTCAGATATCTTTATTAGTATTCACTTCAATGCTAGTGGCAGCCCTGCTTCTAACCGTTCTGGTATTCAGACCTATTCTTACGAAGAAGCTGCTGGTTATCCTTCTAAGATTAATCCATACTGGCATAACCATCCCGACCGTATCAGTGAAAGCAATCGCCTAGCTGCAGATATCCACTCTTCACTCCTAGCTGAAACAGGTGCTAAGGATGCAGGTCTTCTCCAAAGTAGCTTTGCTGTCCTTCGAGAAACCGATAAACCAGCAGTTCTATTGGAGCTTGGTTACATTGACAATTTCAACGAAAACCAACAAATTCGTAGCGATGCTTACCAAAATAGATTGGTGGCAGGTATTGTCAAAGGTATTCAAAAATATTACGCAGGCAAATAAAGCAAAAGTCTCGAGAAAGCTCGAGACTTTTTTGTTTTATACTTCTTTCTTGTTAGTTTCCGGAAAGAGGAAACCAATCCCCACACAAGCTAGCACACCTGCACCGATAACCAAACCACTTGAAAGTGGCAAGATATCAAGAATGGCATTAGCGATGATAAAGGCAATAATTAAGCTCATGAGACTGGCCTTATAATCTTTTTTAACCAAATTCTCAAGAGTAAAGAATAAGAATAAACCTACTGGAAAGAGTGCCCAGATGTTAACATCCAAACTTGGCCATCCAACTAAACCAAAATACAAAACTGCTGCTGCAACGACTAAAAATCCGATACCTACTACTTTTTTCATGATATAACCTCATTTTCTATTTTGTTAGGAAGTTTAATCTCCCCTTGACAATTACTACTATAACAGAAATAAAAAACGCAAACAATAGGTTTTGCCTATGTGGTAGTCATGATAGACTATGTGGTCAAAAATCTTATCAAAAGAAAAAAGAAGTCCAAGAGGACTTCTTTCACACTGCCGATTGCAGGGATCGAACCTGTGACCTACGCGTTACGAGTGCGTTGCTCTACCAACTGAGCTAAATCGGCGATTCCCCTTATAGTATAGCACTATAAGGAAGGATGTCAAGGTTTGTTAATCTATCTTTTTAATCAAAATCTGACAAGGATTTTGGGATCCCCACAGTTGCGGAAAAATCTCTAGTTTTTTAAAGCCAAGTCTGCAATAAAAGGCATTTGTTCGATCATAATCCTTATTAGAGCCTTCTGCTACTGTTTTCACTTGCAAATAATCAACGTTTTTGCGTGCTTCATTTTCTAAAGTAGCAAGTAATTGACTCCCAATTCCTCTACCTTGATGAGCTTTTTTTACACCGATACAATCAATCTCTGCACAATCTTCACTGGAATAGGCCAAGCTTACAAATCCAGCCAAATCACTCTCCTGATAGGCAGCCCACACTTGCAAGTCCTTGGCTCCTTCGATATAGGCTTGCGTGCTTTCTGGTATTCCAAACCATTCTGGTAAGTCATGTAAGACTTCAGTGACTACTGCCATTTTTTGTGCTTCATTCTTGACCTCTTCAATAACAAACATTACAAAATCCTTTCTTGGTTTTAGTCTTACTTTAGCTCTTACGAACCAGCACTTTCGTAGGCATCTAAGCCCTTGTCCCATAGTTTCAAAGAAATGACAAAGAAGACAAGGGAAATCAGAATCAAACCACCGATATTAAAGAAGACATCCTTGTCCTGCAAGAAATAGCTGGCAGGATAGTAGGCCGTAAAAGCAAAAGGCACGATGAAGCTAATTAACCAACGAAGGAGCGAATTGTAAATGGAAATCGGGTACTTGGCAAAATCATTAAACATATAGAAAATGTAAATCATGGCACCTGACTGCTTGGTCCAAAAAGCGATGCTGGCTGTCGCGATTTTTAAAGAAGTGTAAATCAAGGTCGCAAAAGGAATACAAACTAGAAAAATCAGGAATTTTGGAAGAGTCCAAGCAATGCTAGTCGCCGTTGTTGCTAGTAAGATGCCACCGACCAAAAGTTCACCCAAGGCATCAATCTGAAACGTCTCAACGAGGATGTGAAAGAGAGGATTGATAGGACGGGTCAGATACTTGTCAAACTCCCCTTTTCGAACTAGTCGTTGACCTAAAGCCCAGAGATTGTCAAAAAAGAGATGATCTAATCCCTTTGGAATTAAGGAAAATCCATAGATAAAGGCAATCTCTTGAAAGGTCCAACCTTCTAGCGAGGGGATGTGTTGAAAGAGTACATTGAGAAACAAGAGGTTCAGCCCTTGAGTCAGAAAGACTCCCAAGACACCAACCACAAAATCCACCTTGTATTCCATGATTTGCTTGATGTATTGTCTGATAAAAATCAGATGCATGCGTTGATATTTTTTCATCCTAACCTCCCTGAATGGTGATAAATGACTGGACTCGTTTCCAAATCAACTGAGACAAGCCCACCATCACTATAAGCCAGAAAAACTGAAGCAAAAGTGCTTGAAGAATCTGACTGGCATCGTATTTCCCAACAATAATCATGACCGGAGTGTAAATTAAGGATGAGAAAGGCAAGAAGGACAGAATATCTGAAACGATTTTCGGAAAGAAAGCCAAGGGAATTAAACTTCCAGACATAAAGGCCACTATTGAAGTCTTGAGTAGATTGGAACCCCATAAATTTTTAAATACAAAGGCTGAAAATCCAAAGCAGATATTAAAGAAAAAGTTAATCAGATAAGCCAGAGTTAAGCTAAAGAGATAAAGGACAGTTAATCCCAGCACTTCTACAATACCTTGCCCAGATAAGATTTTCATCAAAACAATAACACTTAAAAATGGCAGTCCAACAGAGATAAAAATCAACCACTTGGAACCAAGCTCGGTGAAAAGATAAGAGGCCGCAAAATGCACCGGTCTCAGCAAGCGCATGATAATGGAGCCATCCTTGACCTCCTCCCCAATCATAAAAGAGCTATCTGACTTGGTCAACAGATTGGTCACAAAACTCATAATGATGTAGAGGGTGATATCTGCCATACTAAAGCCTTGAATCAAGGACTCTTGCGAAGAATCAAAGACAGCCTTCCAGAGATAAAAGGCCACAAAAGCCCCCATGACATCACCAATCCGATAGAGAATAAAGTTGACTCGATAGGTAATCAACTCCTGAATCCCTGCATTGATAAAGGGTTTATAACGTCTCCACAATTTGACCATCTTAGAGCTCCTTTCGATAGAAGCGACGGATAATATCCTCAATATCCGTATCTACCATCTTCAAATCACGGACTTCAAAATCAGATAAGGTTTGCTTGATAATATCAGCTGATTGGTAGCGGGAACTATCAAATTCAATAGTCAGGTTATTTCCTTGTCTATCAATGGACATATCAGGCAAGCCTTCATAATGGGAGACTAGATAACTTTGACCTGGTAGCAGTTCAAAAGAAAGAGTCTTCATCTTTCCAAAGGTCTCCTTGAGCTGGCTTACCGTTCCATCAAAAATCTCTTGCCCCTTATCAATCATAAAAATCCGATCACAGAGTTGCTCAATGTCGCTCAAGTCGTGAGTGGTCAAGAGAATAGTAGTTTCTTCCTCTTGATTGATCTGGGTGATAGCACGTCGAATATTATCCTTGACCGAAACGTCCAAGCCAATGGTCGGCTCATCTAAAAAGAGAACTTTGGGATTGTGAAGCAAGGAAGCTGCAATATCCGCCCGCATCCGTTGACCTAGTGAAAGAGTCCGCACAGGATCCTTGATAAATTCCTTCAAATCCAAAACTTCATTCAAAAAGTCCATGCGCTTATGGAAAAGCGAGTCTGGCACATCGTAAATCTCCTTCAAGACCGTGTAGGTCTCTTGCAGTGCCAAATCCCACCATAGCTGGGTGCGTTGTCCGAAAACGACTCCAATATCCTTGACATAATCTTGGCGATTGTCCTGTGGAATCTTGCCGTTAATCCGACAAAAACCAGATGTCGGTTTCAAAATTCCTGTCAGCATTTTGATGGTGGTCGACTTCCCAGCGCCATTTGCTCCGATAAATCCTAAAATCTGCCCCTTTGGCACCTCAAAGGTCAAATCTTTGACCGCTTCAAAGGTCTGCTTTTCAGGATGAATAAAGGAGCGCAAAGCTCCCTTCAATCCCGGTTCCTTAACAGTCTTTACAAAATTTTTCTGAAGATGTTGCACTTCTATCATTGCCATATCTATCTCCTTATCGTAAGAAACAACATTGTATTTTTGACTACAAATATTCTAAATCCTTACTTTCTACACCTTCTCAATAATATTACAGAAGGATTTATACCAACCTATTATAATCCAATAAAAAAAGGAATGCAAGCGTTTGCTTATAGATTATGAAATTAGAGATTTCTATCTTAAAATGATGCTTTTAACCAAAAATTATGTTTATTAGTTTCCTTAAAACACCCAAAAAAACTGCCTTCTTTTTCAACATAAGAAAAGATAAAAAGGTGATGCTGCATCACCTCCCTCTACCAAGTTAAGTCTTCAATCATGCTTCTTACTTGTGAATCAAGAGTCTTATTCTTCTTCAGTTCTCCAACCAAAGCCTGAATCTGCCGGACTAGATTTGGATCATTGTCATTATAGCATCGATGAAGCATCCAGATGTTATGCACAGTTGGACTTTTTAGAACTGACTCCATCAATAATTCCTCATAGCCTTGATGATAAAATCGCTCCACAAAGTGAACCAACTCACCTGGAGCTCCAAAATCTACTTCTGGATGTTTGGAAATAAAGTCTAAGACGGGGTCAACCAAATCAAAGGGTTGAGGGTAAGCCTCCATGGCATCTACAATCTCGTCTGCTAACTCAAATTCTTGGTCTTCAGTAATTGAATCATGCAAAGCAACTAACATATCATCTTTAGTAAGCATCTGATTCTCCTTTTCAACTGTTCAATATCATTATTCGTTTTCGAACTTCTTCTTCACTCATCAAACCTTGTTCGTAAGTAGTTTTCAAACTCCTTTTGGGATAAATCACTAGGAAGTTCAAACACATACTCATAGCCTTCATCACAAAAGCAAACTTTCTCTTCAGGTGGAAACCATTTCCGAAGCCAGATGATATAGGAGGCATAATCTTGTAACCTGTTCGTTGAATCAAAGTAATCAATCACAAAAACATTTTTCTTGCTACTCAAAGAACTTTCCAAGGTAAGCTGAGGACTTTGATAATCCCAAGAAAGCGAGTAAGCTTTTTCAGGATTCGTCCTTTCTCTAATCAAAATA
Organism: Streptococcus sp. oral taxon 061; assembly: GCF_013394695.1. Lineage (NCBI taxonomy): Bacteria > Bacillati > Bacillota > Bacilli > Lactobacillales > Streptococcaceae > Streptococcus > Streptococcus sp. oral taxon 061. Next base: position 1,167,740 of record NZ_CP058258.1, read on the forward strand.
CCTGGGAATTTTTCTCTCAAAGAAGTACGAAAGGCTTGTAAATCTAGGAATATGGGGTCTTTACTCTCAATAAAGACAAAATCAGCAGTACTCATCAGTCTCTCTCCTTCTTTTTAAAACTGAAAACAGACCTTAACCATCAATGGCAAAATTCTCCAGACTCTCAAATGCCTGCCCCTGATAGTCAAAAGAAAAGATATGAATATCATCAAAAGTTTGATCGCAGAAAGTAACGGTTTGTCTTTCTGGCTCGATGATGGGTCTACCCAATTTTTCAGTAGCTTCTTCATCTGTGAAATACCCATAAAATTCTTGTAAATGAGGCAGTATAAAAGCAAGAATACGAGATCTATTTTTATGGTAATTGGCTGCAAGCAACTGAGCTTCCATCTCAAAGTTTCCACTTGGTCTTTCTTCCCAAGCTACAAGAACATTATCTACTTCATGAACGTAGGCTTGCAAGGACTGATCGAATATCATGGCTATCTTCCCTTCTATTCTATTTACAATAACAGAAAATAAAAATCACATAGAGTGAGCTAAATGATTACCTAAAAGTATCTGGCATAATTCTTTTCACACTCTCATCTTTGTCCACTAGAAAGCAATCTGGAAAGGTCATCTGTTCCCATTTTTTATAATCAAAACTTGAATCAAAATGATTGATTAAGATTCCTAGCAAATTTCCATGAGAACTCAGTAAAATGGTTTTATCTGAATACCTTTCTTCCAAGTCCGCAAATAAATCTAAAATTCTATTTAATGCTTCTCGATTGGACTCGCCTCCAATGAGAGATTTATCTGGATTTTGCCATAAATATTGAATTGTTTCTTCAAACTCAGAATCTTCAATAAATTTTGAGGATAATTTTCTTTCACGTAGACGATTATCAAGCACTATCTTATCAAATCGAATGGGAGAACTATTAACGGTCTCAAAAGCTCGCTTATAAGGGCTTGAAATAAAGTAATCTATTTTACAAGCATTTAAAAACTCCAACTGTTCAAGAGAAGAAAATCCTTTTTCCGACAATGTTCTATTAAAATCATCACTCGAGAATCTTGAATGAGCATGTCTAAGTACAATATAAGTGTTCTTCATAAAATGTCACCTCTCAATTATTGGCATCAGTTCAAAATAACTTTCTAAATCACAGTTACTCTGTTAAAAATTCTTCAATTCGAGAAACAAGTTCATTATTTTGATAATGATAGAGGTCGTGAGGCGCATCCATATAGATGACTTGAACATTAGACTGACCACTAGCAAATCTCTCTGCATAATGCTGCCATTCTGATTGGCTAAAGGTCGTGCCTTCACCGTTAGACACTAGTAATAAGGTGGGAATTTTCGGATTGATGCTAGAGGGAACTTTCTTGGCATTTTCCTTTACCAAACGGGATTCATGAAGCATGGCTTGTGAGATTAACTGCTTATAAGCCAGTAATTTATATTGTTGTCGTTCACTTTCAGTCAGAGTTGGATTTTTTATATAAAAGGACTCAGGAAAATAGCGTAATAAGCCAATCTTACTGCTCCAATAAGCCACAGTAAGCAAGGTCTGATTATCCTTTAAATCCTCATAACTAGCTGGTAACGCCCAATCCAGACCAACCAAGGCTTTCACCTCATCAGGATACTTTTCCTGCCAAGCCAGACTTTCGAGACTAGCCATGGAATGAGACAGAATGATAAAAGGTCCTGATATATTTGCTTGTGATAGAGCTTGACGTGTCTCAGACAAAACTTCCATCACGTCTCTGGATTGATTACTATCCTCGCTATAACCATAGCCAGCCCGCTCCATGATGACTACCTTATATTTTTTTGATAAGGAATCCGACACATTCTTAAAGTCCAATATTGGAGAAGCAATTCCAGCACCAGATAGAAACACTATTGTCTCTGGACCATCCCCCTCAACGTAGACATTGATTTTGTGCCCATTAACGAGAACAGTTTTACCCATAGGAGTTAGAGAGGCTTGTTCCTTTTCTAAGCTGATACGATGAAAGATAAATGTCCCTACTAAAAACAAGATAAGGAAACTAAGAAGGACAAGGGCTGATTTTTTCAGTATTTTCATAGCATTATTGTACAAAAATTAGACTCTTTTAGCAACTTAAGTTTAAGAATTTTCCTGTATAATCTGTATATATCCAGAAACAAAAAACCCACCTTCAAAGGCGGGTTTCATTTTGTATTGTTCAGCTAGATTAAGCTTTACCTTCTGAACCGAATACGTCGATACGTTCTTCAACTGATGCTTGGATAGCTTTTACACCGTCAGCCAAGAATTTACGTGGGTCGAAGAGTTTCTTCTTATCGTATTCTGCTTCGTTTGCTTCGTAGTCACGAGCAAATTTACGAGTTGCGTTAGCGAATGCGATTTGGCATTCAGTGTTAACGTTAACTTTAGCAACACCAAGTTTGATAGCTGCTTGGATTTGGTCGTCAGGAATACCTGATCCACCGTGCAATACGATTGGGAATCCTGGTACAGCTTCAGTCAATTTTTGCAAGTGGTCAAGGTGAAGACCTTTCCAGTTTGCAGGGTAAGGACCGTGGATGTTACCGATACCTGCAGCCAAGAAGTCGATTCCTGTAGCAACCATTGCTTTAGCGTCTTCGATTGGTGCCAATTCACCGTCACCGATGATACCGTCTTCTTCACCACCGATAGTTCCAACTTCAGCTTCTACTGATACACCATTTGCGTGAGCAAATTCTACAACTTTACGAGCTTTTTCAAGGTTTTCTTCAACTGGAAGGTGTGAACCATCAAACATAACTGAAGTATAACCAACTTGAATACACTCAAGTGCATCTTCGTAGTGACCGTGGTCAAGGTGGATAGCTACTGGTACAGTGATACCCATTGATTCTACAAGGTTAGCGATCAAGTTGCGAGCAACTTTGTAACCACCCATGTATTTAGCAGCACCCATTGAAGTTTGGATCAAAACTGGAGCTTTTTTAGCTTCTGCTGCACGCAAGATAGCTTGAGTCCACTCAAGGTTGTTTGTGTTAAATCCACCAACTGCATAACCATTGTCACGAGCTGCTTGGACAAATTTTTCTGCTGAAACGATTGCCATTTTATCAGGCCTCCTGTATATTTTTATGGGATATCCCATTTACATTGTTCATTTTATCACTTTTTGACAAAAAAAGCTAGTTTTTCCTGTAGTTTAGATTGAATTTCTTCTATCTAAAAATATGTAACCCTCCTCAAAGTCCTAATCTTACAGGTCTTTAGGTAGGTTCATATAAAAGGCTAAGTGGTCTTCATAGCGTTCAAATCGATAGTCAATTTCTTCGTTTTCCAATAAACTTTTAACTACGAATAGTCCCAAGCCAGCTCCCTTACTTTGTCGACTAGAAACCGTAAAGGATTGTTCAAACTTATCTTGCTCCTCAGGTGTACAGGCGTTCTCAATGAAAACCCAGCCATCTTCTGTCCCAATTTTTAGATAACCACCCTGAACAGAGTGTTTCACAGCATTACTGATAAGATTGGAAAGAATCAGCTTGAGTACCGAAGGATTTAGATAAGTTTGTTGGTCTGTGAGTTGATTCACAACTGAGATTTCCCTCTCTTTGGCTAATAAATCATAATCCTTTAAGAGAAAACCTGTCATTTCAAGAAGGTTGATTTTTTCCTTTTTATCTCGCAATTCTTGCACTGAAGAAAGGGATAAGATTTGCTGAACGTGGTGACTCAAATCATCTACAATTCCTAGAGAAACTCCTAGATAATGGTCTCTATCTTTATAGCGCCCAATATTGGCTTGCATATTTTCTAAAAGAATCTTCAGACTCGCAAGAGGTGTTTTCAGTTCGTGAGAAGCTCCTCGCAAAAACTCAACCTTCATCTTTTCCAGTTGGAGGATGGCCTCGTTCTTGTCATGCAAATCCGCAATAACATTTAAGAGATGCTGATAAAGGCTATTGATTTGTTCTTTAAGATCGCCAATTTCATCCTTAGAATCCACGCGCAACCTCACCTCTGCATCCAAATCCATCATCCGTCGAGTCACTCGTTTGATTTCCAAAATAGGAGCCACAATGGTTCTAGCATAGATAAAGGCGATGAGGAGCGAAATGATGAACGACGCCAATAAAGTATAAGGCAAAAACTGAAGACTGATTTCTTCTGCTTCTTTTTGCAAATCCATAGAAGCTAAAAACTGCAAGGTCATAGTCTGACCATCCTTGGTCTCAATTTCTCTTTCCTCAATAACCAAGGAGGCTGTTTGTCTTTGTTTATCAATAGGAAGATTGTCATTGACCTCCAACTTATCTGGGGTCATCTCTCCCTTAATGGCTCCCTTAATATCACTGCTTTGAGAATAGAGTTCAAGAACTTCCTGAATGGCTTGACTATCCTTTCCTTGAAGGGATTGTGCAATTTCTGTGGCCTTCTGCCCAACACTTTCCTGACGATGACTGAGATAGATCGGAGGAAAAAGGAAATAGATAGCCAAATGCAAACAAATGACCAAGGTAGAAAATACCGAGAAGGTATAGACAAAAATCTTTTTAAATAAACCTGAACGTCTCATTTTCTCTCCAATTTATAACCAACATTGCGCACGGTAAAAATACAGTCTAAATCCAATTTTTTCCGTAGTTCCTTGATATAGACATCGATCACTCTGTCAAAAGGAACCTCATCTGTCATCTTCCATACAGCATCGATAATCTGCGACCGTGTTAAGGCTCGACCTTCATTTTTAACCAGATAGTCTAAAATTTCCAGCTCTTTTGCATTCACTGCAACTTCTTGACCAGCTACTTTGGCGCTATAGCTGTCAAAGTCTACCTCGGTGTCTCTATAGGTAAAGATACGACTTACATCATAATAACGTTTGAAAATAGCATCCACTCGTACTTTTAACAAAGATAGGGAAAAAGGCTTTTCCAAATAACCATCTGCTAATGCAGAAAAGGCACTCATCTTATACTCCTCATCCTGAAAGGCTGTCAACATCAAGACCGGAACTTGGCTGCTTTTACGGATTTCTGACAAAACCTCTAAACCATTGAGTTTCGGCATTTGAATATCTAAGAGAACCAAGGCAACTTGGTGATTGGAAAATTGTTCTAAGGCCTCAAGGCCATCTGCTGCCTGAATGGTTTCATAGCCACAATCCGTCAAATAATCACTAATTCCCTCACGGATCATGTCTTCATCTTCTACAATTAGAATTTTCATATAAATCCTTTTCTATCAAAAATGCTACCTATATTATATCTCATTTGAGTGAGAATAGGTAGCAGGTTTTTTATTCACTATCCAACAAGAGTTCTTTTGGTTGTTTAAAGAGGAGATTGCTTGAAGCAAGTGCCATAACTAATACTACAAGAACTAAGCCAAGTACAAAGATGATGGCAAAGTCAGTAGGTTGAATGGAAATATCCAGACTTGAAAGTGTCTTGCTAAAGCCGTCGACTTCTGCACCACCACCAAGATTAGAGGCTTGGGCTGCCTTACTTGCCTGTTTAGCCACATCTGATGTGACATTTGCAAGCACTGTATTTCCAATGGCACGAGCAGTGTAGTTGGCTAGAAAATAAGCTGAAATTAGTGCTGGAATTGCAATCATAACTGCTTCTGTGATAAATTGTCCTAGAATACTTGCTTGTTTTAGACCAATTGAAAGGAGAATTCCAACTTCTTTACGACGGGCGTTAATCCATAGTGTCAGTAAGAGAGCAAGTAGAAGAACAGAGAAGCTCAAGCTACCCCAGAAGAGTAGATTAGCCATCTTGTACATGCCTGAGATAGATTGTTCAAGGGCAGGATAGTTAGATGAACTCTTAATCAAGCTATACATCTTCCAGTTGATGCCGTTGATAGACCCTATTTCTTGCATGACAGTATCTAGGTTCTTATCTCCAGCTACAAAGAAGGTAGCATCTCCATAAATAGCTGTATCTTCTGTATAACCATAGAGTTGGGCTGCTGTGTGAATATCTGTGATTGCTGTATTTTCATAAAGTTCTTGTGAATAGGTTACAGCAGATTTGTTGTGCCCATCAAAAAGTCCTTTGATCGTTACTTCTACTGTTTCGTTGGCTCCTTTTTCATTATCTGCATCGTAGATATTGGAGTTCAGTTTGACCTTATCCCCTACTTTCCAGCCATGTTTAGCAGCCAAGTCTTTGTGCATGAGAATTTGGTATTTGTCATCGTTTGTTAAATGTTCTCCTTCGACCAATTTGTAAGAGCCTGACACAAACTTGTCTTCTTTAGCCGAATCATTAACTCCTGTTATCATCAAGCTACTTCCAAAACGTTGAGCTCGATCTCCAGTTAGATTTTTCTTGGTTTCAGGCGTTTCAATCAGTTCATAGCCTGTCAAATCACCGATAGCATTAATTCGTTTGATGTAGGATTCAATGGCCTTATTCTCGGTAATTTTTTTGATATCTTCACCCTTGATATTCCCAGCACCACGTGGAGTTCCTTGGTTGACCCTACGGTTGATTTGCATGGAAAAACTATTGGTGATATTTTTAAAGGTTTCTTGAGAAGCCTTGGCTGTCGCTCCCTTGATAGACAAGCCGACCAAACTCAAACTAGCCATCAAGAGAATGATAAGAAAGATCACAAGCGACTTGAAAAATTTTCTTGTGACATAGGCAAATGCATTGTGTAACATAAGATTCCTTTCTAGATTTACTTCAGTTTTTAATATGTTTAAAAGTTTTAGTTACTGTTTGTTCTTATTTCAGTCAGTTTCTTATCCTTCAATTCAAGTGTAATATCTGACGCCTGTGCTACTTCCTTGCTGTGGGTCACAACGATCACACACTTACCTGTTTTCTCAGCGAGAGATTTGAGCAGGTCAATAATATCTCCAGCAGTCTTAGGATCCAAGTTTCCTGTTGGTTCATCTGCTAAAATTACTGGCGCCTCAGATACAAGACTACGAGCAATGGCAACCCGTTGTTGCTGTCCACCTGATAATTGGAGAACATTCCGCTTGATCTGACTTTCATCTAAACCAAGTTCAAGAAGGGTATCCTTGCTGGCCTTTTTATTGACCAAGCGGATATTTTCCAATGGAGAAAGATAATCAATCAAGTTATAGTTTTGGAAAACTAGCGAGATATGGTGCATACGGTGATAAGAATAACCTTGTTCACGAATGTCTTTTCCCTCAAACTTAATAGCACCTTCGACTGGGCTATCAAGCCCTGCTAATAGTGATAAGAGTGTCGATTTCCCTGCTCCTGATTCTCCAATAATACTATAAAACTTACCTGGTTCAAAATCGTAATTGATTTTATATAATACTGCTTCTGCAGTGTTTTTGTAACGATAAGTAAGATCTTGTAATTGTAGTAAAGTCATGATTTCTCCTTTATTAACTGATGGATGATAAAATTTCTTTCGGTGATTTTCTAAATAAAAATAGGAAACAAAGTGCAACTGACAAGCAGCTAATCACAAGTAGAAAGACATAAGATTCTCCAAATGATAGGATACTGGTTGAAAGATTAGTTGCTTTTGCTAGCGTATCTTGTAATGCAGCTTGATCGCCACTTGCTAGTACAGTCTTCAAGAGATAGGAAGTAATAGCATTCCCAGCCACTAATGCTGGCAGAATAGCTGCCAATGAAACTATGATGACTTCTAGGCAGAATTGGCTAAAGATTGCTATTTTTCCTTTTCCTAGCGCCAATAAAATACCAACCTCGTAGACTCGCTCTCGTAACCAAAGGGACAAGACCAAGACCAGAGCTCCTACACCAGCAATCATAATGCCATAGAGGAAAATTTGTAGGAAGGTTTGGAAGGTCGAAACTGAATCCTTGATTTGTTCAAAGGCCTTGTTTTCCTTTTCCACTTGGTAACCTTGGTTTTCCAGAGATAATTTTTCAACCTCTTGAATGATACTATCCATATCTTTTGGATTTTCTAGATAGAGACGAGCGGCAGTAACTTGAGCTTCCTTATTTCCAAGAAGAGTTTGGCTACTTTCGTAGTCTGTATAGACCGTATTTTCACTAAAATCTGATGATAGACCGGTAAATTTCTCTTGCTTCTGACCTGAGAAAACACCTACGATTTCATAATCTAGCCTTTGTCCACTATTTCCTTCTACTTGAGCAGGGTTTAAGCTAATCTTCTCTCCTACTTTTAGATTGTTTTTCTTGGCTAAATCTTCGTGGATTAAGATTTTTTTTCGATCCCCTTTTTGGATATGTCTTCCTTCTTTAAGGGTAAAAGCGGAACTTGTAAAAGAAACATCCTTGGAAGAATCTTCCAAAGCAATCAAACTGATAAGATTTTTTTCAGCCTCTGTCAAATCATCCCTTTGGATACTTTGTTCTCCAGTAACGACTTCTTTGTCAGTTAACTTGGCTATTGTTTCTAACTCAGGTGAAATCTTCTCAAGGCCCTTTATCTTTTTAAGCTCATCTAGTTGAGACAGTTGAAAGGTCTGATCTGCTTCTATTCTTTTAATAGAAAAAGATGTATTCAATGAACGATAGAGATTATTTTCTACTGTTTTGTTTGACTTCATGAGCGTCAAACAAGCCGATATTCCAGCCAATAAGACAAATAGAATCAGGAATAATATGAGACTTCTCAGTCGTTTTCTGCTGACGTAAGCCCAAGCTCTTTGAGTGGGATTCATATAGCACCTCCATATTTGTAAATCCATTATAATATTCAAATATGAAATGTTTATGAAATAAGAAAAAAAGAGCAAAAATATATTTGCTCTTTTTTACGAAAAATAAAAAGCTAGCCGAAGCTAGCTCATCTACTATGCGGAGAGAGGGACTTGAACCCTCACGACCTAAAGCGGTCACAGGATCCTTAGTCCTGCGCGTCTGCCAATTCCGCCATCCCCGCGTCGATTACTTTACTAGTATATCAACTTTGAAAAAAAATGTCAAGACTTTTTTCAGATTTTTTCATCTTGAAATGTATTATTCTGTAATTTCAAGCAAATTTTCATCAACCAATTTTGCACCAAGTGTATTCTTAAAATGTCCAAGTGCAAAGGCATGATTTTCAGGCCAAATGGATGCTACTGCTGGTTTCACAACTTCTATCTGATAACCAAGATTATAAGCATCAATCGCCGTATGCAAGACACAAATATCTGTAAGAACTCCCGTCAAAATGACAGTATCCACTTTACGCTCTCTGAGACGGATATCCAAATCAGTGCCAGAAAAAGCTGAATAGTGACGCTTGTCCATCCAGAAAACACGACTTTCATCAGCATGCTCCTGATAGAAGTCGGCTAACTTGCCATACAAATTTCGTCCACTAGTCCCAATAATGTTATGTGGCGGGAAGAGTTTACTTTCAGGATGAAAAACATCATTTTCTTCATGGGCATCGATTGTAAAAAAGATATAATCTCCACGTTCAAAAGCCTTTTGGGTCACCCCATATATATCATCAGATATTGCTTGAGCTGGAACACCCGCAGTCAGTTTCCCATGATCCGCTACAAAATCTTCTGTATAATCAATAGAAATTAGTGCCTTAGCCATTAATAGTCCCTCTTTTTCACTTCTTCAAAAATATCTGGGATTAGAACTTTGAGATAAGTTCCTTTCATACCAAGAGAACGACTTTCAATAATCCCTGCTGATTCGAGTTTACGCAGTGCATTGACAATCACCGAACGTGTAATACCGATACGATCTGCAATGATAGAAGCTGTCAATTGACCTTCATTACCATTTAGTTCTCCTAAAATAGCTGATACTGCTCGCAATTCAGAGTATGAAAGAGTGTTAACCGCCATAGTGACAGCTGTACGACGACGAATATTTTTCTCATCTTCCTCGCGTTGGAAGTTCAAGAGTTGAATTCCTACTACTGTACTGGCAATCTCAACAAGAATCAAATCATCTTCTTCAAACTTTTTATCATTACGCCAAATAATCAAAGAACCCAAGCGAATACCAGAGACATGGATTGGAGCAATTGTTGTCAAACCATCTGGAAAATCTGAACGACTTTCAGTCGGAAAAATAGTCAAATCATGTTCAACTGGAAGGTTATACTCCGTATCATAAATCATGTTTGCTGCTTGAATATATTCATCAGGGAAAATTTTTGATTGGAAAAATTGCTCTACACGGTCATTATTGGTCTTGTAGCGCATAAAGTATCCCAAGAGGCGTCCTTTACTATTCAAAATGCAGGCATTGCAATCAATGATATCAGCCAATTGACGCGTGATTGCGTTGTAGGGAAGATCATCTTGTAATTTCTCCTCAGAACGCTTTAGGATCGATGTAATTTTTCTTGTTTTTTCTAATAAATGTACCATTTTTTACCTCGCATATAATCGCTTTCATTATATCACAAAATTCTGACTACTTCAACAATTATCTGAAAATTGTTTATTGAATTGCAATTCAAGTGTATTCGAAAATTTTACCTATTTTTTATTATTTTCTTATTGACAGCTTCCTACATTTTTGATAAGATAATATTACAAGATAACAAATTTATAAATACAAACTTCTCGTATGATTATTTTCTTGACTTTTGGTCTCCTTATATATAAAAGCGATCCACCACAGTGAACCGCTTTTTTTGTTATTTATCTCCTTTGTTACGAATCACAAAGCCTGTCTTCTTCTCGCTTGAAGTATTACGTGGATTTTTATTATCCTTACGGTAACGTTTTTCCTTCTCAAAGCGGTCGTTCTTGCGACTGCCTTTTTTGAAATCATCACGACGACCATTGCCACGGCGATCACGATCTCGACGGTCGTCACCACGACGGCCACCACGACCAGACTTGCCTTTTGCTCCAAATCCACCACCAGATGGTTTGAATGGTAATGGTTTCTCACGTGCAATTTCAACTTCTGGAAGACTATCTGGATCCTGAACCGTTAAGCTAAGGATGTACATGGCCAATTCTTCTGGGCTGAATTCGGCTGCCAATTTACGGGCATCTTTTGCGAATTTATCAAAGTTTCCACGAATAGCTTCATCAGCAAAGTCACGTTCAATTTTCTTGAGTGCAACCTGTTTCTTAGCTTGGAAGGCTTCTTCTGCACTTGCAGGCTTGAGGCCTTTCATGCGTTTCTTAGTCAAGTTCTCGATAATTTGGAGATAACCCATCTCATTTGGTGCAACAAAAGTGATGGATTGACCTGACTTACCAGCACGACCTGTACGACCGATACGGTGAACATAACTCTCAGGATCTTGAGGAATATCATAGTTGTAGACATGGGTCACACCTGAGATATCCAATCCACGTGCAGCAACATCTGTTGCAACAAGGACATCAAGATTCCCATTTTTAAAATCACGAAGGACACGAAGACGTTTGTTTTGGTCAAGGTCTCCATGAATACCTTCCGCACGGAAACCACGGATCTTCAGACCACGAGTCAACTCATCTACACGGCGTTTGGTACGACCAAATACAATCGCAAGTTCAGGTTGCTCCACGTCCATGAGACGAGTCATGGTATCAAATTTTTCTTGTTCTTTAACTCGGATATAGTATTGGTCAACCAATTCAGTTGTTAATTCCTTAGCAGCAATCTTCACATGCTCAGGTTCTTTCATAAACTGAACTCCGATACGTTTGATGGCATCTGGCATAGTTGCTGAAAAGAGTAAGGTTTGACGATTTTCTGGGACACGAGAGATGATGGCTTCAATATCCTCAAGGAAGCCCATGTTAAGCATTTCATCTGCTTCGTCAAGGATAAGAGTTTCAATGTCCTGTAGTTTCAAGGCCTTGCGTTTGATCAAGTCTAGAAGACGACCAGGCGTTCCAACTACGATATGAGCTCCTGATTTAAGTGCCTTGATTTGTTTTTCGATACTTGAACCACCATAAACAGAACGGACTTTTACACCCTTGCTTCGACCAAAGCGGAAGAGTTCTTCCTGACTTTGTACAGCTAGTTCACGGGTTGGTGCAATGACCAAAGCTTGAATGGTTCCTTCTTCTGTACGAATTTTTTCAAGGGTTGGCAAGCCAAAGGCTGCAGTTTTCCCTGTACCGGTTTGAGCTTGTCCGATAACATCTTTCCCTTCAAGAGCCAAAGGAATGGTTTGCTCTTGAATCGGACTTGCTTCTACAAATCCTGCTTTTTCGATTTCTGCTAACAAATCCGCAGAAAGATTAAATTCATTAAATTTCACGTTATTCTTCTTTCTAAAGATGGTGCGAAGCCATCCTATAGCGCTTAGTTTATACTTTTCTTGTCATGACGTACTTTCATACCTTTTATGAAAGACCGTGTTGCTTCTTTTCCACTAAAGAAAAGTACTGCTTTTTTGCAACTTATCTAGTATAACACAAGACCGGGGCAAAAGATAGTCTAACCACCTGATTAAATCATGTAAACGATTTTTCTATCTTATGAGCTCAATTCCCAAAAGCATTCTCGAGACTATTTTGTTTGGATATTTTTTCCCGTAGCAGATTTGTGCAAAAGTTTTTTTCTTGTGCTAGAATGAAAATCAAACAGGAGGATTTAAAAATGTTAACATACGATTTAATTGTCATTGGATTTGGTAAGGCTGGTAAGACGCTTGCTGGGAAACTAGCCTCAGCTGGTAAAAAAGTTGCCCTTATCGAACGTAGCAAAGCTATGTACGGTGGAACTTGTATCAACATCGGTTGTATCCCAACAAAAACTTTGCTAGTTGCAGCTGAAAAGAACCTTTCATTTGATCAGGTCATGGCTACTAAAAATACGGTTACTACACGCCTCAATGGAAAAAATTATGCTACTGTAGCTGGTACAGGTGTAGATATCTTTGATGCTGAAGCACACTTTGTCTCAAACAAGGTTATTGAAATTCAAGCTGGAGATGAAAAACAAGAACTGACTGCTGAAACAATCGTTATCAACACTGGTGCTATTTCAAACGTATTGCCAATTCCAGGCCTTGCTATAAGCAAGAACGTCTTTGACTCAACAGGTATCCAAAACTTAGAACAATTACCAGAAAAACTTGGTGTACTTGGTGGAGGAAATATCGGCCTTGAATTTGCCAGTCTCTACAACAAACTTGGAAGCAAGGTTACAGTCCTAGATGCTTTGGATACTTTCCTACCACGCGCAGAACCTTCTATCGCTGCTCTTGCCAAACAATACTTGGAAGAAGATGGAATTGAACTCCTTCAAAATGTCCGCACTACAGAAATCAAAAACGACGGTGACCAAGTGCTTGTCGTGACCGAGAATGAAACATACCGTTTCGACGCGCTTCTCTACGCAACTGGTCGTAAGCCAAATGTAGAACCACTTCATCTTGAAAATACAGATATCGAACTAACTGAACGTGGCGCTATCAAAGTCGACAAACACTGCCAAACAAACGTTCCAGGTGTCTTTGCAGTTGGAGATGTCAACGGTGGACTTCAATTCACCTACATTTCTCTAGATGACTTCCGTGTTGTCTACAGCTATCTTGCTGGTGATGGTAGCTACACACTTGAGGATCGTCTCAATGTACCAAACACCCTCTTCATCACTCCTGCACTTTCACAAGTTGGTTTAACTGAAAGCCAAGCAGCTGATTTGAAACTTCCATACGCTGTTAAGGAAATCCCTGTTGCTGCTATGCCTCGTGGCCATGTAAATGGAGATCTTCGTGGTGCCTTCAAAGCAGTTGTCAATACAGAAACCAAAGAAATTCTCGGTGCAACTATCTTCTCAGAAGGTTCACAAGAAATCATCAACATCATCACTGTTGCTATGGACAACAAGATTCCATACACTTACTTCACAAAACAAATCTTCACTCACCCAACCTTGGCTGAAAACTTGAATGACTTGTTTGCGATTTAAGCTAAGATAAACTTATGAAAAACAACCCTCCTAGGGTTGTTTTTTCTTATCCAAAATCTCAATTCTATCTTTTCCGTCTTTTATGATATAATAGAAACATGAAATTTAAAACTACTTTGGGCCTTCTTGCTGGGCGTTCTTCTCACTTTATTTTGAGCCGTCTTGGCCGTGGAAGTACGCTTCCTGGAAAACTCGCCCTTCAATTTGATAAAGATATTTTACAACATTTAGCAAAGAACTACGAAATTGTAGTGGTAACTGGTACCAATGGGAAAACCTTGACAACCGCTCTCACTGTCGGTATCCTAAAGGAAATTTATGGTCAAGTTTTAACTAATCCAAGTGGTGCCAACATGATAACAGGGATTACAACGACTTTCTTGACTGCAAAATCGTCAAAAATTGGAAAAAATGTTGCAGTGCTTGAAATCGATGAAGCTAGTCTCTCACACATCTGTGACTACATCCAACCAAGTCTTTTTGTCATTACCAATATCTTCCGTGACCAAATGGACCGCTACGGAGAGATTTATACGACCTACAACATGATTTTGGACGCTATTCGAAAAGTTCCTACTGCTACTGTCCTCCTTAACGGTGACAGTCCACTTTTCTACAAGCCTGCAATTCCAAATCCTGTTCAGTATTTTGGTTTTGATTTGGAAAAAGGTCCAGCAAAACTTGCTCACTACAATACTGAAGGTATTCTCTGCCCAGACTGTCAAAGTATTTTGAAATATGAGCTTAATACTTATGCCAACTTAGGAGCATATATCTGCGAAAACTGTGGATGTAAACGTCTTGACTTAGACTATCGTCTGACAGAATTGGTTGAGCTGACCAACAATCGTTCCCGCTTTGTTATCGATGGTCAGGAATACGGTATCCAAATCGGTGGGCTTTATAATATCTATAATGCTCTCGCTGCAGTCGCTATTGCTCGTTACCTTGGAGCGGATTCTCAACTGATTAAGCAAGGATTTGACAAGAGTCGCGCTGTATTCGGTCGCCAGGAGACCTTCCATATCGGTGATAAGGAGTGCACGCTGGTTCTCATCAAGAATCCTGTTGGTGCTACCCAAGCTATTGAGATGATAAAATTAGCTCCTTATCCGTTTAGCCTTTCTGTTCTCCTAAATGCCAACTATGCAGACGGAATTGATACCAGCTGGATTTGGGATGCTGATTTTGAACAAATTACTGAGATGGATATCCCAGAAATCAACGCCGGTGGCGTTCGTCATTCTGAAATTGCTCGTCGTCTTCGAGTAACTGGTTATCCAGCTGATAAAATCACTGAAACAAGCAGTCTGGAACAAGTTCTTAAAACGATTGAAGCTCAAGACTGCAAGCATGCTTATATCCTTGCGACTTATACGGCCATGCTGGAATTCCGAGAATTACTATCCAATCGTCAGCTTGTTAGAAAGGAGATGAACTAATGGTTTATACTTCACTTTCCTCAAAAGACGGCAACTATCCTTACCAGCTAAATATCGCCCACCTCTATGGTAACCTCATGAACACCTACGGAGATAATGGGAATATTCTTATGCTTAAGTACGTAGCTGAAAAGCTTGGTGCCCATGTAACAGTTGACATCGTTTCACTTCATGATGATTTCGATGAAAATCATTACGATATCGCCTTTTTCGGTGGTGGCCAAGACTTTGAACAAAGTATCATTGCTGGTGATTTACCTGCTAAAAAAGAAAGTATCGATAACTTTATCCAAAATGATGGTGTTGTCCTTGCTATCTGCGGTGGCTTCCAACTATTGGGTCAATACTATATCGAAGCTTCTGGAAGACGTATCGAAGGCCTAGGTGTCATGGGACACTACACTCTCAATCAAACTAACAACCGCTTTATCGGTGATATTAAAATTCATAACGAAGAATTTGATGAAATCTACTATGGTTTTGAGAACCACCAAGGCCGTACCTTCCTCTCAGATGACCAAAAACCACTCGGTCAGGTCGTTTACGGAAATGGAAACAACGAAGAAAAAATCGGTGAAGGCGTTCACTATAAAAATGTTTTCGGTTCTTATTTCCACGGACCTATTTTATCCCGTAATGCAAATCTAGCCTATCGCTTGGTCACTACTGCACTCAAGAAAAAATATGGTCAGAGCATTGTCCTTCCAGCTTATGAAGATATCCTCAGCCAAGAAGTAGCTGAAGAATACAGCGATGTGAAAAGCAAGGCAGAATTCAACTAATCTTTCTATTCCAACATGCTATTAGCTGTTGGAATTTTTTTTACCTTCATTTCCCCTTCTCCCTTGCATTTTCTACTAATTTTTGCAAAAATAGAGGGGTAGAAAGAAGGTAGCATATGTCTAAATTACAACAAATCTTAACTTATCTTGAATCAGAAAAGCTAGACGTCGCTGTCGTATCTGACCCCGTCACAATTAATTACCTCACTGGCTTTTACAGTGATCCACACGAACGCCAAATGTTCCTCTTTGTCCTTGGAAATCAAGAACCACTTCTCTTCGTTCCAGCCCTTGAGGTTGAGCGTGCAAGCAGCACTGTCTCATTCCCAGTTGTTGGTTATGTGGACTCTGAAAACCCTTGGAAGAAAATCCAAAACGCCTTGCCACATCTTGATTTCAAACGTGTTGCAGTTGAGTTTGATAACCTCATCTTGACTAAATACCACGGTTTAAAATCTGTCTTTGAAACTGCGGAATTTGAAAACTTAACTCCACTAATCCAGCGTATGCGCTTGATTAAGTCAGCTGACGAAGTGCAAAAGATGATGGTAGCAGGTGTCTATGCAGACAAGTCTGTCAAAGTCGGTTTTGACAATATCTCTCTTGACAATACTGAAACAAATATCATTGCACAGATTGATTTTGCCATGAAACGCGAAGGCTATGAAATGAGTTTTGATACTATGGTTTTGACAGGTGATAACGCTGCAAATCCACACGGTATTCCTGGGGCCAACAAGGTTGAAAATAACGCCCTTCTCCTCTTTGATCTCGGTGTAATGGTCAATGGTTATGCATCAGATATGACTCGTACAGTCGCTGTCGGTAAACCTGATCAATTCAAGAAAGATATTTACAACTTGACTCTTGAAGCCCAACAAGCTGCCCTTGACTTTATCAAACCTGGTGTGACAGCTCATGAAGTAGACCGCGCAGCTCGTGAAGTGATCGAAAAAGCTGGCTACGGTGAGTACTTCAACCATCGTCTCGGTCATGGTATCGGTATGGATGTACACGAATTCCCTTCAATCATGGAAGGAAACGACATGGTTATCGAAGAGGGTATGTGCTTCTCAGTTGAACCCGGCATCTACATCCCTGGTAAAGTCGGTGTCCGTATTGAAGACTGTGGTGTTGTGACCAAAGACGGCTTTGACCTCTTTACAAGTACCAGCAAAGATTTGCTTTATTTTGATTAAAAAGTATTTTATAAAAAATAAGATGGAAAAGCTAAACTTTTCCATCTTATTTTTTGATTTGATAATAAATTTTATCAGCAATATAACCTTTTCGTTCAACTGCATTTGGAATCGTCTTCCAAAAAGTCATACCCGCCTTTTCCATAACACGCCCTGATGCTGGGTTTAGACTTACATAGCAAGCATCAACCTCTTCAAATCCAATCTCATCTAGACAGTATGATAAAATTGCCTTCAAGGCTTCTGTCATGATTCCTCGTCCCCAGTAGTCCATCCCTAAGATATATCCGATCTCACAGCTAGAGTTTTCTTCATGCACACTGACAAGACTAATATCTCCGATGACCTGGGGTGGATTTTCTTTGAGACAAATAGCCCATTTGTAGTAATTTGGATTGTCATAGGATTTTACCCAATTGCCAATAGAATTTCGAGTCTGTTCGACATTCAGGTGAGGATCCCAAGTCACATAGGTCAGATTCTCTGAGCGTGAAGCCCAATTATCAAACATGGCTTGAGCATCAGTTTCCACAAATCTCCTTAATATCAAACGTTTTGTCTCAATAGTTTGTGTCCCTACTGCTCTCATAATGGTAACTCTCTTTCTATTTTATGGATGGCTTCAAACTTGCATTGACATATCTCAGTCTCCTATTTCAAGTTATAAAGCGAAAAAGGTCCTCCGGACCTTCTTCGCTTTTGTATTTTCAGGCTCGGGCTAAAAAAGTCCCCCGGACCTGCCTCGCTTTTCTATTTTCAGGCTCGGGCTAAAAAAGTCCCCCGGACCTGCCTCGCTTTTCTATTTTCAGGCTCGGGCTAAAAAAGTCCCCCGGACTTTTTTACTCCCAAAACTTATCAAACACTGTGATTGGTAGATGGCGTTTGTGTTGGCCTTTGTACCACCATTTTTCAATGGTTGCTTGGGCTTCTGGGCTTACTTGTTTACCTTCGAGATAATCATCAATTTCATTGTAAGTAACTCCCAAGGCTACTTCGTCTGCAATACCTGGTTTTTCTTCTTCTAAGTCTGCTGTTGGAACTTTTTCATAGAGGGCTGGATCAGCTCCAAGTTCTTTCAAGAGTTGTTTTCCTTGGCGTTTATTGAGGCGATAGAGTGGGAGAATATCTGCACCACCGTCACCAAACTTGGTAAAGAAACCTGTGATATTTTCCGCAGCATGGTCTGTCCCGATAACAGCTCCGCTATGAGCACCTGCAAGGGCATATTGGGCAATCATACGGCTACGAGCCTTGATATTTCCTTTGTTAAAATCGGAAACTACACTTCCTGTTGCTTCGACTGCTACTGTCATAGCATCAGCAGATTCCTTGATATTCACTACTAAGCTCACATCTGGCTGGATAAAAGCTAGGGCTTTTTGGGCATCTGCTTCATCAGCTTGTACTCCATAAGGCAAACGAACTGCTATAAATTTATAGCTATCATCACCTGTTTCTGCTCGCATTTCTTCCATGGCTAGTTGAGCCAAGCGTCCTGCTAAGGTCGAGTCTTGACCTCCAGAAATGCCTAACACAAAAGTTTTTAAGAAGGGATGCTTCTTTAAATATCGTTTTAAAAAGTCAATCGAACGACGGATTTCTTCCTGGGCGTCAATCACTGGTTTTACACCTAGTTGCTGGATAATGGTTTCTTGCAAACTCATTCTTCTTCTCCTTCGCCTAGAGCTTCCTTACGCATCTTATCAATCAAGTCCATCTTGTCTTGCCATACGTCACGAGCCAAGTCCACAGGATAATGTTGTGGGTTCAGTACGCGTTTGTATTCATCCCAGAGCTTATCAAATTCCTTACGAGCATAGGCTTGAATTTCAGGCAGACTTGGTAAGTCATAAACTAGCTTACCTTCCTTGAAAATGTCTACCAAGAGAGGAACAGCATCAAAATTACGGACAGTTTTCTTGATATAAGTATAGGTTGGATGGAACATCTTGATTTCAGTCATGCTAGCAACATCGACACCATCATAGGTAATGTAATCGCCTTCTGATTTGCCTTTTTCACGACTGGTGATGCGCCAAACTTGTTTCTTACCTGGTGTTGAAACTTTCTCAGCATTGTTTGAAAGTTTAATGGTATTGCGCATATGACCATTCTCGTCTTCAATAGCAACAACCTTGTAAACTGCTCCAAGTGCTGGTTGGTCATAAGCAGTGATGAGTTTAGTACCTACACCCCAGACGTCAATCTTAGCTTTTTGCATCTTGAGATTAAGGATGGTATTTTCATCAAGATCATTGGATGCATAGATCTTAGCATCCGTAAATCCTGCTTCATCCAGTTGTTGACGAACTTTTTTAGAAATATAGGCAATATCTCCAGAGTCAATGCGGACACCAAGGAAATTAATCTTGTCACCAAGTTCACGCGCAACCTGAATCGCTGCTGGAACACCGATGCGAAGAGTATCGTAGGTATCTACTAGAAAGACACAATTTTTGTGCGTTGAGGCATAAGCCTTGAAAGCCTGATAGTCATTTCCATAAACTTGAACTAAAGCATGAGCATGAGTTCCTAAAACCGGAATACCAAAGAGCTTACCTGCACGTACATTACTAGTTCCATTGGCACCACCAATAACAGCCGCACGAGTCCCCCAGATAGCCGCATCCATTTCTTGCGCACGACGTGTTCCGAATTCCATCAAAGGTTCATCATCAATGACTGAACGAATACGAGCCGCCTTAGTCGCAATCAAGGTTTGAAAGTTGACGATGTTCAAGAGAGCTGTTTCAACCAATTGACACTGAGCCAAAGGACCTTCCACTTGAACAATCGGTTCATTGGCAAATACCAAGTCCCCTTCTTGAGCAGAACGTACAGTCAATTCCAACTTGAGATTACGGAGATATTCCAAGAAGGCGCCATGATAACCAAGTGATTCCAAATAAGCAATATCGCTCTCAGAAAAGCGCAGGTTTTCTAAGTAGTTCACAATTCGTTCCAAACCTGCAAATACAGCATAACCGTTTTTGAAAGGTTGTTGGCGGAAATAAACTTCAAAAACTGCTTTCTTATTATGAATGCCTTGGTCGAAGTAAACTTGCATCATGTTAATTTGATACAAATCAGTGTGCAAAGTTAAACTATCATCTGGGTACATATACTGTCCTTCTTCCCTATTTGTAAAAAGATGAAAATGTTTCTTCTTTTCTCATAAACTAGTACTATTATAACACATTTTCTCGATATTGATAAAAAGCTAACAAGCTATTCCATGCTCTCGAGCTTATCCATATCTTTTTCATACTTCTTCTGAGCCCATTCACCATAACTTTTCAAACCTAAGTTTCCAATAAATACCCAAGGGAGATAAAAGACATAAGTAAATACCCAAGCAAAAATGTATTTAAGATGTAGAGGGTTGTGCTGATAAATTTCGATATTGAACTGATAGTTCTGTAGCATCAAGGTAGCTGTAATCACTAGAGTTAATAATAGGCAACCTAAAATTGTAAAATGAAAACGACTATAGTAAGTCACACCTAGACTTCTAGCACGATTGATAAAGTAAAAATTCCCTATGATAATAATAGCGAGAAGCATGCTAGGATTAAAAAGGCTTGGTGCTAACACTGCTATGAAATAAGCTAGAAACAACAATCCGATAGAAATATAAAAACTCTCTGCACCAGCTTTATGAAGTTGTTGCTCTTCTCTTTCGTCTAATAATTGGTAATAATAAAATCTATTTTTCATCTTCTTCCTCCCAAAATAATTGGTCTAAAGTTTTCCCTAAGCATCTGCAAATAGACTGGCAAAGCGAAAGCGAGGGATTGTACTTTCCAGCTTCTATCAAGCCGATAGTCTGGCGCGTAACCCCGACAGCTTCTGCCAAGTCACCTTGTGTCATATCAAGCTCTACTCGAGCTAGTTTTAATTTTAAATTCTTAGCCACTTGTAACCTCCGCCTTAATTTTAAAAGTCGCGCTTCTTTTTTCAACATTATTATATCATATATTTTACATTATGCAATATATATCTGTCATTTTGTGCGATTTTTTTAACAAAAAACTCTACCACTTACATGATAGAGAGTTCTCTGCTTATTCAAATTTTTTCAAAATATCTACAAGGTCACTTCTTTGTTTTACTTGATAGGCTTTGATTCCTAGGCTTTCAGCCATCTTAGTGTTATCTGCTAAATCATCAAGAAAGACACAATTTGCTGGATCCAACTCATATTTACTGAGGATTTCCTCAAACATTTTTCGATCAGGTTTGATGACCTTAATATCACAAGAAAGAACAAACCCATCTAAAATCTTTGCTAGAGGTGCTAGTTGATTTTTCAATAATTCATAAAAAACTGGTGAGGTATTAGATAGGACAAAAATACGATGGCCATTTTCCTTTAAACGTGCAAGAAGCGGAAAGACTTCCGTGTAAATATCGATATAGGCAGGCCAGTTCCAAATGACTTCTTCAACCTTTTTCTGATAGCAATCTCCTAATAGGGAAAGAACCTTATCAACCAATTCTTCTCGAGTCAAAGTCCCTAAGTCCAATCTTTCCCAAAGCCCCGACTGGAAAATAGCCTTGTCTAAAATTAGATAATCTTTCTGAGTTTTAGCTACAGCTTTCAAAATCTTATCCTTGTTCCATTCCAGTAGAACATTACCCATATCCAGTATGATATCCATCAACCTACCTCCATCATTATGTGAACGATCTCTTTAAGCGTCCAATGTCTGTTTACAAATCTTTTTGATAATAGTGCCTTTGTCCAGTATAGGGATAGTCTTTCAAAGTAAAAACTTCCTTGTAGCCATACTTCTGATAAAAGGCAGGCGCTTGAAACTGATAAGTATTTACAAAAGCAAAGCGACAGTTTCTCTTCTTAGCTTCACTTTCTGCTTGCTGCAATAGTTGGGAGCCAATTCCTTGTCCTCGTATGTCTTCTTTTACAAACAAATATTCGATTTCTAGCCAGTTTCCAAAAGTCTCTCCTACTAAACCAGCCATGAGTTCACCGCTATCATCTTCGACATAAATATTAAGTGGCTCGCTTTCAGCAGCTTCTCTTTTGGAACGATTATAAGAGCGAATCAAGTCTCCTATTATTTGCGATTTCTGAGACTCTGTATTTTCCAATCTTACCTGCATAAAACCTCCTAAATACACTTATAGCATGATTATAACCATATTTAGATAGACTGTCAAACTAAAAAACTCACCAACCTGAGTTGATGAGCTTATGACTTATTTTCTAAATTTCCATTGGCTATAAATACCAAAAGCGATAATCCAGATAGCTGAACCTCTAGCTCCCATTACGGTTGATTCTTGTAAGAAGAGCGTTCCAAATACAAAGATAAAGAAGAGCATGGTCAGAGGATTTAGCAAGCGATATTGAGGCATGAGATAGCCATCTACCATAAAGTCTTTAGACTTGCGATACTTGAGATGAGCTACCATGATCAAGATGTAGATGGCGATATAAACACCTGATGAAGATGCTGTAATCAAAGCAAAGGCATCTGATACGCCAGGAAGTACATTGATGAAGGCTGCAAAACCAATCAAGACAGCAGAAGCAATGATAGCATTCTGAGGAACGTTGTGGCGTGAAAGTGTATCTGCCTTAATAGCTTTTAAGAAACGATTTGGTGAATCATGGGCAATTTGGTACAAGTGACGACCTGTTGAGTAAAGAGTTGAATTCAAGGCTGACGCAGCGGAAGTCAAGACAACAAAGTTAATCAAGGCCGCCGCCCACTTAAGACCAACAAGTTCAAATACCGTTACAAATGGTGAATCTGTCGCAGAAAGCTCACGCCAAGGAATAATAGACATGATGGCTAAGAGAGCCCCACCATAGAAAAAGATAATTCGCAAGGGAATTTCCTTAACAGCCTTAGGCAAGACTTTTCTAGGATCCTTAGTTTCAGATGTTGTAACACCGATAAACTCAATCATCAAGTAAGCAAAGAAAACCATTTGAAAGGCCATGACAAAGTTCATCCCTCCATTTGGGAAAAGGGAGAACTGCTCACTAATATTGGCGAGACTTGCTGAACCATATGGAGTTTCAAAGCCAGTCAAGACTAGAAAAATCCCTGTCGCGATCATGGCGAGAATAGCCACAATTTTAATCATGGCAAACCAAAATTCTACCTCACCAAAGATTTTAACAGCAATCAGATTGACCAAGCCCAAAATTGTTAGGAATACAACCTGAATCAACCAAGATGGCCAAGAGGGAAACCAAAACTGAACATAGTGAGCAATAGCTGTAATCTCTGCCATACCAATAAAGACTACTGATAACCAATAAGACCAAACCGAGAAATAGCCCCATCCCTTACCTAGATAACGAGTAATAAAATTGATAAAGGTGTGTTGCTCTGGATCCTGGTACAACATTTCCCCGATAGCACGCATCATGAGATACATGAAGCCACCTGTAATCATATAGACCAAGACAATCGAAGGTCCAGTTAAACTGATAGACCGACCAGCTCCAAGAAATAATCCCGTACCAATCGTTCCGGCAATGGCCATAACCTGAACATGGCGATTGGTTAAGCCACGCTCCATTTTACTTTTCTTTTTGTGCTTTTTTTCTGAATTCATATAGTCTCCTTATTTTTTAGAATTAAGAAAAGGAGTAATAGGAAACGCTTTCCCTAAATCTACTCCTTCCTTTTTCCTATTAAACGGTTTTTTCAACTTTTAAGATTTTAACATCATAGCTTCCAGCAGGTGTTTCGATTGTAACAACATCACCTTTTTTCTTACCAATCAATGCTTGACCAATTGGGCTTTCATTTGATACTTTTCCTGCAAAGGCATCTGCTCCAGCCGAACCAACGATAATGTATACTTCCTTTTCGTCTTCTCCAACTTCTTGGATTGTTACAGTTTTTCCGATAGCAACTTCATTTTTTGCAACAGCATCGCTGTTAACGATTTCTGCGTAACGAATCTTAGTCTCTAGACTTGAGATTTGTCCCTCAACGAAGGCTTGCTCGTCCTTAGCTGCTTCATACTCACTGTTTTCTGACAAATCACCATATGAACGAGCAATCTTGATACGTTCTACAACTTCTGGACGACGTACTAGTTTCAATTCTTCTAATTCTTTTTCAAGTTTTTCCTTTTCTTCCAAGGTCATTGGATAAGTTTTTTCTACCATTTTTCTCAACTTTCTTTTAATTGAATTAATAAATATATGCTTTAAAGCAAAATTATGTGGAAAACCACATAATTTTAGTTTGTGCTATTTGATTGGTTTAGTTTACTATTGATATGTTCTTGAACATTACGATCATGTTCTTCCAACGTTGTTGCATAGTAAACTTTACCATCTTGAACATTGGCTACAAAGTAGAGATAGTCACTCTTTGTCTGATTGATACTTGATTCGATAGCATCCAAGCTAGGGCTATCAACTGGCCCAGGCATAAGACCTACTTTTGTATAATCATTGTACGGTGAATCGATAGAAGTATCAATAGCTGCATCATCAGCAAGACTGATATTTTGACCAAGTTTACCTTCTGCGTAAAGGATAGCGATATTACTTTGAAGTGGCATACCCAGGTTCAAACGATTATAAAATACACCAGCAATCAGCTTGCGATCCTCTGTTTTTGCTCCTTCTTTCTCAACAAGAGAGGCAATTGTTAAGAGCTCATTTACTGTTAAGTTCTTTTCTTTGATTGTAGCATAGTGACTAGATAGATTTTTATCCATAGCAGCTAGCATTTCATCAATTAAACTTTCAACAGTTGTGTTTTCTTTAATCGTATAAGTTGCAGGGAAAAGATAACCTTCTAAACGGTAACGAACACCACTATCTTTTGTAGGTAAGCTTTCAAGAAGATTTGGATATTTGGTTACCTCTTGAGCAATAAAGTTCTCATCTTGAACTTTAGCCAAAAATGCTTCCGCTGTCAAAGCTTCCTTAAAGTTACCTTGAAGTTGGCCAACAGTTTGAGCAATTTGCTCTAAAGTATATCCCTCTGGAATAGTCAAGCTTGCAAGTGTAACCTCTTGAGGTTCAGGTGTCCCACCTTTTTGCAACTCTTTAATGACATCTTCAACGCTCATACTCTTTTGAAGATTATAATAACCAGATTTTAATTCATTATAGTTTTTATACTTAACATAAAGTGTAAAGACTAAACCGTTTTTAATGACACCAGATTTTTCTAACGTTGAACCAATTTCTTGAGCATTAGATCCATCTGGAATCTGAACAGTCATATATTGTTTAGAACTTGGATCCACTGGTTGCAAGGCTGATTCAGCATAACGAAGTCCAAAGAAACCACCAGCACCAAGTAGAATCAGCAATACCAATACTGTGACTAAAAATCCTTTCAAGCGGGATTTTTTCTTTTTCTTGGCTGGTTTCGCAGACTCCCTACGACTTCTTTTAGGAAGTTCATCTACCTCAGTATTTTTCTGATTAGCATTTCCAGTTGTTAATTCTTCCTGATTAGTGGCAAAACCTACAGTTCCTTTATCTTCATGTGATTTTTCATGAGTACGGTAGGAAACTGAAACCTTAGTCGGTATTGAATTAATTTCATCTTTATCTGAGATTGATTGAGATAAGTCAACTGATGCTTCTTCCACAGCTTCCTCTGCAACTTCCTCTTTAAGATCTGGACGAGGAGGAACAGCAGGTGCATTCTCAATCAATTGTTCAACGGTTGAAACAGAATTAGCAATCAGCTCTTCTTCTGGAGTTATTACTCGTTCTTCTGTTTTTGTATCAGAAGAGTTCATCAAATTTGAAAAGAGGTCATCTGTTTGTTCTGTTAAACTTTCCTCTTTCTTTAATCGTTCTAAGTCTCGCAAGATCTGATCTTTAAAGCTCAACTTTTCTTCATTTGAATTTTCGCTCAAAGGTATTTACCTCCTTGTTGATAATCCTTAATATTATATCTTAAAAACCAGAGAAAAGCAACCTTGGAAGCCTTTCTAGTCGCTAATTCCTATTTTCCCAGACCATATTATACCATTCTTCTCCCGCAAATTGGGATTTAGACTTGCCTTCATTGACAAAACCATGCTTCTCATAGTAATCAATCAGGTAGTCATGGCAAGTCAGATTAATTCCCTCACGTTCATGCTTGAGAGCCACTTTCTTTAAGGCAGTTAAGAGTTTTCTTCCCAGCCCCAAGGATTGAGCTTTCTTTGCAACAGACAGACATGTCACAGATATATACCCACCTTCTTGATGACTGTGATCTTCTATTTCTTCTGTAAAGGATTGGTCCTGCAAATAGCGATGAGGGACTACTGGTCCTTCAATATAACCGAGTATCTCTCCATCTTTTTCAGCCACTAAAAAACTAGTCTTAATCTCTTTTAAGTGAGCTTCAAAAACAGATCGAGGTATGGCTTCTTCAATTGAGAAATTCTCTAATTCAATCTCTAAAATACGGTCTAAATCACTAAGTCTAGCTTGTCGAATAATCATAGTTCCTCCTGATAATAGGGATTCTGCCAACGCATGAGAAAGGCAAATTCACTGCTCCTTTCTCCTTCTATAATCCCTTGTTCCACAAATCCATTCATTTCAAAATAGGCCAGCAATTCATCCTCACAAAGAAGATAAATACCGGGACTATTTTGTTGAAGAACAACTTGTTTGAAGGCTGCTAGCAACAAGGTTCCAAATCCTTGCCTCTGATAATCCGGACGAACAGATAAACCAGCAATCACAAAATTTCTATCACTGATAAGTTCAACATTTGCCACCTCTTCTATCCATCTACTTAGTGAGGAATTAGCAAGATCTATTCCTAGGATATAAGCAATCACCATATCATCAAGACTAGCTAAGAGAAACGTATCCGCATGACTGCGGATACGTTCTTCCATCATTTTTCTATTTGTTATTTCTCGAGAACCTGCTGTGCAATCAGAAATCAAGCAAATTTGTTCCATATCTGATTGCGTGGCTTCTCGAATTTTAATTGGAAATTCCATTTTGTTCCTTACTGAACATTACTTGTCAAATTTGACAAGAGACGTTCGAATGAGTATTCATATGACTGAATATCACCTGCTCCCATAAAGACATATACAGCATTGTCATGGTCTAAGAGAGGAGACACATTTTCAACAGTGATAACTTGATGTTTTTTATCAATCTTGGCTGCTAAATCTTCAACCTTAACATCACCATGGTCAACTTCACGAGCAGAACCATAGATTTTTGCTAAGTAAACTGCATCAGCCTGGTTCAAGGCTTGCGCAAAATCATCCAACAAAGCAATTGTACGAGTAAAGGTATGCGGTTGGAAAATAGCAACGATTTCCTTGCTTGGGTATTTTTGACGTGCAGCATCTAGAGTTGCGATAATTTCAGTTGGGTGATGCGCAAAATCATCGATGATAACAGTATCATTGACAATCTTTTCTGTAAAGCGACGCTTAACGCCTCCAAAAGTATTCAAGTGTTCACGTACTAAATTCAAGTCAAAGCCAGCAGTATAAAGCAAACCAATCACTGCTGTTGCATTCATGATATTGTGGCGTCCGAAAGTTGGAATGTGGAATTGACCCAGTTCTTGACCACGGAAGTGAACTGTGAATGTTGAACCTGTAGTAGAACGAAGCAAATCGCTGGCTACAAAGTCATTGTTTGCTGCTTCAAAACCGTAATAATAGATTGGAGCATTTGTCGTAATCTTACGCAACTCAGCATCTTCACCGTAGACAAACAAACCTTTGGTGATTTGTTTAGCATAATCATTGAAGGCGTTAAAGACATCCTCTAAGCTTGTGAAATAGTCAGGATGGTCAAAGTCGATATTAGTAATAATAGAGTACTCTGGGTGATATGGCATGAAATGACGTTCGTACTCGTCTGATTCAAAGACAAAATACTTGGCATTTTCAGAACCACGACCTGTACCATCTCCAATTAGATAGCTTGTATCAGTGATGTGTGACAAAACGTGAGAAAGCATACCTGTTGTTGAAGTCTTACCGTGTGCTCCGGCAACACCCATGCTGATAAAGTCACGCATAAAGCTACCAAGAAACTCATGATAACGTTTATAACTTAGTCCGTTCTTGTCTGCATAAGCAATTTCAACATTGTTGTCTGGACGAAAGGCATTCCCAGCGATAATTTCTAAATCACCTTGAAGGTTTTTCTCATCGAAAGGTAAAATTTTAATACCTGCTTGCTCTAATCCACGTTGGGTAAAGTAATATTTTTCAACATCAGATCCTTGGACCTTATGCCCCATTTGGTGCAACATTAAAGCCAAGGCACTCATCCCTGATCCTTTAATTCCGATAAAATGATAGGTTTTTGCCATCTTTTTCCCCTTTACTCTGTCATATTTGTCAAGTTCAACTCTTGAGCAATTTTACGTTCTTTTTCTGATTGATTTTCTTTTTTGTTATAAATCTGGCTTTTCTTTAGAAAATCATAATTATTTTTCTTTGGTCCCAGATGCTCTTCTTTGCTTGTCTCTTGCATCTGAGGAGCCATTTCAGCCAAAATATAATGTTTCTGAGTTAGTTTGTCACTAAATTTTGCTAGCTCCCCAGGATTTTCCTTTTGGAAAGGAGCTGTTGGCTGATTTGTCTGTCTTACTAAATTATTTGAAGGTTTATAACGTTTCGTAAAACTAACATCTTGAGTCAAATATTTTGCTGAACGTTTCCGTTTTAGATCAGCTCTTGCTTCTTCACGAGCAAGTTCAGCATAGGATTTTTCCTTCTTTTCAGGTAGCTTATTTGATGCTTGAACCGGTGACTTTTTTTCGGTAGTAATTGGTGACCATTCCAAGTAGTTTTTGTCCTGGTAGTCTCCCTTGATATTACTGATGAAATCCGACTCATCATATAAATCCATAAATGGCATCTCTGTCAGTATAATCTCATCATCTGACACTATTGGAAATCGTACTTGTTTCATTTTTATTCCCTTTCAATACTCCATTATAACGTAAAGTCTTGATTTTTCAAGTCTTGGCTTCAGAAATTCCTAATATTTCTTGAATTTCACTAAGTGTGAGACTTCCACGAGACTCTGTTCCGTCCAAGACTTCAGAGACCAGATTTCTTTTCTGTTCCTGCAACTCTTGAATTTTCTCCTCGATTGTACCTCTAGTTACCAGACGATAAACCTCAACAGCTTGTTCTTGTCCCATACGGTGGGCCCTGCCAATAGCCTGCGATTCAACTGCCGGATTCCACCATAAGTCTACCAGAATAACTGTGTCTGCACCAGTAAGATTGAGACCAACTCCACCAGCTTTTAGAGAAATCAAAAACACATCGCGCTCCCCTTGGTTAAAAGCCTTGGTCATTTCTTGGCGTTCCTGTGAAGGAGTTGAACCTGTAATCTTAAAGGAAGTTAAGCCAAGCTGTGGCAACTCCTCTTCGATGCGGTCAAGCATCCCCCTAAATTGGGAGAAGATGAGTACACGATGATTTCCTTCAGCAATTTGACTCAGTAGATCTCGTAAACTATCAAGTTTCCCGCTATCTCCCTTATAATCCTCCATAAATAGGGCTGGAGTATCACAAATCTGACGAAGACGCATGAGCCCTGTTAGAATTTCAACTCGATTTCGTTGAAATTCTGCATCGGTCACCTGACCCAAACGCTCTTGCATTTGTTGAAGTTGAGCTAGATAGATGACCTTTTGCTGGTCTTCCAGTTCATTCTTATAAACAACTTCTATCAAATCAGGTAGCTCTGTAAGAACATCCTCTTTTTTTCGACGCATGACAAATGGTTTGATAAACTGTGCCACTCTCTCAGCCGGTAATTTCATAAAGTCTTTTTTTACTGGTAAAAGTCCTGGCAAGACAATTTGAAAAATAGACCACAATTCGCCGAGGTTATTTTCAATCGGTGTTCCCGATAGAGCAAAGACTGATGGAACCACAAACTTTCTCAAAGTTTTCGCAATTTTAGTCTGGGCATTTTTCATCACCTGAGCTTCATCTAGAAATAGAAAGTCAAAAGATAAATCCTGATAAATCTCGCTATCTTGCCTGAAAGTAGCATAACTGGTCACATAGACCTGATGTTTTTCAGCTAAAATAGTCTCGCGATAAGGTTTCAATCCATGCACAACAGCTACATCCAAATGTGGTGCAAATTTTTTAAATTCATCAGCCCAATTATAGATGAGGCCAGATGGAGCAAGAATTAAAACTCGGTTTTTTTCGTGCATCTGGCTACTCAGAAAGGCAATAGCTTGTAAGGTCTTACCAAGTCCCATATCATCCGCTAAAATCCCACCAAATCCATAATGGTGAAGCATTTGAAGCCATTGAATCCCCTTTTTCTGATAATCTCTGAGATCAGCTTTGATATTCAGAGCTGTCATCGGAAAATCCTCTGGATGCGTCAAATCGTGCGCCAAATGCCTAAATTCTTCGGTAAATGTTACTTGGTCCTGATCCTTAAAAAGATGAGAAAGGGTATAAGACAATGATTTGCGTGCATGGAAAGTATCACTCTCTATCTCCCCAATTCCCAAATCATCCAAATCCTGACGAATACGCTTGGTCTCTTCGTCGAAATAATAAACCTGGTTAGTGGAAGAAATATAATAATCTTGCTTTGCAACCAGAGCCTTCATCGCTCGATTAATTTCTTCTTGATCTATATCCTGAAAATCAAATTGAATTTCTAGAAGACTTCCCTTGGACGAGATGTGGACTTGAGGTTTCTGAACTCGATAAAGGTCCTGCAAGCTCTCAGAAATCTTTAATTCTCCAAGCACCGCAAAGGCTGGCAAAATTTCCTGAAAGAACGTATGGATTGCATCAGCTTTCAAACTCTGACGCCATGAATGAAAATCTGCTTCAAATCCAGCTGATAGAGCTAGCTGAAAAATCTTTTTTTCTAGTTGAATATCACTAGCAAAAGGGAGATTCTCTAGTTCATTTCGAGTAGTTATTAAGCAAGTTTCATATTGGAACTGCATATCTAAACGAATAGATCCGTCCTCTTCTCGTTCCATGTAGAAAGACGGGCGGAAAGATTGAATTTGAAGCGACTCAGGAGCCTCTACTTTTCCGAGCTCTTTAAACTGGGACAAGGTCGAAGCTAAGAGATCTCGATCACTACTATCAAACTGTAAAATCTTCCTACCACTATGATCTAAAGGAACTTTTCTAAGAGCATCTAATAAACTAGCCTGTTTTTTCGTCATCAGGAAAAAATTCCCCTTGGAGAATAATACTTGTCCTCTGTAAAAGAAATTAAGCCCTGCCTGTTCGAAAATTTCCATTTCAAAATAGTTGGATTTTTCTTCAATTCTAAATGAAAATAAACCTGTTTGGCCATCAAAGTCTTGGAAGAGAAGATGATGATAACTCGAAAGTTGGTGGTCAAACTGAAAGGCATCTAAGCCCATCAGTAGACTAGCCCCCTGCTCAAAAAAGGTTTTAGGGAAATAGAGATGTCGCCCTTGATTTGGAAAAAAAATATTGTAGTCAATCTTCTCTTCAACCAAACCTAATAAGAAATTCAAAACTTCTTGACTGGCTTTATCAAATTGTTCAAGTTTTAATGAAGACTCATAATGCTTTCCTATCATGTAAGGTTTGGAAAACTCTATGACTTTTAAGAAAAGAGGGATATCCCTAATCACATAAAACTTGTCTTGCTGAGAAAGACCAATCCTTAAAGTCCAGATAATACGATTAGTTCCTGCTTCTACCTGACCCTGTGCAGAAAGCTGATAGAGGTCAGACTGACTAGGTGCTTGGATAGACTCCAAGAATTTTCCTCCGAAAGTCACTTGTGTCTCAACAGTTTCCTTTTCTTCCTGATTAGCCTCTAGATTGAGTAAGATTTCTTGCCCTAGTTGGTCATTTTTTAGGTAATATTCCAATGCTGCCAAATGAACACAGTAACCTCTTTTTTTGAAAAAAGCACAGGTACAAAAAATCAAATCGTCATCCAAACTATAGCGAATTTCTTCCTCCGCTACACGCGCATAGATGCGATGGTCCTGTTCTTTAATGATTTCAATCTGACCAGTTTCGTAGAGTTCTACTCCCTCCATTCGAAGCTTTCCTGGAATCAATTTAGCCATAGTGTCCCCTTTACTTTATCTCTTAATTATACCATATTTCTGCCTATGAAAATAGCCTTCTAGGAGTACTTTTCTCCTAAAAGGCTAGTTTTTTAATGATTTGAAAAAGTGGAAATGATTCGTTGGCAGACTTCTTCCAAAATAGATGTCGGCATAGCAACATTTAAGCGAGCGTGGAGAGCTCCTTCTTCACCAAAGTCCAAGCCTCTGTTCAGGATAACCTTGGCTTCGTCTCTTAAAAGGCTTCTTAATTCTTCATCGCTAATATCATAGGCTGAAAAATCTAGCCAAATGAGATAAGTCCCTTGAGGTTTCATGACCTTGATTTTAGTTTCTTTGCCAAATACATCCACTACATAATTGATGTGTTTCTCAATCAGTTCTTTAAGTTCTGTCAACCAATCTTCACCATAGCGATAAGCTGTTTCTGTTGCCAAATATCCCAAACCTGAGATTTCATGTTGATTATTAGCAAGCTGGCGTTTTTGGAAAGCCACTCTTAACTTAGGATTCTCGATAATAGCGTAAGAATTCTTGGTTCCTGCAATGTTGAAAGTTTTGGTAGCACTGCTTAAAATTAGTGAAAATTCTTTGAAGGCTTCATTTACTGTATTGAATGACTGGTGTTTATGTCCAAACAAGGCTAAGTCTTGGTGGATTTCATCAGATACCAACAAAACTCCATGTTTTTGACACAGTTGTCCAATCTTCTCCAAAACCTCTTTGTCCCAAACACGTCCACCAGGATTATGAGGATTGCAGAGAACGTAGAGTTTCACATCCTCTTCGACAAAATCTTTCTCTAATTGATCAAAATCAATCTCAAAAAGTCCGTCTTTTTCTACTAGAGAGTTGGTGATTAGTCTACGATTATTAAGCTTAATACTGCGAGCAAAAGGAGGATAAACCGGTGTGTTAATGAGCACTGCTTCACCTTCCTTGGTGAAGGCTTGAATAGCTGTTGAAATGGCAGGTACCACTCCCTCGATAAAGACTAGGGCATCCTTATCAAAGCGATAACCATGCTGCTTTTCCTCCCAATTTTGAACAGCTTCAATCAACCCATCACTAGCATAGGTATAGCCATAGACTAATTGCTCTGCATAGTCATGGACTGTCTGACGAATCTCAGGTAACACCTCAAAGTCCATATCAGCAATCCAAGCCGGTAATACTTCTCGGTCAGTTTCTGCTTCTTTCCATTTGTATGTATGGTGTCCAAAACGATTGGGCAAGGTCGTAAAATCATATTTTCCCATAGTTTTATCCTTCCAAGGCTTGACGCAAGTCTTCAATCAAATCTCTAACATCCTCAATACCAATAGACAAGCGTAAGAGGTCATCTGTCAATCCATAAGAATGACGAACCTCTGCAGGAATATCTGCATGGGTTTGAGTAGTTGGATAGGTAATCAGACTTTCAACCCCACCTAAACTTTCAGCAAAAGAGAATACTTTCAAGGTATTTAAGATATGAGGAATACGCTTCTCATCAGCTACTTTAAAGGAAATCATCCCCCCGCGTCCTGTATACAAGACTTCTTTGACAGCAGGTGATTGTTCTAGAAAGGCTACGATTTCTTGAGCATTAGCTGTTGAGCGCTCCATACGAAGTGACAAAGTCTTAAGACCACGAATCAATTGATAACTATCAAATGGTGACAAAACAGCCCCAGTAGTGTTGAGATTGTAAAAGAGTTTTTCGTATAAATCCGCACTATCTGTCACAACCACACCAGCTAGAACATCATTATGTCCTGCAAGGTATTTTGTCGCTGAATGAAGGACGATATCTGCACCGTCTTCAATCGGACGTTGGTAAATCGGGCTATAGAAAGTATTATCAACGACAACTTTAGCACCTTTTGCATGAGCTAGTTTTGACAATTTTTCAATATCAAATTCCAACATCAAAGGGTTAGTTGGTGTTTCAATATAGAGTACATCCACATCCTTTTCTAGCTCAGCAACTAGCTCTTCTTCTGTGTTTGCATAAGTAAAGTGGAAACGTCCTTCCTGTTCCACTTGATTGAACCAGCGGAAAGAACCACCGTAAAGGTCACGGACAGCCAAAACCTTGCTTCCTACTGGGAAGACACTAAAGGCCAACACAATCGCAGACATACCTGAACTAGTTGCTAGAGCATAGTGGGCTGATTCAATAGCTGCCAAGACTTCCTCTGCCTTGCTTCGAGTTGGGTTTTTAGTGCGAGTATAGTCAAATCCAGTGGACTGACCAAATTCTGGATGCTGATAAGTCGTTGAAAAGTGGATTGGTGTAACCAAAGCACCTGTTGCTTCATCAGACTTGATCCCTGCTTGTGCTAAAATTGTGTTGATGTGAAATGATTTACTCATACAATACCTCCAAATCTATAGTAACTATTGTACCACTTATTTTGGATCCTTCGTTTTCTTGTTTTCAAGAGCTAGTTATAGTTTCAAACTATACAAAAACGATAGCTTCCTGAGAAACTATCGTTTTTCCTGTTGAATAG
Organism: Streptococcus sp. oral taxon 061; assembly: GCF_013394695.1. Lineage (NCBI taxonomy): Bacteria > Bacillati > Bacillota > Bacilli > Lactobacillales > Streptococcaceae > Streptococcus > Streptococcus sp. oral taxon 061. The sequence goes on from NZ_CP058258.1 coordinate 1,202,542, forward strand.
ACTGATTATTTAACGTGTTTTGCTAATTCTTCTTGGGCTTTTTTATTAGATTCTTCTTTTTCTTTCAGCCATTTTTGTCTAGCTTCTTCATACTCAGCCGTTGTGACAATCTTATCTTGCAACTTAACGTATTTATATGATTCAACACCCTTGTTACCAGCTTGAGAGAAAGCAGCAGAGAATGGAACTGTTTTTCTGATTCCTGGTGTTCCACCAAGAGATACGTTTGGAAGTGTGAGAGAGCTATCCACCAACCAAGCTTGTGCTTCAGCGTATTTGTCATAACGTTTGGTCAAATCTTGTTCAGCATTGGCTTCTTCTAGCATCTTAGTGTAGGTATCCAAGCCAACCGCAGTTGCTTTAGCATTACTTTCACCAGGTTCTAAGCCAAGGTTTTGCAATGAACCACCATTTGTAAGGTTAAGTGTATCAAGATAAGTTGATGGATCCTGGTAGTCAGGGCTCCAACCACCATTGTAGAGGTCATAATCTTTTTGGGCAGCTGTGTTAGCAAGGTAACCGATACTATCCATTTCTTCTGTAGTCAGCATTTGAATATCGATGACGACATTATCTGCACCCAAGACGGACTCGATAGATTGTTTGAAGGAACTTGCCTCTTGGACACCCTTCTTATATGATTGGTCTACTGGCAAGTCTAGATGAATAGGGAATTGTACGCCTTTAGCTTCCAATTCTTTCTTGGCTTGTGCAAAAGCTTCTTTGGCCTTATCAGCATTATAATAGGCATCTTGTGCATCCGCAAAGTTCACATTTTGCCATACTTGGCCGTAGTTAACCATCTTAGAAGCGACGACATCCCCAAAATCTTTACCATCAAGAGTTACAAATGAAGGTGGAACGAGCAAGTTTCTGATAATCTTTGTTGCTCCCTCTTCCCCTTGTGACTGAGCTCCATAAGCTGTACGGTCATAGGCAAAGTTAATGGCTTGACGGAATGATTTGTTTAAAACTGCTTCTTGTTGAGCTGTCTTTTCAGCGTCTGTCGTTTTTGATGTGTGGTTATAAGATTTTCTATCTAAGTTAAAGTTAAAGTAGAAAGAAGTCGCAGTTTGCATACTGTAGATAATATTATCCTTGTATTTCTCTTGCACACCTGCAAAACTTGAACTATTTGGATAGAGACGGGCAAAACTATAGACACCTTCGCTAAAGTTACGAACAAGCGCATCTTGGTCGCTTCCATCATAGTAAGTCAACTTGACATCATCTACAAATACATTTTTTGCATCCCAATAGTTTGGATTTTTCTTGTATTCAAGAACAGATTTCGAAGTGAATGATTTGAGAATAAATGGACCATTATACAAGATGTTTGCTGGATCCACTTTACCGAAATCATCCCCTTTTGAGTTCAAGAAATCAGCATTTACTGGGAACAGAATAGTTGCAGTTGTTTTTGAATTCCAATAAGGTTCTGGTTGAGTCAAAGTATATTGAACAGTCTGTTCGTCAATAGCTTTTACTCCAACTGTTGAAAAGTCTGTAGTTTTTCCGCTAACATAGTCAGCCAGACCAGCAACAGAATCTTGCACTAGATACAAGGCTTCTGAATTTTTATCCGCAGCATACTTCAATCCTGTCACAAAATCTTGTGCTGTCACTGGTGCATACTCTTCACCATCTGCTGTATACCATTTGGCGTCCTTGCGAAGTTTGTAAGTATAAGTCAAACCATCTTTGGAAACAGTCCAATCTTCTGCCAATGAAGGAATGTAGTTCCCGTATTGATCATTTTCCATCAAACCATCAACCAAGTTTGTCACAACATCACCTGTTGTTGCACGGTTTTCTAGGAGATAGTTAAGACTTGAGGGGTCATTACCATATACATAATTATATGTCTTTGTAGAACTAGCTGAGTTGCTACAAGCCGCCAATAGCAGACCGGCACTTAGGGCAACGCCTGCTAGCGTCAGATATTTTGCCTTAGACTTTTTCATAAACAGAACCTCCAAATTTAAATATTTGTATCATTATACAGCTATTGTTTTTTTTAGTCAAGCAATAATTCTCTAAAAATTTATTTTTTTCTACATTTTTTATATTTTTTTGTATTTTTTTAAGAAAAAAAGAACAATTTAGACTCTTTTACGCAAAAAGTTTAAATTGTTCGTTTTATTTATAAAGTATTATGATAATTTTAATCGTGCTCGTAACTGATTTGCTTTTTCCTGTCCAATAACCTTATCCAAGAGACGAGTATAGAGACACATAACTCCGTAAAGCCCGCCACCGATTGTACCAATTAAGGCGACATATAGGAAACTCCAGAAACGTCCAGTTGGTTGGAAGACAAATCCAATAATCCATTGCAAGAGTCCTACTAGAATAAACATAACTAGAGTCAAAATAGTAACTAAGATTGTTCTCTTCAGAATAATCTTTCGGCGAGCACCTGTAATCTGACAGATTTCACGGTACATTAAAACAATTGGGATGATAAGACCGATGGTCGTTGAAATTAATGGTCCATAACTGTGGAAAATCGCTATTGTTGGTAGTTGTAAGACAAGCTTAGCAAGCGAACCATAGATAAAATATAGAACTGCCTTACGATTACGGAACATAGCCTGAAGCATTGGAGACAAGACCATGTACAAACCTAGGATTGTTGACTGCAAGACTGCAAAGACAAACAAGCCCAAAGCCAAACTATCAGGTTTGCCGTAAAAGACTGTATAGAGGGGTTCCCCTACCATGACTACTCCAACCGTTGCAGGTAGTAGGAATAAGAAGAGCATAGTAATACTATCTTGCACCAACCGAGAAGCTGCTGGCAAATCACCCTTGACATAGTTCTCGGTCAAGAGAGGCAAACCAACGCTACCGATTGATACTCCTACGGAAATCAAAATCATGGTGATCTTATTAGGATTGGCAGAGAAATAAGAAAACATGACAACCAAATCTTCATTACTGTAGTTGGTAAACCACTTCATGCTATTGATAAAGGTCATTTGGTCCAAGATTTGGAAAAGTTGAATAGCTGAACCTGTTATAATAAAAGGAATAGCTTCCTTAATCGTATCAACCAGTAGACTCTTACTATCAATCTTATCTCGAGTTTCAAATACTTTTTGAAGCATACCTTCCTTGTAAAGGAAATAAAGTAAGACAGCGAAGCTAGCTACCATTCCCACAAAAGCCGCAAAGGTAGATTGGGTAACCGCCGATAGATAATCTCTTGAACCAAGTTTCATGATGATAAAGGTTGCTAAGAGCATCCAAATAACACGGATAACTTGCTCCGCAATTTGACTCATTGCATAAGGCTTGAGATTACTCATTCCTTGGAAAAATCCACGGATAACACTCATAGATGGGAAAATCAAGACCGCCCAAGCTAAACTTTGCATAATGGGAATCAAGTCCTTACCGACTCCGGAAAGGTCCGCCAACCAAGGTGCAAAGAGGTATAAGATCAAGGCAAAGGCAAGCCCTAGCACAGTCATAAAGCCCAAGAAACTTCGAATCAGGGCAAAACTATGCTCTTCTTCTTGCATGGTATTGTATTTAGCAACCTGCTTAGCTACAGCCACCGGGATACCTGCTGTCGAAATCAACAAGAACCAAGCGTAGATATTATAGCCCATGGTAAAGAGACCGTTAGCTGTTGCGGCATAAGTCCCCATCCAAATATACCAGGGAATAATGTAAATAGCCCCGAGGAGGCGACTGATAAAGTTACTTGCTGTTAGCCAGGCAGTCCCTCGTAACATCTGGGCCTGCTGATGATTATTTTCGTTAGACATAACTTCCTCATTCATTTTTAATAACTAGGAAATGTTCCTTATCTTCCATTATAAACTTTTCCTTGTTACTTGTAAAATTCAGACTTTCAGTTTACAATAGAAAGTATGATAAAGATTGAAACCGTATTAGATATTTTAAAGAAAGACGATCTCTTCCGTGAGATTATTGACCAAGGACATTACCATTATTATTACAGTGATGTCGTTTTTGATAGCATCTGCTACGATAGTCGAAAAGCAAAAGATAATAGCCTCTTTTTTGTAAAAGGAGCTGCTTTTAAGAAGGAATTTCTCCTCTCGGCAATCGCACAAGGTCTTGGTTGGTATGTAGCTGAACAAGACTATGAAGTAGGCATCCCTGTTATTGTCGTTAGCGATATTAAGAAAGCCATGAGTTTGATTGCTATGGAGTTTTATGGCAATCCACAAGAGAAATTAAAACTTCTTGCTTTCACTGGGACTAAAGGAAAAACAACAGCAGCTTACTTTGCTTATAACATCTTAAATCAAGAACATCGTCCAGCTATGTTGTCAACCATGAACACTACTTTGGACGGTAAGACTTTCTTTAAATCTGCTCTAACAACTCCTGAAAGCATTGATCTCTTTGAGATGATGGCCCAGGCAGTTGATAATGGAAGAACTCATCTTATTATGGAAGTATCCAGCCAAGCCTACTTGGTGAAACGGGTTTACGGCCTGACCTTTGATGTCGGTGTCTTCCTCAACATTAGTCCTGACCATATTGGTCCTATTGAGCATCCGACCTTTGAAGATTATTTTTATCACAAACGTCTCTTGATGAAAAATAGTCGCGCAGTTGTCATTAATAGTGATATGGATCACTTCTCTGTTCTGAAAGAACAAGTTGAGAACCAAGACCATGACTTCTACGGTAGCCAATCAAGTAACCAAATCGAGAACTCCAAAGCCTTTAGCTTCTCAGCTACTGGTAAATTAGCTGGCGATTATGATATCCAACTAATTGGACACTTCAACCAAGAGAATGCTGTCGCAGCTGGACTGGCTTGTCTTCGTTTAGGTGCTAGTCTTGAAGACATAAAAAAAGGGATTGCTACAACACGCGTCCCTGGCCGTATGGAAGTTCTCACTCAAAAAAATGGCGCAAAAGTTTTCATAGACTACGCCCATAATGGTGATAGCTTGAAGAAATTGATCTCAGTCGTTGAAACACATCAGACTGGAAAGATTGCTTTAGTACTTGGTTCAACTGGAAACAAGGGAGAAAGCCGTCGTAAGGACTTTGGACTTCTCCTCAATCAACATCCTGAAATTCAAGTCTTTCTAACAGCTGACGATCCAAACTATGAAGATCCAATGGCCATTGCTGATGAAATTAGTAGCTACATCCATCGTCCTGTTGAAAAGATTGCCGACCGTGAGCAAGCCATCAAGGCTGCCATGTCTGTTACAAGTCAAGAACTGGACGCTGTGATTATCGCTGGTAAAGGAGCCGACTGCTACCAAATCATCCAAGGGCAAAAAGAAGACTATCCTGGAGATGCAGCTATCGCAGAACGTTATCTATAATAAATTAAAAGAAGGCTAGGAAATTTCCGAGCCTTTATTTTTTTATAAATATGAGTCTTTCTTTATCAAATTCTACAGCCAACTCATATTTCCCATCTTCATTTTGAACAATGTAGCCTAATAAGATTAGACTATCAACAAAGATATCAGGTCGTTTCTGCATAAGCTGGTCTTTTTTGAGGAACTTGAGTAAAAATGTTGTCATATACTTGAGGGCATACTCAGGATTGACATCCCCTAAAATCTCATACAGTCTCTGCTGTTCTTCCGTCAGTGGATACTGGAACTTGACCTTGTAAAAGTAATTAGACAAGGTCATCTTTTCCCTTGCAAAATCGGTGTGCTCTTCTAGGATAGCTGCATTTGTTTGATTGCGCAATTCAGTTTGAAAATGTTTATCCAGGATTTCTTGATAAACATGACTATCATTCCTCACAAAGACTTCTTGGTCTAGTGCAAGAGATTTTGCAGATTCTAGAAAGGGAAGATTGAGATAATAGCGTTTATTCTCTCTCAAAATCAAACCCGCTTTAATATATTCCTCCAAATACTTGTCAACTGGTATCTCTGGAAACTGAGCCTTAATTTCGCGTAGAATAACATCATCATGCTGATCAAGATAGTCTACCAAGTCCCTAAAGAATGGCTGCCGTGTCAATCGTGATGGATTAAAAATCTGAATCATGAAGATTCCTTTCTTTACATGCTAAAAGTAGTGATGCTGCTAATTGACTCGGGTTAGTGCCAGGCTGATTCAAAGGTACTGGAAGTCCTAGTTCACGATAATATTCACTCCAGAAATCACTGATTTCCCAGTCATCATTACCAAATTTCATAGGAATGGTCTCAAAAATAGGTAGTAGTTCAGCGATGAACTGAGAACAATAGAAACCATCTCCATCTGGATAAAAGGAAGCATTATAGGGTGTACCTAAGTGGCACTCTGCCCGCTTTTTAACCTCTGTACAATCAATCTCCGCATAGCGATAAAGATCATAGATTCTTTCAGCTTCAAAAAAATCTTCAGGGGATTGGGCAATGACACCACCTTCCGTTGTTGCATGATAGATGAAACCATCTAAAAAAATGGCCACATGGCTATAGTTGCCAGTAGATTCCTGGATGGCTTTCCCTATATCCGAACTATCTTTCACAAAGATTAAATCACCATTTTCTAGCATACTTCTCTCCTAGCAAAAAAGGAGTCGAAACTCCTTTTTAATACTGGGTTTTCCCATCTATCATTATGCATTAAAGCTTTCAGTCAATTGTGGTACTACTTGTTTCTTACGTGAAACAGCACCTGGAAGGAAGGCATGGTTGTTTTCAAGTTTGAAATTGAAAGCTGCTTCTACCTTGTCCATATTAGCACCAAGAGCCAAAATTTCTGAGTTTGAATTCACAATATCAGTAATCATCAAAACAAAGTCAGAGTAGCCGTTAGCTGCATTTGCTGCTTGAATGGCTGCTTCGATTTCAGCTTGGCGTTCCAAGACTTCAGCAATATCAACTGTGTTGACTTGAGCCACACGAACGTTGTTTCCGTTGAGTTCAAAAGTCTTAGCATCGATGTCGATCAATTCTTCTGCTGATTTACTTGCTAAGTTTGTACCAGCCTTGAGCATTGCAAGACCGTATTCTTCCAAGTTAACGCCAGCCAATTCAGCCAATTCAGGTGCAATCACTTTATCAGATGGGTGTGTTGTTGGAGATTTCAAAAGAAGAGTATCTGAAATCAAACCTGAAAGCATCAAACCTGCAATTTCTTTTGGTACAGCTACGCCATGCTCTTTGAACATGCGGTATACGATAGAAGATGCTGATCCAACTGGCTCCAAACGCATGTAAAGTGGGCTAGCAGTTTCAAAGTTAGCCACACGGTGGTGGTCCACTACACCGTAAACTTCTACTTCAGCGATATCTGAAACAGATTGTTGGAATTCATTGTGGTCTGTTAAGATGACTTGCTCTGCACCTTCTGCTTTAGCTGATGTGATCACGCGTGGTGCTTCCACACCAAAATAGTCCAATACGAAAGCTGTTTCTTCATTTGGAGTACCAAGAGCTACTGCTTCTGTATCCAAACCATAAGCTTCTTTTGCAAGATAAGCGAAGGCTACTGATGAACCGATAGCATCTGAATCTGGATTTTGGTGACCAAATACTAGAATCTTAGACATGATAATACCTCGTTTCTTTATTCTCTTTATTGTAGCATTTTTTTCAATTTTTGACAAAAGTAAGAGAAACCTAAAGGGCTTCTCTTTATAGGTTAAAAGCATTCACTAGATTTTTATTTTGATTATCGTTTAGGTAGCTTTCCTTCTGAGGACGCTTCTTCCGTTTGAGTAGAGCCTCAGCCGACATTGCTTCTTCCTTACTATCAAAACCTTCTACATAGATGAGTTTTACTGGTAATCTAGCTCGTGTATACTTGGCTCCTTTGCCACTATTGTGGACAGCGACACGTCTCTTGACATCTGTTGTATAGCCTGTATAGTAGGAACCATCACGGCACTCAACCACATACATATAAGCCTTATGATCCATAGTAAATCTCTTGAATTTCTGGTGTATAAGTACCATCACTATTATGAACAATGAGGGGTGGTAAAACCTTAAAGCCACTAGTGTAACCGTCCTTGATAGCCTCAATCAAAAGCATATTAGCTTCCTTCTCCCGTTTAGGGTAAACAAATTGTAGGCGCTTTGGAGCCAGATTATGCTGTTGGAGTGTAGCTAAAATATCTAATAATCTATCTGGACGATGAACCATTGCCAAACGCCCGTTTGATTTGAGAATACTCTGGGCACTACGACAGATTTCCTTGAGATTGGTCGTAATTTCATGCCGAGCTAAAAGGTAATGCTCGCTTTCGTTCAGATTAGAATTTGGATCTACCTTAAAATAAGGCGGATTGCACAAAATCAAATCGACCTTGCTCCCCTGAATGTAGCTAGGCATGTTCTTCAAATCATCACAAATAACCTGCATCTGCTCTTCCAAGCCGTTTAAACGCACTGACCGTTCAGCCATATCAGCGAGACGTTCCTGAATTTCTACAGATAGAATTTTAGCTTTGGTACGACTACTGGCAAAAAGCCCAACAGCTCCATTGCCCGCACAGAAATCCACTATCAACCCATTTTTAGGAAAACGAGGAAAACGAGACAGGAGAACACTATCCACGGAATAGCTGAAAACCTCTCTATTTTGAATAATCTTGATATCTGTAGAGAAGAGTTGGTTAATGCGCTCTCCTGATTTTAATAATTGTTCTTCGTTCATACTTCTATTATAACAAAATATAATAACATCACAATGATTTGAGGGATATCAATTACTGTTTTTCTTTAAATGCTCCAAGGCTTCTCGTGTCCAAACAGGCATCATGCGACCAAGCGGCGCGAATCCATGTTTGATGCGATCATTCGAAAAACGTCTCCGTCTAGGAAGTTGATGTTTTTCTTCTTCCAAGGTACGAATGGAAAGGCTAGCCTTCCCTGTATATTCGTCAAAATCTACTACTTGTACCTGGACTTCATCACCAATTTTTAAAACCTCGTAAATATTTTCGATAAATCCTGTCCGAATCTCCGAGATATGAATTAGGCCTGTCACTCCTGTTTCTAACTCAACAAAAGCTCCATAGGGCTGAATCCCAGTAATACGGCCATTTAGCTTATCACCGATTTTCATTTTAGTCCTCAATTTCAATAGTTTCAATGACTACGTCGTCAACTGGCTTGTCCATGGCACCTGTTTCGACACCTGCAATTGCATCCAGAACTTCATAAGAAACTTCATCCGCAAGTTGGCCGAATACTGTATGACGACGGTCTAGGTGAGGAGTTCCACCTTGTTCAGCATAAATTTCCGCAATTGGTTCTGGCCAACCACCACGAGCAATTTCTTTCTTAGAATATGACAAGTGTTGATTTTGCACGATAAAGAACTGGCTACCATTTGTATTTGGCCCAGCATTTGCCATAGAAAGAGCTCCGCGAACATTGTAGAGCTCTTCTGAAAACTCATCTTCAAAAGATTGACCATAGATAGACTCGCCACCCATACCTGTACCAGTTGGATCTCCACCTTGAATCATAAAATCTTTAATAATACGGTGGAAAATCACACCGTCATAGTAACCATCTTTTGACAGAGCAATAAAGTTGGCTACTGTTTTTGGTGCGTGATCAGGAAAAAGCTTAATACGCATATCCCCATGATTTGTCTTAATAGTCGCAATTGGACCATCTACTGCTTCAATATCTACTTGTGGAAAATGTAATTCTTTTTCTACCATACCAAATCCTTCTAAGGCATCAAAGATGCCATCTTCTTCTAATGTTTTTGTAATATAATCTGCTTTTTCTTTGATTTTTTCATGAGAAATACCCATGGCAATACTAATGCCTGCATAATCAAAGAGTTCTAAATCGTTAAGACCGTCCCCAAAAACCATAACGTTTTCTGGTTTTAAACCTAATTGGTCTACAACTTTTGCAACTCCAGCTGCTTTTGAACCGGAAATCGGCACAACATCTGATGAATATTCATGCCAGCGTACCATACGTAAAGTCGATGCTAAACTTTCAGGCAACGTCAAATCATCTCCCTGATCCTCAAATGTCCACATCTGATAAATATCTTCTTTTCGGTAGAAATCAGGGTCCACCTCTAAATTAGGATAAATCGGGTCAATCGCCTGGCTAATCGTCTCTGTTCGTCTTGATAGTTTAGCAGCATGACTACCCACCAAACCGTAATCAATCCCAACTTCCTTGGTCCAAGCAATATACTCTTCTACCTTATCCTTAGCAATTTTATTACTATATATGACATGGCCTTTTTTATCCTCAATATAGGCACCATTCAAGGTCACAAAGAAATCTGGCTTAAGTTCCTGAATCTCTGGCACAACACCAAATATGCCCCGACCAGTCGCAATTCCTGTCAAGATTCCCTTCTCACGCAATTGTTGAAATACTGTAGGAATAGTACTTGGAATAAAGCCAGTCTTTGAATTACGTAAAGTATCATCTATATCAAAAAAGATAATCTTAATCTTCTTAGCCTTGTATCTTAACTTGGCATCCATTATAATACCTCCTTCAATTCACTCTTTCCATTATACCATAAAGTAGAGAATTCCCCTATCTTCAAAGAAATTTGCTACCTCTTATTCGAATTCCTTAGATAAGTACAAAACTAAATCATCATTGTTTTGACTAGTAGCGTTCATTTCCAAGGGTTGATTTCTATACCAAACACCCGTCCCATCTGGAATGTAGCCCCGTCTGATATACAATCTCTGGGCAGGACCATAGCCTAAGTGCAAACCTACACCAAGAGTGACCTTACTCGAAACAAACTTGACTCGTTTTTCTGCTTCTTCTAGCAGTTGATTCCCAATCCCTTGATTTCGAAAAGGCTCAAACACATTAAAATCTGATAATTCTGGATAGACTTCTGCAAAAGGACCATGTTTAGCAGAGGGCAAAATGGTAACGTAGCCCGCTACAGCACCATCAATCTCTGCAACTAAGACTTCTCTCTCCCCACTTTCCTGTTCCAGAAAATATCTAGCCAAAATTTCCTCTCTACCTGGCCAACCTTGATTCATAAATCCATGAGATAAGGATTCAATGTCAGACTTAATCATATTTCTAATCGTACAATTCATCTTTGACTTACCAACCTTTACTCTTTCTATTACCATTATAGCACGCTAAGGTCAGAAAAAAACTATCTCGTGAAAAAAGACCCGTAAGGGTCTTACTCGCTCTCACATTTCCATGCTCGTGAAAAAGAGGTCCGGTGGACCTGAAAAAAAGACCCACCCGGGTCTTTTTTTTAATCTTCGTTTACGAAAGGCATCAAAGCCATTACGCGAGCGCGTTTGATAGCTGTTGTTACTTTACGTTGGTTTTTAGCTGAAGTTCCAGTTACACGACGTGGAAGGATTTTCCCACGTTCTGAAACGAAACGGCTAAGAAGCTCAGTATCTTTGTAATCAACATATTCAATTTTGTTTGCTGCGATGTAATCAACTTTTTTACGGCGTTTGAATCCGCCACGACGTTGTTGAGCCATGTTTTTTCTCCTTTATAGTATTAATTGTCCATTAGAATGGTAAATCATCGTCTGAAATATCCAATGGATTGGTTGTTCCAAATGGATTTTCATCTCGTGAAAAGTCAGGTACTGATTGTGTAGGTGCTGAATAATTTGAACTTGGTGCAGAATGACCTCCACCAGTTTGACCTTCACGCACGCTACGGCTTTCCAACATTTGGAAATTTTCAGCTACGACTTCAGTCACGTAGACACGTTGTCCTTGCTGGTTATCGTAACTACGAGTCTGGATACGACCTGTAACCCCGATAAGTGAGCCTTTTTTAGCCCAGTTAGCAAGGTTTTCAGCCTGTTGGCGCCACATTACGACATTGATAAAATCAGCCTCACGTTCACCATTTTGACTCTTGAATGTACGGTTTACTGCAAGAGTAAAAGTAGCTACTGCTACATTTGATGGGGTATAACGCAACTCAGCGTCACGTACCATACGCCCTACAAGTACAACATTGTTAATCATAATCTACCTTCTTACGCGTCAAGCTTGACGATCATGTGACGAAGAATGTCAGCGTTGATTTTTGACAAACGGTCAAACTCTTTAAGAGCTGCATCATCGTTTGCTTCAACGTTAACGATGTGGTAAAGTCCTTCACGGAAATCTTGGATTTCGTATGCAAGACGACGTTTTTCCCAATCTTTTGATTCAACAACAGTTGCACCATTGTCAGTCAAGATAGAGTCAAAACGTGCTACCAAAGCGTTTTTCGCTTCTTCTTCAATGTTTGGACGAATGATATAAAGAATTTCGTATTTAGCCATTGATATGTTCCTCCTTTTGGTCTAATGACCCCAAGTCTTTGCATGGGGTAAGTGAGGTTTGCTCACAATAAACTATTATACTAGAAAAAAATTTTTTTCGCAAGTATAAAACAATGATAGTTTATTTTTTAGAGTTTTTTTGCTGCAGTTTTGGTAATTTCATCTACGAAAATATTCTCTTCTTCAAATTTCTTCTTCAAGGAACTAAGATCAACCGTTCCCTCAATTTGGACTTCGATAACAATCTTACCATCTTTACGTGGAATATTAACAGTATGAGAAATATTAAGATTTTCCTCAACGATTAAAGAAACAATCTTACCGAGTACCCCAACTTCATTTTCTGTGATAAAACGAACACGGATTCCCTCTTCACCATAACCAGCAATTTCAAGAAAGGCTCCGAATACATCTCGATCTGTTATAACGCCATACAATTGACCATTATCAACAACTGGTAAGATACCAATCTTATTTTTCAACATGAGATAGGTTGCATCTTCCAAACTAGCATATCCTGAAACAGTAACAACATCACGAATCATGACATCTTTTACCTTTGTCTTGTTTAGCAAGTAGTTCATCTCAAAGATTGAAAGACTAGTTGCTTTTGATGGACTAGCTTCAGCAATTGTTCCTTCTGTCACCAATCCTACTAATTTATCATTTTCAATAACAGGAAGACGGTGCAAGCCTTGTTCACGCATTAAATCTGCTGCATGCGCAACAGTTGTATCAGGACTAATATAAACGACCTTACGAGTCATAAAATCTTTAACTGCCATAGGAAATCTCCTTTATGTTTATAGTTTTATTATACACTTTTTACGGAAAGCTATCAAACGCTTTCATTTCTTTTTCAAGATTCAGAAAAATCTGAAGGACTTTACGAAAAAGAGCTCAACTTAGAGCCCTTAATCTTATACTTATGTAGATTGTATGATTGCTTTGCAATCTCTATCCGCCGACTAAATGGTCCCCCGGACTAATGTGGATTGCTTGCGCAATCTTTATCTGCCGACTAAAACAATCCACTGGATTGTTTTAGCCACCTAGATATGCTTTTCTGACTTCATCTGATGCTGCGAGTTCTTTTCCTGTTCCTGATAGGACAATCTTTCCTGTTTCAAGAACATATCCTCGGTCAGCGATGGCTAGTGCTTTATTAGCATTTTGCTCAATTAAGAGAACGGTTGTTCCTTGTTTTTGAATATCTTGGATGATATCAAAAATTTCTTGGATAAAAATCGGAGCAAGACCCATTGATGGTTCATCCAAAAGAAGGAGTTTTGGTGTCGACATAAGTGCACGCCCCATGGCAAGCATCTGCTGTTCACCACCAGATAGAGTTGCTGCATCCTGGTTTTTACGTTCTTCCAAACGTGGGAAACGTGAAAATACCTTCTTCAAATTAGCTTGGTTCTCTTCACGATTTTTCTTAAGAAAAGCTCCCATCTCCAAGTTTTCCATAACTGTCAAACCAGGGAAGACATGACGACCTTCTGGTACTTGAGAAAGTCCTGATGCCACAATCTTCTGTGCAGGCATCTTTTGGATTTCTTGACTCAAAAATTCAATTCGACCAGAACTTGGACGAACAAGTCCTGATAGAGTACGAAGAATAGTTGTTTTACCTGCACCGTTAGCACCGATTAGAGAAACAACTTCTCCTTCATTGACTTCAAAGCTTACATCACGTACAGCTTGAATCATACCGTAGTGTACTGAGAGGTTTTCAACTTTTAACATAGACATTAGGCTTCACCTCCAAGATAAGCTTCGATAACGCGTTTGTTGTTCTTAATTTCATCTGGTGTTCCATGAGCAATCAAACGACCATACTCAAGAACATAGATACGCTCTGTGACCTCCATGACCAAGTTCATATCATGTTCAATCAGCATGATAGTAATATTGAATTCATCTTTGATACGACGAATCAACTCAGTCAATTCTGCCGTTTCTTGTGGATTCATTCCCGCTGCAGGCTCATCCAAGAAAAGAATTTTAGGTTCTGTGGCAAGAGCACGAACAATCTCCAAACGACGTTGTTGACCATAAGCTAAGTTTTTAGCTAAAGTTTCAGCATCACCATCTAAATCAAAGATTTTTAGTAATTCTAAAGCTTTGGCTTTCAATTCTTCTTTATTCTTATAGAAAGCTGGCAAGCGCAAGAAACTAGCAAATACATGTTGTTTATGATGATTGCTAAATGCGATGAGAACATTGTCCAAAACTGTCAGGTCTTTAAAAAGACGAATATTTTGGAAGGTACGCCCTAAACCAAGGGATGCGATTTTATAAGGTTGCTTCCCATTTAGTAAGTGTCCATCCAAAGTAACAGTTCCTTCACTCGGTTCATAAACTCCTGTCAGCAAGTTGAAAAGAGTTGTTTTGCCCGCTCCATTCGGTCCAATCAAGCCAACAAGTTCACCTTCATTCAATTCGAGAGTTACATCTCCAACAGCCGTCAAACCACCAAAATGTTTGGTTAAGTTTTTTACTTCAAGTAATGCCATTAGTTTTGTCCCTCCTTCTTACCTTTTTTAAAGAGACGTGATAGGCTCAATTCCCATGTACCAAGGAGTCCACCTGGTCTGAAAATCATAACAAGTACCAAAGCCAAAGCATAGATAATCATACGAACGCTAGCAACGTCTTGGAGTAACATATTCAAAATACCAAGAACAATGGCCGCAACAATTGATCCTGTGATTGATCCCAAACCACCAAATACAACGATGATCAAAACGTTGATAGAGTTGATAAAACTATAATCTTTTGGTACAACTGAACCGACAAATCCTGCTTGGAGTGATCCTGCAATACTTGCAGTCATAGCTCCAAATACAAAAGCAATAATTTTGATTTTTGTTGTATTGACCCCTACTGACTCAGCCGCAATTTCATCTTCACGAACAGACAAGGTTAAACGACCGATTGGACTACGTAAAAAGTTCAGTGTTAAAATAGTTGTAATCACGGCAAAGATATATACCATTTGCCAGTTAGTGAAACTTGGAATTCCCAAAATACCTGCAGCTCCATTTGTAAGATTACCGCCATTGACAATTAAGATACGAATAATCTCAGCAACCCCAAGTGTCGCAACTGCAAGATAGTCCCCCTTCAAACGGAGGGTAGGAATTCCTACGATGAGGGCAACTAAACCAGCAATGATGGCGCCGAGCAACATAGCTCCAAAGAAGGCACCATAAGTTGGAGATTTTGAACCGATAATAGCTGCAGCATAAGCACCGATAGCCATAAATCCAGCATGTCCAAGTGAAAATTGGCCAGAGAAACCAACGATTAGGTTAAGTCCTACTGCAAGAATAATGTTGATACCGATTTGCTCCAGAATTTGAATATGGAAAAGGTTTAAAATACCAAGTGAAACTAAGAGGCTAATCATACCATATCCAAGCAACAAAAGGAATATCCAGAGAATATTAGCTTTTACATTTACTTTCATTGTTTACACCTTCTCTTTCACATTCTTACCAAGGATACCAGCTGGACGAACAATCAAGATTAAGAGCAAGATTCCATACACGATGGCATCACGGAAATCTGACAATCCAAAAGCGATTGCAAAAGTTTCCAATAGACCAATTACAAAACCTCCAAGAGCTGCACCAGGTATGATACCGATACCACCAAGAACGGCAGCAACGAAAGATTTAATACCTGGAGTCATTCCCATCAATGGTTCGAGAGAGTTGTAATAAAGGGCAATCAAGACACCTGCTGCACCAGCCAGAGCTGATCCTAAGGCAAAGGTGAAACTGATTGTACGGTTTACGTTGATCCCCATCAACTGAGCTGCATCACTATCTACAGATACGGCACGCATGGCCTTCCCCATTTTTGTTTTTTGCACGATGAGTTGCAAAAGAATCATCAAGACAATCGAAACTGTCAAAATCAACAATTGAATATTTGTTAGACTGATTGGACCCAAGTCATAACGAACTGTTTGGATTGCTTGAGGAAAGGCACGTGTATTGGCACCTACTAGATAGACCATTCCATACTCAAGCAAGAAGGATACCCCAATAGCAGTAATCAATACAGAGATACGAGTTGAATGTCGGAGTGGACGGTAGGCTAGAAACTCGATGATAACACCGAGAATAGCTGAGCCAATCATGGACAAAATTAAGGCTAAAAAGAAATTTAAATGGAGGGCATTAATCAAGAAATAACCCATGAAAGCACCCATCATATAGATATCACCATGGGCAAAGTTAATAAGCTTGATAATTCCATAAACCATGGTATAACCCAGGGCTAGTAGCGCATAAACACTCCCTAGGATCAAACCATTGACAAGTTGTTGAAGCATATGGTTCACTCTTTCTAAGTTTTATTTTTAGGATTTTTCTAAAAAAATAATCCCTTTATAAATACCGAAACAGGGAGTGAGTAAAAGCTCATTCCCCATTTACGATATCTATAAGATTAAGGTTTTACGACTTCTGCCGCTTCTACTTTACCATTATTCATGGTCATCATGAAGGCTGTTTTCACAGTGTTGTGATCTGCATCAAAGCTTGTTTGACCTGTAACACCTTCGAAGTTTTGTGTTTTAGCAAGATTGTTCTTGATATCAACTGAAGTTTTTGCACCTTTTGCTGCATTTGCTACAAGGTAAACTGAGTCATATGCAAGAGCTGCAAAAGTTGAAGGCTCTTCATTGTATTTCGCACGGTATGCTTCAAGGAAAGCTTTCGCCTTATCTGACACATCAACTGTTGATGAGAAACCAGAGATGAAGTAAATGTTTGATGCGCGTTCTGCTGTTGCTTGTTGAACAAACTCTTCACCATTAAATCCATCACCACCGATGATTGGCTTATCAATTCCCATACCACGAGCTTGGTTTACAATCTTACCAGCTTCTGTGTAGTAACCTGGCAATACGATAGCATCAAAGTCTTTATCTTTGATTTTTGTCAAAGCTGCTTGGAAATCTGTATCACCTGATACAAATGTTTCATCTGCTACGATTTCACCTTTAAATGATTCACGGAAAGCTTTTGCAACACCTTTAGCATAGTCACTTGAGTTATCAGTATACAAAACAACTTTCTTAGCGTTCAATTTGTTTGAAACGTAGTTTGAGATGATTTTTCCTTGGAAACTATCTTGGAATGTTCCGATGAAGAGGAAGTCTTGTCCTTTTGTCAAACCATCTTGAGTAGCACTTGGCGAGATTAATGGCACAC